>NZ_AAXY01000007.1 GCF_000169375.1 Marinobacter sp. ELB17
GGCGCGTCATTCACACCTACATAGTTGCCCAACGACTTGGACATCTTCTGCACCCCATCCAGACCCTCAAGAATGGGCACCGTCAATATGACTTGCGGCTTCTGACCGTAGTTCTTCTGCAGCGCCCGCCCCATCAGCAGGTTAAACTTCTGATCGGTGCCGCCCAGCTCAACGTCTGCCTTCAGGGCGACCGAATCGTATCCTTGAATGAGAGGGTATAGAAATTCGTGTATCGCAATCGGCTGACCACCGGTGTAACGCTTGTCAAAATCGTCGCGCTCGAGCATGCGAGCCACCGTGTACTGCCCCGCCAAAGCAATCATGTCGGCGGCGCTCATTTTGCTCATCCATTCGGAATTAAAAGCAACGCGGGTTTTGGCAGGGTCCAGAATTTTAAACACCTGCTCTTTATAGGTAACCGCATTAGCCGCTACCTGCTCACTGGTTAGCGGCGGCCGGGTAGCACTCTTGCCCGACGGGTCGCCAATCATACCGGTGAAGTCGCCGATCAGGAAAATGACTTCGTGACCCAAATCTTGGAACTGGCGCAGCTTGTTAATAAGCACCGTGTGGCCAAGATGAAGATCAGGCGCAGTGGGATCAAAACCAGCCTTAATACGCAGCGGGCGCCCTTCTTTAAGTTTGGCGACTAGCTCCTCCTCGGGAATTAGCTCGTCGATACCACGCTTGATCAGCGCTAGCGATTCATCAATCGATGCCATGAACACCCCACCTTATAATTTGACTTGAAACAGTTCCAGTTCACAGAGTTCGATAACAACCCTGCCTATTCGCCGCGACTTTGCTAAGATGCTATTGTTCATTTTTTAACCATCTCTGAGTAGTCGTGGCGACGCATTATAACAATCGCGCTCCGAGAAATCCGCGCAACAAACACCGCAACTGTAATGTTGACGTCTGTTGCCGATGATTCTTATACGGTAATCTATCAGCTAGACTATTAAAATCAGATTTAATACAGCGGCACAAGCTGCCGAAATATCGACTAAAACGGGTGAAATACGTGTTCAAAACATTCCCCAAGACCCACATTACCATCGCAGCAGCGGCCACCGTTGTTGTTACCACTGCCATGCTGATGAGCCCGAGTGCGGATGTAGAAGCCAAGCGTATGTCCATCGCACTTGATCTTGAATCGGGCGCAGCCACTACCGTTGTTACTCCTCCTCCTGCGGTACCAGCATCGTTAGTGCCTGGGGCACAAGCAAAAGCAACCCAAGCATCAAGCACCGCAACCAACCTAAATTCAAACCTGATAACTGCCGTTACGCCTTCGACCGCACTTACAGCCGAAGCAGAGGAGGCCCTTCTCTCTAGCCCTGGCAAGCCGACCATAGACGTGCAATCGTTTGATGTTCGTTCGGGCGACACCTTGTCGTCTCTGTTCAAAAAAGCCGGCTTTAATGATGGCATTATGCTGTCGGTTATTCATGGAACAGGCGAAGCCAAGAAACTGCAGCGCCTTTACGCCGGCGAGACCCTCCGTTTTGCCACAGATTCTGAAGGATCCCTTGCCGGGGTCGAGCTGCAGCGAAGCAAATTGGAAAGCCTTAGCATTACCCAAGGTGAAGACGGGTTCATTGGCAAAAAGGTTGTTCGCGAGCCTGAGGTGCAAACGGCATTTGCTAGTGGCACCGTCGACGGCTCCCTTTACCTGGCTGCCCGTGCTGCAGGAATGGACGACCGGCTAACCATGGAAATGGCCGGCATTTTTGGCTGGGACATCGATTTTGTATACGACGTGCGCAAAGGCGATCGCTTTGAAGTGGTTTACGAAGACCTGTATCTGGACGGCGAGAAATTTGGCAGTGGACGCATCCTGTCGGCGAACTTCGTTAATCGCGGCGAAGACAACATCGCCATGTTGTACACAGACGCTCAGGGTGAAACCGATTACTACAGCCCCACTGGCAGCAGTATGCGCAAAGCCTTTTTGCGCGTGCCGCTAAACGCCCGGGTTTCGTCATCCTTTAATTTGCAGCGTCGGCATCCAGTGCTAGATGTAGTCAGGCCCCACGAAGGCACCGACTATGCAGCCCCCCCCGGCACACCCATTAAAGCGGTGGGCAACGGGCGGATCAAATTTGCCGGCTGGAAAGGCGGTTACGGCCGTACGGTTGTGTTGTCACACGGCGACAATATTACAACGCTTTATGCCCACATGAGCAAACTTGGCAAAGGCATCAAAAATGGCGGACGAGTTAAGCAAGGTGAAACCATCGGTTACGTTGGCTCTTCCGGCATGGTCACAGGCCCGCACTTGCACTATGAATTTCGGGTTAACGGTGCACCGCGCAACTCACGCACCGTTAAGTTGCCAGACGCCAAGCCTATTCCAAAAACCGAACTGGCCCGCTTCAAGAAATTCACTCAGCAACAGTTGGCACAGCTAGACGATTTGCGCGGTAACGAAAAACAGCCTTTGACTCTGGCTTCAGGGAAATAAACATGACCGCCTGGATAGGGCTGATGTCAGGCACCAGCATGGACGGCATAGACGCCGCGCTGGTGTCGTTTGAAACCAACACCATAGAATTTCACGCCCGCCACACCTTGGCCTACCCCGCCGAACTTCGATCCAGGCTAGAACTGGCCGCCCAGAATCACGCAACACCCGACGAGTTGGGTGAGCTGGATACACTGACGGGCCAGTTGTTTGCCAAGGCTGCCAACACCGTTATTCAGCAATCCGGCATACCTGTAGAGAGTATTGGCGCGGTGGGCAGCCATGGCCAAACAATACGCCACCAGCCTAGCGGCAGCGCGCCATTTTCCCTGCAAATTGCTAACCCAAGCATTATCGCCGAGTACACCGGAGTCGCGACCGTTGCCGATTTTCGTCGCCGCGACATGGCCGCTGGAGGGCAAGGCGCGCCGCTGATGCCACTGTTTCACCAGTCATTTTTCAGCAGCGTAGAGGAAGATCGCTGCATCATCAATTTGGGCGGCATTGCTAATATTACCTGGCTACCGAGAGCCGGAACAGGAAGCGTTTACGGGTTTGATACAGGCCCGGCCAATGCCCTGTTAGATGCCTGGTGTGCCGACCAGACTGGCCGTCATTTTGACTGTGACGGCCGCTTGGCCGAAGAAGGTATTGTCAACGAGGCGTTGCTTGGTGATTTTTTTACTGACGCCTACTTTGCAAGCCCGGCACCAAAAAGTACCGGCAAAGAACGCTTTAATCTAGGCTGGATAAAAACTCGGCTGCAGCGTTACCCAGACTTACGTGCTTCCGATGTGCAGCGCACACTACTACAGCTTACGGTGGTCAGTATTGCTCGGCAGATGCCACAATCGACGGCGTTTACAGTGTATGTGTGTGGCGGCGGGGCGCTGAACCCCGTGTTGATGCGCGAACTTGCTCGGGCGCTTAGCCCGGCAGCTGTGTGTAGCACTGAGGAACTGGGGCTCGACCCGCAATGGGTGGAACCCGCAGGATTTGCCTGGTTGGCTCGCCGCACCGTTCTGGGACTGAGTGGCAATCTACCAGAAGTGACCGGCGCCAGCGGGCCGAGAGTGTTGGGGGCCATCTACCCGGCCTGATGAATGCCGAGTTCCGACAGTTCATCACGCAATGCCGGCAGCCAGTAGACAACGCCAACAGCTCGTTAGATTTAGATGGAGAAGGAACTGCCGCAGCCGCAAGTGGAGCTGGCGTTGGGGTTGTTCACCACAAATTGTGATCCCTGTAGACCTTCCAGATAATCGACTGTAGAACCTACCAAGTACTGATAACTCATCGGGTCTACCAGTAGTTTCACGCCGTCGCGCTCGATAATTGTGTCTTCATCGTCTTGGGCGTCATCGAATGAAAACCCGTACTGAAAGCCAGAACACCCCCCACCGGTTACATACACCCGCAACTTGAGGTCGGCGTTGCCTTCTTCATCAATAAGCTCTTTGGCTTTGGCCGCCGCACTGTCACTGAAAAACAGCGGGGCTGATACCTGTTGCTGAACTACGCTCAAGTTCCCCTCCGGAATGTTGGCTGAATTTTAATGATTATCGTATTCCTGACTAAAACAATCAACTATTACCAGAGCGCAAACATTGCGCAGCGCGACGCCTCTGCCCACGGGCTAATTTGCCACCAGTTTGCTCCATAGAAAAGTACGCTTGGCCTGCACGGTTTCGTTACCTTTCGGCTGCGCTACTACTTGCACCTCCAGAGGCTCAAACCCATCGGGTAATGTGAGTGAGCCGTTAATGTCCTGGAAATAGCGAAAGCGGAACTTGATACCCACATCATCAATCTGTGGCGATACATCACGTAGCGGGATTGCCTCTGCACTATCACCAGACTGGCCCAACAGATTCACGGCTACCACACCCGACTGATAGAGCTTATTGTTGCCAACCTGGGTCACCACCAGCCGAAAATCGAAACCGCCCTCGGGGTTTTTATCAATACTCAGGCGGTCAATCTGCAAGCCTTTGGCCACGCTTGCCGGAGCCATGATTTTTTTATAAAAACCCAGATCCAAGCGCAACTGGGCATTGCTGGTTTCCAGCGCCACAATGCTCTGCCGGGCCTGGGTCAACGCTTGCTCGTCAATCGCCCGCCCACGCTCCAAACTTATTTGTTGCTGCCGGGCTGCCTGATACTGTTTGCGCAGTTCTGTCGCAGACGCTTCTAACTGGTCACGCTCAACTTCAACCTGGCCCAAGCGTGCACCTTCACTATCAGTGCCGTGCTGCACACCGGCCCAGTAGCCGCCGGCCAAAAACGTCCCGCAACCCAGCGCCAACATCAACCTGCGACGGCCAACACCTGCACGTTTAATTGTTTGAAGGGCGGAGTTAACCACCCTTGAGCGCCGCGCCAGCAGCCCGATTTACAGCTGTTACGGCTCTCATGGCAGCATGGCTGGCGCTTCCAGGCCCATGGTTTCGGGCAGGCCAAACATGACGTTCATATTCTGTACGGCCTGACCGGCAGCACCCTTCACCAGATTATCAATCACCGAGGTAACAATAATCACGTTGCTGTTTTCCTGGCGGTGCAACGCCATGCGGCAGTGATTTGCGCCGCGCACACTGCGGGTTTCCGGGTGACTGCCAAACGGCATTACATCCACAAAGGGCTCATCGCGATAACGCTCTTCGTACAACTCCTGCAGCCGGTCAAAATCGCCTGCATTATGCAATTCAGCGTAGAGCGTTGCTTCTATACCGCGAATCATCGGCACCAAGTGCGGCACAAATGTAACGCCCACCGCTGTTCCTGCGGCCTGGCTCAAGCCTTGGCGAATTTCCGGCAGGTGGCGATGGCCAGAGGCACCATAGGCTTTGAAACTTTCACCAACCTCGCCATGCAACATACCCACGCTGGCCTGACGGCCCGCACCACTGGAGCCCGATTTGGCGTCGGCAATTAAGCGGGAGCTGTCTACCAGCCTGTTTTCCAACAAAGGCAGAAAACCCAGTTGCACCGCAGTAGGATAACAACCGGGGTTAGCCACCAGCTGGGCATCATGGAGTTCACTACGCACTACTTCGGGCAGACCGTAAACGGCCTTTTCCGCCCACTCCGGACTCTCGTGAGGCATCCCATACCAATTAGCCCACACGTCCAAATTTTTCAAGCGGAAATCGGCCGACAAATCCACGACGCGCACACCCGCTGCCATCAACTCCGGCACCATTCGCATGGCTACACCGTGTGGCGTGGCAAAAAACACCAGATCACATTGGCAAAGCACAGCAACATCGGGTTCTGAAAACGCCAGATCAAAGTGGCCGCGCAGATTTGGGTAAAGGTCAGAAACGGGCATACCCGCTTCCGAACGCGAGGTAATGCAATGCACTTGTGCCTGGGGATGCACGGCCAGAACCCTCAACAATTCCACGCCGGTGTATCCGGTGCCACCTACAATACCTACTTTAATCACGTTTAAGCTCCCACTCGTCTGTTTCCTGAAATTGCATTTTTAGCCATTATTCTATCATGATAAGCCAACCGCTTATTGCAGCCCTGACAGGGGTGGCTACAATACCAAAGACAATCTGCGCCGGATTAGTACCGGTATGAGAATCATCAACCGGCCCAGGCCCTGCATGCACCCCTTATGATCCGTTCCGCACGCCCGCTAATGGCGAAAATGAAAGCCAGTTTCCGGCGCCGGTTATCCGGGGCAGACGCGCTACCTCAACTGGCCGTGCTGGGACTGCTGTCCGGATTAGTGACCGGCGTGGTGATACTGCTGTTCCGACAGGCGATCGAGTGGCCGCTGGGTTACTTTTTGCCAGGCGATAGTTTCGAATCTTTCGAGCAACTACACATCATCACTCGCGGACTGCTGCCACTTGCCGGCGCTCTAACGTTGGGGTTAATGCTGCATCGCTTGGCGATTCACGACCGCAAAGTCGGCATTGTTCATGTTATGGAACGCCTGAATTATCATCAAGGGTACATTTCCCTGCGCAGCGCCATTGTGCAGTTTGTGTGCGGGGTACTGACCGTTGTCAGTGGCCAGTCGGCGGGCCGCGAGGGCCCTGCGGTGCATTTGGGCGCGGCTTTTTCGAGCCTGATGGGCCAATGGATGCGGCTACCCAACAACAGCATTCGTACCCTGGTTGCCTGCGGCTGTGCGGCCGCCATCTCGGCCTCGTTCAACACGCCCATTTCCGGGGTAATCTTCGCGATGGAAGTGGTGATGATGGAATACACGATGGCTGGCTTCACCCCTATTATTCTAGCCGCGGTGAGCGCGGCCGTAGTGAATCAGGTGGTGTACAGCTCCGAGCCCGCCTTCAGCGTGCCAGCGCTGACCATGAATTCATTGCTGGAAATACCCTGGATTCTGGTGATCGCCGTCATCATTGGTGTGGCAGCCGCGCTTTTTATCAAGCTGGTGGATGTGATGGGCCGTTTTCACCAACGTCCGGTGCTGCTGCGCCTGTGTGTGGCGGGGCTATTGATGGTGCCCTTTGCTCTGCTGATTCCGCAGACCATGGGCATTGGCTACGACACTGTTAATGATACTATTCACGGTCATCTGGGGTTCTGGCTGTTGCTGGCCGCAGGGATGGCCAAGCTGTTGATTACCTCGACAACCATAGGCCTGGGAATGCCCAGCGGGGTGATTGGCCCCACGGTCTTTATGGGCGCCACCCTAGGCGGAGCCATGGGTTTGATTGGCGCAAAAATCGCGCCGGAACTAACATCATCGGTGGGTTTTTACGCCATGTTGGGCATGGGCGCCATGATGGGCGCCGTATTACAGGCGCCGCTAGCGGCACTGATGGCCTTGATGGAGTTAACCCGTAACCCCAACATTATCCTGCCGGGAATGCTGATCATTACCACATCGAGCTTGGTCACCAGCGAAGCGTTTGGCTGTAAATCGCTATTTTTGACCATTCTCAAGTCTCAAGGCCTAAGCTATCAGAACTCTCCGGTCATTCAGGCGTTGCGGCGGGTATCGGTGGCGGCCATCATGGATAAGAGTATCCTCCGCATTCAGCGCAGGCTGACGCCTGAGCAAGCCCGCAAGATTCTGAAATCCGAGCCCAAATGGCTAGTGATTGACGGCAGCAACGGACCAACGTCGCTGATGCCGGCGGTAGATCTGGCACGTTTTCTGGAGGACAGCGAAAAACTGCTGAAAACCGAAGACCAGCCCCTGCCCGAGCAGATTGATCTGATGAACATACCGGCAAATCGTCGCGATCTGGCGCCGGTGCAATATCAGGCCACGCTTGAAGAGGCATTGTATGAATTTGATAACAGCAGCGCAGAAGCTCTGTATGTTCAGCGCCACGTGGCGCCAATGATCCTGCGAATTCATGGCGTTGTGCTGAAATCAGATATCGAAAGTTATTATCAATATCGGCGGAGTTAAGCATGCTTTGGATTAAGGCTTTTCACATAATTTCGATGGTATGCTGGTTTGCCGGCATTTTTTACCTTCCGCGACTATTTGTTTACCACGCGGCCTGCGAAGACGAACCGGGCCGCGAACGCTTCAAAATCATGGAGCGCAAGCTGTATCGCGGGATTACCACGCCGTCGATGGTTGCCACCGTATTTTTTGGCGTGTGGCTGATCAGCTATAACGTGTCTGGCTACTTCAGCCAAGGCTGGTTTCACGTCAAACTCGTATTCGTGGCGCTGTTGATCGTTTATCACTTTTACTGTGGCCACTTGGTCGAAGTGTTCCGCGACGATCGCAACACCCGAGGCCACGTGTTTTACCGCTGGTTTAACGAATTGCCCGTATTTGTGCTGCTGGCAGTGGTTATTCTTGCGGTTGTACGGCCATTCTAGGCCGCCACTACACGGTTATTCCCAACAACAATCTCAGCGCAAGGAGAGAGCCATCAAACTCCGCAGCCGTCCCCAAGTATTGATTTTGTCCGGGCTGGACCCCTCCGGTGGTGCCGGTGTGCAAGCCGACATTCAGTCTGTTACCTCTCTGGGCTGTCATCCGCTGCCAGTGCTGACTTGCCTGACCGTGCAAGACACCCGCAACGTTTATGCTGCGGAGCCGATTGACGCCGATCTGATTCGTCGTCAACTTGAATGCCTGGCTGGCGACACGCCTATTCACGCCATAAAAACCGGCGCCCTGGGTAATGCTGACGTGGTGGACGTGCTGGTAGAATTTGTCCGCAAACGCCCGCACATACCGTTGATTGTAGACCCTGTAATTAAAGCCGCCGGCGGCGGTGATCTGGCAGACTCGGAACTCATTAACGCCATGCTGACGCGGCTGTTCCCCCTGGCGGAAATGATCACGCCCAACGGTGTGGAACTGGAATTGCTGACCGGCGAACCTGATCCGCAAAAAGCCGCCGCGAAACTCCAGCTGGCTGGCTGCGGTGACGTGTTGGCCACAGGTGGCCACGGCACCGGCGAAGCCATCATCAATGTGCTGTACCGCCGTGATGCCGAGCCCCAGCGTTGGCATATCGAACGTATTGGTGGCGAATATCACGGTACCGGTTGCACGCTGGCATCCTCTATTGCCGCAGGCCGTGCCTGCGGCCTGTCGCAGCGCGCTGCTATCGCGCAAGCGCAGAACTACGTGCATCGTGCCATCGTTCAGGCGCTGAAAGTGGGTGAGGGGCAACCTGTCCCCGATCGGGGGATTCTATGGGAACATTAACGCTGAAACCCGGTCTGTATGCCATTACCGACGGCCACTTAACCCCTGGTGATACACTTATAGCGGCGGTAGAAGCCGCCCTGGAAGGTGGCGCAGTACTGGTCCAATACCGTGAAAAACACTTGCCGGCAGCAGAACAGCTGCGCCAGGCCAGCGCTCTGCAATCCGCCTGCAGCAATGCAGGTGTACCGCTACTGATTAATGACAACATCGAGCTGGCCTTGCGGGTGCAAGCAGCCGGCGTGCATCTGGGCCAAGGCGAT
This sequence comes from Marinobacter sp. ELB17, assembly GCF_000169375.1. GTDB lineage: Bacteria > Pseudomonadota > Gammaproteobacteria > Pseudomonadales > Oleiphilaceae > Marinobacter. Next base: position 9,398 of record NZ_AAXY01000007.1, read on the forward strand.
ACCGCCTTGGCCGACGCTCGGCGCCTGCTCGGTGAACAGGCCATTATTGGCATTACCTGCCACGCCGACTTAGCGTTGGCGCAAGCCGCCTGCGAGCAAGGTGCAAATTATCTGGCATTTGGCCGGTTTTATCCATCAACCACAAAACCCAACGCTTCTGCGGCCGACACACAGGTACTGGGACTGGCCAAACAGTTCAAGCTCCCGGTGACCGCCATTGGCGGCATTACCCTGGGCAACGCCGAACCCTTGATTCAGGCTGGCGCCGATTTGCTGGCGGTAGCCGGTGGGCTTTTCAGCACCGACATGGATGCCACTGCAAAACGCGCCCGCGAATTTAGCCGGCTGTTTGTCCAACATCGTTCTCAATTTTTTCAAAGCATTTAACAGGAGCCCAGACATGACGCACTCCGAAACCCTGTTCGAACAGGCCCAGAAATACATTCCTGGTGGAGTTAACTCCCCGGTACGGGCTTTTCGCGGTGTTGGCGGTACGCCTATTTTTTTCAAGCGTGCCCAGGGCGCGTACCTTTATGATGAAGATGATCGTCGTTACATTGATTACATCGGCTCTTGGGGGCCAATGATTGTTGGCCACTCTGACCCTCGTATCAGAGCCGCCCTGCACGCTCAGATTGATCTGGGCGTGGGATACGGCGCACCAACCGCCATCGAAACCGAGATGGCCAAGAAAGTGTGCGAACTGGTGCCGTCCATCGAACTGGTGCGCATGGTGAACTCCGGCACCGAAGCCACTATGAGCGCGCTGCGCCTGGCCCGCGGCTACACAGGCCGCGACAAAGTGGTCAAATTTGAGGGTTGCTACCACGGCCACGTTGATTCACTGCTAGTGAAAGCCGGTTCCGGCGCGCTGACCCTTGGCGTGCCTAATTCTCCTGGTGTACCCGCTTGCCTGGCCGAACTCACCCTGACCCTGAACTTCAACGATATTGATGACGTGCGCGAAACCTTCCGCGCCATGGGCAACGAGATCGCGGCCATTATTGTAGAGCCGGTAGCCGGCAACATGAACTGCATTCCACCGGTTCCGGGGTTTCTGGAAGGCCTGCGCGAGATCTGCGACGAATACGGCACAGTGTTGATCTTTGACGAAGTGATGACCGGTTTCCGGGTGTCACTGGGCGGCGCCCAGGGTTTGTTCGGCGTAACCCCAGACCTGACGGCGCTGGGCAAAGTGATCGGTGGCGGCTTACCGGTAGGTGCTTTCGGCGGCAAACGCGAAATCATGGAACACATTGCGCCTTTGGGCCCGGTTTACCAAGCGGGCACTTTGAGCGGTAATCCGCTGGCGATGACCGCTGGCCTGGCCACACTGAACGCGATTTCCGAACCTGGATTTCACGACGCACTGACCCTTAAGACTGAAAAAATCTGCGCTGGCCTGAAGGCAGCAGCCGACGAGGCGGGTATTCCGCTGGCGGTACAAGGTGCCGGTGCCATGTTCGGTTTCTTCTTCAGCAAAGAATCGTCCGTCACTCGCTTTGACCAAGTGATGGAGTGCGATATCGAACGCTTCAAGAAGTTTTTTCAGGGCATGCTGGCCGAAGGCATTTACCTGGCGCCGTCGGCTTTTGAAGCCGGCTTTACCAGCGCCGCCATTTCCGATGAGAACATCGAGTTCACTCTGAACGCAGCACGCAAAGTATTTGCAACGCTTTAAAATGTTGTGACAACGTTGCCCCAAGCAAAAAGGCCACGGCTAAACGCCATGGCCTTTTTGCTGCCCGCAGTTCTTTTTTGGGCGACCATTTTGCCTGAATTACAGCCGCGCGGCGCGGCTTTCGGCCTGCCGCGCACCAGCCACATTGCCCCGAGCTCTGCGAATATCGGCCAACAGTAACCAGCCTGAACGCTGCAGGCGCTCATCACGCCCCGCCAGCGACAGCCCCTTAAGGGTAAACTGTTCAGCGCTGCCAAGCTGGCCTGTCATCACGTAAGCTTCGGACAGTTTGAAATACACCGCCGCAGACCTCGGTGCAATGCGCTGCGCCCGTTCCAGGCGGGTAATCGCCGCAGCCCCATTACCCTGCGCCATCAGGGTATCGGCCTCTTTTACCAGGCCCGCTGCCGCAGCAGGCATCTGATCACCGGATTCGCGGTACCCGGGCACGCCTGTTTGCTGTTGTGCTTTTTGTTCAGGCGGCTGTTCGCTTTTGCGCCATACCTGCGGTTCATCGGCTGGCTTGGCGGCGCCGTCGGTCAGTGGCGGTTTGGGCGCCTGCGGACGCTCTCCGGCAGGCACGTAAATACCATCACCTGGTCCGCTGGCACAGCCCGCCAGTAACAAAACGGCACAAACAACTGCGCTGCGAAACACTTGTGCTCTCATCTGCACTCTCATCATTGAAACAATCCTTCAAACCAACCACGGATTTTTTGTGGCAGAGCGCCAGCACAGGTGATTGTCTGCTTTGGCTCGCTGCCGATGATAAACGGCATTAGGCGCGCATTCTCGCATTGTTCATCGGTTAACGCCTGCTGTTGTACATTTACCCAATGGTATTGCACGCCGTCGGGTAATACCGGCGTGAAACTGTTTTGCGGCACCTGAGCCATAAACTTCGACCACACCGGCAAGGCTCCACTGGCCCCAGTTAACGGGGTAGCGCCGTTGTCGTCTCGCCCTACCCAGACGACCGCCAGCAAGTCGCCGCTAAAGCCGGCGAACCATGCATCGCGGCCGTCATCAGTGGTGCCTGTCTTACCGGCCAACGCCAAAGCGCGGGGTACAGTGTTATAGGCCGAGCGGCCCGTGCCCTCTTGCATGGTTTCCTGCATAGCGTATTGCAGCAGATGCACTGCGGCCGGGTCGGCCACCTGGTTCACCTGCAAACTGTAGCGACTAAGCGGTTCGCCGCCCGCCTCGGTCACTTCTCGAATGGTGCGTAGGGGGGTGTTAAACCCTGACGTCGCCAGGCCCTGGTATATCTGCGCCACATTCACCGGCGTCATCGCTACAGCGCCCAACAGCATAGACGGATAGTCAGAAATAGCCGAGTCGGTGCCAAACGCCTGCAGCGTGGATTTCACCTCGGCCAACCCAATGTCCAGACCCACCCGAACCACCGGCAGGTTATAGGATTTAGACAACGCCTGATGCAAGGGTACTTCGCCCCGTTCCAGACCGTCGTAGTTTTTTGGCTGCCATACCGTGCCATTCTCGAATTTCAGGGTGAAGCGTGTGTCCTGCAACGGCGTAATCAGCGTGTAACGCTGCGGCTGCGACAACGCGGCCAGGTACACAAAGGGCTTCACCAATGAACCAATCTGGCGGCTGGCATCCAGTGCTCGATTAAAACCGGCGTAACGCGGGTCACGCCCGCCGACCAGAGCCAGCACTTCGCCGCTGTCTTTCGCCGTCACCACCAACGCCGACTCCAGCGCTTTGTCGCCCAAGCGTGCCAGCGTTTCCGTTACAGCCTTCTCAGCAGCCACTTGCATAGCAGGGTTAAGGGTTGTGAAAACTCGCAGGCCTTCGCTGCGTAAGTCCTCTTCTTTGTAATCCCGCGCCAGGTGGCGGCGAACCAGGTCGATATAAGCCGGATAGCGATTCTGTGAAAAAGAAGCTTTGTCACTCACGCCCAAAGGCAAAGACCGTGCACGCTGCGCGTCGGCTTCACCCAACAGGCCTGCCTGCTGCATTTGGTCCAGCACCAGGTTGCGCCTTGCCGTGGCACGTTGCGGATGGCGACGAGGGTTGTAATAACTGGGCCCCTTGACCATGCCAACCAGCAGCGCCAATTGGTGGGGCAGCAAATCCTCTAATGCCTCGGCAAAATAGAACTGGCTGGCCAGACCAAAACCGTGAATGCTGCGTGTCCCCGCCTGGCCCAGATACACCTCGTTAAGATAGGTCTCCAGAATGTCGCTCTTGCTGTAGTGCAGTTCCAGCAGAATCGACATCAAAGCCTCGTTACCCTTGCGCAGCAGGGTTTGCTCGCGGGTCAGAAAAAAGTTTTTCACCAGCTGCTGGGTGAGCGTACTACCACCCTGAACAATACCGCCTGCACGAACGTTTGCCAGCATGGCGCGGGCAATCGACAGCGGCGCAATACCGTGGTGGTCATAAAAACGGCGGTCTTCCACCGCCATCAGCGCAGCCGGCAGCAACTCTGGCAATTTATCCAGCTGTACTAAAATTCGGTCTTCTTGATGCGCCGGATAAATACCACCAATCTGCGCCGGTTCCAGACGCACAATCGCGCTATCCGGGCCTTTAACAACCTGTAAGTTCTGAACCTGGTCACCCGCTATACTCAGAGCCAAGTGCCGCCGCGGCTCTTTGCCATCTGGGAAATCAAAGCCGCGACTGCTGATCAGAAAGCGCCCGCCGCTGCGCTGATAACTGCCCGAGCGTGAACCATCGCCTTTGTGGAAGCCCGCCAGTGCCAACTCCTGCTCTAGCGCAGCGGCACTTACCGGAGCACCGCTGTAAAGTTCCAGCGGCCGGGCATAAACCCGCGATGGCACCTCGAAGCGGCGACCCTCAAAGCGCGATGTGACCTGCGCATCCAGATACACCATCCAGCCCGCCAGCAAGAACAGGCCAAGCAGTGCCAGACGCAGTAAAATACGCCAGAAACCCTTGCGGCGGGACTGTACGGCGGCGAGCTGTTTACGGGGAGCCGGTTTTTTGCGACCGGGCTTGCGGGTCTTATCGGTATTTTTCATGGCGGCAGTATAACGAACGCTCTGATGTCTGGTGTGACTAATTGGTAAGCCTACTGACCTTCTGGGGGACTTGCGAATTAGCCAGACAATACACTAGCCTTCGCAGCAGGCCAGTTGTGTGTTATTTCCGTAATCTAGCCATTATGATGTCACATAGACAATTAATGGGTTCAAGCAACACGAGGAAAACACTTTGAGCGATTCGCCTGCGAACACACTGGTTCAAGCTTTACAAAATCCGGCTTTGTACGACCATCCGGTTCACCAGTTTCAGGTTATCGAAACTCACATTTCCCAGGTTCTTCTGACCGGTGAGTTTGCCTACAAAATCAAGAAGCCGATGAATTTTGGCTTCCTCGACTTTTCCACCTTGCCGCAGCGCAAGCATTTCTGCGAAGAAGAGCTGCGGCTGAACCGGCGCCTGGCAGCGCCTTTGTATCTGCAAGTTATCCCCATTACCGGCACGCCACAAAATCCGGTGTTGGGTGGCAGCGGGGAAGCCTTTGAGTACGTTTTGAAAATGCGCCAGTTCCGCCAGGACGATTTGTTCGATCGCCAGCAGGAACGGGGCGAACTGGAGCCGGGCCGCCTGGCGACACTGGCCCAACAAGCAGCGAAGTTTCACGACAGCCTGCCGCCGGTTGATCCCTCCAGCCCGCTGGGAGCCCCCGACGCGGTCTACGCCGCCATGCAGGAGAATTTCGACCAGATTCGGCCGCTGCTGAGCGATGCCAGCCAGCTTGCACAGCTGGACAATCTGGAAATCTGGACCCGCACCACCTTCGAGCGCCATCAGCCACTGATTGCTGCACGCCACCAACAAGGCCTGGTGCGTGAATGCCATGGCGATCTGCATCTGGCGAACATCACTCTGTATAACGATCAGGTAACGGTGTTCGACTGCATCGAGTTCAACGAGCCGTTCCGCTGGATTGACGTTATTAACGATCTAGCATTCCTGCTGATGGACCTGGAATCCCGGGGCGAAACCGCCAAAGCCAACTTGGTGTTGAACACCTACCTGGAATATCGCGATGATTTTGAGGCGCTGCCTCTGCTGCCGCTTTACAAGGCTTACCGGGCAATAGTGCGAGCGAAAATTGCGCTGTTCACTATGGGTAATCCGTCCTTGGGCGACAGTGAAAAAGAAGAGCTGATGCAGCGTTATAACGCTTACGCTCAGCTTGCAGAAGATTACAGCAGCATTCCTAACCGCTACTTTATTGCCACCGTCGGCTTATCCGCAAGTGGCAAAACCTGTGTCAGTGCCGCTTTGGCTGGCGAACTGGGTCTTATTCGGCTGCGATCGGACGTTGAACGCAAACGTCTGCATGGGCTGGCGCCGCTGGACGGCAGTCAGTCGCCTACCGGGGGCAACCTGTACTCCGTCGAAGCCAACACAAAGACTTATGAACGCTTGGCGAAGCTTGCCAGCAGCCTGCTTGCTGCGGGCTTCCCGGTTATAGCCGACACTGCCTGTCTGAAAGAACAGGAGCGCGCGCTGTTTGCCGCTGTTGCGGAAAGCCAGGGAGTGCCCTTTGCGCTGATTCACTGCGAAGCACCAGAGGGGCTGCGAAAAGAATGGGTACGCAAACGCAAAGGCGACGCCTCGGAAGCCACAGAAGAATTGCTGGATGCCCAGAAAGACTGGTTTGAACCTCTGACAGCTGAAGAAAAAATCTATACCGCCCATCTTCGTACCGATCAGGAACATGTGGCAGAAGCCGTTGCAGACCGAATTCGACAGCATTTTGGGCTTCTCCCCAGGTAAGTTCCTGGAGCTACCAGGGCCAAAACGGACTGGATGAACGATGCTCGTTATAGAACCGGAACAGAACGCTATAAGGAAACATCATGCAAACCGACGCCGTGCATCATATTAAAGACCCGCTCTACGAAACGCTTCGCACGGAGGATATTAGCGCCTTCAATGCCAAAAAATTAACCCGGGGCGACCTGCCCAGTTTTTCTCATGGGGATTTCAGAGGGCTGGATTTGCGTGGCATGGATGCCACAGGGCTCGACATGAGCCACGCCTATTTTCGAGGCGCGGACCTGAGGGGTATAGATTTCAGTCACTCAAACCTGGAAGGAGCCAGTATTGCGGGTGCCAAGATTTCCGGTAGCTTCTTTCCTGACCGGCTTCAAGCCGATGAGATCTTGATGTCTCTGAACCACGGCACGCGAATGCGGTACAGCACAGGCACGTGACAAACAGGCAAATGAAGCTGGACTGTTGAACTGAACCGGACATCAGACTTCGAGAATAACCGGCACCGGTTCGGTTAGATTCATCTCGCCGGACGGGCTGCCGTCATCGTTGGCCAGGTTTGCCCGGTAGGCCATGATCTCTACGCCTGCATCACGGGCTTGTCGCAGCAGCTGGCCGTAATGCTGGTCTATGTGATCTGCCGGCCGCACCGTTTCGATAGCCGTGTGATTCACCACAAAAAACAGCACCGCACGATCACCCAGCGCAACCTGAGCCATAAGCTCTCGCAAGTGCTTTTGCCCGCGGGTTGTCACGGCGTCTGGAAAAAAGCCCTGGCCGTTGTCCTCAAGCGTTACGTTTTTCACTTCCACCCAGGCATCCGGCTTCGCTTCATGCCCGGAAAGCAACAGATCAATTCGGCTTTTTTCTTCGCCATATTTTACTTCTGGGCGGCAATGGCTATATCCAGTCAGCTCACTGATACGGCCCGCTTCAATCGCCTCGCGGGCCTGGGAGTTCGGTCTTGCCGTATTTATACAGGCCAGGGTGCCAGGAACCGTTTCAACAAGTTCCCAGGTATACGGCAACTTGCGCGCAGGGTTATCGCTGCGGCTCAGCCACACCCTTCCATCCGCCGGTTGACAGCCCAGCATGCTGCCGGTGTTCGGGCAATGTGCGGTCACTTCGCTGCCATCGGCCAGTCGCACATCGGCCAAAAAGCGTTTGTAGCGGCGATTAAGCCGCCCCTCCAGTAACGGTTGTTCAAACTTCATGCATACCTCTAAGTCATATGTATTGCAGCAAAGCTGGCACCTCCGCAACTTATCTGCTATTTTCCGCCAAATCCCGTTTTAGTGCGAATGCTTTATAATCCAGGTTTTATACCGCACAGCCACGGGGGCTGACGCGAAAGGAAGCAAAGCGTTCTTGTAGCAGTACTCACAAGAGGCCGGTTTCAATGACCAATAAAACAGCCAATTCAAGCGAAAACTTCACCAACTTCACTCCTTACGAAATGAAAAAAGGTGAAGAATACATGAGCGCGGACATGCTTGAACACTTCAAAGGCCTGCTACTGAAGTGGAAGCAAGAGCTGATGGAAGAAGTGGATCGCACCATGCACCACATGCAGGAAGATGCTGCCAACTACGCAGACCCCAGCGACAGAGCTACCCAAGAGGAAGAGTTCAGCTTGGAACTGCGCACCCGTGACCGCGAGCGCAAACTGATTAAGAAGATCGACAAAACCGTTGATCGCATCGACAAAGACGATTACGGCTTCTGCGACCAGTGCGGTGTAGAAATAGGCGCCCGCCGGCTTGAAGCCCGGCCCACTGCCACACTGTGCATTGATTGCAAAACCCTGGCGGAAATCCGCGAGCGCCAGACCGGCATCTGACCTGTCTACCAACCTGTCAAAACCGCGCCGGCTGCTATTGCACCGGCGTAATTTACCATGACGCCTAACGTTTCCTACCGCGGCCGCTTCGCTCCATCGCCCACCGGCCCGCTGCACTTCGGCTCACTGGTGAGCGCGTTGGCCAGCTACCTGGAGGCAAAGCACCGCCAGGGCCAATGGCTGGTGCGCATTGAAGATCTGGACCCATTACGCCAACCAGTAGATGCGACACCCCGAATACTCCACAGCCTGAGCGCTCACGGCCTGATTGGCGATGAACCTGTGCGCTACCAATCCCAACGCCATAGCGCTTACCGCGCCGCTGCTGAAACCCTGATGGAAACAGGGCACGCCTACTTTTGCCGCTGCTCACGCAAACAGCTGAAGGCCAACCAGGGTCAACACCCCAACCATTGCCGCAACCATTACCTCAACCCAAGTGTGTCCAACGAACACCCCTGGCCGCCCGGCGACTTCGCCCTGCGCTTTGCTTTGCGCAGCCAACGCTGCCGCTGGACCGACCAGCTGCTGGGTGAACAGCAACAGAGCCTGCAGGCAGAAACAGACGACCCGGTAATACTGCGTAAAGAAGGCTTCTACGCTTATCAATTGGCAGTAGTGGTTGACGATATCGATCAAGCCATCAGCCACGTAGTGCGCGGTTCAGACCTGCGCACCATGACCGCCGCCCAGCACCAGATGTTTCAGGCGCTGGGTGCCGTCGTGCCACAATTTTTGCACATTCCTGTGATACGCAACCAGCAAGGCCAAAAGCTGAGCAAACAGAACCACGCCCCGGCGCTGGACGACGCCAATGCCAGCGCAAATCTACTGGCCGCGCTGAACGCTTTAGGGCAGCAACCGCCAGCGCAACTGGCCCAGCAACCACCCTCCACCGTTCTTGCCTGGGCCCACGCCCACTGGCAGCGCAGCGCGATTCCTGTGCCAACCGCCCAGCACTGGTAGCCCGCCATTTCTGACAGCAGCGCCGCGATCGTGCTATAAAGCCATGAATCCACTGCGGCACGGTTACTCTAGATGTATATCTATCGTCTGGTTTTTTTGCTGGTCCTGGCGATTTACGTCTTCTCTCCCAACATCCTCGACTGGTGGATGTCGTCCGGCAATGCCTGGTACAGCCCGTATCTGATCTGGGCCGGACTGATTGCCATTGGCGTATGGTTGGAATGGCGGCGTGATCCCAATGAATTTTAGTGCTGCCGGCCTGCTGCTGGTCAGCGTTGCCTACCTGAGTTTGCTGTTCGGCATTGCCTGGATATCAGAGCGCGGCTTGCTGCCACGCAAGCTGGTGCGCCACCCGCTCATTTATGTGCTTAGCTTGGGCGTGTACGCCGGCATTTGGTCGGTGTATGCATCGGTTGGTGCGGCGGCGGAAACCGGTTACGGCTTTCTTGCCTATTATGTGGGCATAAGCGGTGCATTTTTGTTGGCGCCGGTGCTACTGAATCCGTATATGCGTATCGGGCGGGCATATCAGCTAACCTCGTTGGCTGACCTTTTTGCCTATCGTTACCGCAGTCAATGGGCGGGCACTTTGGTCACGCTGTGTTCTGGCGCAGCCATTCTGGCTCTGTTGAGCATGCAAATTCAGGCCGTCACCAGTTCTGCCAGCATTCTTGCCCCCGATGTGTCGCCTAACCTTATTAGCGCTCTGTTCAGCGCAACCGTGGTGCTGTTCGCCATTTTGTTTGGCACCCGCCGCAGCGCCCACGCCAGCAACCACCGCGGGCTGGTGGTTGCCATCGCCTTTGACTCGCTGGTCAAGCTGCTGGCACTGTTACTATTAGGCGGCATCATTCTGTTTGGTGTGTTCGGCGGCCCCGATGCTCTTCAGCTCTGGCTGGACCAAAACCAAGCACCCGTCGTTGACATGGCTATGAGTATCGACGACGCCAGTTGGCGGGCGGTTATGCTGATGTCTTTCGCGTCGGTACTGGTACTGCCACACATGTACCACATGATTTTCAGTGAGAATCCGTCTCCGGCGTCGCTGGCCAAAGCCAGTTGGGGCCTCCCCTTGTACTTGTTGCTACTGGGCCTGCCGATACCGCTGATTCTTTGGGGCGGCCAGGAGCTTGGGGTAACCACCGCGGCCAATTACTACAGCATTGGTATTGGCCAAGCCTTGGGCAGCCCCGCGTTAACGCTGGTGATGTACATTGCAGGCCTCTCTGCCGCCAGTGGTTTAATGATTGTAAGCACCCTGGCGCTTGCGGGCATGGCCCTGAACCACATTGTACTGCCGTTGAAAACGCCCAAAGATCAGGCCGACATCTACCGCTGGCTGCAATGGGTCAAGCGGCTGCTGATTGCCCTGATCCTGTTTCTGGCTCTGATGTTTCATGAAACCCTGGGCAAAAATCTGCAGCTGTCGATTCTTGGTGCAATCTCTCTCACCGGTACCCTGCAGCTGTTACCCGGCGCCCTGGGAGTCATCTTCTGGCCCGAAGGCAATCGCCGCGGCCTGATCGCCGGCCTGCTGACCGGGCTGGCAATCTGGGTGATCACCCTGATGCTCCCCTTTTCCGGCGCTGCAAACCTGCTGTTGTGGCTGGACAGCCCGATAGTGTCGACCGCCGGTAACTGGCATCTTTTTATGTTCCTCAGTCTGGGCGCCAACGTCGTGATGTTCGTGGTGGTGTCTGTGCTTAGCTCCAGCAACAGTGAAGAACGCAGCGCCGCCCAGGCCTGCTCGCTCGGAGCCTTGTCGCGGCCGCAGCGGCGCGAATTGCTGGCAGCATCGTCTGCAGACTTTGTACGCCAGCTCAGCGATCCTCTGGGACAAGATGGCGCCCAGCGCGAGGTTGAACGCGCACTGTTACAACTGAAACTACCCGAAGTAGAGTACCGTCCTTATCAGCTAAGGCGCCTGCGAGACCAAGTGGAAGCCAATCTGTCGGGCCTGATGGGGCCGGAAATCGCCCGCGATATGGTCAAGCGCCATTTGGGGTTCAAACCCATGCAGCGCGCAGCCCAAGATATTCGATACGTGGAAGGCGCCTTGGGCGACTATCAGAACCGGCTCACCGGGTTAGCCGGTGAGCTAGACAACCTGCGCCGGCATTATCGTCAGACCCTATTAAATCTGCCCATACCCGCCTGTTCAGTGGGTGAAGATGGCGAAATCCTGATGTGGAATCAGACCATGGAGCGCCTGACCGGCATCAGCGCCGACGAAGTGGTTGGCGCACGCCTGGCCACCTTGCCGCCACACTGGCACCAGCTTCTGGACGACTTTAACCGGGGCGAGGACGTGCACCGCTACAAACACCGCCTGGACCTGCGTGGCCAGCCACACTGGCTGAACTTGCACAAAGCCGCCCTGAGCGGACCCGACCATGCCGAAAGCGGAAGCATTATTATGGTGGAAGACCAAACCGAGATTCGCTTGCTGGAAGACGAACTGATGCACAGCGAACGGCTAGCCTCAGTGGGCCGGCTGGCAGCCGGTGTCGCCCACGAGATCGGTAACCCGGTTACTGGTATTTCTTCGCTGGCGCAAAATCTGCGACTGGAAACCGATAACCCGGACATTCTCGACACCGCCGATCAGATTCAGCAGCAAACCCGGCGCATCTCGAATATTCTGCAGTCGCTGATGAATTTCGCCCGCTCCGGCAATCACGCCCCCGCCAACCGTTACGAACCGGTACAAATACGCCGCTGCGTGCAGGAGTCCATTAATTTATTGTCGTTGAGCGACAAGGGGCTGGGCATTTCGTACCTCAACGCCTGCCCGCCAGAACTGCTCATTCTGGGAGATGAACAGCGGCTGGTGCAGGTGTTTGTAAACCTGCTGACCAACGCCCGTGACGCCTCGCCAGATGGCGGCGAAGTGCGGGTGATTGGTGAGGCCGATGGCTACTCAGCTATCATCGAAGTCATCGACCAGGGAAGCGGTATCGCCGCCGACAAGCTTGACCACATTTTCGAGCCATTTTACACCACCAAACCCACCAATAAAGGCACAGGTCTTGGTCTTGCACTGGTTTACAGCATTGTTGAAGAGCACTATGGCAACATTCAGGCGGAGAGTCCGGCGAAGGGTCCGGTGCAGCTCAACGCCGCAAACAGCCGCAACCCGGGCACCTGCATTCGTCTGAAGCTGCCTGCTTACGAGCCCGAAGACACACCCGCTGCCTACAGCCAGAATCAAAGGTCCTAGCACAGATATGCCGCGTATCCTGATTGTTGAAGATGAAGACATCATTCGCTCCGCAGTCCGCAAGATGCTGACCCACGCCGGCTACGACGTCACCGACGCCGGTTCGGTGGAAGAAGCCGAGGAGCATGACCTCGGCAGTTTCGATCTGATCATATCCGATTTGCGATTACCCGGTGCTCCGGGCACCGAAATGATCCGACGCGCGCCGGCAACGCCGGTGCTGATTATGACCAGCTACGCCAGCCTGCGCTCCGCCGTTGACTCGATGAAGCTGGGGGCCGTGGAGTACATCGCCAAACCTTTTGATCATGACGAAATGCTGGCGTCGGTAGCCGCCATTCTGGCGCGCAAGTCCACGCTCGCGGCAGCTGATGACAGCTGCGCCGTGACCGCTAAAACAACACATCAAGCAGCAGATTCAGACCCGGCCAGTCTCATGTTTGGTCAATGTGAACCGATGCAGCGGGTGTTCACCCTGATTCGCAAAGTGGCACCCACCGAAACCACGGTGCTTATCCAGGGTGAGTCCGGCACCGGCAAAGAACTGGCGGCCCGCGCCCTGCACTTGCTGAGCCCGCGGGCGGCGGCTCCACTGATTTCCGTTAACTGCGCCGCCATTCCCGAAAGCCTGATTGAGTCAGAACTGTTCGGCCACGAAAAAGGCGCGTTCACTGGCGCAGTCAGCGCCCGCACCGGGCTTATTGAGGCGGCCAACGGCGGCAGTCTGTTTCTGGACGAAATAGGCGAATTGCCCGCCGAAGCTCAAGCCCGGCTACTGCGAGTTTTGCAAGAAGGCGAAATCCGTAAGGTGGGTTCTACCCAAAGCATCAAAGTTAACGTTCGCATGCTGGCAGCCACCCACCGCAATTTAAAAGCCATGACCCGCACCGGCGAATTCCGTGAAGATTTGTTCTATCGCCTGAACGTAATGCAGGTGCGTATTCCCCCTCTGCGCGATCGCCAGGGAGACATTCTGATACTGGCGCGGCGCTTTTTAAAGCGCCAAGGTGCCAAAATGGGCAAACCCGATTTGCAGTTCAGCGCAGACGCCATGCGCACTATAGAGCGGCATCGCTGGCCAGGAAACGTGCGAGAACTGGAAAATGCCATTGAGCGGGCCACTATTTTATGTGACTCCGAACTGATCACCCCCGCACTGCTGGACCTGAACGGCGACGGAGACAGCGAGTACATCCCCGAAACCCTGGTGGCCGGTAACAACGAGCAAGCCCATGTCCAAGGTGTAGGCAGCCAGGGTGATCTGTCGCTGGAAGACTACTTTCAACACTTCGTACTGGAGAACCAGGACCGTATGAGTGAAACCGAATTGGCCCAAAAACTGGGTATCAGTCGTAAATCTTTATGGGAGAGGCGACAGCGCCTTGGCATTCCGCGCAAAAAAACGTCTGGCAGCTGACATCGGCCGCTGCCGATCATTCTGCTGTGTGTTACCGACTGTTTCCTCTGGTAACACTTTCCCCGCCATTTATGACCTACCGGTAACACTCTCCCCAAATACGGGGTAACACCTACCCACACGAAAACGCCAAGAGACTGTTTATAATAGAATTTACAAAACTGGCACGGCGGCTGCTCTGTATATAGGGCACAACAACAAAAACAAGATGTGACAATGCAGCGTGCCAACAAAAACAAAAAATAGCTGCGAGAAGCGCTCAGCAACAAAAATAATAATAGAGTGCGAGCGAATTGAGTGTTTTGGATGCCTTGCTTTTTAGCGATCCCTTAGCTTGTGAAGGTTGTTGAAGCAGACAAGAAACGTGAGCTAGACGTCGCTGCCGATACGCAAGGCTTGAATAAAGCTTTTGATCACTCTAAGTATTCAAAGCTTTCTGTTTGTTTGAAATACCCTGATATTGGGGCTTACGGTGGGACACAATAAGTAAGAAGAATCCCGGCAATAATAAAAATAATTTAGATCGTCAAATTTTAGTGGGCGGGTTCGTGTAAGCGAATCCGCCCTTTAATTTATGGGCCCAGGTGAATGCTCGGGCATGGGCAAACCATAGCAATCCACAGCAAACGTGTGCAAAAGCGGCGCAAACCGTTAAACTCTTTGTTTTTGCTCATCGCCGCTATGGCCGCAACGGATTTCAATGCCTAAAAGACTCGTCGACAAACTGCGCTCGTTCATGCCCGGCAGCTCCCGGGAAAAACCCCTTGGCTATCAGCGGAGGGACATTTCACGGGACCAGCACAGTGTTTCCCGCACGGCCATCAGTGAGCCCGCCAAAAAAGTATTGCATCGCCTCAACAAAGCAGGCTACGAAGCCTACCTGGTGGGTGGCGGCGTGCGCGACATACTGCTCAGTGGCCAACCCAAAGATTTCGACATTGCGACCGATGCAACGCCGGAAGAAGTGCACGAACTGTTTCGCAACTCGCGCCTGATAGGGCGCAGGTTTCGTATTGTGCACGTGGTCTTCGGCCGCGAAGTCATCGAAGTGACAACCTTCCGCGGCAATGCCAATCCCGCCGACGATGACGATGACGATCGCAAAACCAGCGAACACGGGCAACTGCTGCGCGACAATGTCTACGGTAACCTCGAAGAGGATGCGCTGCGCCGGGATTTCACCATCAATGCCCTTTACTACTGCATCCGCGATTTCAGTGTTATTGACTTCGCAAATGGCATTGATGACCTGAACAACCGTCAGATGCGATTGATTGGTGACCCGGAAACCCGTTACCGAGAAGATCCTGTGCGCATGCTGCGCGCCATTCGTTTCGCTGCCAAACTCGATTTTGCCATCGAGCCGGCCACCGAGGCCCCCATTCGCGAGCTGGCACCGCTGCTGACCCACATTCCCGCGGCGCGACTGTTTGACGAAGTGCTAAAGCTTTTTTCCGCCGGTTATGGCGAAGCAACCTTTGACAAGCTGCGCCACTACGATTTGCTAGCGCCGCTCTTTCCCGACACCGCAAGCGCGCTGGCAGCCGGTGAACCCGACGAGCTAATTCGCCAAGCGCTGCGCAACACTGACGCACGCATAGCCCAAGGCAAGTCAGTCACCCCGTATTTCCTGTTCGCCGCTATGCTATGGCCTGCACTGCAAGCCGAATGGCGCCGACGCCAAGACAACGGCGATCCGGTACAGCCGGCTCTGCACGGTGCAATCTCCAAGGTGATTGGCCGCCAGGTACAGGCAACGTCTATCCCCAAGCGCTTTTCTGGGCCCATGAAGGAAATCTGGGAACTGCAGATGCGCCTGCCACGGCGCCAGGGCAAACGCGCACTGATCACCTTAGGGCATCCGCGTTTTCGCGCCGCCTACGATTTCTTATTGGTGCGTGAGAGCGCCGGCGAGATTGAGCCCGGTCTGGGCCAGTGGTGGACACAGTTTCAGCGCCTGGACGAACGCGCCCAGGAACGCATGATTACAGATCTTGACAGCGGTGAAGCCAAACCTCGCAAGCGCCGGCGTAAACCGGTTAAGCGGCCGCCGCAGGATTCATGATGACCGACGTATTCGTTGGCCTGGGTAGCAACCTGGCAGACCCGGCTGCGCAGCTGGGTCGCGCCATTGCAGAACTGGCAGCGTTGCCGAATACTACGCTGGTTGCTCAATCTCCATTTTATGCCAGCAAACCGGTGGGCCCTCAGGGCCAGCCAGATTATGTCAACGGTGCGGCATGGCTGAATACCAGCCTGAAGCCTCACGTATTGTTAAACCATTTGCAGAATATTGAACAGGCCCACGGCCGCGAGCGCCTGCAACACTGGGGGCCACGCACGCTGGACGTAGACGTGCTGCTGTTCGGCCAGCAAACGCTAAACGATGACCGCCTGACAGTACCCCACGCACAACTGTCGCAGCGGGACTTTGCCCTGCAACCCCTGCTGGACTTAAACCCGAAACTGACCCTACCCGACGGCACCACATTAGCACTGCTGCGCCAGCAGTGCCCTGATAACCAATTACGCAAACTGCCCCCAGTCGCTAGAAACGATCACTCCTAAACGCCCGAAATTTGCTAGTGTTAGGGTTGGAACGATACTGCTTCAGCAGCAGATTCAATTGTGGACACCCGGCATAGCCGGTATTTAGACCAACCATCGCAAAGGCGAGGAATTTATGGCCGTTACCATCAACACACTGCGGGAATACAAACAGCGCGGCGAAGCATTTTCCGCGCTGACCTCCTACGATGCCACCTTTGCCCAGCTGGTCAGCGAAGCCGGCGTAGACGTCATTCTGATTGGAGACTCGCTTGGTATGGTACTGCAAGGCAACGACAGCACCTTGCCTGTCACCATGGATCAAATGGTGTACCACGTCAGCTGCGTCGCCAAAGGCAATCGCGGCTCGCTGGTGATGGCCGACATGCCATTTATGAGCTACGGCACAACCGAAGCCGCGCTGGAAAACGCGGCAAAGCTGATGCGTGCCGGCGCCCACATGGTCAAACTGGAAGGCACCGGCTGGATGCGAGATACCATTCAGGCGCTCAGCGAACGCGGCGTTCCAGTGTGCGCGCACTTAGGCCTGACACCGCAATTCGTCAACAAGTTCGGCGGCTATAAAGTCCAAGGGCGAGACGGAAAGGCAGCAGACCTGATGGTTGAACACGCCTGCGAGCTGGAAGCCGCCGGCGCCGATGTTATTCTGTTGGAATGCGTGCCCGCCGCTCTGGCTGCACGCATTGCAAAAGCCGTCAAGGCACCGGTGATCGGTATTGGCGCCGGCGCCGACACCGACGGCCAAGTGCTGGTGGTACACGACATGCTTGGCATGACCCCTGGCCGCAAACCGCGCTTTGTGAAAGACTTTCTGGCTGAAAATGGCTCTGTTGCCAACGCCCTGGCAGCCTACGCCAAAGCCGTTAGCGAGCGTACATTCCCCGCAGAGGAGCACACGTTCAAAGCATGAGAACTGTCAACACCATTAAAGAGCTGCGCGCCATGGTGCGCGGCTGGCGTCAGCAAGGTAAAACCATCGCGCTGGTGCCCACGATGGGCAACTTGCACGAAGGTCACCTGTCCTTGGTTCGCAAAGCCGCAGAAGCCGCAGACATCGTGATAACCAGCATTTTTGTGAACCCCATGCAGTTTGGTGCCAGCGAAGATCTCGACAGCTACCCCCGCACCCTGATGGAAGACCAGAGCATGCTGGCGGGAGCCGGTAACACGCTGCTGTTTACGCCTTCCACCGCGGACATTTATCCGGCTGGTCTGGCTCATCAGACTAAAGTGATGGTGTCTGATATCAGCGAAGGCCACTGCGGTGCCAGCCGGCCTGGCCACTTTGACGGCGTGGCCACCGTTGTCACTATGTTGCTAAACATGGTGCAACCGGATTTTGCTCTGTTTGGCGAAAAAGACCTGCAGCAGTTAACGATTATTCGCAAGCTAGTGCGCGACCTGATGCTGCCGGTCGAAATTATTGGCGTCGCCATCATGCGCGACGGCGACGGCTTGGCAAAAAGTTCCCGTAATGGCTATCTCAGCATTGAAGACCGGGCACTTGCACCGGCTCTGTACAAGATTCTTCAGACCATTGCAAAAGACCTGCAATCTGGTGACACCCACTTTGCACGCCTGTCTGAACACGCGAAAACAGAACTGCTGAATGCGGGTTTGCGACCCGACTACGTTAACATTGTTAACAGCCAGACCCTGAAGCCAGCAACCGCCGATGATCGCGAGCTCGCCATTCTGGCCGCAGTGTTTCTGGGCACTACCCGGCTCATCGACAATATTTCACTGGTCCGCTGACCGGCTCCGCCCTGTTACGGAAGACTCTGTGCCCGGCGACCCAAGCGCCGGCCATTTTGCGAAGGACGCCATCATGCAAGGCCATGCATCAACACCCGCCGCCACTAAAGCCTGGCAAGCATTGTTGCACCATCAACAGCGGCTAACCACGAAGCCCATGGCACAGCTGTTCGCCGAGGACAGCCAACGGGCATCACGCTATTTGCTTGAAGCGGCTGGCCTGACCCTGGACTTCTCCAAAAACCGCCTTGATGATGGCGCCCTCGCCGATCTGATGGCTCTGGCCGAAGAGTGCCAACTGGCCTCCCGCCGCCAGGCACTGTATGCCGGCGAGCCGGTGAACAACACTGAAAATAGGCCCGCGCTTCATACCGCTTTGCGGGCAAGTGCAGGTCAGACTATTCAGGTGAACGGCAAGAACGTGATAGAGGAAGTTCACGCCACGCTGGAACAAATGCAGCAGTTTGTTAACGCTGTCACCGGCGGTGAACGCCGCGGTTGCACGGGCGAGCGTTTTACCGACGTGGTCAGCATTGGCATTGGTGGCTCTTTCCTGGGGCCAAAATTGGCGACAGAGGCGCTAACGCCTTATCACCACGGCGGCATACGCTGCCATTACGCAGCCAATATTGACGGCACTGAAATCTGCGAGATTTTGCGCCAGATAAGTCCGCACACCACGCTGTTTCTGGTGCAGTCAAAATCATTCAAAACCCCCGAAACCCTGGAAAACGCCAAAGTAGCCCGTGAATGGCTGGTTCAGCACTGCCCGCAAACAGACGCCGTTGCGCGCCACTTTGCGGCAGTATCCGCTAACGTCGACGCCGCTCAAGCCTTCGGTATCGAAGCAGACAGCCTGTTCCCGATGTGGGAATGGGTCGGTGGGCGCTATTCGCTGTGGTCGGCCATTGGTTTACCGGTTGCCCTGAGCATTGGCATGGACAATTTTCGCCAATTGCTGGCGGGTGCCGAGGCCATGGACGAACATTTCATGCAAGCGCCATTGGCGCAGAATATGCCTGTGGTGATGGCCATGTTGGGTGTCTGGTACAACAATTTGTGGGGTGCTTGCAGCCACGCCATTTTGCCCTATGACCAATATTTACGCAGCCTGCCAGATCACCTTCAGCAGTTGGACATGGAAAGCAACGGCAAGCGCGTGACTCGCGCGGGCGTTGCGGTCACCTACCATACCGGCCCCATCATCTGGGGCGGGCTCGGCGCCAACGGACAGCACGCCTACCATCAGCTGATTCACCAGGGTACCCGGCTGATTCCGGCAGACTTCATTATTCCGCTGGTCAGCCATAACCCCATTGCGAATCATCACGCCGATCTGTTCGCCAACTGCCTGAGCCAGTCCCAAGCCATGATGGCCGGAAAAACTCTGGAACAAGCCCGGCGCGAACTGATTGCCGAAGGCCGGTCAGCGCAAGACGTCGACCGCCTGGCCTCGCACAAAGTGGTACCTGGAAACCAACCCAGCAACACTCTGGTGATGCAGCAGCTTACGCCTTGTACACTCGGCGCAATGATGGCCTTGTACGAACATCGCACCTTTGTACAGGGTGTTATCTGGGACTTGGATTCGTTCGATCAGTGGGGGGTAGAGCTGGGCAAGCAGCTGGGACAAAACATTCTGCCGCGCCTGCTAGGCCAGCCAGCACCGGCAAACGAGGGTAATAGCGACAGCTCAACCGATGCCCTGATCGCTCGCTTTCGCGCAGCCAACGGCGCTTGAAATTATACGGCCGCGCCAGCTGAAGTTGATCTTATGCAAAGGTGGGCCAGCGCGGTGTAACTGCCATAAATCCTGATAACTTTGTCCGCACTGGGGGTGCAAACGAGACCCGGCCACATCCGCTAAGGGCTTAAGCACAAACGCGTTCACCAATATTTCGGCACGTGGTAATTCCACACCGCAAAACACCCCTACCTGATCGCCGTAAGTCAGAATGTCGATATCCAGCGTTCGCGCTGCGAAGCGGGTGCTGCCCCGAACCCGGCCATGATCGGCCTCCAGCTTCTTAAAGCGGCGCGACAACTCTGCCAGCGGCATAGCGGTATTGAATCCCGCAACCATATTCAAAAACGGGGAACCGTCAAAACCCACCGCCGGGCTTTCATACACCGGCGACAAAGCCAGCTCGCCAAACCAGTCGGCCAAGGCATCTAACGCGGCCTGCAAACAGGCTTCGCGATTTTGGTTGCTACCGATACCCACCAGCACCGGAGTGCTCACAGGCGGCGCCCACGCTCGATGCTGACGCCCACCGCAGAGGCTGCCGGGACGGCGCCGGGCTTGCGAATGCTCAGCCGCAAAAACTCGATACCAAACGCCCGTTGCAACTCGGCCGCCAGTACCTCTGCGGCGTGCTCAAGCAATTTAGGTTGCAACGCCTGCAGACAGCGGATCACGCAGTCACTCACCGCGGCGTAGTCCAGCGCGTCCTTGACGTCATCAGACGCGCCGGGCACGCGATTGTCCCAATCCATGTCCAGGTCTACCACCAGGCGCTGGGTGATGTTCCGCTCCCAGTCGTATACCCCTACAACGGTTTCGACCTCCAAGCCTTCAATAAACACACGATCTGCCACAGGCACTCCAGATGATGCTGTACTTTTTTCGGATTGAATCGGCCCGACAGCGCAGCTAAGGTTAGCTACCAGGCTCGACAAATTTGACTATGTTCGCACAGTTTGACTCAAGCCGTCTGCGCCAGCCAGGACACATCTCTATGACATTTGCCAGTGCCCCTTTTTTAACGGTACTGCTGTGTGCCGCAGCTTATCTTGGCGGCTCGGTGCTGTTCGCCATACCCGTCAGCCGTGCCTGTAAGCTGCCAGACCCACGCGTTCAGGGCTCCACCAATCCGGGCGCTACCAACGTATTTCGCAGCGGAGGCTGGCCGCCAGCAGCGCTAACGCTGATGCTGGATGCAGGCAAAGGCTGGCTGCCAGTATGGGCGGCGCAACAATGGGGGCTATCAACAACCATTCAGGCGGCGGTCGCCCTGTGTGCAGTCACCGGCCATATGATCCCGGTGTTCTATCGCTTCAAGGGCGGCAAAGGCGTCGCTACGGCTCTCGGTGCCGGCCTGGCACTGGCACACACAACCACATTACTAATGGCCGCAATATGGCTTTTGGTCATGTGGCGCTGGCGCATCTCGGCGATGGCGTCCTTGGCAGCAGTGCTCAGCGGGCCTTTGCTCAGCGCGATGCTTCAACCCCACACTCTGCCGGTGTTCAGCCTACTGGCGTTACTGGTGCTAGTTCGCCACCGCAATAACCTGATTCGAATGGCGCAGGGACGCGAAACCCGCTTCTAGTCGGCGCTGCCTTCAACTTACCAGTGTTGCCTGCATTCCAGAATCCAGCCATCAAGCACCCGCCAAGCCATCATTGCAAGGCTGACTCAAGGGTGGCAAAGACTCCAGCGGCCAGCGCGGCACCGCCGCAATGCGATCACCATCTTGCTGCCCTGCCCGCAAGCGCTGGGCCCCGGCGTAGGCAATCATCGCTCCGTTATCGGTACAGAACTCCGGCCGAGCGTAAAACACCGAGGCGCCAAGTTTCGCCGTCATCGCCTCAAGGCCGGCCCGAAGCCGCGTGTTGGCGCTGACGCCACCGGCGATCACCAAGCGTTTGCACCCGGTGAGCTGTAACGCGCGCTTACATTTGATCGCCAAGGTGTCCACCACCGCAGATTCGAATGCCAGGGCAATGTCAGCACGGGTCTGATCGCCCAAATCACCCGCCGCGCGCGCGGCATTAACGGTATTCAGAGTAAAGGTTTTCAACCCGCTGAAGCTGAAGTCAAGCCCCGGGCGGTCTGTCATCGGCCGCGGAAAGCGATAACGCCCGGCCTGCCCTTTTTCAGCCAATGCCGCAACTCTGGGCCCACCCGGGTAATCCAGTCCCAGCATTTTGGCGGTTTTGTCGAACGCTTCTCCGGCGGCGTCGTCAACCGACTCACCCAAAAGAATGTACTCGCCGATACCGCTGACCTGCACCAGCTGGGTATGGCCACCAGACACTAGCAACGCAACAAAAGGAAAAGCCGGTGGATTCTGTTCAAGCATTGGCGCCAGCAAATGCCCTTCCATATGATGCACGCCCAATACTGGAATGCCCATACTGAAACCCAAAGCGTGAGCCACAGCGCCGCCCACCATTAACGCGCCCGCAAGGCCGGGACCTGCGGTGTAAGCAATGCCTTCGATGTCTGCACGTGCAAGCCCTGCCTCGGCCAGAATTTGCTCGATCAATGGCAACAGTTTGCGAACGTGGTCGCGGGAGGCCAGCTCGGGCACCACCCCGCCGTAGTCAGCGTGTATCGCTACCTGACTGAACAACGCATGGGCCAGCAAACCACGCTCGGTGTGGTAGAGTGCCACGCCGGTTTCGTCACAAGACGTCTCAATACCTAAAATCAGCATAGTTATTAGCCATTAAAGTAAAAGAAGCAAAATAATGCAGAGGTGAAGCATTTTAGCAGAAACCCGAGGCGCACCTGCAGTTTTACAGAACAGACATTGACCTAAGCCCTACCCAGGGGATATAGTTGCCGCCCTAAATTACGCACTGGTCGAGCTTTAATCATTCTTGCCAGTGTTAGAACCGCTCAGGGCAAGCCCAGCGGAACCCATAGAACCGAATATACCCAGGTAGGTGATTTTCGAATGCCAGCTGTTAAACTGAAAGAGAATGAGCCGTTTGACGTAGCCCTACGTCGCTTCAAGCGTTCCTGCGAAAAAGCAGGCGTCCTTTCCGAAGTGCGCCGTCGTGAGCACTACGAGAAGCCGACTTCTGTTCGTAAACGTAAAGCTGCTGCTGCCGTTAAGCGTCACCTCAAGAAGCTTCAGCGTGAACAGCGCAAGTTTGAGCGTTTGTACTAAGTTTTAGCAACGCCGCTTGACTGCAAAAATTAATCGCCTGAACGGCTACAGGCCGCTCAAAGCGATTTAAAAATGCCGCCGAGGCCTGGCTTCGGCGGCATTTTTGTCTATTGTCTATCCTGCTATTACGGCCCCGTCTAAGGCCACACTCGGAGCCCGAATGAGCGGACTGATCCCGCAACGGTTTGTTGAAGATCTGCTAGACCGGATCGATCTGGCCGAGCTGATTGGCTCTCGCGTTACCCTGAAAAAAGCCGGTGCAAATTACAAAGCTTGCTGCCCGTTTCACGATGAAAAAACACCGTCGTTCAATGTGCGGCCAGACAAAGGCTTTTACCACTGCTTCGGATGCGGCGCACACGGCGACGCGATCAGTTTTTTAAGGGAATTCGAAGGCCTGGGTTTTACCGAAGCAGTTGAAGATCTGGCGCGCAGAGCCGGAATGGAAGTGCCCTACGATCAGGCTGCCAAACAGGAAATGCAGCAAACTCGCACGCTGACAGAGGCACTGGATTTCGCCAGCCTTTTTTATCAGCAGGCGCTGAGCAGCGAAGCCGGTGCTTTTGCCCGCGACTACCTGCAGCAACGCGGGCTGGATCCGGCCATTATCCAGCAGTATCAGCTGGGATTTGCCCCCGCCGGCGGCACAGCATTATGCGACGCTGCGGGCACCAGCTTTAAAGAACCGCTGCTGGAAACCAAAACGGTATCCGACCAATATGGCCGGCCCAGAGATCTGTTTCGCAACCGGGTGATGTTTCCAATCCGCAACACCCGCGGCAAAACCATCGCATTTGGCGGGCGCACTCTGGGTGACGACAAAGCCAAATACATCAACTCGCCGGAGTCTGACGTTTTTCATAAGAGCCGTGAAATATACGGCCTATATGAGGCGCGGCAAAACCTGAAACAGCTGGACAAGTTGTTGGTTGTTGAAGGCTACATGGACGTCATCGCCCTAGCCCAGCATGGCATTAAGTTTGCCGTGGCCACATTGGGTACCGCCACCAATCAGGACAATCTGAGCGCCTTAATGCGCCAGGTACGCCACATTGTGTTCTGTTTTGATGGCGACACAGCGGGTTATCACGCGGCAGATCGCGCGCTGGAAAACGCACTGGAACTGATGGCCGACGGTCTGCATCTGCAATTTCTGATGATGCCCCAAGGCGAAGACCCGGACACCCTGATTCGTAAAGAAGGCGCCGAAGCCTTCAGCAAACGGATTGAAGCGGCTATACCGCTGTCACGCTATCTGTTCGATCGACAGAGCGACGGCCTGGACTTGCAGTTGCCCGAACACCGCGGAGAATTGCGCGCCCGCGCCGAGCCCATGCTCAACAAGATGCCCAAGTGCACGCTGCGCGACGCCATGTGGCATGAAATGTTGCGCCTTTGCAACGGCCGCGACCAATGGCAGAAAAAACCCTGGCAGGAACGGGGCGGCAACAAAGGCTGGCAGCGGGAACGAATACAAGAACAGCGGATTGACGTAAAACTGAGCAAAGACAGCTTGCTGTGTCTGGCTTTGACTGAAGCGCCGGATCTGGCCGCCGAAGTGGCCGAAGCCGCTCGTGGCTCACGGCAATTTATTCAGGCGGCGGCGTTCGCCAGCTGGATTCTGGAACGCAAACTTGCCAATCAGCCGGCACTGATCAGCGCCCTGGCTACGGACGTTCAAGCAAGGGACCGTTTTTTTCATTTGTTTGACGGCATTGAGCATATACCCGCCCGCGAACATACGTTGGAAGCGGCACGGGAGCTCCTCAGCCCAGACGAAGAAGCATCGCGGCAGCAAAGACTGGCCGCGTTACTGCGGAATTTTGTCAACCTGAGCCCCGAAGAACGCAGTGAATTACGTACATTGAGCAGTGGCACAAAGAACAACGGGACTTGAAAATTTAAGCACTGGTCACCATCTAACCATTCGGTGGCAGAGCATTAGGTCGGCAGCTATACTGGTTGCTTAATATTTATTTACTTTAGCGGGCTTACAGGGTGTCTATGTCGGGCAATTCGCAAAAATCACGTTTAAAAGACCTCATCGCGCGAGGCAAGGAACAAGGTTACCTGACTTACGCCGAGGTGAACGATCACCTTCCGGAAGACATCGCTGACCCGGACCAGGTCGAAGACATCATTCGCATGATCAACGACATGGGCATTCAGGTATCTGAAGTTGCACCAGACGCTGACACGTTGATTATGACTGATGGTGATTCAACCGCCGATGAAGCGGCGACTGCCGAAGCCGCAGCGGCTCTGGCCGCAGTAGAATCCGACGCCGGGCGCACCACCGACCCGGTGAGAATGTACATGCGCGAGATGGGTACCGTTGAACTGCTGACCCGCGAAGGCGAAATTGTTATCGCCAAGCGTATCGAAGAAGGCATTCGCGACGTGATGGCGGCGGTTGCGCACTTTCCCGGCACCACCGGCACCGTAATCCAAGGCTACGATCGCATTGTCGAGAATGAAGGCCGGTTGAGCGATATTGTTGCCGGCTTTCTTGATCCGGACGACGCTGAGCCGTTCATGCCAGAAGAGCCTGCCCCGGCGGCGCCTGCCAGCGCCGAAGAATCAGACAGCGACGACGATGCAGATGATGCCGAAGAAGAAGAAACTGAGAGCGGTCCAGATCCCGAAGAGACCCGCCTGCGCTTTGGCCTGCTAAAAGAAAAACTGGCAGTCGCCGATGAGCTCTTGGAACAGCACGGCCGCAGCGACAAGCGCACCCAAAAAGCCCTGAACGAGCTGGGCGCGGTGTTTGCCCCGTTCAAACTAGGCAACAAAGCGTTTGATGGACTCGTAAACGTTGTTCGTTCCACCAACGACATGATCCGTCAGAATGAGCGCACCATCATGCGCATCTGCATTCGCGAAAGTAAGATGGATCGTAAAGAATTTATCAAGTCGTTCCCCGGCAACGAGATCAACTTAGACTGGGCTGAAAAAATTGCTCGCAGCAAGAAGCCCTATGCTTCTGCGATTTCCGAGCGCCTGGACGAAATCGTGCGCTTACAAAAGCGCATTAAAAACGTACAGTTGGAAGTAGCTTTAGACGTTGTCGACATCAAGGAAATCAACCGCCGGGTGTCCATTGGCGAAGCCAAAGCCCGCCGCGCCAAGAAAGAAATGGTAGAGGCGAACCTGCGCCTGGTGATTTCCATTGCAAAAAAATACACCAACCGCGGCCTTCAATTTCTCGACCTGATTCAGGAAGGCAACATCGGCCTGATGAAAGCAGTCGACAAGTTTGAATATCGCCGGGGCTACAAGTTCTCAACCTACGCTACTTGGTGGATTCGCCAGGCCATTACTCGCTCCATCGCGGATCAGGCCCGCACCATCCGTATTCCGGTGCACATGATTGAAACCATCAACAAGCTGAACCGCATTTCGCGCCAGATGTTGCAGGAAATGGGCCGCGAGCCCACGCCGGAAGAGCTGGGCGAGCGCATGGAAATGCCGGAAGACAAGATTCGCAAAGTGCTGAAAATCGCTAAAGAGCCGATCTCCATGGAAACCCCGATTGGCGACGACGAAGACAGCCATCTGGGCGATTTCATTGAAGACATCCAAGCCTTGTCGCCGGTTGATTCCGCTACCGCCGAAGGCCTGCGCGAAGCCACTCGCTCGGTATTGGCCGGCTTAACCGCCCGCGAATCAAAAGTACTGCGCATGCGCTTTGGTATCGAAATGAACACCGACCACACGTTGGAAGAGGTCGGCAAACAATTTGATGTTACCCGCGAGCGGATTCGTCAAATTGAAGCCAAAGCCCTGCGTAAACTGCGCCATCCATCGCGTTCGGACCATTTGCGCGGCTTTATCGACGATCAAGGCAACACTTAAGCGTCACAACACTGGCGAGCGCCTGCTCTCATCGCTATAATGGCGCTCGCTTTTGTTTGTACTTCGCAAACAAAAGCATCGGAATACCCCGCGTTACGGGCCTTTAGCTCAGTTGGTTAGAGCAGTCGACTCATAATCGATTGGTCGCTGGTTCAAGTCCAGCAAGGCCCACCACCCGTATATCTGTCAAATTTCGAAGTACCTGCAAAGCCCGCAAACATATCGTCAACACGGAGCATTCCATGGAAAGCTGGCAAGAATGGCTGTTAATTGCATTTGGCTTGGGCGCTATTGTCCTTCTGGCACTGTTTATATACCGCCAACGCGATGCATCAAGCGCTGATCAGCGACGTAGCGAAAAGGCGCGCGAGTTCGCGCGCAAGCGGCGGGAATCCATGATTGAAAGTATCCGTATCTTGGCACAGGCGGTAGAAGCGGATCAGGTTGAGTATTCTGAGGCCTGCTTGCGCATCAAAGGCCTGCTGGATCATGTGGAGCCAACGCTGCTGCAAAAATCGCCGTTTGCCGTTTTTCAGCAGGTGCACGACAAGTTACAACACATGCCTACCCATCAGGCCCGGCTGGAAACTGAGCCGAAGTTTGTCAATAAGATGGACAAAGAACGCTATGCCATTGAACATGGCCACGCCGACGAAATTCGCCGCGCAGCCACTGCCATTCGGGTGCATGTATTCAGCGAGGGTGTGAGCTAGTTGGGCGTCAACGCGTTAACATGCTGGCCATCTCCAGCACGTTATCGCGATTAGCAACCAGCTGGTCAAAACGCTCGTGCACCCGCTTCGCATCCAGCCCTAGCTGTCGGTATATTCCGGGGGTGATGGGCTCACCCACTCCCGACCCTATTCCGCGCTCAGTCAGCAGCTGCCGTGCCAGCCAGAGCACTTGGCTATAAACTTGATGCTCGCCCGCAACGGTAGGATTTTTGTGCTGACGAATGGCACTGGTTACCTCCTCCGGCATACTCCAGTTTTCCATCAGTTGTGCTGCAATCTGCCCGCCGGTAATACCCAGCAAGTGGCGCTCGACGACGGACGAGTCCAGGCCCGGATTTACCTCCTGCGCGCGGCAAAGCAGGCTAAAATGGGGCGGGAACACATGAGCCAGCACCAGAGTGCCGAAATTGTGCAGCAAGCCAGCCAGATAAGCCAAACCGAAAACAGGGCGCCCGGCGCCGGTTATCAGGCTGGCAAGCAGCCCGGCACCGTTAGCCAGCCAAGCGGCCTGCTGCCAGTAATCCACGTAGCCGCGAATGCCGCGTGCCGGCGGGCGCAGCACCCGGCCCAGCGATAGCCCCATTGCCAGGTTCATCACCATATCAAATCCCAACACACGGGATATGGCATCGTGCACCGAGTTTACCCGGCCGGGAGCCGCGTAAAATGACGACGATGCCCAGCTGATGACTTGCGCTGCAAGGCTGGGGTCGATCTCCACGATGTCTACCAGATCAGCCATGACAGAATTGGGATCTGTGCGCAGGCGAATAATACGGCGGGCCGTTTCCGGAAGCGGAGGTAGCTCCAGCGTGTCTTCCAGGCGTTGGCGTATCCGCAAACTGGTAAAGCGCTTGATGGCAAAATGGACCTGCTCGCGATCATTTCCGTGGTCTGCTACAGCCTCGGCCAGGGGCGCTACAGCAACTGCGCAGTTCAGGCGACCGGCCTCACCGCACAGATTCATAAAATCATTTGCAGGCATAACCATGGCCAAGTGAGGATCTTGCAACATCAGGGCCACTGCAGAGCCCGCATCTACCGCCGAATCGATAACCGTGCGCCAGCCAGTCAAAGCCGGCAGCGCAGGCAGCTCAGACAGCCCCAGCCGGCCGCACAGCCTTTGCTGTTCGGCAGCCGGCAGCAGTGTGTAACTATGGCGCAGCTGTGTGTTCAGCGTTTCAAGGTCCAGCAAGTCACAGCTGCGGTAAATTACCTGAAGCTTGTGGCAGCCGTCGCTAAGCAACACCATTCGCAGCAGTTGATCCGGGTCGGCTTTATCGACATCCCGCAATGCAATGCTGGTTGCGCATTCGCCAAGAGCCTGGCGAACCGTGGCCGGAACTTCCATTGGGCATAACCTCGTGTTGATCATTCTTCAGTTATAACAGTAGCCCACCTGAGGATAACAACGTAGCCCTTCATCAAATGCAGATGAGGTTTAGACTTCACCGTAGCGGGTTTTTTCACCCAACCAGCGCCGCACCAGGCCCTGCACCGCGGTTTTATTGCCCATGAGTCGCGGAGCTATTTCACGAACCACTTCAATCCAGTGCTGATCGCGCTCGAAATCAGCCAGCCTGAACTGCATCATGCCGGTCTGGCGAGTACCCAAAACCTCACCGGGACCACGAATTTCAAGGTCTTTTTCCGCAATCACAAAACCGTCTTGGCTGTCGCGCAAGGCCTGCAGCCGCGCTTTACCGTTCAGCGATAGCGGTGGGTGGTACATCAGCACGCAGTAACTGGCTTGTTCGCCACGCCCTACACGGCCCCGCAACTGGTGCAACTGGGCCAGACCCAGGCGTTCAGGATTTTCAATAATGATCAGCGACGCGTTGGGCACATCCACCCCCACCTCTATGACGGTGGTGGCCACTAGAAGGTCTAACGCACCGCTCTTGAATTGCGCCATAACCTCGGCTTTTTCCTGACTTTTCAATCGCCCGTGAACCAATCCGATGCGCAGGTTTGGCAGGCGTTCGGCGAGCTCGGTCGCACTTACTTCTGCCGCCTGACACTGTAACACCTCGGATTCTTCAATCAGTGTGCACACCCAATAAGCCTGTCGCCCGGCCTGACAGGCATTGCGTACCCGCTCTACCACATCGTCACGGCGACCGTCGGGCACAACAATCGTTTCGATAGGTTTGCGCCCTGGAGGCAGCTCGTCAATGACCGATGTGTCCAGGTCGGCGTAAGCGCTCATGGCCAATGTACGCGGAATGGGCGTGGCAGTCATAATCAGCTGGTGGGGCGCCAGCTCGCCGGCGGCGCCTTTTTCCCGTAATGCCAGACGTTGATGCACACCAAAGCGGTGCTGCTCGTCAATAATCACCAGAGCCAAACGGTCAAATGCCACATCGTTCTGGAACAGCGCGTGGGTGCCAATAGCAATGCCGGCGGCACCGCTTGAAAGCGCCTCCAGGGCTTGCTGGCGCGCCTTGCCTTTCACTTTGCCCGACAGCCACGTGAGCTGGATACCCAGCGGCGCAAGCCAGGCGCAAAAATTCTGGTAGTGCTGTTCCGCCAGAATTTCGGTGGGTGCCATCAATGCCACTTGAGTGCCCGCCGCAATGGCCTGCAAGGCCGCCAGCGCCGCGACCACGGTTTTGCCAGAGCCCACATCTCCTTGCACCAAACGCAGCATGGGTAGGGGCTGGGTAAGGTCCTGGCGGATTTCCTGAAGCACCTGGCGTTGAGCGCCGGTTAGGCGAAATGGCAAAGACTCTAGAAAGCGCTCGCTTAAATCGCCCTGCGGCAGCAACGGCAGCGCCTGGCGCGTCTGAATCTGTTCGCGCACTTGCAACAGACTTAGCTGGTGCGCCAGCAGTTCTTCCATCACCAACCGCTGCTGGGCTGGATGGCGTCCTTCCAGCAATTGCGCCACCGAAGCGCTAGCGGGTGGTGAATGCACCAGTTCTACCGCGGCGGTGATGGCCGGTAACTGATAGTCCACCAGTACCCAGGGCGGCAGCCAATCGTAAATGGGGTAACGCTTCAAATACGCCACCGCCTGCTGGCACAAGGCCCGCACCCGGGGCTGCTGAATACCCTCGGTAAGTGGGTATACCGGAGTTAATGTGGCGCTGCCTTCATCCGCCATAGGCGTCGGATTGGTCTGGTATTCGGGGTGATACAGTTCGTAGCCGGAACGGCCCGCCCGCACTTCGCCAAAACAGCGCACCTGGGTGCCTTCGGCAAACTGGTTCTTCTGGGCCGCGTTAAAATGAAAAAAGCGCAGACTGACAAAGCCGCTGTGGTCTTTGAGGGTAACCTGCAAGCTGCGGCGCCTGCCCATCACAATGTCGGTTTTCATGACCTCACCTTCCACCACCGCCACGTCGCCGATGCGCAGGCTGCCCATGGCTGTGATGCGGGTGCGATCTTCATAACGGTGAGGCAAGTGAAACAGCAAATCCTGAAGCGAGGCGATACCCAGCTTGCCCAGCTTTTCTGCAAGCGCGTTGCCCACGCCCTTCAGCTGAGTGACCGGTATATCGTCCAGTGCCGTCATGGCCGGCCTAGCCCTTAGCCGCTGCTGGCTTGGCGGCACTTGCCTTTGCCACAACCCGGCACTGGCTCGCCGCCAGCGACAGCACGTCAATGGCTTTGGGCCGCGGGAAAGTCACCCTCCAAGCCAGAGCTACGGTCCGAAATGGCACGGGTGCAGCAAATGGCCGTACCGCCAGCACACCTTCGTGATAGCGCATGCCGGTGGCCGCTGACAGCGGCACAACGGTCACACCCAAGCCCGAGGCTACCATATGGCGAATGGTTTCCAGCGAGCTGCCTTCGGTCACCAGCGCGGGGCCACTGCCTTCCCTGCGCCGGGTAACGGTTGCAACCAAAGGCGGGAAGGACTCCAGCACTTGGTCGCGGAAGCAGTGCCCCGGCCCCAACAGCAGAAGCTGCTCTTGCGCCAACTGCTCCGCGGTAATTTCATTGCAGGCGGTCAGCGGATGATCTGCCGGCAGTAGCACCACAAAGGGTTCGTCATAAAGCGGCAGGGTAACCACTTCGGCTTCCTCAAACGGCAGCGCCACAATGATGGCGTCCAGTTCTGAATGGCGCAGTTTCTGGCGCAGACTCGCGGTGTAGTTTTCCTCTATATACAACGACATATCTGGCGCCGCGCGCCGCAGCTCCGGCAGTAAATGCGGAAACAGGTAGGGACCTATGGTGTAAATGGCCCCGACCTTTAGCGGAGAGCTAAGCTGGTTTTTGCCATCCTGCGCCAGGTCTTTAATCACACCCACCTGGTCCAGTACCCGCTGCGCCTGCTCAACAATGCGCAGCCCGCTTTCGGTGACCCGAATGTTGCTTTTACTGCGCTCAAACAATGGGATACCCAACTCTTCTTCAAGCTTTCGTACCGCCACACTGAGGGTGGGCTGACTAACGTGACAACGCTCCGCGGCGCGGCCAAAATGCCTTTCACGGGCAAGCGTAACAACGTATCGTAACTCGGTAAGAGTCATGGCGGGCTCCAGTGCTGAACAGCGTTCGGTGTCTGATTTATCTATGGTTCAAAGCATAAGGATTGATATTGTCTATGGCAATCGCTGAAAGCCTGAAAAACCAACGAATTTTGCTGGCAGGGTGCGGCAATCTGGGGGGCGCCATTGCGACCCTGCTACTGCAATCCGGAGCCAACGTGTTCGGCCTGCGTCGCAGAACGGATCAACTACCCCAAGGTGTTACGCCGGTAGCTGCGGATTTAACCCTGCCCGCAACCCTGAAAAACACACTGCCGCCACGGCTGGATCAGGTTATTTATTGCCTGACGCCGTCGGATTATACCGCGCAGGGCTACCACGCAGCCTATGTGGAAGGCCTGGAAAATCTGCTCTATGAATTACAGGGCCAGACACCAAACCGACTGTTCTTTATTAGCAGCACCGGAGTTTACGGGCAAGACGATAACGGTTGGGTAGATGAGGAAAGTGCTACACAGCCGGGCGGTTTCAGCGGCCGGCAGGTGTTGCTGGGAGAGCAGACGGCCTTGGCCAGCCGTATTCCCGCCACAGTGGTCCGGTTCAGCGGCATTTATGGC
Organism: Marinobacter sp. ELB17; assembly: GCF_000169375.1. Lineage (GTDB taxonomy): Bacteria > Pseudomonadota > Gammaproteobacteria > Pseudomonadales > Oleiphilaceae > Marinobacter. The sequence goes on from NZ_AAXY01000007.1 coordinate 42,173, forward strand.
CCGTCACGCCAGAGTTTTCTGCAAGCGGTGATGGATGGGCGACTGAATCCTCCGGACCATTCAAATTACAGCAACCGAATTCACGAACAAGACGCCATTCGGGCTATCGTGCATTTAAGCACCATGGCGGCGGCCGGTGAAACCCTGCAATCCTGCTATCTGGCCAGCGACTGCGAGCCGGTACGACTGGATCAAGTGGTGCGATGGGTTCGCCAACATACCGATTGCGAAGAGCCAGCCGGGGACGCTCGCAGTGGTGGCCGGGTGGGCAGCAAACTGTGCAGTAACCGGCGTCTGTTGAAAACCGGCTTTGAATTCCGGTATCCGGACTTCCGCGCCGGATACCGTGAACTGATCGATCAACGCAAGGGCGCTTAGGTCAGCACCATCACCGCTTCCATTTCGATGGGTACGCCTTTGGGTAGCGCAGCAACGGCCATCGCTGCGCGAGCCGGGTAAGGCTTTTGGAAGTAGGTGGCCATGATTTCGTTCACAACCGCGAAATTGGCCAGATCGATCATATAAATGTTCAACTTGACGATGTCCTGCAATGAGCCGCCGGATGCAACACAAACCGCCTTCAGGTTGTCGAATACCTGACGGGCGTTTGCCGCAAAATCGCCCTGTACCAGTTCCATGGTTTCTGGCACCAGCGGAATCTGACCAGAAATGTACACGGTATCGCCAGCCTTCACAGCCTGAGAATAAGGCCCTATTGCCTGCGGTGCATTTTCGGTTTCAATAATCGATTTGTTGGTCATGGTTATTTATATCCCTGTTGTTAATAAATAAAAATCCTCACCCGCCATAACGCCGGGTGTCAAATCTGACAAACCTACGATAGCAGAGACCTGGGTGCCTTTAGTAGCGAACCCGGCTGATGTGGGTAACCGCCCGGATATTGCGTACCCGTCGCATTACCCGCGCCAGATGGTGCCGGCCGGTCACGTGCACCACCAGGCTGACAACGCCAAAACGGGCGTTTTGATCTTCCACGTTAATGCGTTCAATATTGCCGTCGGCCATCGCTACTGCGCTGGCCATTTCCGCAATAATGCCACGCTGCCGCTCCATTTCCACCCGCAACTCTACTGAAAACTGATCGGTAATATCCTTGGCCCATTTCAGATCGGTCAGCATGGCCCTACCCTGCTCGTCGTCTGGCAGATGTGAGCAGGTATCCGAGTGAATCACCATGCCGTTACCCGAATCCATGGTGCCCACAATCGGGTCACCAGGAATGGGCTTGCAGCAGCTGGCAAATTTCAGCAGCAGGCCGTCTGAGCCGCAAATGGTTACCGGGCCCTGGCGCCCACTCTCCTCAATCGCGCCAGCCGCCGGGGCTTCACCCTCGGCCTCGGGCGCGCCCACCACCAACTGGCGCGCCACCAGAAACGCCATGCGGTTACCGAGGCCAATCTCGCTAATCAGATCCTCGAAGCTGTTAACCTGATTGTGAGCCACAACCCGCTGTTTCTGAGCCTCTGTAATGTCACCCAGACGCGTATTAAAGCCCTTCAGAGAACGCTTGAGCAGCGTATGCCCCAGTTCCAGAGACTCAGTATGCTTATCGCTTTTAACCACATGGCGAATACTGCCACGAGCCTTACCGGTTACCACAAAGTTGAGCCAGGCGGAGTTCGGCCTGGCGCCGGGCGCGGTAATGATTTCCACCGTTTGCCCGCTTTGCAGAGGCTGGCTTAGCGAGCCCAGGTTGCGGTTGATGCGGCAAGCCACAGTGGCATTGCCAATATCGGTATGGATGGCATAGGCAAAATCCACCGGCGTGGCACCGCCGGGCAGTTCCATAATTTTTCCGCGCGGCGTAAACACGTAAATTTCGTCAGGAAACAGGTCTTCTTTAACGCTTTCAATAAACTCTAGCGAGTCATCAGCGCGCTCGCGCATTTCCATCAGGCCTTTCACCCAGCGGTCTACCCGGGCCTGGTTCACGCTGGTGCCGTTAGACGGCTCATTCTTGTACAGCCAATGAGCGGCAATACCGTTGTTGGCAATGTTCTCCATTTCTTCCGTGCGAATCTGAACTTCGATATTCACGTGCATACCAAACAAGGTGGTGTGCAGCGACTGATAGCCGTTCACCTTGGGCATGGCAATATAGTCTTTGAAACGCCCGGGCATGGGCTTATACAAGCTGTGCACGGCACCCAGGATTCGATAACAATCGTCTTCGTTGTCGGTAATGATGCGGAACGCGTATACATCCATGATTTCATGGAATGATTTCTGCTTGAACTTCATCTTGTTATAAATGCTGTTCAAGTGTTTTTCGCGCCCTAAAATCCGGCCGGGCATGCCCCGCTCTTCCAGCTTTTCGTGCAGGCGGCCACGAATTTCATCGATGATTTCCCGATGGCTGCCGCGCAGCTTGGTCACCGCTTTGGAAATGAACTTCGAACGCATGGGATACATCGTCGAGAACCCAAGGTCTTCCAGCTCCGTCGAAATGCTATGCATGCCCAGGCGATTGGCGATGGGTGCGTAAATGTCCAATGTTTCAGTAGCGATGCGTTTACGCTTTTCATAGGGCATAGGGCCCAAGGTGCGCATGTTGTGCAGGCGGTCCGCCAGTTTTACCAGAATCACGCGAATATCGCGGGCCATGGCCAGCGTCATTTTCTGGAAGTTTTCGGCTTGGGCTTCGGCGCGGGTGCGAAATTCAATCTGGGTCAGCTTACTGACGCCATCCACCAGCTCGGCGACATCCTCACCGAACTGGTCAGCGAGCGCATCTTTGGGTATGCCGGTGTCTTCAATCACATCGTGCAGCATGGCGGCCATCAGGCTTTGATGATCCAGCCGCATTTCAGCAAGAATGCGGGCGACTGCCAAGGGATGGCTTATGTAACGATCACCACTCTTGCGCATTTGCCCTTCGTGGGCCTGTTCCGCAAAGTAATACGCTCGGCGCACCTGATTGATGCGATTGGTGTCCAGATAGCTGCTCAGCTCTCTGGTTAACATGTCTACCGCTGCTTCTGATGACACCGCGCCCTCACCTATTTATGAACCCCGGAAACAAAAAAACCCGAATGCATGCATTCGGGTCCTTCCATAGTCCTTAAAGCACGCTGCTATAGTGACACTATAAAACCGTGTGGACAGATTTCAATGCCTTATTACTAATCGTCTAAGTCTTCGGTCAGCAACGAACGGCTGACCAAACCCGCAGCGATTTCACGCAGCGCAATAACAGTCGGCTTGTCGTTTTCTGGCGGCACCATGGGCTCCGCACCTTTGGTGGCAATCTGGCGCGCGCGCTTGGTAGCCAGCATCACCAGCTGAAAGCGGTTATCAACGTGTTCAAGACAATCTTCAACGGTAACTCGTGCCATGATTTCCCCGACAAATAGAATGACTAATTTTGCACACCAGCCAGTGTACTGCCAGGCGATCAATTTGTATACCGTAAAAGCCCTTACCCGTGCAGCCCGCGATGATTGCAAAGCCCGGCCAAAAGCGCAGCATGACGCTGCTGTTGCACGTTCATACGCAAACGCTGGCCGCGAACAATGGCCAGCAAATCCGCCAGGGCATGGCCGAAATCGTCATTAACAACAAGATAGTCAAACTCGACGGCGTGGCTACACTCATCTTCAGCCTCCGCCAAACGCCGCTCAACCACGTCCGCGCTGTCAGTACCACGGCCAATCAGGCGCTCCCGCAGCGTTTCGGCAGATGGCGGCACAATAAACACACTCACACAATCGGGTTGCAAACGCCGAACCTGTTGGGCTCCCTGCCAGTCAATTTCCAGCACGACATCACGGCCCGCCATCAGAGCCTGGCGCACCCATGCCTGCGATGTACCGTAATAGTTGCCGAACACGTCGGCGTGTTCCAGGAAATCGCCGCGACCAATCATAAGCTCGAATTCGCTACGGCTGACAAAATGGTAGTTCACGCCATCCTGTTCACCGCTGCGCATTGCGCGAGTAGCGTGTGATACCGACACCCCAAGCTTTGCATCGTGCTTCAGCATCTGCGCCACAAGGCTGGTTTTACCGGCCCCGGAGGGGGCAGAAATAATAAACAGGGTGCCCTGCTCTCCGGCATGACTCATGCAAAAAACTCCCCAATCTGGAATGGCGGCTCGCAAACAGAACCGTTAAGGCGGAAATTATACGGCGTTTGACCTGGCTCCGCACCCTAGTGCAGCCCAACTGCTACCATTGGCGCAACCGACCCATCTTGCCGTCACCGTGCGGAGACCCTGCCATGGCACAGCAAAAATCTGCACCAAAAGGAAACACCATGACAAAGCCACTCAATTCTCTGAAAGTTCTGGATTTAAGTACACTGCTACCGGGGCCCTTCGCCACCATGATGCTCGCCGATCTTGGCGCAGAGGTACTAACGATTCAAGCCCCGGATCGCGTTGATTTGGTTCGCACCATGCCGCCCTTCGACGGCGATCTGGCCACCGGGTATTCCCTGTTAAACCGCGGTAAAAAGTCGTTGAAGCTAAACCTGAAAGATCCGTCTGCGGTGGCCTTGGTAAAAACACTGGTTGCCGATTACGACATTGTGGTGGAGCAGTTCCGGCCCGGTGTGATGAACCGCCTCGGGCTCGATTATGAAACCTTGCGCGCGATCAACCCCGGTCTTATTTACTGCGCCATTACCGGCTACGGCCAAACCGGGCCTTACAGAAATCGCGCTGGCCACGACATCAATTATCTTTCGCTGTCAGGCGTTGCCAGCCATTGCGGCCGCAAAGCCGGCGGGCCGCCACCCATGGGCATTCAAATTGCCGATATTGCAGGCGGCTCCCACCACGCCGTAATGGGCATACTGGCGGCCGTTATTCAGCGCCAGCAAACCGGACGGGGCGTATTTATTGATATCAGCATGACCGATGCTGCGTTTGCGCTGAACGCGATGGCTGGCGCCGCAGCCATCGCCGGCGGCACCGATCAGAAGCCGGAACAGGCGCTACTTAACGGTGGCAGCTTCTATGACTATTACCAGACCAGCGACAACCGCTGGCTATCGATTGGCAGCCTGGAGCCTCAGTTTTCAAAGCGCCTGCTCGACACCCTCGAGTTGCCCAAACTGGCAGAGTTGGCACAGAGCCCGAAAGCCGAGGATCAGCAAACGCTGAAAAACGCGCTTGGGGCCAAAATTTCCGAACACACCCTGGGCCACTGGCAAACGCTTTTCCAAACCCAGGACGCCTGCGTGGAACCGGTGCTAAGCATTGCAGAGGCCGCAAATCACCCGCAAATAAAAGCCCGTGGCCTGGTGCGTGATGTTGACCGCGGGGATGGCGTTATGCAGAAACAGATCGGCAGCCCGATCCGATTCGTAACAGAAGTGGACCCACACTAGTGACAGAGCGCCATGCACCCAGAGCAAAATTTCATCAATGCAGTCTGGTTCAAACGCGATCTCAGGCTAGCGGACCACGCACCTTTGCAAGCCGCCTGCCATGCGGGGCTGCCCGTGATGTTGTTGTATATGGTAGAGCCCTCTCAGCGACAGAACCCGCACCTGAGCTTGCGCCACTGGCGCTTTATCATGAAATCGATCAGCGACATGAACCTTCAGCTCAACCGAGCCGGATGTGAGGCTGGCGTTGCCTTGGTACACGGTGAATGCATTGAATCCCTGACCCGACTGCAACAGCGCTACAGCCTTCACACGCTGTTCAGCCATGAAGAAACCGGCGATGCCAGCACCTTCGAACGTGACCAACAGGTCGCACACTGGTGCCAGCAGCAGGATGTAAACTGGCAGGAATTTACCACAAATGCCGTGATTCGGGGGGTATTTAATCGCGATGGCTGGGACCGCCACTGGCAGCAGGTCATGGGCGCACCGCAGCAAAACGCTGACCTGAGGCAGCTTCGTGTTATACGCCCAACAGCCCTGCCCGACTGGCAACCGCCCAGCGAATGGCAGCAAGCCAACTCGCAGTTTCAAACGGGCGGAGAGCTCGCCGCAAACCAGTGGATGGAAAGCTTTTTCAATGCTCGGGGCCGCTTCTACAGTGGCTCTGTGTCTAGCCCCATCGCGAGCCGCACCTTTTGTTCGCGGCTTTCACCCTACCTGGCTTTTGGCAATATCAGCCTGCGCCAGGCCTATCAGCAGTATCGCGCCAACCGACAAAAGGCCGGCTGGGACCGCTCACTGCGGGCCTTTGCCTCGCGCTTGCACTGGCACTGCCATTTCATTCAAAAATTTGAAAGCGAATGCGCTATGGAGCAGCGGCCGGTGAATCGCGGCTACCTGACCTACCCCTACCGCACAGACGACGGCGTAAACGCCGACCTGGCAGCTTGGCAAGACGGTCGCACCGGCTACCCGCTGGTAGACGCCTGTATGCGCTGCCTGCAAGCCACCGGCTACATCAACTTTCGCATGCGCGCCATGCTGGTGAGTTTTCTGTGCCATTTACTGAATATTGACTGGCAACGGGGCGTGCACCACCTGGCGCGGCTGTTTCTGGATTACGAACCGGGTATTCATTATTCGCAGTTCCAAATGCAGGCTGGGCTCACGGGCATCAACACCATCCGGATTTATAACCCGGTGCTGCAGTCCCAAGAGCAAGACCCACAGGGCACGTTTATTCGCCAGTGGGTGCCGGAGTTGGCAGAGCTTCCAGACACATTATTGCATCAGCCGTGGTTACTGACGCCGATGGAAGAACAGATGTTTGATTTACAGATTAGCCAGCATTACCCGGCACCCTTGTTCGAGCTTGCGCCTGCTTACGCAGCAGCGCGTGATCGCCTTTGGGATTGGCGCAGCCGGCCGGACGTAAAACAGGAAGCCGGGCGCGTATTACAACGCCACGTGAACGCCCCCGGCAGTAACAACTTGCATCAAAGAAGACGCTAATGGCCGCCAAAAAACCTTTGCCGCAAAAAACCTGCCCCACCTGCGGGCGCCCTTTCAACTGGCGTAAAAAGTGGCAAAACTGCTGGGACGAAGTGGTGCACTGCTCAGAGCGCTGCCGGCGCAATCGTAATCGGGGAAAAACCGGTTAACGAGCAAACCAATGACGTTCTAATCCGGCGGGTCTGCCCGCTCGGTGCTGGTGGTGTTCACCCGAAACCAGCCGGCTATGGCGTAGCGGTCGCGCTTGGCAGGGAGGACTTCGTGGGGAAATTCTTCGCTAAGGAAGGCCACCAGAGTGCCCATGCTGGGGGTTACTTTCAGCACGTTCTGACCCCGTTCACCGTGATGGCTCTGATCGCTGTGATAAAGGGCCAACTCGCCGCCATCGTCCGGCATCCAGTCCGGGTTCAGATACAGCACCACCGACAACACCCGGTTTGACTGCCCTTTGAAAGCGTCCAGGTGCTTCTTATAAAAGTCACCCGGCGCATAGTGCGAAAAATGACTTTCAAAGGAGAATAAACCGAGAAACAAACGGCGATTAAGATACTGCTGCAACTCAACTGCCCAGTTCAGCCAATCCTCGCCCGCAACCGTCTCGCGCTCTATCCAGCTTATGGTGTCGCTTCGAATAAAATTGTTGACCGTATGAGCTTGTTGCCGCCCTACGCCAGCGGGATCAAACTGATGGCTGGGCATATTGCGCAGCTGTTGCCAAAGCCCGTTTAGCAGATTTGTGGGTACAGCGTTGGGTTTGATGCTGTAGCCTTTATCCAGCAAGTCTGCGGCAATGGCCTCAAAAATGTGCTGACTATCATCTGCACCACAGTCATCATCAAATTGAACCGGTGCACTCATACGTTCACTTCCCGCCCCAAAGGTACCCAATGTTGGCTGCCATATCTCACATTCGATTGGCGCAGTCCCGCCATTATCCCTATTCCACTACAACCCTCAAATCACCCTCAATACTGACAGCGGCAACCGACGAAACCGGGTAAATTCTTTATCGACGGCATAGCGTTCGTTCAACTCACGATTCATTTCTTTTTGCGACAGGCACTCAGAGAACTTCAATTCTTGTATGAAACTCTCCTCAAGCGTAATAGCCAAAGGCTCAACGTTCTTCGACAGAACACGGCGAATAGCCGCTATTAATAATTCAGGTTCATACACATGGCTGAAAGCTAAACACAGGTTATCTGCTTCAACCTTGCGAGCTTTGTCCGCCAGCGGGTTTTTCATAGCCGTGTTCAGCAATCTACCGGCAAAGTTCCACCATGTTGCATTTCCATCTTCATCGAAGAGCAACGTTGTTTTGCCAAGTTCCAGGTAACCGTAGCTGTCTCGTAATGTCTCCAATAATTCCTGAGCGCGTGAGGAAAAGCCCGCTGGAATATCTTCACCCACCAGCACGTCAGCGATACTTCGGGACAGCTCGTAGCTCATCGGCTGGCCATCACTGAACCACTGCGACTTACCCCGTGCCTGGGACGGCTCCACAAAAGCCTTTTTTCTTGGCCAGTCAACATAAACAGTTTGCCAACTGCGGCCTGCAAGCGTTAGCAAGGCAGGCCCTTCATTGCGGACTGCGAAGGTCATTTGGTCTACTTCACCCAACTCCTGCTTGCCCCAGAACACCTTAACCATCGGCGGTGTCGTGAACACGGAAAACAGCTCCATAAAGTGTTTGTGGCCAAACGCTCGCTCGCCCGTTTTCCCAATACCAATAAGGCCCTGGTCTGAATGTAAAATGCCTGTATCAAGCATATAGTTAATCGCGGCCGCACGGTCTTCAGGCGAGATGGCGGCGAACCCCGGCATCTTGGCAAGCCACCTGTCTGCATCTGCCGCAATAATTGCTTGCTGTTGAAGCGCCAGTGCCATCGTTTGCTGAGCATAAATGTGCATGGGTCTGGCTGGGGGCAAAATGGGCTCAACATAGCCGCTGCGCCAAAGGTTTAGCAGTGCAGCGGCGCGCAAGAAAGCATCTTCACGAGTGGCAAGGAACAGGCAATTGCGAGATGAACCCGCGCGGCGGCCAGTACGGCCGATTCGTTGCATAAACGACGCAACCGCGTAGGGGGCGTCGACTTGAATTACCCGGTCCAGGTCGCCCACATCAATACCCAGTTCAAGAGTAGACGTAGCGACAATGACACAATTATTACCCTGCGAGAACGCCTCCTCTGCCGAGCGTCGCTCCTCAAGGCTCAAGGAACTGTGTGAGATGTAAGTAGAAACGCCCAAAATGCGTAACTCAATCGCCAGCTCTTCCACTTTCGAGCGGCTATCCACAAACACGAGACGCTTTTCACCGCTGTGCAAACGCGAAATAACAACGGCTGCATTGCGCAACGAACCCACCCAGTCCAGCTGCACGTCTGCCTCTAGGGTGTTTTCAGCCGGTGGGTTAATCACACTGCGGCGGGCCTCGCAACTACTAGCCAGCCAATCACAAAGAAGGTCTGGGTTACCAACCGTTGCCGAAAGCCCAAGCCGCTGCAGCTCACGCCCTGCCAAAATACTGATCCGCTCCAGCACCGCCAGCAAATGCCAGCCGCGATCATCGCCGGCAAAGGCATGAACTTCGTCCACAATCACGGTACGCACATTAGCAAAAAAATGCTGATGATCCACTTTGTGGGAAACCAACATCACCTCGAGGGACTCAGGCGTTGTCAGCAGAATATCCGGCGGCGACGATACAATCTTCGCTTTGCGAGAAGCGCTGATATCACCGTGCCATACATCGACTGTTCGGCCCAGCAGGTGCCCGTAATTGCTCAGACGCTGTTCCAGGTTGTTCAGCAGTGCTTTGATTGGGCAGATGTAGAGCACAGACAAACCTTGCCAGTTTTCACTCAGCATTCGCGAAAAAACAGGAAAAATAGCCGCTTCAGTTTTCCCACCTGCGGTTGGCGCTAACAGAATAGCGTGCTCACCATTGAGGATCGGTTGGATGGTGGCTTCTTGGAGGGGGCGCAGGCCGGGCCAGCCAAGACTGTTAACAATATGATGTTGAATCGCCGGGTGAAGCCTGTCGAACTCACTCATTCCGCTAAGCTCCGTTTGCGGGCTCAAATATCAAGTTCAATATCATTGACCGAACCTGCAGGTTTATTAGCCCGCTCGACCGCCGTCAACTCAGTGTCTGCAATGGTCAGCGCATAGTGTTTACGAGGATCGAAATCATCAAATTGATCAATGCGATCCAACACATCGCCCACCAGTTTTTTCAAAAATATACGCGGTGCGATACCGATTTTCCCACCCAGCTTACCGGTAACCGCCTGTGCTAATTCCGCAATATAACGATCATCAGCTGACTGCAAAATTCGCTCGCTAACAACACTGTTTTGCGCATAAAGATCACGAACCTTGCACCCGACTTCTTCCAACGACGCCAGGTTAAAGCCACGCAAGCGCACCTGTACAGCTCGTGGGTTATCAAAACGGGCATCGGTATTAAAATCCACAGCAAGCCGCTGGGCCAGCGGTGCCAGACGTTGCACCCCCATGGGCCCATCAAAAAAAGCAGGCGTGCCGGTTATAACAAGATACAAACCAGGGAAGCGCCCAGAATCCACTTCATCCATCAGCTGACGCAGTGCGTTCAAGCTTTTATCCCTAACATCTCCCCGCATGCGTTGCAGGGTTTCAACTTCATCAAACACCAATAACAATCCCGGATGGCCAGAGTCTTTCAAAATGGTCAGTACGCCCTGCAAGAAGCTCAAAGCTCCAAAATGATCAATATCGCCCTTAATCATCGCGTAACGCTTCACGGCGGCCGCAATATTCGGCTGCCCTGCCATCCAGGCCAGTAAGCCATCAGCAATTTCTTCTTTACCTTCCAACAGTGCGCGGCGATAAGCACGCAGTGTTAAGGCAAATGCCGGTGCCGAGCGCACCACCTCACCCAATCGTTTCTCCATCAGAACATCCGTTGCGCTGACCAAAGCCTCGGAGTCTTCTGGGTCTATATCCTGCTGCGACAGCACATCTTCTTCCAGCGTATAAAACCAGGATTCAACAATGTTCTGAAATGCACCAGAAGCGCTGTCTGGCGTGGTCAGACGCTCCATCAAGCGTCGATAAACCGTTTCCAGCCGATGCAGAGGCGTTTCGGTTTCTGAAATTTGCACTTCGGCACAGGCGAACCCACAACCGTGCGCTTTTTCACGCAGCCAACGCGATGCAAAGGTTTTGCCGCTGCCATATTCACCACGAATTGCTTTGAAAACGGCACCACCACGGCACACTTTTCCTAACTCTTCGTCAAACGCCTGCTCGAACGGTTGCAGCCCAACCGCCAGGGCGTCCAAACCGTATTGGGGTACAGTTCCACGCCGCAGCGCATCCAGAATATCCTGACGCCGTTGCTGGCTAATCGACATAACGACACCTTTAAGTCAGCAGATAGTGGTCAAACTTCAAATTGTTTTCTGAAGTCCGACACGTTCAGGCGAATGGTCTGTGATTCACGATCTACAGAGAGAATTGGGTAGCCATCCACGTTAAGCAGTTTCTGTATATTTGAGAGAAAACCGCGCACTCGCAGTTTAGGAATTTGCAACTCCCTGCACAGGGTCGCCTCCATGATTTGCCACTGCTGGGCCTGTAGCAACCGAATAAATTTCAGCAAATCATCGTCACTAATCGCTGTACGGCCGGCACGCTGGCGGGCTTGCTGATACACCGAAGACTCCAAAAACCGGTCAATCCAATCAGCTTCGAGCGGTGTTGATGCATCGGGCTGCGCCGGCGCAGACTCAGCAGCCCCAAACATGTCATCAACAACCTCTGACACAGCTGCTAACTTTGAGCGTGCTGGCGCTTTGGGGGCTCTATTTACGACGCCCGACTCAACTTTTGAGTCATTAACCCTTAACGGCTGTTGCGGAACAAGCCACCAGTCTGGCAGCCGGCGCGGCACTTCCTGCCAACCATCCAAGTGCTGACGTACACTGGCATTCACAAAAACACCCAATGGAATCACCACCTCCTGCAAACTTGCTCCACCGTGATAGCCATGGCTTTTCCCCCGGGTATAACGTAGCCGCTCTGACCATGGCAATATCACCGACTGGCCCGGCGCCAGTACTCGTTTGCCCGAAACCTTTACCTCCAGCTCTGACGGCGCGCCCTCAGCCACTGAGCGGTAACGCTCACCGTATTCGCCACTTGGCGGCTGGAAGACCGAGTCGTGATCCAGCACATGGCCGTGGTCGCTGGTTATAACAACCACTCGCCCTGCCTCGCGGGCCGCATCCATTACCTGGCGCAACAGGGCGATGCTCTCGAAACCCCACTCCACATTCACCTGGGAGCTGCTAGACAGCTGGTCATCAATGGCGTTAATCACAACCGCTAAAACACGATGTTCGGTTCCAGCAATAACACCGCGCACATCACTGCGAAGGCTACCAGAACCGGGCTGAGACAAATCTTGCTTGTGAAACACCCGGGGTGGAAATTTTGTTGACGCAATTTTTTTGAGTCTGGGGTGCGCCGCAAACGCCCTTTTCTCATCCGTTGCCACTCCTGCAGACAGCGCCCCAGACAGCAGCGAACAGCGGCTAGTTTGGGTGCGCGTCGGCAACGCAGCAACAAGGCAGGTATCGCTACTGGCTGCCTGCGACTGAATTTCAAGCCAATTATAACGGGACAGGTCGCCACTCAGCTGGCGATAAACGGCTTCACTCATACCGTCGAGCACCAACAAAAGCGCCGGACTTTGCTCAGCCAAAGGCGCCAGCACGGTATCAATCGCACTCTCCACCGGCGTCAGTCGCGCCGGTAAGCTGTCCCCGCGGCCAATACCTGCCAGTTGCTGACCAAAAGCAAAGTTTTGGCGCTCGCGCAACTCACTGACTCGCTCCGACAGCTGTTTGTACACATGATTCAACTCACTGTGGACGTCTCCACTCCAAATCGCCGTACGCGCCCAATCGCAGAAACCGCCTTGGTCGATATAGTCGATCATCAAACTGGCTGCTGTGCCCGTGGTGATGGGTCGCTGTTTCAGCCAACGAACCAGGCGCATTGCCATCTCTGCGCGCTGAACCGTGTCTTTAAACAGCCCAATACCCGCAAGCTGATGAGTTTTGATTTGCTGCAAAGCCTGTTCAGCCAAGGCGCCGTCATTTTGCGTAGCGGCGGCCTCAAGCTCACAGGCAAAATTGCTCAGGCGCGCCTGTAAACCGCAAGTCAACAGGCCAGACAATTGGGCCTGAGCCTGCATATCAAGGCTGGCCAGTATTTGTTCTGTTTTTGCCAGAACCGGCTCATAACATTGAAAGCTGCGGCCTGCTATCCAGCGGCCTATTAACGCTGTTGCAGCGTCACCCAAAGGCTGAAGCGCCTTTAGTGGCAACGTTTTACCCGCCAAATAGCGTTCACGGAAAACCCCGCGGCTGCCATGTAGCTGCGCCGGTTCAACGGCTTTCTGTTTTTCGATGGCGTCTGAAAACAAGGTTGAACAAGCCAGGGCGATAGGTAACAAGTCCCCCGCCTGACCGTTCAACAAAATCGTTGACACCGCCTCGTGGCTGTCCGGCAACGCCGGCGCTAACCATTCGCCCAGATTGGCCTTTATCTCGTCGGGCAAGGCCCCGACCCAGCCCGGCACGGCATCCTGCGCGCTCCATTCAAGCAATGACTGAAGATCCAGTGACGGCTCCTGATAATGCAGATGGCCTATGGCAATCGCTCGCCAGGCCGATTCCTGATCCAGCACATCGCCAAATGTGATTTTTTTGTGATAGCGGTCGTAGCCGCTTAGCAGCGCCTCGGCAATCCAACGCCCATGCTTGCGGGTAAGGCGAGGGTCAATATCGCGAACCCGAATCAGCTGTTGCAGCGTCTTCCAGGGGCTGATGCGTTGCGGCTCATTTTTCCAGAGCCGCGCCAGCACATCCAGGGCCAGATGAACGCCGTCAAATTTTGACAACAGCACCAGTCGCGGGCGTTTGCCAGCGGGCTGTTGTTGATGCGCAACCAACACTTCGCGCAGAGCCAGCTCAGACACGCAGTAAACGGCCCTTACCCGATGCGGCCCCACGGCAACCAGAACCTCAGACGCAGGCAGCTCTGTAGGCCATACCAAAGCAATACAGTCCGCTTCAGGGTCGCGTTGAAACACAGCCTGCAGCTGGGTCAATATCGGAATTGGCAACAAATTGCCTGGGTCCATAGCTGGCATTCGTTTATTCCTCTGCGCCATTAGCCCGAACGATGCTGTAACTCACATCCAGCACGTATCCTTCCAACAGTTCTTTTTCAATTTCAGCAAACAGAACCTTGGCCTGCGGCCCGGTCAAACCCGACTGCTGTGCCCTTGTTACCACGCGCCTTGCGGGCGTGTCGGGATTTGCCCGTACCACAGCTGCAGAATCATCAGGCGCCGCGGGTTGCGCATTGCGCGTGATCAAAGCCGTTGCGTCGGTCTGGGCCTGCCTTAATGCCTGTTGCAGTGCGACCACCAGTTCATCAGACGCCAGCGCATGACACACTCGCTGCTTTATACCCTCAGCTTCAGCAGAGCTGCTGCGCCACGCGGTATCAAGCAACTGCCAATTGTTATCTTGAACGGCCTGAGCCACGCTGGCTGCGCTGGCGATGCTCTTGGCCAACGCATTGGCATTGGTGACCGGCTGAATATCTGCAAGCGCAGCGGTCAGCTCGGCGCCTTGCTTACTTTGTAATAACTGCATCAGGGAACAGGCATATTCGGCGTTGCGCATGCGGTTACACGTTAGCGGCTGGCCCACCTTTGCCAAGGCAAGCCGAAGCTCATCGGCCAAATTTTGGCTATGCTCAAGGCGCCGCTTAACTTCTTCCAGCACCTTTTTTTCAAGTAAATTCTGGTGATTAGCCGTGCGCAACTTGTTAATAACCAGACCGAAAATGGCGGACGCATTATCAACGGCCTGTTGCCAGACTTTCGGCTCGGCCAGCTCCTGCTTGGTCAATACCAGGTTGTCCGGCAATTCCTTCATCGTTGGGTCGAAGTCGGCACCGTGAAGAGAAAAGGCATACTGCCCATATTCGGCAAACACCAGTATTAGCAGATTCTGCACCATCTCGGGCAGCCCTTTCGGGCTGGGCTGATCAATGGCTGCCCGCAAGCGCTTGACCATAACCGGGTCGCCAGTGCTGCCATCGCGAGCCAGTTCGCGAGCCATGTGTTTGGGCCAGTCATCTTTGAAAATAAAATGGCGCTCATGCATGTCACCCAACTTCAACGGCTGAGCGATGCAGCGCATCAGCGAACGCAGCGGTGAATCAACATCAATTCGGCCGTTAGTGGCATGAACCGCGCGGCGCAGTTGCTCCATTACCTTTGCCAAATCCGCTTGCTTAAGTTCTGTTTCAAACTGTGGGTGATCCGGATACTGAAACGCCAACGCCTGATCCAGCAAATGCTCAAAAGCCGCTTGCAGATTGCTACCCACCGGCAATTGCGGCGTAAAACTGGGCTCCAGCGAAAACACGTGTTCATCTAACGGCATAGATGTGTCTATCGAGCCTGCCACCGCCTGGGCAGCGCCATAGGCGCCCATCAAATAGTCACGCATACGCTGGCGCAATTGGCTGCGCTGATTATCAAGCAGCGTACGCGCCTGCGCTCTTTCTACCGGGCTCAAGTGATTGCTGAAAGAATTGAAGCGATCGTTTGTCTTCAGCACATGTTCCAAAATTACCAGTGTGCCCAAATCACGCTGGGCATTCTGGCTGAAAAAGTAAGGCAGCCAGCACAGGGTCTGAGTGGCATTACCCGTTGCCTCATAATTCTGTATTCGGGCTTTGTCATCCGCTGGGGAATGACTTCCCTGGTCAAACGGAAAATCGATGATCATTTTCCAGTCATCGCCGCGGGCTTCAAACACCGTGTTATCCGAGATCTCACGTATATTCTGGAACATCACCTCCACACTGCGGCGCGTCCCCCGCCACTGAACAGAGTGTTCTATAAACAGCTGGTTATCGTCTTGCACACCGAAAGCGTCAAACACCAAATCTTTCACCAGCTTGCGCCGGGCACCGTCGGTGTCATTGATTTTGGCCTGCTCTAAAATGCTCTCGGTATCCACCCCAGACAGCTGAATAGTGATCACTGGGTTGGTATCGTCGCTGATTTTGATTTCACCCACGCGACCGGCCCACTTGCGGCACTTGCTCAACACCGTTTGCGCTTCCCGCCCGGGAATGGGGGACTTTATGGTGCCATGGTTCAGCGCCGCCAGCTTGTTTGGCGTTAGCTGCTTAAAGCACTCTACTTCTGGTACCAGGGCCGACAGCAGCAGCGTTTTCAGCAACCGCATATCGTTCACAAATGCGCGCTTTGCCGGGTTGTCTGCAGGCAGTTCATCCAGCTGTTCCAGTTTAAGATTATGGTCTTCTTCCACCAGCGGCAGCAGCTTGCGTTCGAACAGCAGTTTGGCGTTATCAAAATGCAGCCGCATGGCGTCTGAAAACGGCTCGGCGTCAGACGCAATCACATCGTACAAATCCCCCACCGGAATGCAGCCGCCCAGCTCAAGGCTATCGCGCTGATCTACCAGCAGCATCAACATCACTTTTAGCGCCGTGCGCTCGCGCTGTAGCGCCGACGACAGGGCCACCAGCGCCTGCACCAAGGCCGGGCTGAACGGGTACAGCTGGCGGAACATATCGCGGTCGCCGGTGTTGGTTAGCAGAATTTCCTGCACTTCTTTACGCAAGCTGCTGTCCATAGACTTAAACGCATCGTCGATTTCCGCTTTGGCCGCCGCGTTGATTGGCTTCAACAACCGCCGTTCAGCGATTACCGGCAGATTGCGGTCTTCCAGAGTAATCGTGTGAAAACGGCCATCCCAATATTTTAACGAGTCACTCAACGACTCCTGCTCGGCCCCGTTGTACTGGTCGCCCACAAATTCACGCAGGTCGCGCTGGCGGGCAATCAAACTGACCATGGGCAAGGCGCGCTGCTCGCTCACTTCCACCAGCTTCACCACTTTCTGGATATTATTGGCAATAAATCGCTGATCCGACAGGTGGCTGGCAAGCCACAGAATCAGTTCGTCCAGAAACAGCACAATAGCGTCGTAGCCCAGTGCTTTGGCATGCTCGGTCATAATTCGCAGACCTTCATCGAAGTCTACATAACCGCCGAACTCACTGTTGGCCATATCCGCCATGGAGGTAAAAAAAGTACCAATCAAATCGCCGACCAGCCGCGCCTTGTCGTCACTGCTACCTTGGTCTTTCACCACCGCGCCAAAGCTGACCGCATTCCAACCTTCAGCCAGGTCGCCCCAGCCGTCGTCTTCAGCCGCCGTTGCGCCGCGGTTCAAGGTCGCAAAAAAGACCTCATCGCCAATGTTCGCCCGCAGCTGCTGGGCATCGCGGAACAAGCGATCGCTCATGTAAAAGCCCGGCACTGGCGCGCTGGGGTGCAGGTTTTTTATGTGCCTGGCGTAGCCGCCCAGTACACCGGCCTCTATGCTGGCGGCACCAATCATGTGGTAGGGCACCAGCAATATGTTGGTTTTTTGCAGCCAGTCGTTGTGCTTTGCCACGGCTGGCGCCAGCTCATTGATGGCGCGGGCCTGGGCGTTGCCTTGCAGCAGCAAGTTCAGCACCGCCATGAAGTGGGACTTACCGCTGCCAAAACTGCCGTGCAGGTAAGCCCCTTTCTGGCGTTTTTGGTTATCCACAACCGTGCTTTTTATAAAGCTGAGGGCGTCATCAAACGACTTTTGCAGCTGCGGTGTTACCACATACTGTTCCAGCGTTTGGCTAATGGCAGCCTCAGCCAGGCCGCTGGACAGGTTCAGAACAAAGTCACCACGCTGAACCTTTTCCGGAATCGCAATCAAATCTTTTATCAGTGTCATCAGGTTTACTCTCGGAATCAGGCTTCAGCAGCGGTTTTTTTCTTGCGCCCACCGCCACGTTTGCTGGCAACGGCTGGCGGCAGCCAGCTGGTCAGGGCCGTGCGCGGTACACTTAGAGTGCGTAGTTCTTCCAGCAGAAAGCTTTCGTAATAATCGCCCATGCGTTCGTTGAACTCTGGGTCTATATGGTTGTGCCACTGCTTTAGCCAAGGGATTAACTCATCCAGCGCGACCAGCATGGGCATCAGCTGTTCGGCCTCCCAGCCTTCGTTGTCTTTCCGGTCCAGATACCAGGCCGCAATGGCCGTAGCGCGCTGCAAGTGGCTTAACCCGGCCCAACCAATCACCAATGTGCTGTCACCGGCTTTTTCACACCCAGGCAACGAAAAGAAACGCTCTTTTGGCACATCCAGCTTGCCACGCAAACTCCAATAACCCGGCTTGCGAAAATCGGGTTGTTTGTACTGGGGCGGAACCGAAATCTCGCCTACCTGCTGCTGCTTTTCTGCCTCTGCCTGTTTCAGCGCCAGTTGGTAGGCATTTTTCTTCTCTGGAATTTTGGCATCGGCGTCGGCCAGCGGCTGGTTAACGCCAAACTTGGCGTCGATCGCATCTTCCACACGCTGCTTGTTCCAGGTTTCCTGCCAGGCGCGGAATTTTGGCATAGCCGCCGGTTTCAAACGGACCGCCGCCATCTGCGGCACGCTATCACCCGCCACCAGCTCTGCCACCAGTGTTTGCAAGTCCACATCACTGGCACCGCCATAAATAGCAGCCACTTGTTGAAAGCTCTCATCATGGCGTAGACGGTCTGCCAGTTGGGCACAAGTTTGCAGTTTGGCTGCTTTGCCCACATTTTCAATACGCTTAAGCAACCATTGTTGGGTGGCTACATATAGCCGTGCTTTCCAGCCAACACGATTCCAACGGCGCTTATGATCTTTATTATCGATTAGTTTGAGCCATCGATTATTCGAGATTTCTTTTATCCGCCTTCGTATCAAATTTTGGTAGTCAGACGCCCAATACCGTGGGATTTGTGTATTTGGCTGGCTACCATGGTGTTCAAACCAAACAGTTTCTGATTCTCCAGATTCGAGATTTTGCGCTAACAATATTTCAAACGCTCGCTGGCCGAGTTCAACAACCGGCAGCTCTGCGTTATAGCAGAGAGCCTCGTCTGTTAATCCATAGAGATGATATACATACCAATCGAGCTCCTCCTGCAAAGCAACCATCTTTCCCAGAATTTGCTGTTCAGCCTGACTCGCTATTTTTAGTCTTGCCGATATATCCGGTTGTAATAATTCTAAAATCTTTACTGGACTAACCAAAGCTAACTTTTGCGACAGAAAATCCATTCGCTCGGCCATATGCTGCGCTTGTTGCAACACATCTGAAACGTAACCGTTCATTCCAAGACGTCCTGCCATCCCGATGAATTTCTTTCTACAGTAGCCTCACATTTCCCAGCACGAGGTTACCCCCATGAGAAAACACCGACCCCAGGAACAATGGCAGACCTTGGTTGATAAGCAGCGTGACAGCGGTTTATCAGCCATGCAGTTTTGCAAGCAGGAGGACATCGGCTATGCGAGTTTCTGTAGTTGGCGTAAGCGCCTGACCGAAGAACCGGTTGCTGATTCGGCGGACTCCGGCGAGGCCGGATTTCTGGATCTGTCGTCGCTGATGGGCGCTTCGTCGACTTCTGGCCCAGGCTGGAACATTGTGCTGAGCCTCGGCAACGGTGTCGAACTGCGGTTGAGCCAGAACGGATGATCGGGCTCGATAGCCAGGCCCGGATCTGGCTGTGCACCGAGCCCACCGACATGCGTAAATCGTTCCGGGGCCTGAGCGCCCTGGTTCGAAATCAACTCAAACACGATCCGCTCAGTGGCCAGTATTTCGTCTTCGTCAATCGTCGCAAAACCCAGATGAAGATGTTGTATTTTAACCGCACCGGTTATTGCCTGTGGGCCAAGCGTCTGGAGCAGGGACAGTTCCGGGTGCCGTTCTCCGCCGCGGGTCAGCGAGCCTTGACCCAGACAGATTTACAGCTGCTGATTGACGGCATTGAAGTGCAAAAATACCGCCAATTCAAGCGTTTTCGAGGGGCATAAAGGATGGGCGTTTGGTATAATATCAGCCATGAATTCAACGGCTTCTTCCCCTCAAACTGCATTGCCTTCCTTCTCGGCCCTGGCCGAGGAGAACGCCTTGCTGCGGGAGCAGTTGGACGCACAGTCTGACGCGATTCGTCAACTGAAACACCAGCTGGACTGGTTCAAGAAGCAACTGTTCGGCCCCAAATCCGAGAAGCAGGTGTTCGACCTGCCGCAACAGGGCCATCTGTTCTCATCGGATCAAGCCGTGTCTCAGCGCCGCTGAGGATGAGAAACGTGTCGTTCAGGCGTATCAGCGTGGCTCGGGCAAGAAACAACGGGACGACGACTGCTTGAACGACACCGGCTGCGCTTTAACGACGACGTGCCGGTGGAAGTGATTGAGACGCTGCCTCCGGAGCTGACCGGGCCGGACGCCGATCAATACGACATCATCGGTACCAAGACCACTTACCGGTTGGCCCAGCGGGCCGCCAGTTACGTGGTGCTCAAGCTTGAGCGCCCGGTGTTCCGACGCAAAGGCGACAACAAGCCGATCACCACACCCGCACCGTTCAATGTGCTGGACAACAGCGTGGCCGATGTCAGCCTGCTGGCCGGGCTGATGGTGGACAAGTTCCAGTTCCATCTACCGCTGTATCGCCAGCATCAGCGACTCCAGCAAGCCGGTATTACCCTCAGTCGCAGCACTCTGACCAATCTGGTCAAGCGGGCCATTGCTCTGCTGCGGCCCATTGTGGATGCTCAAACCCAAAGCGTGCTGCGCAGCCGAGTGCTGGCCATTGACGAGACGCCCGTAAAGTCCGGCCATCAGGGCCGGGCCGGGCCACAAAGAGGCAAGATGAAATCCGGCTGGTTCTGGCCGCTCTACGGCGATGCCGACGAAGTGGTGTTCACCTACTCCAACAGCCGCGGACGTGCCCATATTGAACAGGTGCTGAACGACCAGTTCAGCGGCACCCTGATCAGCGATGGCTATGCGGCCTATGCTCGATATGCCCAGCAGCAACCGAACATCACCCACGCCCAATGCTGGGTACACAATCGCCGCTACTTCGTCGAAGCCCAGAAGGATCATCCGGAGCAGGCCACCGAGGCCCTGCAACGCATCGCAAAGCTGTATAGCAACGAAGAGACCATCAAAACCAAAGGGCTAACCGGCGAGAAGAAGCGCCAATACCGATTGGAGTACTCACAACCCGTGGTTAGCCACTTCTTCCAGTGGTGTCGGGATCAGCTGGAATGCGGTGGCCTGCTGCCCAGTGACCCGCTCACCAAAGCCCTGAACTACGCGCTCAATCGTGAAGCGAGCCTAAACGTGTTCCTGGAAGATCCCGACGTACAGCCGGACACCAACCATCTGGAGCGGGCCTTACGGCCCATCCCACTTGGTCGAAATTATCCTCGGTCCTTAGTTATGTAAGGATGTGCTCATCAGGCATTTTAAAGTCGGTCAGGATAGATACTGATTTGTTTTGCAGTTGAAGTACTTAGCAGCATCTGCCCTGTACTGCACCAAGGTGAGTTGATCCTCTGAATCTTACATAACTATAAGCTCTGCAAAACTGTAAAACACTGTCCGACGGGCGGTATCGCGCCGATGCTTGGGGCGGAGCGGGGAGGCATTTTCAATGCCCGGTTCTTCATCGCCAAATCCGCTTCGACATATTCGTGGGTGGTCACCGATACCGGTAAGATCGGCTTCCTGTGCCTTCAACCAGTGCGCTAAATGCTCAATACCATTGAAATATTCCTTGATGATCCCTGCCGCATAACCACGCTTATGGAGGTAACAAAGATACGCATAGGCACTCGTGCTGAGCGGTGAATCGGCGAACCATTGGCATGCCAGTGGCGACAATGAATGAACAGACGCAATCATGGTGACTCTCCTTCCTGATCAGGGTGGAGTCACCACGACAGCACCGGTTATTATGAAAGGCAATTCAGTGCAGGGAGTGGATTACGGCGGTGAAAAGGAAGCGATTTTAAACGGCTTCTTTGAGAAACCTTCCATAACTCACAACCTCGGATAATTTCGATTATGGAAACACTTCCATAATCGAAAAAATTGGCTTTTTTGCTGGACCGAACTCGGTGCCGAACACCTGGGGATCATCCAGAGCCTGATCACCACCTGCAAACTGCACGACCTGAATCCGTACACCTACCTGGTGGACGTGCTGCAACGCATCAGCCAACACCCGGCCAGTCAGGTGGCGGACTTAACGCCAAGGCTCTGGAAATTGCGGTTCGCGGACAAGCCGCTGAGATCTCTGGTGGATCCACGCCATCCCGACAGACAAGCCAACCGGAGCCTGTAAGCCATGCGCATTGAAGACATGAGCATCGACCAATTGCTGGAAATGAACAGGGTCATCTGCCGGCGAATTGATCAACTGCAAGACCAAGAAAACATACAGGCGCTGAGTCAATTGCGAGTGGGGTCGAAAGTGACCTTCAATGGCCGGGAGGGACCGAAGGTTGGGATCGTTACCAAGATCAACCGCAAGAGCGTGATCGTGCTGGCCGAAGACGACGGCATGAAACAGTACAAGGTCTCGCCGGGGCTGCTACGACCTCTTCGTGACGTGAAATAAGTCAACTACGCCATGGAATGAACGCTTACTCTGAAACAACAGGAAAAGACTTCAATTTTGTACCATCCCACTCCATCCGCTCTTGCCATTTACCGTCAGAGAAGCCCCCTCGTCCAAAAAACGTCTGACGCCCCCAGAAGCATGCGGTTGAGCTATTCAGTAACCCCATGAAGGCAAAATGGTCAGCTTCTGTCGCACATTGAGGCAGCTTGATAACCGGAGCAGTTTGCTTGAACACCTTACCGCCTCGATCCAAGGCAAAATGGTTGTGTGTGGCAACAAAAGCAAAGGTAATAGAAAGCGGCACTTTATTTCGTCCGACCGGAATCTGATGATACTCAGCGAAATGACGACCTGCTTCTTTGTAAGTTTTTTCTCCAAAGGTTTTTCTTGACCACAATTGAGTTCTGAGCGGCCACAAGTACTTTTTCTGGCCCCTATCAATGCTCAGATTAATGTCGTGATCATATGGAAATATAACTGCTGTAACAGACCCAAGCGCCCAGTCTCTTACCTGATCGCCCTCTACTAAAGGACGGTTCTGAAGTGGAAATGATACTGAACCTACTTTTTCGTGTGGAACACCAAAAGCATCATCCTCGCCCAAGATTGCGCCGAAGCCAATTAAAGATACTATTGAACCCAGTCGCGCCTTTTCTGCCTCTATAAACTCTTTGAGCTCGGATATACCGCCGCCACCCAAACTCCAAGGATGAGCAGCAAATGCTTCAGTCGCCTGATCGACCACACTGATGTAATCGTTCTCGGCGCCTGCCTTTGGCAATAGCTCTACAATAGACGACCAAACCTTACCCTGTGCCGCATCGTCAGGTGTACCTGGTTCACCACGAATACCCAAAACCGCACGAATAACATCTGATTTAGACGACTGATTTCGGGCGAACAAAATCACCGTTGGTGTCCCATGTCCTGGAATATAAGCGCCAGACGTGTCGATTACGTGGGTCAGGTTTTTACGTGGTAGATATACCTCGATGAGCTTTTTACCAAACTCCCTTTTCATAAAGCTGTTGGTGGTGATCATCCCCATAAAACCGGCTGACTGGTTGTCCACCGGCCACAGAGTTAAATCAAAAAACCGTTCGGTAAAGGGAACGCCCAGCGAATACTTACGGTGACAGGTCAGATACTTGCTACGGTACGCCTGATTCAGCACTTTGTCTTTCACGGTAATATAGGGCGGGTTGCCCACCACAACGTGATAGCGCTGGCCAAGAATCTGATTGAGTTTTTGTTCATCTTCAACTTCGTAAACATGCTGGTGTTTACCTAAAAAATCCTGCTGGTCACCCTGACCCTCCCATTCATGGCGTCTTCCGTGCAGCAGCGAATCGCCACAAGCCAAATGAAATTCAAATTTCGGCGCATCCTTCACTCTGTCGCTGCCAGCCGCTTTCATTGCGGCTATCAACAACCGAAAACGGCAGACCGCAATGGCGTAAGGGTTAATATCCACGCCATGCACCACATCTAGCGCCCGCTGGGCCAGTTTACGGGTATTGGTGCCTGGTTCACGTTTCAGCCAGCGCTCAAACACACGCTCGAAGGTGGTCAGCAAAAAGTGGCCGGAGCCACAGGTTGGGTCAATCAACCGCAAGCCCGGCAGGCCAAAGGTTTCGATTGCCGGTTCCAGGGTGTAATCCAGTATAAAGCTCTCAACAAATTCCGGGGTTTGCAGCAGTGCGTAGCGTTTGCGCACCGATTCTGACAAATCCTGATACAGGTCACCCAAAAACCGGGTGTCCCACTCTGGGTCGGTAAAATCCTGTTTGATGTCGCCGGTTTGCGGGTCAATCTGCTGAAAAAAGTCTATCAGACGTTTGGCACCATCGGCGGATACCGGAGTCTGCCACAGTGGGTTGTGGCGCTGGTCTAGCAGCTGGGCGATAACCGGGTATTGCTGCAGCGTCTGGAACAGGTCGAGCAGGTAATGGCGTTCTTCGTGGGTTGGGTTGTCATTGAAGTAGGCCGCCATGCGTTCTTTGGCCTGCTGCAGAGTATTGTTACCTTGAGCGTTGCTCACGGGGCCCGCCAGTACCGGTTCGGTTAACAGCCCGTTGTCTTCCAGAAAGCGCACAAACACGCAGGTTAGCACCCAGGCGACGGCGGCCTGGGTAATTTGCGCTTCGCGCCAGGCCACAAAGTGCTCTGCGGTACGGTCGGCGGCCACGGCGGCCTGGTATTGTTGTTGCAGATGTTCGTGCAATCGTTCATTGGCGGCGCTGTAGGCAAGAATGTCCTGTTCAATATGGGGGAGCAGCGACTGAAGACTGCTGAGTAGGTCAGCGCGGTTAATCACAGGTTGTATCCTTTAATAGTCGCAGGCGGGCAGCCTTAGCTGTCCATGGTTTTCTTGAGTTGTTTTATAAATCGCGCGGCCCAGGGCGAAGCACTGATCACTTTTCCCGGGTCAATCTCGGCCAGCACTTTAAATGAGTGATCGCCCTTGCCGTATTGGCCTTTGCGGCTATTGCGGGTTGCCTCTTTAAGGGCCGAATAAACCTGCGTTTTATCAATACTTTCAATGCTACGGATCTCGGCTGGCAACGCCGCTGCCCTGAAGCCCTGGTCAAAAAATCGCGCCAGGGTGGCCCGGTCTGCCAGCAACCAGTTTTCCATGCACTCCACCATCAAATGGCACTGGTTTTCCTGGGCGCCCTTTGGCTTTGCCCATTCATCGCCCCGGCGCTGTTTCAGGTGAGCCCATGGCTTCCAGTTTTCAGGTTTACCTTGTTGAACGTGCGCTGCCAGCGCTGTTTCGCTGTCGACCAATAACATCGCCTGTTCGCCATTGTTGATGGCGGTGCAAAACGAGTCATAGGCATCGCTTCTGCTGCCGCAAGCTACTATTCTGGGCCGGTTACGGTTGCCCGCTTTGGTAATAAATCGGGTAAAGCCTTCCCTGCAGGCGCTGCGTAATGCGTTGGCGTCGCCGCCGCCTTCTACAAACAGTTTCACCAGCGGGTTCCTCCTATATCGCCCCGTATCCACAGCTCGCCCAAGCGATATTTTTCCAGCCAAGGGCTTAGCTGTTTGGCGTTCAGCCGTGTCAGACGGGTACCTTGCTGGTCTTTTTCTGCCACTAGCACCGACTCTGGCTGATCGGTCATCGCATCTACTAGCACATCTGAGTGGGTGGTTACGATCAGCTGTGTTTTTTGCGATGCTTCCTTCAATAGGTCGGCTAAGGTTGGCAGCACATCTGGGTGCAAACCCAGCTCGGGCTCTTCAATGCACATCAAGGGCGGCGGTGATGGGTCGCACAGCATCACCAACAGGCACAGGTAGCGCAAAGTGCCATCGGACAGGCGCGTGGCAGGAATAGAGAAGCGGCCTTCGTGGAAGAACACCTGCACGGTTCCCCCTTCAATCTGAACGTGATAATCGTCTATGCCGTCATACAGCGCTTGTAACGAACGAACGATGCGCTTTTTGGCGCCGGGGTCACGGCTCAGGCGATTTAACACCAGCCCTAAGTTGCGGCAATCTGGCTCCAGAAAGCCATTTGGCATATCGGCTTTTTGCGGCAGGCGAGGCGGGGTGTATCGACCAAAACTCCACTCCCGGTACAGTCGGATTTTACCAAACACATTGCCTAAATAGGTCAATTCTGGGTATTGGTCTGGGTCTTTACGCTGGGCCAGAATGGAGGCGCTGGGGTCAATTTCTTCGTGTTGCAACTTGCGCTCTTGGCCCTTTACATTCAGCACGCCGTGGCCGTTGGTGAACTTGTAGTATATATAGGGCTGTTTATGGCCCTGATCCGGCTTGTCGTTTTCAATGCGCTCGTCAACAATTTCAAAACGCTGAGCCACTTCGGTGAAGCTCAAAACATAACGCAGATCTGCGCTGGCTTTGGGGTTCACGAATACCGCATCTACGGTGGCTATGGCGCGAGAGTCTGAGCCTTTCCAAAGCCAGTCGCGCACGCCTCCGCCATCCCGAATGGGCGTAAGAAGGTCTTGCGGCGTGGCGCGGATCAGTTCAATGGCTTCAATCAGGTTGGATTTACCCGAACCGTTGGGGCCAATGATGATATTCAGCGACCGCAGCTCAATTTCATCTGCGCTGCTGCCATAACTGAGAAAGTTGGTCAGACGAATCGACTTAATCAGCATCAGGCAGCGCCCTCTTTTCGTGTATTAACGTCATAATCGAACCAACTGCCGGGTATGCGTGCGTACTCTTTACTCCCCGCGCCAGTTGGTACCAGGCTGCCGTCGATAGCGGCGCCCGTAAACTGATCGTCGGCTGCAATCAACAACGCAAGCCCGGGTAGGTCAACGCTTGAACCATTATTTTCTTGCATCAGCTGCATTCGCAGGTCCGCCAGCCAGGTGCCAATCAAATCGTAACGCGCCATCAGCCCTGGGTCTGTTAGTAGCACGGGCTGGCCTGCCGTTAGAATTTCCTGAGTCATTGCTGGCAACGCCCGGTGCACCAAACGCTGCAGGTTCTGCCAATCGCGGGAGGCTCTGTCGAAACTGTCGGCATTTAGCACCACTTGCCAGTCAGGCGCACGCGGCATATCGCTACACACTTGGTGCACGTGGCGCAGCAACAGCTCGTCAAAGCTGATGAGTTTAAATGGGTAATCAGCACACAGCTTCAGCTGGGCTTGTTGCCACTGACGCGGGCGTACCGTAAGCGCAAGAAAGTGTGACGCGGTAATAACCTGCTGCACACGTTTGTGCAGCTCTTTCACTTCTCTCAGAGAGGCTGAATCTTCATCGCTTTGCTGCGTAACCGCGGAGTAGCTGGTAGTGCCTGTGGCAAAGCTGGTTAGGCCCACCGATGGCAGGCAGTAAGCGCCTTTGTTACCGTTTGAAAATTCAAATTGTGCGTCCCATTTGAAACCAATATCCAGCGCCAGTACCAGGGCATCTAGCTGAGGGCGTTTTGGCAGGGCTTCGGCCGCCGGATAGCGGCCGGCGACGCGGGCCTGAACATCCTGTACCGCCAAGGCCTTACTGCCCAACAATGCGCCCTGGGCAAGCTCCAGCGCCCGTTTGGCGGGCAAGCCACGCGGGTAAAACTCGGCGCGGCTCGACAGCGCTGCCTGCTGTGATGCGGCAGCAGCCAGGCGCGACAGGCGAGGGTTACTCAGCTCAGAAAATGACTCGGGAGCCGGTACCGCTCGTATTCTTTCCAGTGCGCGAACCGGTGACAACAAGGGATACTGGTTAGCGCACTCGTCGGCCAGATCGCCTAGGTCATTGGCGTAATCGGCCAGCTCTTCAGCCCAACCTTGGCGATTGTCGGCAATGAGTATGCGACTGCCAGAACGGCGCAACAACCAACGCGGTTCCTGCTTACTCAGCTCGGTTTCAACCGCAGCGCGAACAACCGCATAGGCCCAGCGCTCGCGCAGCGGGCTGTCTTGCACTGACCCCCGGCGTAACAACACGGCATCGGCCAGCTCGACCGCGGTCATTACGCCGCCGTTGTCTTCCAGTAAACCGGCGATGTCTTCCCGCAGGTCGGTAATAGTTTTGGTTTTGCCCCACTGCACGCTTACTTTACTAATCAACTCGCGCACCATCAGGGTTTCGATCCCCAAATAACCGCTGATTGCCGCCGGTGTGGGCCAATGCACGTTATGCAGGCCTCTGGGTGAGTCGTCGTCTAGCCTGCCGAGGTACTCATGCAAAAAGCGCAGGCGTGTTGGATCCGTAGCTTTCGTAACCTTTGGCAGGATTTGCTGAAACAGCCGGTCTACACTGACGATACTGGTGTCGCCCGCATCAAACTGCACCCTCTGCTGGGCTTCCAATAGGCGCTCTTGCAGCTGCCCGATAACCTCTGACAACTCATTGCGGGTTTTAACGCCGACACCGGTCAAAACCCTGACTCGGGAGCGGTTCAGTTTGATCAGTTCGGCTACGGTATTGATATTTCGACGGCTTAGGGTATCCAGGGCCTGAGGGCTTAGCTCAAGCAGTCCAATCTGGGTGTCCAGTCTTGCTTCATTAATTGGGCATGAACGCTGCCCGGGGTGAACTGTGGAATGCTGGGTATCTGTTCGCGCCTGATGAAATATCTTTCGCCACTCGCGCAGCATGTCGCCGGCGCTGGCAAAGCGTTCGCGCGCATCACGAATCAGGGCACGCTTGAAGAAATCCACTACCCGATCGCGAATACTGGGGTCAAACAGTGTGCGGTCTACCTCTAGTTCGCCCTCCAATAAGGGCGGCAATCCTTCTGCTACGGCCCAACCGGGCAGAGCACCGGCTGCCATTTCATACAAGGTGAGCGCGGCAGAAAACCGCTCTGCGTGATCGTCCCAGCGGCGCCTGCCAGGGTCACGAATGAACGGGTCCATATACGCCAAAGTGCCTGCTTTTACGTTGTCGGCGCCTACGCTAGACAGCGAAAAATCAAACAAAATAAGATGCAAGGCGCTGCCCTGCATGACAAGTCCGAGATTTTCCGGCTTGATATCACGATGCACCAGAGCCTGATCCTCCAGGTGCGCGATGGCACTGAGCAAGTCATCACCAAAACGCTCCAGCAGCTCTAACTGAACGGCTCCAACGTGGCGCAACCGCTGAGCCAGAGTTCCCTCGCTGGCATAATCGAGCAGCAGGGCTGTGTGCCCGCCAATATCCAGTGTTTTATGATAAGCCACGATCGACTGATGACGAAGCTTGGCCAGCACATTGCCTTCTTTGATCAAACGGCTGTTATGGTCTGGCGTTGCTGCAATTTTCAGAACACGGTCTTGGCCCTGATATTGAACCTGAAAAACGACCGAACAAGCGCCTTTGCCAAGGGGCCGAACCACCGTAAAGCCACCTGCGAAGGTGTCGCCTTTGCGGGCTTCGGTCGGGTTATTACTGCGCAAGGTGTCGGGCTGGCTGATTTCGTCTTCCAACACATCAAGGTGCTGCAAAAAATCTGTTACAGACTCTAACCGGCTGCCAACATCCGGGTGTGTGGCGTACTGCACCAAGTACTGCATGCCTTCACTTGCACCGTTGATTTCATCGGTCACCTGCAGCCCTTTGCTATGGCGCAGCTTGTCTAGCAGCTCAATGTCACTTTCGGCGGGCTTTTTGCCGGTAAACAAATGATAGGCAATCGCGCCCAACGAAAAAACGTCCAGATGAACGCCATCGGCGGCCCGGCCGTGGGCCTCTAACGCCGCGTAGCACCCTGCATCTTCTTGCACAAACTGGCTTAGATGGCTCATGGCGGTAATGTGGCGAGTTTCATTCTCGTACACCCGTTCAGCGGTCGCCCAGTTGCTGATTTTTACGTCGTATTTCTCATCACCTAAAGGTTTGACCCACACACTCTGAGGGCTAAGCCCACGGTGAAAGAGCTTCTGTCCGTGCGCGTACTTCACCGCTTCGGCAATCAGACGTAATAAATAGAGCGCCTGAGTTGTTTCCAGGCGGCGGCTTTGGCCAAGATTCATTAATAGATGATCAAGCCGAAAAGCCATTGGGTCGTATTCGTAAACCAGAGCGGGCCCGCTGTCATGATGCAGGTAGTCTTTGGCTCGCATAATGCCAGGATGCTCAATTCCCTCGAGTAAACGGAACTCCAGCTGCGCCGCTTTCTCCAACCTTTTGACATCGGCTTCAGCTTTGCCCTGTGTCAGATAGATTCGAACTTTACGCTCGACACCTAGCTCCGAGTGAACCGCATACCACTCCTGAAAGTTATCGGCTTCGCTCAGAAGGTGCTTAAGTTCGTAGCTGCCAACACGGCGCATGCGCAGTGATTCTTTAATCCCAGCTTCTTCAACCGCTCTGGTGATTACTCTGGCGGAAGACACAGGAATTTGCTTATGCGACCAACTTTCGTTGACCTGAGTGAGTTCTGGAAGAAGTTCTGTACGATTCACCACGCCTTGGCGTGCGTTATCATCTAGTTTGATGGTCAGATTTTCTGCCGACAAAAACACGAGTGCTTCTATGAAGGGGACTCGTTCTTTACTACGTATAACAGATGCTTGCACCTTGAGCAGCGACGCCAGCTTCTGCGCTTTACGCCGGGTGAGCAATCTGGGGTTATCAAAGATTTTCTGGCCACCCTTTGGCTTTTCCCATACCCAGTTAGACGCATCACCCCGGATAACGCCCGGGTGTGATTTGATCTCTATGAGGTACATGCCTTTGGGTGTTAGCACCATCAGGTCGACTTCATTGATGGAACCATCTAAGGCAATAAACTCGAAGTTAGCCCAGGCGCGATAGGGATCATGGTCTGGTAACAACTGCTTAGCGAATTCCAGCGCTTCTATTTCCCAGGCGTAGTCAGACTGGGTGATTTGCTTCCACAGCATATCCATCAATGTGATCCCTATTACTAAGACAGAAGCCCAACCAGGTTATGGCTCTTAAGCTTCGCCACGATAAGAAAGCCCATTGTCCATATATCTAATGCGTCAGTACAGGTAGTATCTGAAACCTACTCTATATTCTGCACCTGCTCCCGCAGCTGCTCAATCCACACTTTCAAGTCCACCGCAGCGCGGGTCAGGCCGGCGTCAATGCTTTTGCTGCTCAAGGTATTGGCTTCGCGGTTCAGCTCTTGCATCAAAAAATCCAGGCGTCGGCCGACGGCGTCTTCACTGGCCAGGGTATCGCGTACTTCGGCCACGTGGGCGTCCAGCCGATCCAGTTCTTCGGCGACATCGCTTTTTTGCGCCAGCATCACCATTTCCTGAGCTATGCGTTCCGGGTCGAGCTCTATTTTGGCTTTTTCAAAGCGTTCGCGCAGCTGTTGCTCCTGAGCCTGAAGCAGCTGCGGCATGCGCTCACGCACGTCAGCCACTTGGGCTTGTATGGCGACCAGACGCTGTTCCAAAATAGCCAGCAAGCGCTCGCCTTCACGTGTTCTTGCCGCTACCAGTTCGTTTATGGTTTGCTCAAACAGGCTGGCCGCGGCGGCTTTGGCCTGGGTGTAATCCTGCTCGGGCGTTGCCATAACACCCGGCCAGCGCAATATGTCCAGCGCGCTGATGTGGGCAGGGTTGTCCAGAATCCGGCTAATGCGTTTGGCCGCGTCGTTCAGCGCCTGGGTTAGCGGCTCGTCGATGGCGAAGCTGTGTTGGGCCTGGTCGCTTGCGTGCAGCCGAAGACTCACGTCTACCTTGCCGCGCTTCAGTTGTTCGCGCAGCTGTTCGCGAAAATCGTTTTCCAGCCCTCGCAGGCACTCCGGCAAGCGGAATGACGGCTCCAGGTAGCGATGGTTAACGGTGCGAATCTCGCAGGTCAGTACACCCCAGTCGCCACGAGTTTCCTGGCGCGCAAAGGCAGTCATACTTCGAATCATGGTAACTCCGGCATCGTTTTATCAGCCTGATCAGCCAGGCTTTTACAGAGTCTATCAGGCTAAAGCGCCGAGCAGCGAACCGCAGTAAGCGGATTCCGCGGCGACGCCACGCCGCTTGGGTCTGGCGGGTCAGAAGCCGGCACGGCCGTGCTATACTGCGCGCCCATTCATTTACACCAGCGGGCCTGCGGCCCAGACACGCTGCTCATTAACCAATCAGGAATCTTTTATATGCGACCCAGTGGCAGAACCCCCGAACAACCCAGAGACATTCGCATTACCCGTAACTACACCCGTCACGCCGAAGGCTCTGTACTGATCGAGTTCGGCGACACCAAGGTGATTTGTACGGCATCAGTGGAAAACAAGGTGCCGCCGTTTTTGCGCGGCGAAGGTCAGGGCTGGATTACCGCGGAGTACGGCATGCTGCCCCGCTCTACCAATAGCCGTATGGGACGCGAAGCAGCCCGCGGCAAACAAGGTGGCCGCACGGTTGAAATCCAGCGCCTGATTGGCCGTTCCCTGCGCGCTGCGGTGGACCTGAAAGCACTGGGCGAGCACACCATCACCATCGACTGCGATGTTATTCAAGCCGACGGCGGCACCCGCACCGCCGCCATTACCGGTGGCTGCGTAGCGCTGGTAGACGCGCTGAATTTTCTGGTAGCACAAAAGCGCCTGAAGAAATCGCCGCTGAAGCAGATGGTTGCGGCGGTATCCGTCGGCGTATTCAAAGGCAAACCGGTTGTGGATCTGGACTACCCGGAAGATTCGGTTGCGGAAACTGACATGAACGTGGTGATGACAGATAAAGGCGGCTTTATCGAAATTCAGGGCACGGCGGAAGGCGCGCCTTTCGCTCAGGAAGAACTGGACAGCATGCTGGTACTGGCAAAACAGGGTATTGAAACGTTATTTGCGCTGCAGAACGAAGCGCTTAACGGCTAACTCAAAACCTTGGGTGTCGAGGGCTAGAGATTTGATCCAAATCGGGGACGGATTTTAAATCCGTCCCCTATGTTCAAGGTCAACCTAAAACCCAATCTCGATGTCGTAATCCATCACTACCGGCGCATGATCAGAAAACCGGGTGTCATCATCAATCCAGCCATCTTGAATGGTCTTGCGAATACCCGGCGTAGCAATCTGATAATCCACCCGAATACCTGACTGCTTGCGCCAACCTGAAGCCCACTCCGGCCACCAGGTAAACTGATTGCTTTGTTTGTTAATATCACGGAACGCATCAATGCTGCCCATTTCTTCGAACAAACGGTCTAGCCAAGCCCGCTCGTGAGGCAAAAAACCGGATACGTCCAATTTGTGATAGCGCGGACTGGCATCGGTGACGTGATGAGCGCTTTGCAGGTTGGCACACACAATAAACTGCCGGCGTTTACGCAGGGTTTTTTGCATGTGTACGCCAAACGCGTCCATAAAATCGTCTTTATGATCCAGAACGGTCAGGTCGTCACCACCAATCGGGTCGTCTTCCAGGCCAAGGGCGCAGGGCGCCAGCACGCAGGCTACGGAGACCTTGTCGAAATCGGCCTGGATAAACCGGCCTTCGCGGTCAGCCTGCTCATTAGCAAAGCCATACATGATGGCTTTAGGGAAGTGACGAGTGTAAATTCCAACACCGCCATCTTCATTGTTTTCGCCGTCAATAAAATAGGCTTCATAGCCTTCTGGCACCAGTTGGCGGTCTTCAACCTCGTAGGCGCGCATGCGGTGGTCCTGAACGCAGATAACGTCGGCATCTTGCCCTGCTATCCAGTCAAAAAAACCTTTTCCAACAGCCTGTTCAAGACCGTTGACGCTGATTGATACTACCCGCATACGTATTCCCTGATTCGGTTTGTGTGTATGATACCGATTTTAAGCAGATTTTAAAGACCAACAGCCCTAGAAGCCGCGCTATGCATGACTATCAGAAAAACTTTATCGAGTCGCCATACAGCGCAATGTACTGCGTTTGGCAAATTTACACTCAAATCCGGTCGCATCAGCCCCTACTTTTTTAACGCGGGCCTGTTCAATACCGGTAATGATCTTCTACAGTTAAGCCAAGCCTACGCAGCAGCCATTGAACGCAGTACTCTGAATTATGACATTATTTTCGGGCCCGCCTATAAGGGCATTCCGTTGGCTACCGTAACGGCTATGGCGTTAGCAAAAGCTGGTAACAATAAACCTTTTGCCTTCAACCGTAAGGAAAAGAAAGATCACGGTGAAGGCGGAAGCATCGTCGGTGCGCCTCTGAACGGTAGAGTACTGATTATAGATGATGTTATTACCGCTGGCACCGCTATTCGCGAAGCAATTGAGATCATCCATCAGGCGGGTGCCGAACCCGCCGGGGTACTGATCGCACTGGACCGCCAGGAAAAAGGCAAAGGCAAATTGTCTGCCATCCAGGAAGTAGAACAGCAGTTCTGCATACCCGTGGTCAGCATTATCGGGCTCGACCAGGTACTGGACTACATCAGTCGCAACCCCGCTTTCGGCCAACACGCTGATGCGGTGACGCGCTACCGGGAATCTTACGGAGTTTAACGAATGGCAAAACACCTGACCGCTTCACTCCTCATGTTCAGCCTGATTGGCACCAGTGCCATCAGTGCCACTTCGGTCCACGCCGGCATGTACAGGTATACGGATGAAAACGGCCAGGTGGTCATTGGCAGCAGCATTCCACAGGAAGCAACGCAACGCGGCTATGACATTCTTAACAACAATGGGCGTGTCGTCACCATTATTGCGCCCGCCCCTACGGAACAGGAACTGGCCGAGCGCAGTGCCGAGCAACAACGCCAAGACGCCCTGGAGCTCCAACGCGAACAAGACCGAAAACTGCTGAAGCGCTTCAGTCACCCAGATCAGGCGCGCAGCGCCATGAACCGGAAAATTCGCGAGTTGGAAGGGCTGATCAGCCTGAAAAAAGGCAATATTACAGTCATCTCCGGGCAGTTGAACGCCGAACAAAGCCGCGCCGCCGATCTGGAACGCTCTGGGCAAAAGATTCCCGAGGCAACCCTGGAGAAAATTCGTCGGCTGGAAACGCAGATTCTGGATATTGAACAGGAAATTGAAATCCAGACCCAAGACATTCAGACCCAACAGGAAATCTACGAAATAGATATTCGCCGGCTGCAACAATTAACCGACAAAAAAAAGGAAGACTAAACCAGTCTCCCTTTTTTATTGGCATTCGCCGATTTCAACCGGCCCACACTCTTAGTGAGTTTAAGGGCCGTTGAATGCAATCAGGCGGAAGCTGTGTCTTCAGTTTTCGCGTCGCTGGATTTAGCCGGCTCAGCTTCTTCCGCTTTTACTTCTTTGCTGTCTTCGGCTTTGTCGGCCTTAGCAGCGGCTGCAGGAGCGGCTTTGGCTTTCTTAGGGCTGCTCTTGCGCGCCGATTTGGCGGGCTCAACAGCTGTTTTTACATCTTCTGCAGTTGCAGCAACATCGACTGCACCTTCTGCTACGGTATCGGCACCTTCAGCTACTTGCTTCTCAACGCGTGAGATCAGCTGGGCGGTGAATTCACCAACCGTGCCGTTCAGTTCGCGCAGTTGGTCAAACACGTTTTCGCTGTAGCCATAATAGCTCTTACGCAGGGATTTAACGCTGTGAGTGCGAGCGCTTTCTTCCAGCTTTTCAGCCATGTCGAAAGGCTTGGCAGACAAACGCTTCTGCTGCTTTTCAGCGGCATCGATACCCTTGTTGACCATGTCCTGAAGCTGTTGCTGATAAGTGGTAAGTACACCCATAATAATTCTCCTGTGCTGCGCTTGTTGATCAAAAGTGTTTTCGATCGATCAGTTCAGGTTAGGGAGAAAAGTTAGAGTGTTCACACTAAAATCAAAAATCGTTCAAAAATTATTCTGCCAGCCTGGTTAACGACGCATTCATCACTACCAGCGGAACAGCACCCAGCTTGGCACCAGCATGCCGGATTCACTTTCACGGGCCCAGCCACCGTCCGCAGGTACCAGGTAGTATTCCGGCCCTACTTGGGGCACAACCTTTATTTCCATCACCTGACCATTCACCCGGTACTCGTAATACACCTCTTTTTCGCCGCTGCGGATAACAATCTGGGTGCCAGCGTTAGACGGCTGATAGTCCGAGATGATCACCGGCTGTTTTGGCGTTTCTACAACGGTGTCGTCCAGATTGCCTGTTTCCTGGGCAACAACGGTCGCTAACGGCCAGGCCAACAACACAAGTGGTAAAATGATTCTTTTCATTTTCGTGATACCCTTTTGACCATCTGTTTATGGTGCGCTTATTGACGATTTGCTGGCTTTTTCAAGCCGGTTTCGCACCCGAAATAATCGCCATACTTTTTATCACTACCGTACTTTTATCACTACCGTACTTTTATCATTGCCGTACTTTTATCATTGCCGTACTTTTATCATTGCCGTACTTTTATCATTGCCGTACTCGTTCCCATTAGAGTTACACAAGGCAACCCACGCTTCAATACGATTGCAGGCACAGACAGCTATGACTGAACAACACACTCCACCCGTGGTTCTTGTAGACGGTTCCTCTTATCTTTTCCGCGCTTACCACGCACTTCCACCACTCATGACCAGCAAAAACCACCCAACCGGAGCCATCAAGGGCGTTATTGCCATGATACGCCGGCTAGACCTGGACTTCCCCGGTTCCAAAATTGTGGTGGTGTTCGATGCCAAAGGCAAAACTTTCCGCAACGACCTTTACCCAGATTACAAAGCAAACCGCCCGCCGATGCCTGAAGACCTGGCCGTACAGATTGAGCCCATTCACCAGATTGTCAGGCACATGGGCCTGCCGTTGCTGATTGTGGATGGAGTGGAAGCCGATGACGTGATTGGCACTCTGGCCCACGAGGCCACCAGCAAGGGCATCGATGTGGTGGTGTCCACGGGCGATAAAGACATGGCACAGTTGGTAAGTGCGCACGTAACGCTGATCAACACCATGACCAACACCTACATGGACAACGCCGGTGTTGAAGAAAAGTTTGGCGTAACACCGGCGCAGATCATCGATTATCTGGCGCTAGTGGGCGACAAGGTTGATAATATACCGGGCGTAAACAAGTGCGGCCCGAAAACGGCGGTAAAATGGCTGCAGGAATACCAAAACATCGACAACCTGATGGCCAACGCCGATGACATCAAAGGCAAGGTTGGGGAATACCTTCGGGATGCCAGGGAAACCCTACCCCTGAGCCGGACACTGGCCACCATCAAACTGGACGTAGAGCTGGAGTTCGGGCTGGAAGATCTGCAGGAACGCGAGCAGAACAACAGCGCACTGCTGGAGCTGTTCCGCGAATACGAGTTGCGCAGCTGGGTCAACGAACTCGAAAGTTTAGACCCCCAAACCACCGGCCCCGCGGTTGCTAAATCCGGCGCTGACCACAGCACGTCTGATCATAACACCGCACATCAAAGCAGCCCTGCTGAATCCGCTCAGCCCCGTGACAAGCACTACAGCATCATCACCAACCAGGCGGAGTTGGATGAATGGGTAGAGCGCTTAAAAGCCTCAGAGCTGTTTGCCTTTGACACCGAAACCACCAGCCTACGCTACATGGCTGCAGAGGTTGTTGGCGTGTCGTTTGCTGTACAACCGTTTGAAGCAGCCTACGTGCCCTTTTGCCACGACTACATGGGCGCGCCCGAACAGCTGGACCGCGACACGGTGCTGGCCCAGCTGAAACCGCTACTGGAAAGCCCCGATCATAAAAAAGTAGGTCAAAATCTAAAGTACGACAAAAACGTGCTGGCCAACCACGACATCTGCCTGGAAGGCATTGCCGAAGACACCATGGTGCAATCCTACGTGCTGAACTCGGTGTCCTCACGCCACAATATGGACGCCCTGGCTCTGCATTATCTGGGCGAGGAGACCACAACCTTTGAATCCCTGGCAGGCAAAGGTGCCAAACAGCTGACGTTCAACCAGCTGGAGCTTGATAAAGCCGGCCCCTACGCCGCCGAAGACGCCGACATCACTCTTCGCTTACATCAGGCACTGCGCCCGCAACTAGCCGCCACCGGTAAGCTGCAGTCGGTGTATGAAGACATTGATTTGCCCTTGGTACCCGTGCTGTCGCGCATGGAGCAAAGGGGTACGCTGATCAGCGCCAGCACCCTGCGCCAGCACAGCCAGGAACTGGCTGAACGCATGGCCGAACTGGAAACAGCCGCGTATGAAGCCGCCGGGGAGACCTTCAACCTTGGCTCGCCAAAACAGCTGCAGGTTATTTTTTATGAAAAGCTGGGCTTGCCAGTTCTCAAAAAAACGCCCAAAGGTGCGCCCTCAACGGCCGAACCGGTGCTGCAGGAACTGGCCCACCGCCACGAACTGCCAAGGCTTCTGCTGGAACACCGCAGCCTGAGCAAGCTCAAATCCACCTACACAGACACCCTGCCAGAGCTGATCCACCACCGCACCGGACGCGTGCACACGTCTTACCATCAAGCAGTCACGGCCACCGGGCGCCTGTCATCGTCAGAGCCCAACCTGCAGAACATACCCATTCGCAGCGAGCAGGGCCGGCGCATTCGCCAGGCGTTTGTCGCCGAGAAAGGCTACAAGCTGCTGGCAGCAGACTATTCCCAAATTGAACTGCGCATTATGGCGCACCTGTCGGAAGACAAAGGCCTGCTAACCGCGTTTGCCAAGGGCGAAGATATTCACAAAGCCACCGCAGCGGAAGTGTTCGGAGTGACGCTGGAAGAAGTGAACACCGACCAGCGGCGTAGCGCTAAAGCCATCAACTTCGGACTGATTTACGGCATGTCGGCGTTTGGCTTGGCGCGGCAGCTGGATGTCGAGCGTAAAGTGGCCCAGCAGTACATTGACCGCTACTTTGAGCGTTACCCCGGCGTACTGACATACATGGACAACATTCGCAAACAGGCCCACGAAGACGGCTACGTGGAAACTCTGTTTGGCCGGCGCTTGTACCTGCCCGAGATCAACACCCGCAACAAGCAACTGCAGCAAGCCGCCGAGCGCACCGCGATTAATGCGCCCATGCAAGGTACCGCTGCCGACATTATCAAGCTCGCGATGATTGAAGTGGAGCGCTGGCTGCTGGCCGAATACCCGGACAGCGCCCGCATGACCATGCAGGTGCACGACGAACTGATCATCGAAGTAAAAGAAGAGGCGGTAGAAGTGGTGCGCGAAGGACTGATCAAGCGCATGTCGGGCGCTGCGGAACTCGCTGTGCCCTTGCTGGTAGAGGCCGGCGTGGGTGATAACTGGGACCAGGCACACTAGTATCCATTCTGGCTAACTCGTGAACCTACTGAGCTTCCAAAAGGGCCTTCTCCCTGAAAGCTCCCCCGGCCGGGGGAGCTGCAATAGACAACCCAGCCTGGGGCATTTCCAGCCCCTCACGCACTAAAGCTGTGCGCATTTGCATCGTAAAACGGTACAAACCCCCGCTCTTCCCCACTCAACCCCCACCTTGGCGTCAGATTCCGGAATGGCACGGAATTCGCTGCCTTTTTCAAGTCGATCGTCGCCTTCTCACCATCGCACCGGTGGCGCCCATGTTGTGACACCCATAACGGTACCTGAAAATGACATCTCTAACCCGTGAGCGCAGCTGGCTACTGGACCGCAACCTGCTACAACTTGTTTACCAGTGCCGCCGGCTGATTAGATCTGAATTTGGGGTACAACTGCATCTGACAGAAGAACACTTGGAGCAGCATCTAGCAGACTATGCCGGTAGAAGCAGCTCCCAGACGTTAGTCGATACCTGGGAGTGCCTGCTGGCCCAAGTGCCGGAACTGGGAATAAAAACGGAGGAACACTCCAGTAAAATGTATCGGGGAATGGAAATTATCGATGACACACCCGTGGCCAAGGTAGCGGGAGCAGGCCAGGAAGCGGACCTGCCGCGGAAGAAAAAAAATATCTACCGCGGACAGGTAGTAGGTTAAACCAGTCTGCCTTTATTTCGTTAAAATCAGTCGTTAAAAGGCTTTGCTAACTTGCACCGAGGCACTCCAGGCGTCGAGCTCGTATTCGCCTTTGTAGTTTAAATCTCTCGCGGCCGGATCTTTCTGACTGGGAGAATCATATTGATAAACGAATTCGTTAATCTTTGGATCGTCTGTGAACAACAAAGTGCCAACGGCGGCGTCCACCGTCCAGCCGCTCTGCGCGTCTTTCCACTGAGTACCCAGTGTTAGCCAATGACGGTCTGATGAAGGAACGCGGGCGGTTACGAATTCGCCGACCGGCGATTCATCCCACGCATAGCCCGCCTTGAACGCCCATGCAGGCGTAGCTTGCCAGATTCCACCAACGTTGAACTGCCAGGTATTCTGCCATTTTTCAGTAACGTGACTGAGCGGTTTATCACCTGTACGCCCAAGAGCCTGAGATATCTGGCCACCGTCGCCTTCCGTGCTGAACACGTCAAGGCCCTCGAACCGGCTCCAGCGCGCGTAAGTGGCGCCGGCGAGCACGGTCACTGAATTATTCAGCTGATGGCGAGCGCCTACGGTAATGCTCTCTGGAATGGCCAGCGGCACACTGGCCGCCTCTTTCATCGTGATCGGCACAAATACGCCTGGCGTTTGCTGCTTAGGAAAACCACTTATTTCGGCATCGCCTTTCAACTCAAACTCGGTTCCGGTTTGTGCCGTCAGGCCAAATTGAGTGCTGTCAGATAGTTCAGACAAAAAGCCAACGCGAAAGTTAACGGCGATATCATCACCGTTAACATCAGAATAAGGTGCCCCCGTAAGCCGCTTCGTAGTTTTTTGCCAGTACGCGAGCCGTGGCATCATCAGATTGCGCTGCAAGCCCTGCCCTAATGTCTTGGAACTTTGTCAGACGAGCTTCGGCATACACGATGTTGATGCCCAGGCCCATTGAAAGATCTTTGCCATTATTGACAGCGATAGAAGGGGTAAAAGAAATCGCTGTCAGCTCGGTTTTGTCGGCAAAGTAGCGGCCAACAAAATCGTCATCGTAGTCCGCCGCCAACCCGTAAGGCGCATGGATACCAAAACCTACATCGATAGAATCATTCACTTCGTGAGTCATAAAAAAGTTGGGCAGCACTGCCAGGTCAGCAATATCGCCACCGCCCGAGCCCTTAACTGGATCGCCTAATGCGTCAGTTGCAATAGTGCTGCCACTTTTAACTTCAGCATCAATATCCAGAACGGCTACACCAAATGAAATATTGGTGCCTCTCAATCGGCTCATACCCGCCGGGTTAAAAAACGCCGTGGATGCGTTCTCCGGATTTGCTGCCGCACCCGCATTCGCCACGCCCATCGCGCTGGCACTCTGCTCGTTAAGGGAAAACCACCGGCGAAAACAGTCGCGGGCGCTGCGATGGCAGCCAGAGTGGCCAGGCGGATAGCACGGCCAAGACGGGTCGATTTCATTTTTTTGATGACTCCTGATTATGAACGGCCGGAGTATACTCAGGTGGTTGCGGCCGTCA
Organism: Marinobacter sp. ELB17; assembly: GCF_000169375.1. Lineage (GTDB taxonomy): Bacteria > Pseudomonadota > Gammaproteobacteria > Pseudomonadales > Oleiphilaceae > Marinobacter. The sequence goes on from NZ_AAXY01000007.1 coordinate 83,445, forward strand.
CAATTGCAATTGCCATCAATTACTTATAACACATTCTTCGAAACATTTTTCTGAGTGCTTCAGTCCTGCTGAATGGTCAGCTTGTCCACCGAAGACGACAACTTGTCCACCCCTTGGGCGTCGGTTCCAAGCTTTATCATCAAACGCAAATCGTTGGCTGAGTCGGCATGTGCCAGGGCATCTTCATAAGTCACTGAACCTTCGGAATACAGCTCATACAGCGCCTGATCAAAAGTGCGCATGCCAATTTCGTTGGATTTGGCCATCAGGTCTTTAAGCTTGTGCACTTCGCCTTTGCGAATCAGGTCGGCCGCCAGCGGCGTATTGATCAGCACTTCAATAACCGCTTTCCGGCCCTTTCCGTCTGGCGTGGGCACCAGTTGCTGCGCCACAATGGCGCGCAGATTCAGCGACAGGTCCATCCAGATTTGGCCGTGCTGTTCGGGTGGAAAAAACTGGATAATCCGGTCCAGCGCCTGGTTGGCGTTGTTGGCGTGCAGAGTCGCCAGGCACAAGTGCCCGGTTTCGGCGAACTGTACGGAATATTCCATGGTCTCGCGGGTTCGCACCTCACCAATCAAAATCACATCTGGCGCCTGGCGCAGGGTGTTTTTCAGCGCCACTTCAAAGCTGTCGGTGTCTATGCCCACTTCGCGCTGGGTCACAATGCAACCCTGATGTTGGTGTATAAACTCAATCGGGTCTTCAATAGAAATGATATGGCCGCGGCTGTTGTGGTTGCGGAAGCCAATCATCGCAGCCAGCGAGGTGGATTTGCCCGTGCCGGTGGCGCCGACAAACATGATCAGCCCGCGCTTGGTCATTGCCAGCTCTTTGACGATGTCGGGCAGTGAAAGATCGTCGATTTCCGGGATCTTTACTTCGATACGACGCAGCACCATACCGCAATGATTGCGCTGGAAAAACGCGCTAACCCGAAAACGACCAATGCCACGGGCGCTGATGGCGAAGTTGCACTCGTGGCTTTCATCAAACTCGGCGCGTTGCTTGTCGCTCATGGCGCCGTAAACAAACTCGCGGGTCATATCGGGTGTTAGGGCGGTCTTTGTGACAGGCCACACCTTCCCGTTCACTTTCATACTGGGCGCAACGCCGGCGGTAATGAACAAGTCCGAGCCGCCTTTCTCAACCATCAGCCGCAGTAGCTTTTCAAATTCCATTTTCATCACCTTTTTTTGGGCGCGCCCACGCGCACTAGTCGTTTTGTCTCAGCCGGCGAAGATCCTGTCAAGATTAAAAGGCATCGGGCATTTTTGCTTTCAAACGCGCCTGTTCGCGCGAGATAAGACCCTTTTGCAACAGGCGTTCCAGGCACTGATCCAGGGTCTGCATGCCCAGCGAGCCGCCGGTCTGTATCGACGAATACATCTGCGCGATTTTGTCTTCACGGATCAAGTTGCGAATAGCCGAGGTGCCAATCATGATTTCGTGGGCAGCAATACGCCCGCCGCCCATTTTCTTCATCAGGGTTTGCGAGATAACCGCCTGTAAGGATTCAGACAACATTGACCGTACCATGGATTTTTCCTGGGCCGGAAACACGTCAACCACCCGATCAATCGTTTTTGCCGCCGACGTGGTGTGCAGGGTGCCGAATACTAAATGGCCGGTTTCCGCTGCAGTCAGCGCCAGACGAATCGTTTCAAGGTCACGCAGCTCGCCCACCAGAATAATGTCCGGGTCTTCCCGCAGCGCCGAGCGCAGTGCTTCATTAAAGCCTAGGGTGTCGCGATGCACTTCGCGCTGATTAACCAAGCACTTTTTGGATTCGTGCACGAACTCAATGGGATCTTCAATGGTCAATATGTGTTCGTAACGGTGGTTATTGATGTGGTCTACCATGGCCGCCAGCGTGGTCGACTTGCCAGAACCTGTGGGCCCGGTTACCAGAACCAACCCCCGTGGCACCGCGCAAATGTCTTTGAACACCTTGCCCATGCCCAGGTCTTCCATGGTCAACACTTTCGAAGGGATGGTCCGGAACACCGCACCGGAACCGCGATTCTGGTTAAAGGCGTTAACCCGGAAGCGGGCAACCCCGGCCACCTCGAACGAGAAGTCGGTTTCCAGGAACTCTTCGTAGTCTTTGCGCTGCTTGTCATTCATGATGTCGTAAATCAGGCCGTGCACTTCCTTATGAGGCAAAGGAGGCAGGTTGATACGACGTACATCACCATCCACACGAATCATCGGCGGCAAGCCAGCAGAAAGGTGCAAGTCTGACGCGCCCTGTTTCGCCGAGAAGGCAAGCAGTTCAGTAATATCCATAGAGTTCCCCGGGAGTTTTTCTTTTTCGCCGGCTGCCGTAACCGGCCCATCAAAACCGGTGATCACTTGGCATTTCAGTGACCTGCGGGTAACGTATAACGCTACCTAAAGCTGTACAAGCAGAGCGATTTCACACCATGAGCAGCATAGCAGACAACATCAATAGCGTAACCCAGCGCATCGAAAAAGCAACACTACAAGCGGGTCGGAAGCCCCATTCTGTGCGTTTGTTGGCGGTTAGTAAAACCCGCCAGGCAGACGAGTTGCGCGAAGCCGTGGCGGCAGGCCAGCAGGATTTCGGTGAAAACTATCTGCAAGAGGCTCTGGATAAAATAGCGAATTTGCAGGATATACCGGAGTTACGCTGGCATTTTATAGGGCCGATTCAATCCAATAAAACCGCACAAATAGCGTCTGCGTTTTGCTGGGTACACGGTGTTGAACGCCTGAAAATAGCCCGCCGCCTGAACGACCAGCGCGACACTGCCCTGCCCCCCTTGAATATTTGCCTACAGGTTAATATTGATAATGAACCCAGCAAATCCGGCTGCTCGCTGAATGAACTGCCAGCGCTGGCAGCCGCGATTGCCGAACTACCGCAACTGACATTGCGCGGGCTTATGGCGATTCCGAACCCAGAGCGCGGAGAAGCTGCATTGCGCGAAAGCTTTCGCGCCATGAACAATGCCTTGATCCAGTTGCGCCAGGATCAGCCCGGCACCGGGCCGCTGGACACTTTGTCTATGGGCATGTCTGACGATCTGGAGCTGGCCATTGGCGAGGGCTCAACTTGGGTAAGAGTAGGCACGGCGGTGTTTGGTCCACGCCAGCAAAAGAGCTGAAAACATCGGTTCCTGTTATGATCCGCAACAGGCACAACCATTTTTCGATTGGGTCAAACCCTGGAGTGAATCTTGAGCAAATCACCGACCATTTCATTTATTGGTGCCGGTAATATGGCGAGCGCTATTATTGGCGGCATGCTGGATAACGGCTATCAAGCCGGCGAAATTTGGGTCAGCGCCCCAGACGACGAGCATTTGCAAGGCTTGCGCAAGCGTTTCGGCATCAGCGTAACCACCGACAACCGCTACTGCGCCCAACAATCTGACATTGTTGTATTGGCGGTAAAGCCGCAGGTCATGGCCAGCGTGTGTGAAGATATTGCCGCGGTGGTGCGCAATACCCGGCCACTGATGGTTTCAATCGCAGCAGGCTTGACCTCCGACACTATCGACGGATGGCTTGGCGGTGGCGTACCTATGGTGCGGGTGATGCCCAATACCCCGTCACTGGTGGGCAAAGGAGCCGCGGGCCTGTTTGCCAACTCGCGGGTCAGCGAACAGCAAAAAAACGACGTTATGGCCATTTTTGACAGCGTAGGCTCTGCCAACTGGGTGCAGCAGGAAGAACAATTACACGCAGTAACCGCATTGTCTGGCAGCGGCCCCGCCTATTTTTTCTTGATGCTGGAGGCTCTGGAAGAAGCCGCCACTAACGCTGGCATGGCGGCAGAAACAGCCCGCGAACTGGCCATCCAAACCATGGCAGGTGCCGCAGAAATGGCGGCCCGCAGCGACTTGGAACCGGCGCAACTCAAGCGTAATGTGATGTCACCCGGTGGCACTACCGAGCAGGCGGTGAACACGTTCGAGCAAGGTGGTTTGCGCGAACTGGTGCAAAAAGCCTACTCAGCGGCCTATACCCGCTCTCAGGAAATGGCCAAAGAACTGGTCGGTAAATAACCATAGCAAACGGAGACACCCGCTGATGCTGCCGAAGATTCTGCTCACAATTTTGTCGATCGCGTCGTCGTTCTACATGACCTTAGTACTGCTGAGGTTTTTGCTACAGTTGGCGCGAGCCGATTTTTACAATCCCATTTCGCAGTTCTTGGTGAAGGTCACCAATCCTCCGCTGCGTGTTGTACGCAAGGTAATTCCCGGCTGGGGCGGCATTGACGGTGCAGCTATCGTGCTGGCCATACTGATTCAGGCCATCACCTTTACGTTGGTATTGCTGCTGTATGACGCCGGCGCTGCGCTGTTCAATCCGGCGTGGCTGTTGTCCTGGTCCGTGTTGAATGTGGCGGGACTGGTAGCAAATCTGTATTTCTGGGCGGTGATTGCCGTCGTGGTTATCAGCTGGATCGCACCCGGCAGCAGCCACCCGGCGATACAGTTGGTGGCCCAGATTACCGAACCGGTGATGCGCCCGGTTCGCAAAGTGGTGCCATCACTGGGCGGCTTGGACCTGTCGCCTATTATTGTATTTCTGATACTGCAGGTAATTACTGTGATGATTGATCACATGAAGGTAGCCACCGGCATGCCGGCGCTGCTGGCAGGAATGTAACCCAAGTCTCATAATTACATTTTATAACAATCAAAAAAGCCGCAACGATGCACCAGCCCGCTGAATTAATCTGCTGATTTCGCGGGCTTTTTTATTTTTAATGCTCTATTCCTACCAACTTAATCATTTTTTCAAAATAAAATGTCGCTTGATGGGCTACATATTTTGCCCGTGTCAGTAGTACCATCAAAACTTATGCGCCACGGCTCTTCGCCTTTCGTTCCGGTGCGGCTCGAACATGCTCAAGGACTCTGCGATGACACCTCATGGGGCTCTGTCTCACCAGGTAGAAATTTATCACAGTTGGAAAAAAGAGCTGATTCGGCAAATCAGCCGCTATCGTTTGTGGCTACAGGATAACCAGCTTTATTCTGACGACATCAGTGAGCGTATCCACGAAGGCCTGCGGCTTCTGGTAGAAGACGAGCTGACCATCGCTTTTGTCGGCGAATATTCCCGCGGTAAAACCGAGCTCATCAACGCTCTGTTCTTTTCCGACTTCGGTCAGCGCATGCTGCCCTCCCAGGCCGGGCGCACCACTATGTGCCCTACCGAGCTATTTTTTGACCGCATCCATCAGGAAAACTATTTACTGCTGTTGCCCATAGAAACCCGCGTGGGTGAACTCTCATTGCAGCAGCTGCGCGCTCAGCCCGAGCGCTGGTTAAAGCATCAGCTAGACCCGGAAACCCCGGACCAAATGCGTCAGATATTAGAAGAAGTGGCGCGGGTAAAAAGCGTCACACCTGCTTCAGCACGCATGTTGGGCTTCGACGAGCAAATGCTGGAGCTCGACCGAGCCAATCCCGGCCAGGTTCTGATACCGGCCTGGCGTAATGCGCAGATCAGCATTCGCCACCCGCTTTTTGAACGCGGCCTGCGCATTCTGGACACTCCTGGCCTGAACGCCTTGGGCTCCGAACCGGAACTGACCATCAGCCTGCTGCCAAAAGCCCACGCCATCATATTTGTACTCAGCGCAGACACCGGCGTAACCGCTAGCGATTTGGCCATCTGGCGTGACTTTATCGCCACCGACCAAGCCGATCACCGCGCCGGTCGCTTTGCGGTGATGAATAAGATAGACATGCTGTGGGACGAGCTTCAAGGTGAGGCCGACACCCAACAAGCCATCGAAAGAGTACGCGATTACAGCGCCGACCATTTAGGTATTCAACCACAAGATGTGATTCCCGTGTCAGCCAAACAGGGCTTGATCGGGCGCGTAAAAAACGATTTTGATCTATTCCAGCGCTCGGGGATCGAACAGCTTGAAGAGCTGATCATTCAGCGCATTCTGGCACACAAGGAAAAGCTGATCACCAGCAGCCTGATCAATGACCTGCTCGGTATGCTTCAAAACAGCCAAGCCGCACTTCATAGCCAGCTGAGCGCAATGCATGAGGAACAGCAGGCCTGCAGCGGGCCGTCCCACGACAAAGCACGGCTTAAACGGTTGGCGGAAAAAACCCAGACCGATTACGAGTTCTACCATAAAAAACTGATCATTCTGCGTTCAAGTCGCCGCCTGGTGGAGGCTCAGGGCGTAACCCTGCAAGGGCTGGTAGCCGCGACACACTTTGAAACCCAGGTGACCCGGGTGCGCGACAACATGTCCAAAAGCTGGACCACAGCTGGTATGAATCGGGCAATAGATCAGTTTTTTGACGGCCTGGAGGGCGATCTTTCCCACCTGCTGACCGAAAGCAGGCTGGCGGAGCGCATGGTGACTGCCATTTACAAACGCTATCACGATGACCCTGGCGCTCGCCACCTAGAGCCAACCCTCTTTCGGGCTGGCCGTCATGTAATCGCCATCCGCAAGCTGCGACAGAAATCAGAGAGCTTTCGCAGCAACCCCCGCAATTTGCTCACCGAACAGTCAGTGCTGGTGCGGCGGTTTTCCAACCTGATGATTAACGAAGTGCGTAATTTGTACCTAATGGCACAAAAAGACGCGGAACGCTGGCCACGACAAGCGCTGCTGCCGGTGATGCAGTACACACTTGAGCAAAAACAACTGCTGCAACACCAAATCGGACGGTTAAAAGAGCTGGCACGCAATGATCGCTACGGCCGTGCCGAAACAAAGCGCCTCGAGGATGCCATCAGCGATCTGCGGCGCCAGCTGGAACTGGCAGAAGCCATACACCGGCAAATTCGCAAGCCCGCACCAACCCTCTCTCAGCAAAAAGCGGTTAACCTTTCCAACGCTAGGTGATTCACCGGCGACAGTTGCAGCTCGCTGCTGCCGCCTTTACACTAAAACGCTTGAGCGCCGTTCCTCTGTGGCGCATCCGTATTTCTCGATTCCAGCCAGGAAGTCATCGCGCCAATGCCCGATCCATTGCCCGCAGATTCTGTTGGGCTTGTTACCCCGCAGACCTACCATTTTGATACACCGCTGGAGCTTGCTTGCGGCAAGGTGCTGAACCGCTATGAGCTGGTGGTTGAAACCTATGGCGAGCTTAATGCCAGCGCCAGCAATGCGATTTTGATTTGTCACGCCCTTAGTGGCCACCATCACGCCGCCGGTTATCACAGCGCCGACGAACGCAAAGCAGGCTGGTGGAACAGTTGTATTGGTCCCGGAAAGCCCATTGATACCCGCCGTTTTTTTGTGGTGAGCCTTAACAATCTGGGAGGTTGTCACGGCAGCACCGGCCCCAGCAGCACCAACCCGGACACGGGCTCACTGTATGGCCCGGACTTTCCAGTTGTTACGGTAACTGACTGGGTCAACAGCCAGGCGCGGCTGGCCGACAAGCTCAACATAGAGTGCTGGGCTGCGGTGGTGGGAGGATCGCTGGGCGGCATGCAAGCACTGCAATGGAGCCTTACCTATCCCGAGCGCATAAGCCACGCGGCGGTTATCGCGTCAACGCCGCGCCTGAGCGCTCAGAACATTGCCTTTAACGAGGTAGCGCGGCAGGCCATTACAAGTGATCCGGAATTTCACGCCGGGCGCTACAGCAACAATCTCACACTACCCCGGCGCGGTTTGATGCTGGCGCGCATGGTGGGCCACATTACCTATCTGTCTGACGCTTCCATGGGCGAAAAGTTTGGCCGTGAGCTACGCGAAAAAGCCTACAAATTCGGTTACGACGCGGAATTTCAAGTAGAAAGCTATCTGCGCTATCAGGGCGAACGTTTTTCCGAATCGTTCGATGCCAACACCTACCTGCTGATGACCAAGGCTCTGGACTACTTCGACCCCGCCTACGAATTCGGCGGCGACCTGGCCAAAGCCCTGCAGGGCGCACGCTGCGAATTTCTGGTGTTGTCATTCAGCACCGACTGGCGCTTTGCACCAGAGCGCTCTGAAGAGTTGGTTAAAGCCATGATCTCCGCCCGCCGCAAAGTCAGTTACGCTGAGATTGACGCACCCTGGGGCCACGATGGGTTTCTAATTCCCACGCCACGTTATACCGATGTATTTACCGCCTATATGGACCGTGTTGCGCGGGAGGTTGGAGCATGAGAGCCGATCTTGAAATTATCCAACAGTGGATAAAACCGGGCCATCACGTGTTGGACCTGGGTTGCGGTGACGGCACGCTGCTCGATTTTCTGCAGAGCGAACGCGGCGCAAGCGGCTACGGCCTGGAAATTAATCCGGCGCATATCACACACTGTATGAGCCGCGGCGTATCAGTGATAGAGCAAAACCTCGACACCCAGGGGCTGGCCAACTTTGATGACAACAGTTTTGATGTCGTGCTAATGACTCAGGCCCTGCAAGCGGTACGCCGGCCCGACAAAGTGCTGGACGAAATGCTGCGTCTGGGCAACGAGGGCATTGTTACCTTTCCCAACTTTGCCCATTGGCGCCTGCGTTGGGGATTGGCGTTGAGCGGGCGCATGCCCGAATCCGAAGCGCTTCCGTATAAGTGGTACAACACCCCCAACATACGGCTCTGTACGTTCCATGACTTTGAAGCTCTATGCCGCCAGAAAAGCATACGCATCACCAGCCGCAAGGTTGTAGACGGCCAGCATCAGAACAGCTGGGTGGCTCGTTTGTGGCCAAACCTGCTAGGCGAAATTGCGATTTACCGCATCACAAGGGAGAATTCACAATGATGATTGCCAAACATTCGATTTTCATGCGCTCGGCTTTTGCGCTTGTACTGCTATGCTGCGCTGGTCTGGCCCAGGCCGACAGTAAGAACTTCGGTGAATACACCGTTTCCTGGAGCGTGCTGCCCAGCACATTCCTGACACCGGAAATAGCGAAAGAAAACAACCTGCAGCGCAGTAAAAGCATCGGCATTGTGAACGTTGCCATTATGCAAAACAACGCCGACGGTGCCTTGTCGCCGGTAACGGGCCAGGTAGAGGGCCAAGTTACCAACGACATCCAGCAAGTTCGCTTTCTGGCATTTCGCCGCATACAGGAAGGCAGCGCGGTATACTTCGTTGCCGAGTACCAGTATGGCACTGCTGAATTGCTGACTTTCAGTGTTACTGCGCGCCCAACGGGTCACGACCAAGAACTGCCGGTACGATTTTCTCACGCCCTGTTTAACGACTAAGCCTTTAACAACTGAGCCTTCAATGCCCCAGACACTGGTTATTGCCAGCAACAACCCTGGCAAAATTGCAGAATTCAATGATCTTCTGGCCCCACTGGGGCTAGCGCCCGTTGCCCAGAGCGAACTGGGCGTGGGTGAAGCCGAAGAACCGGCGGTCACCTTTGTGGAAAATGCCATTCTTAAAGCCCGCCACGCTGCCCGTATTACTGGCCTACCAGCATTGGCAGACGACAGCGGCTTAGCTGTAGACGCCCTGGGCGGCCAGCCGGGCGTGCGCTCAGCGCGTTATGCCGGCGACAACGCCAGCGATGGAGACAACCTGAATGCGCTGTTAGCCAACATGGCCAATGTGCCAGACGGCAAACGCAGCGCCCAATTCCACAGCGTACTGGTTTACTTGCGCCACGCCGATGACCCTACCCCGCTGGTGTGCCACGGCCAATGGCACGGCAGTATATTGCGCCAGGCTTCAGGCGTCGGCGGTTTTGGTTACGATCCGATATTCTTTGTGCCCGAACGCAACTGCAGCGCCGCCGAGTTAAGCCGTGCAGAAAAAGGCCAGCTTAGCCACCGCGGCCAAGCGCTAGCGATGATGACTGAACAGCTGAAACGCGAGCTGCAGGGCGCCTCTTGAATTTAAACCGGACACCTGCGGCCGTTGAGCCTGCGCTGAGCCTGTATCTGCACGTTCCTTGGTGCGTGCGCAAATGCCCCTATTGCGACTTCAATTCCCATGCCATTACCGGGGATATCCCTGAAAGCGTGTATTTAAAGGCCCTGCTGGACGATCTCGATCAGGATTTGCGCCTAGCCGCAGGCCGCGTCATACAAACGGTGTTTATTGGCGGTGGCACGCCATCGCTGATGAGCGGTGGTTTTTACAGCGATCTGTTTCGCCAGCTGAAAACAAGGCTGGAATTTGCGGCAGACGCTGAAATCACTCTGGAGGCAAATCCTGGCACTCTCGAGCAGGGCCGTTTTGAGGCGTTCCGCGAGGCCGGTATCAACCGGCTGTCGATAGGCGTGCAAAGCTTTAACCCAGAGCAGTTAAAGGTGCTTGGGCGCATTCACGACAGCCAGGCCGCCCACAACGCCATAACAGCGGCGCGCCAGGCCGGTTTTGACAACTTCAATATCGACCTTATGCACGGCTTGCCAGGGCAAACGCCTGAACAGGCACTGGACGACCTGGCTCAGGCCCTATCGTATCAACCACCGCACTTGTCTTGGTATCAACTTACAGTAGAACCCAACACCGAGTTCTACAGCCAGCCACCGGAGCTGCCAGACGACGATCGACTGTGGGATATTTACAGCCAGGGCGGCGACTACCTGCGCAGCCACGGTTTTACCGATTACGAGGTATCCGCCTGGAGCCAACATAATATGGCATCGCGCCATAATCTGAATTACTGGACGTTTGGCGACTATTTGGCCCTGGGCGCCGGAGGACACGGTAAAATCAGCCAGCCGGATGGCCAGATTTTGCGCTACTGGAAAACCCGCCAACCGCAAGCCTATTTAAATCGAATAGGCAGCCGCACCGCCGGCAGTGAGGCAATAGCAGTGGCAGAGCGGCCGCTGGAGTTTCTGATGAACGCGCTGCGCCTTGGCGCGGGCGTGCCCGAAAACCTGTTTCAACAACGCACGGGTTTACCCTTAAGCACGATTGCGGTACAACTTGAAGCATTAAGGCAGGAGGGTTTGATGCACCCTCAACGCATTCAGGCCACCGAACTCGGCCAACGCTATTTGAACAGCCTGTTGCAGCGGTTTTTGTAGACGGCTGAAGTGATGGCAACGTAATGGCAGCGATGACAATGGCGGCAATAATCTTGGCGCCAGCGGCAAGGGAGCACACCCGATGAAATCTGCCCCAATTCAACGCCCGCCAGACAGGCAGCGCACTCGGCGTCGTCTCTCTGCGCAACTCAAAGTCGGCTTTGCGCTGTCCGCACTCCTCGCTATCGCCCTGCTGCTGATCAACCAGTTGCTCCATACGCCCCAAGCGCCTCAAGGTATTGTTAATCTACAACTGGCCGGCAACGCCGCATATACCCGCGATATATTGCAAAGCTGGAGCCCGCAACAACAGGCGTGGGCTAGAATCTCGTTGCTTTTGGATTTCTTAATGGTTGCGCTTTATTCCACTACCTTGCTTCTGCTAACCCGCCGGCTTCTGATAGACCGCCCCGGTGTGCGCGAGCGCACAGCAGGCCGCTGGGTGCTTATTCTCTTTGCGTTGGCGGCGGTCAGCGATTGCATTGAAAACCTGTTGCTACTGAACAATTTGAAAGAGCCAGGAGACCTGTTCAGCCTGGTTGCCACATTTTCTGCGCTGGTGAAATTTACCGGTTTGCTGCTGGGCAGCGCGGGCCTGGTGATTATTCGCGCCGCCCGGCGGCATCCGCTTACTCACGCGTGAACTGGCAAGCATGTTCAAAACAGCGGCCAACGAACCGTAAACGGGTGTTGTGCTGGCTACTTCTTAGTTGGTTCGATAAAACAACAAATCCCAGACACCGTGGCCCAGGCGTTCACCACGCTGTTCGAATTTGGTCACCGGGCGGCCTTCCGGTTTCGGCGAGAAACCACCTTCACTCTGGGTATTGGCGAAGCCTTCCGAATCAGCCATCACTTCCATCATGTGTTCGGCGTAATTTTCCCAGTCGGTGGCCAAGTGCAGAATGCCCCCAACTCTAAGCTTGTGGCGAAGGCGTTGAACAAATTCCTGCTGAACCAAGCGGCGCTTGTGGTGGCGCTTTTTGTGCCAGGGGTCCGGGAAAAACACCATTACCCGGTCAAGGCAGGCATCCGCCAAGCACAGGTCAATCACATCGTTGGCATCAATGCTGTAAATTCGGATGTTCTCTAAGCCACGATCAGCAATTTCTTTCAGCAAGGCACCTACGCCTGGCAGGTGCACTTCCACACCAATAAAGTCCTGCTCTGGCGCGGCCTCAGCCATATCCGCCAGCGAACGCCCCATACCAAAACCTATTTCGAGATTGAGCATGGCATCGCGGCCAAACACCTGGCGCGGATCAATCATGCCGTGTTCTCGAGTCAGGCCGAATTTGGGCCAGTTGCGTTCGTAGGCCTTGCGCTGGCCCTCGGTCATCCGGCCCTGACGCAACACAAAACTGCGTACACCACGGCGGGTGGTTACCGGGGACTCATCGGAACGGCCGTTTTTAGCGTGAGCCTTTGGGGTATTTTCTTCAGTCATTATACATCCTCAAACCGCTGCTGGCGGATTCTGGCGAATCGATGTAGCCAGTTTACCAGACGCCCGTTCACCAGAGTACAGGGTGAGCTAACGACAGCGGCTCAAGATGAAACCAGAGAACTTTGGCCGTTACGGCGGTCTAACTGTCGATAACCCAGAGCTTCCACCAGGTGGGCGCGGGCCACATCGGCACTGGCATCAAGGTCCGCCAGCGTGCGCGCCACCCGCAGTATCCGATGCAAGGCACGGGCAGACAGCCCAAGTTTTTCCATTGCCCGCAGCAACAGTTGCTCGCTGTCACTATCAAGCTGACAAGCCGTTTGCAGCGCCTTGCCCGACAACTCGGAGTTCAACGTACCTCTGGCGTTCTGTAAGCTACGAGCAGCTACAACTCGTGCCCGCACCCGGGCGCTGCTCTCGCCGGGCTCGCCGTGTCGCATAAACACATCACCGCCTTGCACCGGCACTTCTACGTGCAAGTCAAAACGGTCCAACAGCGGGCCAGAGATCTTCGAGCGATAGCGGATAATCTGGGCGGGGCTGCACTGGCATTCGATGGTGGGGTGGCCGCTGTAACCGCAGGGGCACGGGTTCATCGCACCGACAACCTGAAAGCGGGCGGGGAATGTAACCTGGCGCGCAGCGCGGCTGATGTGAATTTCGCCGGTTTCCATAGGTTCACGCAGCACTTCCAGCACCCGCCGTTCAAATTCCGGAAGTTCATCCAAAAACAGCACGCCGCGATGGGCCAGGGAAATCTCCCCGGGCCGCGGACTGCTGCCGCCACCGACCATGGCCACCGCCGAAGCAGTGTGGTGTGGCGCCCGGAAAGGCGGCTGACGCCAACCGCCTCCGGCCACTGTCAGACCTGCTACAGAATGCACGCTCGCCACTTCCATTGCAGCAGTGTCGGCAAGCGCCGGCATAATGCCCGGCAGACGGCTGGCGAGCATGCTTTTACCGGTTCCAGGCGGGCCAAAAAACAATAGATTGTGACCGCCTGCAGCGGCCACTTCCAACGCCCTGCGCGGCACCTGCTGGCCCCGAACATCGGCCAGGTCGGGCCCGATTGTCGCTTGCCCGCTGTCGGCGCCGCTTAAATCCGCAGGCGCCAGCGGCACAAGCCGGGTGCGACCATGCAAATGCTCGCACACAGCCAACAAATGGCTGGCGGCCAGTACGTCGTGTTCGCTGGCCAATGCCGCTTCAGCGGCATTGGCCTGAGGCACCAACAGTTGGCGGCCCTCTGCGCGAGCCGCCAAAACCGCCGGTAACACGCCTTTCAAGGGGCGCAGCGCGCCATCTAGCGACAACTCACCGACAAATTCGTAGGTGCTCAGCGCCGCGGCCGGAATTTGGCCAGAAGCCGCCAAAATGCCAAGGGCAATAGGCAGGTCAAAACGGCCGCCCTCTTTGGGCAGATCGGCAGGGGCAAGATTGATGGTGATACGACGTGCGGGGAAATCAAAACCGGCGTTAATCAGGGCGCTGCGCACCCGTTCTTTACTCTCACGCACACCGGTTTCTGGCAGGCCTACAATCGACAGCGCCGGCAAGCCGCCGGACAGGTGTACTTCAACGCTGACCGGCGGCGCAGACACGCCAACACAGGCACGGGTTTGAACAATAGCAAGCATAGTAACCTTCCATGGTTATTATTTTCCGTCAGCCTTTGGTTGACTGCTCCAGTTCGGTTACGCGGGCTTCCAGGGCTTCCACCATGGCGCGGGTTTTCAACAATACCGCTTGCTGGGCATCAAACTCTTCGCGAGTAACCAACTCAAGACGCGACAGCACCGAGGCCACACTGGCCCGCGCCTGTGCTTCAAGGTCGTCTTTGGCCGCACGGGCCATATCCGGTACGAATTGACCAAACTGACCCTGCAGCTGGGAAAAAATGTCCTGTGGACCTTTCATGAACACCCCTTGTCTATGTAAACACGCTGAAAAAAACTTTGCGGCAGCGGCTTTAAAGGCCCTATCTACCGCAGAATTGCTGCTCAGCAGTGTATCACACCGCTTGCCCTGCCATACTGTGGCAGCGGAGGCGAGTCCGCAGAGTAATAAGCATGCAAAGAGTGTAGTGGGACGCGCCATTATGATTCCATGGCGCTAAAAACGCGCTATTATGGTGCACTGAAAACCAACCTTAAACCGGTGATTTACTTTTATCCCTCTGTTTTTAAACTATTTTTTTGCGTTGGCACATCCGATGCTAAAGCCCCGTACACAATCCGCACAATTGCCGTGCGGGGTGGCCGCATCCCGGTCCCAATAAGCAGCCTTATGGCGCTGCCGGTTGGCACAGTTTTACCAAGGAGAAATCAATGAAACTGATTACAGCAATCATCAAGCCATTCAAATTGGACGACGTGCGTGAAGCCTTGTCCGAGATCGGTGTTCAGGGTGTCACCGTTACCGAAGTTAAAGGCTTCGGACGCCAGAAGGGGCACACCGAACTGTATCGTGGCGCCGAATACGTGGTGGATTTCTTGCCCAAAGTGAAAGTAGAGGTCGCCATTGGCGATGATCTGATGGACCAGGTAATCGAGTCCATCACCAAAGCCGCCAACACCGGAAAAATCGGTGACGGCAAGATTTTCGTGACCGAGCTGCAGCAGGCGATCCGGATTCGTACCGGCGAAACCGGCGAAGAAGCGGTTTAAACCCGCTCTCTCGCCTTAACTGCCAACGCAAAACCTTTTTATTTAACAGAGCCTTGTGCGGAGGGTCTTTATGGAAAGCAACGTCTTTCAGTTACAGTACGCGATGGATACCTTTTATTTTCTGATGTGCGGTGCCTTGGTCATGTGGATGGCCGCCGGCTTTGCCATGCTCGAATCTGGCTTGGTGCGCGCTAAAAACACCACCGAAATTCTCACCAAAAACGTGGCTTTGTATTCCGTTGCCTGCATCATGTATTTGGTTTGTGGCTACGCCATTATGTATGACGGCTCAATCCTGCTGTCAGGCATCGGTGAAACAGACACAGCCTCAGTGCTTGCCGACTTTGCCGGCCGTGAAGGCGGTTTTGAAGGCGGTTCCATCTACTCTGCCCCGTCAGACTTTTTCTTCCAGGTCGTGTTTGTGGCGACGGCTATGTCCATCGTCTCCGGCGCTGTCGCCGAGCGCATGAAACTCTGGGCATTCCTGGTCTTTGCGGTGGTGATGACCGGCGTTATCTACCCAATGGAAGGCTCATGGACCTGGGGCGGCAATGATGTGTTCGGCCTGTATAACTTGGGCGACCTTGGTTTCAGTGACTTTGCGGGCTCCGGCATTGTGCACATGGCCGGTGCCGCAGCCGCTCTGGCAGGCGTAATACTGCTCGGAGCGCGCAAGGGCAAGTACGGCCCCAACGGAGAAATCCGCGCCATTCCCGGCGCCAATCTGCCTCTGGCAGCTCTAGGCACCTTTATTCTGTGGATGGGATGGTTCGGCTTTAACGGCGGTTCAGTACTTAAACTGGGCGACATCGCCAGTGCCAATTCGGTCGCCATGGTGTTTCTGAACACCAACGCCGCCGCCGCGGGTGGTTCTATTGCCGCGCTGATTACCGCTCGCATATTGTTTGGTAAGGCAGATTTGACCATGTTGCTGAACGGTGCTATCGCTGGCCTGGTGGTTATTACCGCCGAGCCCTCCACACCAACGGCTTTGCAGGCAACCCTTTGGGGCGCGATCGGCGGTATCGCAGTCGTGTTCAGCATCATCGGTCTGGACAAACTGCGCATTGATGACCCGGTTGGCGCCATTTCAGCCCACGGTGTTTGTGGTCTGCTCGGCCTACTGCTGGTGCCGGTAACCAACGGTGGCGCAAGCTTCAGTGGCCAGTTGATTGGCGCAGCCACCATATTTGGCTGGGTGTTCCTGGCCAGCCTGATTACTTGGGGCATCATCAAAGCTGTCATGGGCTTACGCGTCAGCGAAGCGGAAGAGTACGAGGGCGTCGATATTGTCGAGTGCGGCATGGAAGCCTATCCGGAGTTTGTTAGCAGCAAATAGTAAAGCTGTGAGCATCAGTGACAAGGGGCGCCAAAATGGGCGCCCCTTCGCGTTTTGAGGCCTTTATTTTAGAAATCTGACATTTTTCCAGGGTTTAAGCTGATCAAAACTGCCACTTGAGCTAACCTCTGGCACAGATTCGGCCATCTAAGGATAGATGAAAGCAGCCATGAAGGACTCCACAGCCTTAAGCCATGAGGCTCAAACAGCCACGTCGTTTTACCCTCACGCAGACCCCTTTAATACAGGTGCCTGCTGGTATCTTGTTGACCAGGCCAAGCACCCAGATGTTTTGCGCTTGCTGTTTGAGCACGACGCCTCACCCATCTACGATTTACCATATATCCATTCGCAATACCGTGAACAAGCCTTTGATGGCCCTTTAATTATCAAGCCCACCACAAGCCAGAGTGAAAAATGGCTGCGCAACTGGCTGGCAGAAGCCAAAGCGCTGGCACTGCAGGGCCCGTTGCTGACGTTGGAAGAAATACGCGATCATCTTATAAGCCTGAACACTGTTCGTACCCCTTATGGCGACAGCCTTTTTCGCTACGCAGACACGGCAACGTTTGGCGGCCTTGGTGCCTCACTGTCACACCAACAACGCCTGCGGGTTCTCGGCCCGCTAACCGCAATACACGGCTGCTATGCCGGCACCAACTGGTCGCTGAAAAAAGACCATTCCCCGGCACATCCGAACGAAGCGGAAGAGCAGGACCCACTGCCTCTTGAAGTAACCCAGGAGAATCTCGCCTTCGTCGAAGTGTATCGTCGCGATCTATTGGCGAAAGGCCTGGCGGACAACAATAAATTAGCGACGCAAACTGTCTCCTGCTGGTTCCAACAACTGACAACACTCGGCGCGCCGAGTGAGCAGGGTTTGGTAGAAGGCGCCGGTCTATTAATAGCACAGGGTTTTACCAGCGCGCTGAGCGAAGCGGAACTTGCGACCGTAAGTAGAACGAGGCAAGGAGCCTACTGGTCAGACGCGCTGGAAGTACTTGCAACATTAACGCATTCACAGGACGGAACCTGAATGACACCCACTGGAAACCTGCTCTTTTCTCCCAGCACAACCCCTCTCGGTGCCCACGGCGCGCCCGTTTGCAAGCGCGAAACCGCAAACGTACTGTTGAGCCGCTCTGACACCTTGGGGCGACCGAGGGCTTTTATTGATGCCGGCAAAATCGAGGATGAGAGCGGTAGATCATTCACCGCCACGCTGCAAAATGGCACAGAACATACGCCAGACAATGCAGAGGCTCGCTTCACCAAACTCCTTACGGGCAACGCACAGTGGTACGGGCCTGAGGAACCGAAGGGCGAACATTTGATCGGGTTTAATACCGTAAGCGAGCAGCTTCGCTTCGCCCCGGGCCATACCCTTAGCGAAGGCGTAGAGCTAACCGTCATCCAGGGCGAGCGCAAAGCCAGAGCGATACACCTACCGCCACCGGTATTTATTAATCTGCGTGAAGAGGCCTCCCCATCTGAAGATTTGCTGACGAACGACCAACTGGATTACTTTCGGGCAAACGGCAACAACGCGCTTATCTTTATGCACGGTTACAACGTTCCTCATGGTGAGTGGGGGCGATTCTTGAAGTACGATGGTAGCCGAGAAGCCTACCACGGTAATGCGCCGTCATTCGCGAAAGCCAATACCTGGCATCCCAATAAAGCCACGGTCTGGCAGGATACGGCAGCACTGTCGGCGAATAGCTCCGTGACGCTGGAAGACGAAAAGCTGAATGGTGGCGGCGCTCATAATTGGGCTGTTCATATGGAGTACCAGTTAAACCGCGCCGCAGGCTTCGACGGCGAAGACTGGATGCCCTATAGCCGCATCATTAACATTTCCTGGCCGGGGGATACCGGTTCCACCGATTTCATGCAGGCGGAGCTGAATGCCATGGCATCCGGGCGGCATCTGGCTCCGCTATTGTTGCAGTTGGCAAATGCCGGCATTGCCATCAACCTGCTCTCTCACTCTCTTGGTGCACGGGTAGCGCTCACCGCCCTGAACATTATGGGCATCATCGGAAAACGCGACCTGGTCGACCATCTGTTTCTCTGGCAACCCGCCGTTGCCGACAATGCCCTCACCAACGACAGCAGCCGGGACGTGCATCCTCTGGGGCTGGGCGTGTTTCCAGCAGCCCATAGCGCAGCCCGCAAAATTGTGGTGCTGCATTCCCGTGGCGACGGCATTCTTGGGGCGGATAATAGTGAAGATGAGGCTTGGTGGCGGAAGGCTCTGTCATTCAAGCATCCAGTAGCAACTACCGCATGGGATCTCGCAACCGCCGACGACCCCATGGACGACGTACTCGGTAACTTGCGGGGAGCCTATGATAAAAAATGGTGGACCTTCCCGAGCTTTCTGGACAACGGGTTCGGGCCCGCCATCGAAAATCTATACAAAGACTACTTACCACTCACGTTCGAGGCATGGATGACTGTCCACCCCCAGCGATCTTTGGCCACACCCGAAGTGCTCAAACAAACCGTTCAGGAAAACTGGACCCGGTTAGAAAAAGACATTCTCACCGAAGCAAACGCTTTATGGCAGCCCTGTATAGACTGCCTGCGCAACGGTGAACGGCCGCCTGATTACACCCTGCTGGCCCCCCTAAACCACCAAGCCAGCGTAAGCCCCCAAATGGCCAAAGACTACGTTGTGCGTTTGAAAAAGCTTGCGGTGAATAACTGGGTTCCGGAGCAACGGCCTCGGCCTGCGTTAGGGTATGTGGGGTTTAATGAAATTACTGATGAACGAGCATCAGAGTTTGATAGTTTTCTTTACGAGTCGCTGAACGACAGAAAGTTAATTCCTGTTGATCAATCAAAATGGCTTTTTAGCCACTCGGGGATGCGGATTCCCAGCGAGGAAGTGTTCAATCGCTCCTACAAAGAAGCAATTGTTAACCAGTTGAAGGAACTAGGGAGAAATCGGTTTGGACAGTATTAAGTCAAACTGCCGTTGGGCCTTGCCCTTAATTGTTGTTCTCGCAGCATTCATGATCGCCAAAGCAATCGGGTTCTTTGGCATCGCCTACGGCCCAGTCATGTCTATTGGCGTCTCTGATGACGGGCGATATATCATCAGTTCCCATCGCAGCAACCATCTAATACTTTGGGACATCAAAAAAGAGAACTACAAAGCGCTGTCCGACGACGCAAATATTTACAGCGCTTATTTTGTACCGGATCAACAAGCATTTCTTTGGCAAAGTCTTGACAACACAGTAACCATCCAAACCACCAATGGGAAAGTGCTGAAGCAATTCCAGAATTTTGCGACTTACGGCCACGCTGTAGATGCCAGCTTGAACCATTATTTCTCTGCCAATGAAACCTGGAACCTATTTTACGGTTATGGTGATTCACTAAAACCGCTTTTAAGAGACAGTGACAGTCCGAGCCTCATGGGCAGCGGCAAGCTTCTGAACATCGGCCTCTCGAACAAAGAATTTTATATCACAACTGGCAAAGGCCACGGTGCTGTCGATAGACGCCCAATAGGCGACGACACGCCCACCGTTCGTCCGGCTGATAATCTACGCTTTTCATCCAACTTTTCCGGTGTGGTCCTTTGGAGTTATGAAACCTTGAGACCCGTTGCCAAGTTTGATGGCAACTCCTCTAAAACCCACGCCGCCATCAGCCCAGATGGGCAATGGGTAGTCAGTGCAGACGAAGCTGGAATTGGGTTATTCTGGAACACAGCCCGGCCAGCAGCCCGGCACCGGTCAGCGTCATACTACGGCGGTGTCTACCTTGACAACTCGCCTTTTGAGACAGGCGACCTCCGAAACTGGGATGACAGTGAGCTCATCAGTGCCCCTCCCGGCCTCAACAATTTCACCATTGCCGTCGCCTTCATCCACAACAGCAAGTACTACCTCCGCTTCGGCAACAATAGCCACTTCGCGGCCCTGTTCAAAACCGGCAGCCCCTGGCCCGTGAAATACTTTGATCTTGGCAAGTATCCCAAACTGGTCACCTACGGCAGCCAGTACTCCCGCAATACCGCCATTGCCACTTCACCGGAGGCCGGCATTTTGGCCATGGGCCACCAGTCCACCGGTGGCATAAGCGTGTACCAGTTCGACCCAGAGGAACTGACGTTGGAGCGGGTTTGGGTGGTGGAGTAGCATGAGTTGAACTGCTCGGTAACTTGCGGGGAGCCTATGATAAAAAATGGTGGACCTTCCCGAGCTTTCTGGACAACGGGTTCGGGCCCGCCATCGAAAATCTATACAAAGACTACTTACCACTCACGTTCGAGGCGTGGATGACTGTCCACCCCCAGCGATCTTTGGCCACACCCGAAGTGCTCAAACAAACCGTTCAGGAAAACTGGACCCGGTTAGAAAAAGACATTCTCACCGAAGCAAACGCTTTATGGCAGCCCTGTATAGACTGCCTGCGCAACGGTGAACGGCCGCCTGATTACACCCTGCTGGCCCCCCTAAACCACCAAGCCAGCGTAAGCCCCCAAATGGCCAAAGACTACGTTGTGCGTTTGAAAAAGCTTGCGGTGAATAACTGGGTTCCGGAGCAACGGCCTCGGCCTGCGTTGGGGTATGTGGGGTTTGAGGAGTTGGCTGGCGAACATGCGACAGAACTCGATGAATTTATCGATCGGTCTCTGACTGATGGGAAGTTTTTCCCTGTTGATCAATCAAAATGGCTCTTTAGCCACTCGGGGATGCGAATTCCAAGCGAGGAAGTATTCGATCGCTCTTACAGAGCAGAAATTATACGTCGTATATCGGACGAAGGAGTGGGTTTTGGCCGTTATTAACGCTAACAAAGTGCGCTGGGCAGGCGCGGTGCTTGGTGCATTTGTGCTTATTAGCATCCTGCTGAACTCCAACCTCCTGGGAGTATGGGCTGGGCCGGTTATGTCCATGGGTGTATCGGAGTCTGGCCGCTATGTCGTCAGTGCCCACACAGACAACAAGCTCATTCTCTGGGATCTGCAAGAAAAACAGTGGAACACACTGTCCGGTAAAGCCAACCTTTACAGCGCCTATTTTGTGCCGGGTCAAAACGCTTTTTTGTGGCAGGACACAGACAATACCGTTACTGCACAAACGGTTGACGGAAAAGTACTGAAGCGATTTCAGCACTTCCCAACCTACGGCCACGTTATCAGTGGCGATCTTGAGACCTACTTGTCTGCTGATGAGCATTGGAATGTGTTTTCTGGCTATGGGGACACAAAACGTACTGTCCTTAGTGATGGCATCAGTCCGAGCTTTTTAGGGTCCGGCAAGCTGTTCAACCTCGCCATAGACCGAAACAACACCTTCTTTGTAACAGCCGGCGTCGATAGTGACCGCTCAGCAATCGCAGACCATTCACCACTAAACAGCAGCCAACGGTTTTCAAAATATGGGGGTGTCACACTTTGGAATGCGAAAACAAAACAGCCTGTCGCAAAACTCCGTGGAAACTCTTCCAAAACCCACGCCACCATCAGCCCAAATGGGCGGTGGGTGGTCAGTGGTGATGAAGCTGGCAATGGTATCACTTGGCATACATCCAATCCTGAACACCGAATGCGAGCCGCACGTTACAATTCAGGACTGTATGTTGATGGTCTTCCTGACGACCTCCCAGATTCTGACTACTTTGATAAGAGCGGACTTATCGAAGCTCCACGCGGCGTTCATGATTTCACCATCGCCCTAGCCTTCATCCACAACAGCGATTACTACCTCCGCTTCGGCAACAACAGCCACGTCGCCGCCCTGTTCAAAACCGGCAGCCCCTGGCCTGTGAAATACTTTGATCTTGGCGAGTCTCCCAAACTGGTCACCTACGGCAGCCAGTACTCCCGCAACACCGCCATTGCCACTTCACCAGAAGCGGGCATTCTGGCGATGGGGCACAAATCTACCGGCGGCATCAGCGTGTACCAGTTTGACCCGGACGAGCTGACGCTGGAACGGATCTGGGTGGAGGAGTAGCTCGAAGTTGCAGCCGTCAACGCCGACCATAACCAACGATTTTTCCGGGTTCTAAGGGGTAAACCAAGGCGGATGGTGATCCGGGCGCATCAACTGGGCGTAAAATATTATCTGACAAACTTGGGGTGAGTGCATAGAATGATGACAATACAAAGCTCAAATCATGCAACAGTCAAGGAGCGTCCGGTGACAACACTGGAGCAGAAGCCGGTTAAATCTGAAGGGCGCAACGACCCTTGGAGCAACCTTTTGGTAAAAGTAGGGAAAAATCAAGATCGGCAAGCTTATCATCAGCTGTTCGAGCACTTCGGCCCGCAGATTAAGTATTACGCCATGGCCAACGGCATGGCGAATCATGCTGAAGAGCTTGTTCAGGAAGTATTTGTGTCGATCTGGCGCCGGTCGTGTCTTTATGATTGGCGCAAAGCAGCGGCATCCACTTGGATTTTTACCATTGCGCGAAATCAGCGCATTGATATGTTGCGCAAAATGAAGCGCATCAGCGCCGAAATATCGGTGGAGACCGAAGATCTGTGGCAGATTCCCGGTGATCACGAAAACGAGCCCGTTACGTCGCTGCATCGCTTGATGTCAGAGCGTCGAGTGCGCGAATCTCTCAGCTTGTTACCGGAAGAACAAACGACTGTTATTGCCAAAGTGTATATGGAAAGCAAGTCTCATCAGATGGTTGCTGACGAACTGCGAATACCCCTGGGAACAGTTAAAAGCCGGGTTCGTCTGGCACTCAACAAACTGAAAGTGATTTTGCAGGATCAAAACCAATGACACGGCATCACCCCGAAAGTACAAGCCTGATGGAATTCAGTGCGGGTACATTGTCTGACCCTCACGCCCTTTGCATACGGCTACACCTTGAAAAGTGTCCGCTTTGTAGTAGCCGGGTGGACACCCTAGAAAGCTTAGGTGCAGTGATGTTGGAACAACAACCCTTGACTGAAAGTTCCGAACCGGCTGCCTCGACCTTCGACGCGATTCTTGCTCGTATTGACAGCGATACAGCGCCTGTAGAAGCTCCGCAGCAGCGCCAAAACCTTATCAAGAAGTTGTTGGGTTGCGACATCAACGATTTACCCTGGAAGCGCCAACTGGGCGATGTCAGCATGCTTGACGTAACAGATCGTTTCCCCGGACAGACAGAGCGAGTGGTATTGCAAAAATTGTCTTCTGGAGGCAAAGCGCCTGCCCACACCCACCGTGGAACCGAGACCACCATTGTTTTGCAGGGTGCATTCTCTGATCAGAACGGTATTTTCAATCAGTGGGATTTTGCAGTGCTTGACGAGAATGACAATCACCGCCCGGTGGCTGTTGGTCACGAAGATTGCATTACGTTGTCGGTGCTTAGTGCACCTCTGAAACTAACGGGTACCTTTACCCGGCTGCTCAACCCTTTCATGAGCTGAGCAAGTTTACGGATTAACCAAGAAAATCACTATCAGCACACTGCCTTTACCAAGGCAGTGTGCTGCCGTCCCACGATAAAAAGCGACCGTTCGCCGATTCGTCAATGTGGTCAATCACTGCCAACAGGTTAGCCGCAGTTTCATCCGAATCGTGAACTTGCAGGTTAGCCAGAGATTGTGAAAAAGGCTCACTCAATGCTGAGCGGGTTGTGCCCGGATGTAAGGCGATACAAGCCACCGGCGACATGCGCCTGGGCAACTCCACAGACAGCGTTTTTACCAGCATATTCAGCGCTGCTTTGGAGCTACGATAGGCATACCACCCCCCCAAACGGTTGTCACCGATGCCCCCTACCTTGGCAGAAATCGCCACAATGCGCTTTACGCGCTTGTGCCGCAACCAAGGTAATAACGCTTGCACCAGCAACCCGAAACCACTGGCGTTTACCGCCATAGCCCGCGCCAGGGAACTGGCCTGCAAATCTTCCAGGCGCTTCTCTGGCTTCATATTCGCTCCGTGCAGTATGCCTGCAGCGTAGATAATCATATCCAGCCCTTCTGCCTTCGGCACGACAGCGGCCAGCCCCTCGGCAACCTGATCCAGAGCCTCGGGTTTTTCTGCATCCCAAGCCAATACCTGATGTCGCTCGCGCAGAAACGCTGGCGCTTTTTCCGGCTGTCGGCACAGGCCAATAATCTCAACATCGGCGCGTGCCGCGAGTTTTTCGGCCAGTGCTGCGCCAATGGCGCCAGACACACCCGCAATCAAAATCCGCATAGTGCTCACCAAGGTCAGTTTAAAAGAATTGTGCACGGCTGTTCGTTGCCATGCAGAACTAAGCCGTGCTTTAAGCAATTAACGTTACGCCTGCCAAAGCTCAAAGGGTCAACATTCCGCGCCATTGCTTCATTATTTCAGCTTTTTTGTATCTACCAGCGCTAGGTTACAATAGCAGTCACAAGCCCATTGGAGAGATTATGAACGCCGACGATTACGCCTTCCGCTTTGGCGGCATTGAGCGCCTGTATGGACGCAGTGCACTTGGGGCCTTTCGCCAAGCCCACATTGCCATTGTCGGCCTTGGCGGTGTGGGTTCTTGGGCAGCGGAAGCTTTGGCGCGCAGTGGTATTGGCACGCTAACGCTGATTGACATGGACGATATCTGTGTATCCAACACCAACCGCCAGCTGCACGCGCTCAGTGGCCAGTACGGTAAAACCAAAACCGATGCCATGGCCGAGCGCTTGCGGGCCATCAATCCTGCCGCAGATATTCGCACCCAGTTTGCGTTTATTACTATCGATAACATCCCGCAACGGATAACCGCCGACATCACCGGTGTCATCGATGCTATCGACAGTGTGAAGCCAAAAGCCGCTTTATTGGCTTACTGCCAGCGCAACAAGTTGCCGATTGTGTGTGCAGGGGGCGCCGGAGGGCAAATGGATCCAACCCAGATTCGCGTGGCCGATTTAAGCAAAACCACCCAGGACCCACTGCTGGCCAAAGTGCGCAACCTGCTGCGCCGACAGTACGGTTTTTCACGTAATCCGCAACGGCGTTTTGGCATAGAAGCCGTATACTCGCTGGAGCAGCTGACGTATCCCGCCGCCGACGGTACAACCTGCCTGCAAAAACCGGTTAACGCAGGCCCGGTTCGGCTGGATTGCGCCACCGGCTTTGGCGCCGCCAGCCCGGTGACCGCCAGCTTCGGGTTTTTTGCGGCCTCGCGGCTGCTTAACAAAATCGCACAACGCGCCCAACCCTAATTCACGGAACCGATTTCTATGCCCGTAAGCACTGTTTGGCTGCTCGCTTCTATCGGTGTGCTATCACTCTTTTGCCAATGGCTGGCCTGGCGCGTACGTATGCCGGCCATACTGTTTTTGCTGGCCGGCGGTATTGCGTCGGGCCCGGTGCTGGGCTATCTGAATCCCGAAGATGTGTTTGGCGACCTGTTATTTCCGATGGTGTCACTGGCTGTGGCTATTATCCTGTTTGAAGGTAGCCTGACACTGCGCTTTGCCGAAATTCGCGGCCACGGCAAAATGGTTCGCAATTTGCTCCCAATTGGCGCGATTGTTACGGGCACCATCGGCACCTTGTCGGCGCACTATATTCTGGGCATTTCCTGGGAAATCGCCCTGCTGTTTGGCGCCATATCCATTGTTACAGGCCCTACCGTGATTGCGCCGCTGCTGCGCTCGGTCAGGCCCAGCTCGAAACTCGCTAATATTCTGCAATGGGAAGGCATTATTATTGACCCCATTGGTGCCCTGCTGGCAGTACTGGTGTTCGAGGGCATTGTGTCCTGGGGGCAGGGCAATGTGTTTGGCCACTCCCTGTATATTTTTGCCAAGACCATCGCGGTAGGCACTTTTTTAGGTGCGGCGGCGGGCTATCTGAACGGTCAGGTGCTGCGTAAGCACTGGATACCCCAATACCTGCACAATGCCGGCACGCTGACCTTCATGCTGGGCGTGTATGCACTGTCGAACGAACTGGCGCACGAATCCGGCCTGCTGACGGTGACCATCATGGGTATCTGGATGGCGAACATGAAGCAGGTGCCGGTCGACAGCATTCTAGAGTTCAAGGAATCCCTGAGCGTACTGCTGATTTCCGCACTGTTTATTATTTTGGCGGCGCGCATCGAATTTTCTGCAATAGCCGATTTGGGCTGGGGCTTGGCCTGGGTACTAGCCATATTGATGCTGGTAGCGCGGCCTCTGAGCATTTTTCTATCAGCTATTGGTACCAGCCTGAACTGGCGCGAAAAACTGTTCTTAAGCTGGATAGCACCGCGGGGCATTGTTGCCGCGGCGGTGTCTGCACTGTTCGCCTTCCAACTGCAAAAAGTGGGCTATGATGGCGCGGGTGCTCTTGTACCGCTGGTGTTCATGTTAATTATTGCCACCGTAACCATTCAGAGTCTGACCGCTCGGCCGCTGGCAAACCTGCTGAATGTAGCGGAGCCGTCAGAGTTCGGGTTTCTCATTCTGGGGGCTAACCCAGTGGCGCGAATGATTGGCCTTACCTTAAAAAAACACGAGGTACCGGTGGTGCTTGCGGACACCAACTGGGAGAACGTGCGCCAGGCGCGAATGGAGAATCTGCAGGTGTACTTTGGTAACCCGGTGTCTGAGCACGCGTCTAACCAGCTGGATTTGACCGGAGTCGGCAACCTGCTGGTCATTTCACCCTACAAGCACATGAATTCCCTAGCCACCTATCACTTTCTGGACTGGTTTGGTGACAACTGCGTGTACAGCCTGGCAGAAGGCGATCAGGACCAGAAAGCGCGTCATCAAACAGCCGAAAAAATCCAACAGACACGCGGCCTTTTCAACGGCGTCAGCTACGCCAAACTGGCCAGCCTGGTAAGCCAGGGCTACTCGGTAAAAACCACCGAGCTTAGCGATGAATTCAGCTATCAAAAATTTTTGGACAAGTACCAGAGCCAGGCCCTAGTACTGTTTATGTTTGATGGCAAAGGCCGCATTACGCCGGTGAAATCCATGGACAAACTCAAGCCCGATGAAGATTTCACGCTGATCAGCCTGGTTCCGGCCCGCGCACCGAAAGAGCGCAAGGAACGCAAAGACCGTGATAACGCCGAAGGTAACGGCGCAAAATAACCAATCAGTCGCGGCAGTCCAGTACCAGCTTGCCGCAAACGTGGCCGCCTTCAAGCAACTCGTGGGCGGCCGCAACCTCTACCAGTGAAAACACCTTTTCGATATGAACGGTGACATCGCCGTCTTCAATCAGCTCGGCGATTTCCTCAAGATGAAACACATCCGGGCGCACCGTCATGCCGTGGGCTCTCAGGCCCATGGCTTCGGCGGCACAGATAATCACATCTGCGGTCACAGTGGGCACCGTTACCAGCACACCTTTTTCACCCAAACAGTTTAAAGAGCGCCGGCCAGCATCGCTGCCCACCAGGTCCAACACCACATCCAGGCCAAAGCATTCCTGAGCCACGTCAGTGGTGGTGTAATCGATGATTTCGTGCACACCCAGGC
This sequence comes from Marinobacter sp. ELB17, assembly GCF_000169375.1. Taxonomy (GTDB): domain Bacteria; phylum Pseudomonadota; class Gammaproteobacteria; order Pseudomonadales; family Oleiphilaceae; genus Marinobacter. The sequence continues at coordinate 111,295 of NZ_AAXY01000007.1, forward strand.
GGTCCAGAAAATCGTGGTGGCCCTTTGAGGCGGTCGCAATGACGTGGGCGCCCTGGGTCAGGGCAAATTGCACGGCCAGGTGCCCGACACCGCCGGCGCCGGCGTGAATCAGAATTTTTTGACCGGCCTGTAGGTCAGCCACCTCGAATAACGCCTGCCAGGCAGTCAGCGCCGCCAACGGCAACGCCCCGGCAGTCACCAAATTCAGATTTTCCGGCACAATGGCCAGTTCATCGGCCTGGGCCAGCGCGTAACTGGCATAGCTGCCGCCCGTCAGGGCGAAACCTACCAGCCCCATCACCCGGTCTCCCGGTGCCAAGGTGGTCACATTATCGCCTACGCTGACAACTTCACCGGCCAGATCATAGCCCGGCGTCCACGGCAGCAGCTCTTGTTCGCTCAGCTGCTTGGCCACAAAACCCAAGCCTTTGCGGGTTTTCCAGTCAATCGGGTTAAGCCCGGCGCCGTGGACCTTGATCAGCACCTGGCCCGCCTGGGGCTCAGGCACTGGAGCATCAACAAGCTGCAAAACATCACGGTCACCAAACTCTTCGTAAACTACTTTTCGCATGCTGGTGTTAACGGTGTCTTCCATGGGGTGCTCCGGCAAAGGGGTCGGTCATCGTTCGACAGAGATAATAGTGAACTCTGCACATTTAGAGTGTATCAGATAAGGCAGCGTGTCCCTTGATTCAAGACATCACGCTTAGCCTTATATTGACTCAATCGTCGGTGGCAAGAAAGTCCACACACAAGGTAGCAAAGGTGTCCGGTTTTTCGGCGTGCAGCCAATGGCCTGTGCCCTCAATCACCTTTACGCTGGCGTTGGGAAACAGCTGCAAGATGATGTCTTTGTGCTTGCTTTGTAAATACGCCGAATCTGCGCCTTTAATAAACAACACCGGCCCTTCGAACGGGCCTTCACCTTGCGGAGCATCGGCGAGCTCTGGATAACAACGCTCGATTGTCGCCAGATTCAGCAACCAGCGAAAGACCGGTCCGCCTTTAATCGCTTGATCCTTCGGAATCCGTTCCAGGTTTTTCAGCAGAAATTGGCGAACGCCGGCGTCGGCCACAAAGTTTGCCATCTGCCGGTCCGCCTCGGTGCGCGAGCCTACCGCGCTCAAATCCATGGCTTTAAGCCCTTCAAGAATGGCATCGTGGCGCGGCTCGTAAGCGACCGGCGAAATATCGGCAACAATCACCCGGTCAACTCGATCCGGCGCCAGTAATGCCAGCTGCATCGCCACTTTGCCACCCATGGAATGGCCCAACACGCAGGCGCGTTCAAGGCCCTGCTTATCCATATAGGCTATTACGTCCGCCGCCATGGCTGGGTAGTCCATAGTGTCGGTGTGGGGCGACTGGCCGTGATTACGCTGATCCAGGGCGTGAATCTGCCAACGGTCTTCCAAAAGACGGATTATCCCGCCCAAGTTGTCCAACGAACCGAACAACCCGTGCAAGACAATTAATGGTAAACGCCCAGATGCGGCAGGTCCGGCTTGGCGGGCATTGAGTTCAACAGTCATCAGAGATTTCCTTGCGGCGCTTTTGGCCGCTAGATTAGCACTGGAACAGCCGCATCGACAAAGATACTGCGCTCCTCACATTGGCCGCAGTGCCACAAATGTGCCCGATGACGGGCGCCATGCTATCTTGACCCATTACAACACCGCGCCCGCAATGCCCTCCAATGCAGGAGTCTAGATGCCCGAATTCTCACTGATCGCCGTTATTGTTGCTCTGGTGTATGTGGCATCTCTGGTTTGCATCTACCGGATCCTGATGACTTATCGCACGGCACAGGGAGCTTTGGCATGGGTTTTCGCCTTGCTGGCACTGCCGTGGATTACGCTGCCATTGTTCTTGCTTATTGGGCGTTCGCGCTTTGGTGGGTACGTTAAAGCGCGACGCATGGGCGACGAGGCACTGACCAATCTGCTGAATCGGTTTGAACAGCAAGAAACCTCGTTACGCTCACCAGCGCACGAACATTTCAGCGACGAACTTCAGGTACTCAGCAAGCTGGCACGCCAGCCGTTTACCGACGGCAATCACAGCACTTTACTACGCGACGGCGAAGCGACTTTCGACGCCCTGTTTGACTGCATGGAAAATGCCCAGCACTACATCCTGCTGGAGTTCTACATTGTGCGCTCTGACCGTGTTGGGCAGCGCATAAAGTCCATTCTGGAACGCAAGCTAGCGGAAGGAGTGGAGGTGTGGTTTTTGCACGACAATATTGGCAGCTTTGGCTTGCCTCGCAAATACATCAGGGAACTGACACAAGCCGGCGCCCACTCCGCCGCCTTTGGCGATGGCAACGTGCGCCGCTGGCGCTTTCAGATGAATTTTCGCAATCACCGCAAAATTTTGGTGTGTGATGGCAAAGTAGGCTTTGTTGGCGGTATTAATCTGGCAGACGAGTATCTGGGCGCAGCCATGGACCAGGAACCCTGGCGCGACACCCACTGCCGTATTGAAGGCCCCGCGGTAACCGGGTTACAACTGGCTTGGTTAGAAGACTGGAACTGGGCCAGCGGCACCTTTCCAGAGCTGAACTGGGCACCCCATCACAATACCCCGGGTAACGAGCGAATTCTGATTCTGCCTACCGGACCCGCCGACAGCTGGGAAAGCTGTACGCTGTTTTTCCTCAACTGCGTCAACAACGCCCGCGAGCGAGTGTGGATTGCATCACCCTATTTTGTGCCCGATGTTCAAGTGATGAACGCGTTGCAGTTGGCGGCGTTGAGAGGGATAGACGTCAGAATTTTGATTCCGGCAAAATCCGACAGCCGCATCATTGGCCTGGCGGCCTATTCCTATCTGGTACAGGCCTGCCAGGCCGGCATTCAGATTTATCGCTATCAGCCCGGCTTCATGCACCAGAAGGTGATTCTGGTGGACGACCGCTACACCGCGGTCGGCACGGCCAATCTGGACAACCGCTCCATGCGCCTGAATTTCGAAATTACGGCAATCAGCACATCAGGCAAGTTTGTAGAGGAAGTGGACGCGATGCTGACCGAGGACTTCAAACAGTCCCACTTGATGGACGAGCGAGATTATCGCGACCGTTCCTTGGCGTTTCGCATTACCTGCCGCGCCATACGCCTGGCCGCACCGCTGCTGTAAACGACTGACCGATGGCAATTTCAGCGCGGGCTTTCGTCATCAGACGGCAGTGGCTCTACGGCCAGGTGCGACGTGTCTGGCACGATGGGCGGAGGCAACTCTTGTTTGCTGCCAATATCGCTGCCGGCCGGCGCCAGGCTCCAGGCATCAAGATGATCAAAACTCAGGACCTCTACCGGCACGGATTCAGCTAGGGTTACGCCAGGTGGATCCAGAGTCAACGCGGACCCCGCCAGCACCGCATCGGTGCGCTCGCCAGCGATGGGCAGGCCACTGCCGCTCGCCTGATTTACCGCGAAGGGGCTACTGGCTTTGCGCTGCGGTGGCTGAGAAGCAGCGGCTGACTGAAGTGCAGGCTTTGAACGCGCCGTTTGCTCCTGCGCGCCGGCTTGCACGGGTGCCATAGCCTGAACATAAGACCGCATCCCGTGCTTTTGCAGTAAGGTGCGGTATTTTTCGGCCTCGGCCTGGTCAAGCTGGTTGCGAATAACCACCGGCTTGCCGCTGAACATGCGGTCAAGTTGGGCATCATTCGCCTTGAATAATTGCCGCGCATTACTGCGAGCTGCAGCAGGGTCAATGTCTGCAACACACTCGCCTTTGAATATGAGTTGGAACATATGCTGCTACCTCTGCTATCGAATCAGAATAACTTGTTAACCCTGCCCTCAACCCTGGCCCAACAGGCGCGGGAACGATTCTAATGAGCTATTCACCGCGTCAAGGTTGAAGGCCAACACATCTAACAGCAACTTTTCGCTGTAACTGGATACCGAGTGCGAACGGTAGCGCTGGCCCCAGGCCACCAGGCGTTCGGCGAAATCGCGCATTTTCTCCGGATCACCGCTTTTGCGCACACTTTCCCACTCGTCACCGAAATCTTCAGCCAACTGCTGCCGCAACCAACCCCGCTCGTGCATACTCAACGTCTGTGCCAGCAGACGCTCACCTTCTTCCGGTTTGCCTTCCTCCTCGACTTCTTCGCCGGTAGAGGCCACATCAGGAAGAATAAGCTTGAACACCGAGCCTTCGTCAAGGGTGCTTTTCAGGGTCAGTTCTCCGCCCATCATCAGCGCCAGTTTACGGCTGATCGCCAGCCCCAGACCAGTGCCGCCGTAGCGCCTTGAGTTCTGGCCCTCCTGCTGCTCGAACGCATCAAACACTCGCTCTTGCTGATCCGTCGCAATACCAATTCCGGTATCGGTAACGGTGATTTCCAGCCGGTAACGCGGGTGCTCGGGCTCCCCTGGTTTGGTGCCCGGCGGATAGCTCTGCTTTGGCAAAGGGCTGGCCTTGGCGCGCACCGTCACCCCACCTTCATGGGTGAATTTTATGGCGTTACCGGCCAGGTTGAAAAGCACCTGGCGTAGCCGTGTTTCGTCCAGCATCAGCGCTGCCGGCATTTTCTTACCCACGCTGACCTCCAGAGTAACGCCCTGGTCGCGGGCACGCAGATCGAAAATGTGCAGCACATCGCCGAGCATTCTGCGCATCGATACCGGCGCATAATCCAGCCGCATTTTGCCCGCTTCAATTCGCGACAGGTCCAGAATGTCGTTAATCAGCATCAGCAGAGCGCGGCTACCCGCACGAATGGCGTCCAGATAATTACGCTGTTGCGGGTCTGTTACCGTATTGCTCAATAAGTCGCTATAACCAATCACCGCATTCATCGGGGTACGGATCTCGTGGGACATATTGGCCAGAAATTCACTTTTGGTTCGGCTGGCAGCTTCCGCTTCCCGCGCCAACCGCTCGGCCTCGATCTTGGCCGCCCGCAGCTCATCCTCACTGCGCCGCAACGCGTTTTCCGAGCGGATTCGCTCGTCTACTTCCCGCGACAGTTTGCGATTCCAATACAAGAATATCAGCACCACCACCACCGCCAGCAAAATCACCCGGCGCACCACGGTGTAATCGGTCGCCTGCTCAATATCCAGATGAATCCAGCGGTTATAGATGGTTTCGGTTTCCAGGCTTTCCATGCTGCTCAGGGCCTTGTTGAGGATGCGCTGCAAATCCGGATTGTCTTTGCGCACCGCCAGTCGCAATTCGTACTCGTAAGGCGTCACGCTGGTGATTCGCAGATTGGTTAATCCCAGGCGGGTAACGGTGTAACTGACCGCCGGAATGTGCGTTACCATCACGTCCAGATCGCCGTTCGACAGCGCCAGCAAACCCTCTTCCACGTTGGTCATGGGGTAAATATTCAGATTCGGATGATTAATCAACAGGTAATCGTGAGCGGCATGGCGATTCACCACCCCCACTTTTTCCTGGCGTAATTCGCGCAAGTCGCCGATGAAACGGCCGTCGTCACGGATCGCCAAGGCAATAGGCACGGTCAGGTAGGGCCGGGTAAACAGAAAATCCTGTTCTATGCGTGGGGTGCGTGAAATGCCCGGTAAAATATCCACCTCGCCGGTTTTGAGCTGTTCTTCAGCCTGCAACCGGCTAGTCGGCATGGTGTTCTGAAAGCGCACGCCCAGCTTGGCTTCCAGCCGCGACATTAAATCCGGTACCAGGCCTGCGGGTTTTCCATCTTGCTGAAACTCGAAGGGTGGCCAGTCTGTGCGGTACGCCACGACCAAATTAGCGTTGTTCTTGAGCCAGGCCAAATCCCGCGCCGACAGGTCGTTGCCGGGCTTTTCCTGGGGCGGCACTTCCGTAGTCAGCCAGGCTTCCAGCACCTGGCGGTGCTCGTTACGGTCAATGCGGGCTATGGCATCGTTGAGCAGCCGTAACAGGGGTGCGTCAGCTTCGCTCGCGGGCAATCGCAGCACAACATCAATGGTTTTCTGATCTGGCAGGACAGCCAGGCTAATGCCATTCACCCGCGCCGATTGCAGATAATCCGATACCACCGGCACCGGCCCCAAAAAACCCACCGCCTGCCCGGATAGCACCACGTTCACCGCCTCGGCAACGTCGGCGACCATAACCGGCTCAAAGTTCTCAACCGGGTCTAGTAGCGGATATTGATTCACATCGTTGTTAATCACCGCGACCCGGCTGTTTTCCAAGTCTGCCAGGCTGCGAATAATGCCGTCACCGGCGCGGGCGAACAAGCCGTAAGTTAACGACATCAAAGGCTGGGTATGAACAAAATCAGTGGCTGGCGGTGCATCGCTGAAACGGGTCACCAGTGCGGCATCCACCTCACTGCCCGGCGGCCGCGGCTCTACCGGCACACCCAGTTTTATTGACAGTTTGGCCAGGTAATCAATATAGATGCCGGCCAGGGAACCACTCCCGGTGTTGAACACCAGCGGCACCTGCTCCGCTTTAACCGACACGGTAACCCGCTCGTGTTCGGCCAGCCATAACCGGTCAGGGCTTTCGGGCGCCAGGCCCAAAGGCGGTTTAGAGGCAGGTTCATTCGATCGGCTATCGCTGGCAGGCAGGGTGCTGGCGGCAACCGGAGTACCCTGTCGCTCCACTGGTTCGGCGCGAAGCGGCGTGTGAAGCCCGCTTAACAGCCAGCACAATAACAGTGCATGTGCAGACTTCACTGAAGTTCCTCAAGATCTTTAGGTAACTGAACGCGATAATAGCCAGGCTGATTCGCTTATTCCTCGCTAATCATCACCTGGTTACGGCCGGCATTTTTGGCCTTGTAGAGCGTGCGATCGGCGCGTTCAAACAAGGTGTCTTCGTTATCACCGTTTCTGATGCTTGCAAGCCCTGCCGAAAAGGTAATAGTTACCGGCTGATTGCTAAAGTGGAACGGCAACTTGGCGACATTGTCGCGCAGGCCATCCATCACTTTTTTGGCCTGAGCACCCGTGGTTTCTGGTAACAGCACCACAAATTCCTCTCCGCCAATACGGGCAATGAAGTCTGTCGAGCGCAGCCCTTTTTTCAATTCCCGTGCCAGCAGTTGCAGCACCCTGTCACCCGCTTTATGGCCGAAGGAATCATTAATGCGCTTGAAGAAGTCGATATCGACAACGGCGATTGTTATGTCACCTTTATAACGCTGCCAACGGTCTACCTCGAATTGCAGTCGGTCTTGCCAGGAGTCACGATTGGGCAGCTGGGTGAGCATATCGGTGTTGGCTCGCCGGCGCTCCTTAAGAACCTGTTCCTGCATTAGCTCAGATTCGGTTTCCATGGTGACGATTTTCTGCTGCATGGCCTCCAGCTGCGCTGCCAATCCTTTTTCACGATCACTTTCGCGCTCGCGAAACTGAACCACTGACTGGGCTATGCAGTCTAAGTGAGTGGTCACAGAATGTTTCAACTGCCCGAGATTGTTACTGCTCTGAATATGCTCGCTCAGGCGTGTTATCCCACCTCGCAAATCCCGGCCCAGCGCCGCTGATGCACTCAGCCGGCCACTTTGAGCCGACGTATGCGCTACAAAGCTCTGGCGCAGCACCGCCAGACGGTCGTCAAGCTGTTGAATAAACTCATCAAACTGGGCCCGGCACTGCTTAATGGCTACCATCACCAGTTCCGCCACATCGCGCAGGCATTTACGCAACGCGCTCCAATCGTCGCTGTGGAGCAGAATATGCTGCAGAGCGCGGGCCTTTTTTTCCGCCTCTGCACCTATCGGTATCTCGCTGACGATTTGATCTATTAACTGACCAACCCGGCGTGCAATGCGCAGGCGTTCGCCGTTTTGGCTAAGGTCCATAGATTCTGCAGCAGGGCCTGCAGCGGAACCTTGTGAAGCAGATTCTGCTTGCTCCAGAAGCACCATCTGGTGATCAATCTTTGTTTGCAACAGCTGCCAGTTATCAACATTAATAGAGGGTTTGCGTACCTCGTCACGAACGCTATCCAGCAGCTCATCAAGCTCGCCAGACTGCCCTTTCAGACCCAGGCTGGTGCGCACCAACATGCGTTCAAGCAACATTCGGTGCTGTTGCCAATGTTGCTGACGGTGTTCGGCCGCATCCAATTCCTGTAGGTACTGGTCTTTCCAGGACAACTCTGCGCTCATTGGACCCCCTGCGCGCTACACGGCCGTGTGTTGATCAGCTTATTCATGATTAATTCGTCGCCGTTTTGCTCTGGGGTGGCTTTGATCATACACACTGGCAAGGTGTTGAAAGTCTAAATGAGTATAGACCTGAGTGGTTGCAATGTCAGCATGGCCCAGCAACTCCTGAACCGCTCGCAGATCGCCGCTGGATTCCAATAAATGGCTGGCAAATGAGTGCCGCAGCATGTGCGGGTGCAGTTTCTGGTCGGCGCCTTTAACCAAACCCCAGCGAGCCAGTCGCGCCTGAATACTTCGGTGGCTGAGGCGGTCGCCGCGGCGGCTGACAAATAATGCCTGCTGCCCGGCACCAGCAAGCCCGGGCCGAACCGCTAACCAAGCCTGCAGCGCCGCCAGCGCTGGTCGCCCTACGGGCAAAACACGCTGCTTATTACCCTTGCCAGTCACTTTTACTTGGGCGGCTGCCAGTTCTACAGTGCCCAAATCCAAAGCGGCTACTTCTGCCAACCGTAACCCGGCGGAGTACAGTAATTCAAAAATGCACACATCTCGCAATTCCAGCGGATCATCCGCCTGGGCATCCAGCAAGTGTGTCAGCTGGTCAACATCGGCCACCACAGGCAGTCGCCTCCCGCTTTTTGGCGCGCGAATAGCTTCCGCCGGGCTATTGTCGACCAGGCCTTCGCGTAACAGATAATGATAAAAACGGCGTATAGCGGAAAGGTGGCGGGCAATGCTGCGGCCGTTCAGGCTGGCACGGCTCAAGTGTGCAACGTAGCGGCGGATGTCGTGACTATTGAGGCTTCGCCAGCTGATTTCCGAGTGTTCTTGAGAATGATTCAGAGAGTATTCTTGATAGCCCTCTTGGAGCCAACGCTGCAGGCGCAGCAGGTCTCGCTGATAATGCTCGCAAGTGAGCGGGGACAGGCGTTTTTCAGAAGCAAGGTGGCGAATGAAGCCATCAACGCCTTGAAACAGGCCGGTGTTTTGCGGTTTGTCACCGGCCCAGTGCATGAGTCAACGAGACTCGGCAATATCGGTGAGCGGCAATGCTACCAGATGGCGCTGTACCATGGGGGGCAGCAACCGGCTTAGCGTGTCGCTGATATAGCTCAAAAACAGAGAGCCCATGCTCTGGTCAAAATAACCCGGCACACAGCTGCCGATGGCAAACACACCGACAAGTTCATGGTTGCGCAACGGCACAAGTGCCACCGAGGCAACCGGCTCGTCGCGATCAGGGAACAGAAAAGCGCGCTCGCTTTCGCGAAACTGGCCACATACTGCGCGGCCGCCATCCAGCAAATTACCCAGCCGTTTGTGCGCTACCGCCGGCGACACCACGTGCAAAGCGCCTTGAGCCGCCTGCGGCAGGGGGCCATCGGTAAACAAAATCACACTGGCCGCGTCCAGACCAAAATCACCGCGAATACTGTCATCGATCACCGCCGCCATGTCGTTCAGATTTTTGGCTTCGATAATCTGCATCAGCAAGCGTTTGCTTTTCTGGAACAACTGGTCGTTCTGGCGCGCTATGCCCACCAACTCAACCAGCTCATGGCGCAGCGTGTCGCGCTGCTCGCGAAAAAGATGAACCTGGCGCTCGACCAACGAAATAGCTCGCCCGCTATCGTGGGGTAAAGTCAGGTCGCGCAGCAGGTCGCTCTGTTCAACAAAAAAATCAGGGTTGTCACGCAGGTATTGCGCCACCTGTTCTGCATTTAGAACGCCGGCCTCTTGGCGGGCCGCTGAATCTGTCATCGTGTGCTCCTGGTTTCAGGATCGTTGCCTACCGGTTCTGGCGGGTTTACGGCGGCGCATGCCGGGCTCTGCGGGCAGTCGAAGCTGACCCTCAAAAACGCTGGCAACGGGGCCATCCATCATAACAGCGGCTCCCAGCCCCTGCCATTCGATAATCAGCCGTCCTCCGGGCAGTTCTACTTCTACCCGTGAATCGAGCAAACCTCGTAAACATCCTGCAACAACCGCAGCGCAAGCGCCAGTGCCGCAAGCCAAAGTTTCACCACAACCGCGTTCGAACACCCGTAAACGAATATGACTGCGATCCACAATCTGCATAAACCCGATGTTAGCTTTGGCGGGAAAACGCCAATGCTTTTCTAACAAAGGCCCCAGCGTTGCAACCGGAGCACTGTCGACGTCGTCGGTCAGTATAACGCCGTGGGGGTTGCCCATAGACACCACCGACAACTCTATGTTCTGGCCATTTACGTCTAGATTGTAAACCGGTGCAAATTCGTCAGCGCTGAACGGCACCGTGGCGGGTTCGAGCCTTGGCACACCCATATCAACCTTCACCAGCCCGTCTTTTCCCACCCGCAGCTCAATAATGCCGCCGGCTGTTTGCACCCGCATCACTTTTTTGTTGGTCAGGCGCTGATCGCGCACAAAACGGGCAAAACAACGGGCTCCATTACCACATTGCTCCACTTCCGAGCCGTCGGCATTGAAAATCCGATAGCGGAAATCCACATCGGGCAGCCCTGGCGGCTCCACCACCAGCAGCTGATCAAAACCGATGCCAAAATGGCGATCGGCCAGCTCGCGAATCATTTCCGGGCGCAGGCGAAACATCTGGCTGATGGCGTCAACCACCATAAAATCGTTACCCAGGCCGTGCATTTTTGTAAAACGCAGAACGCCCCCGAGAGCGGCGCTCGGACTACCAACAAAGGCGCCGCCAGCGCCGAGCCGGGAGGCAGGGCCGTCAACGTTGACCAAAGGTTCCCCGTCGCCACTCATAGCGGCAGGCAACTCTCGGGAGCCAATTGTTCTTCCACAGTTTCGCGGCGGCGAACCACATGCACCTGATCGCCATCGACCATCAATTCAGGCGGGCGATTACGGGTGTTGTAATTAGAACTCATCACAAAGCCATAAGCCCCGGCCGAACGTACCGCCAGCAGGTCACCGGCGTTCAAGCTAAGCTGGCGATCTTTGCCCAGAAAATCACCGGTTTCGCACACCGGGCCCACCAGATCCCAGGCTTTTTCGTCGCCGTTGCTATGAGGAGCCACCGGCACAATCGCCTGCCAGGCGCCGTAGAGCGCTGGGCGAATCAGGTCGTTCATGGCGGCGTCAATAATCGCGAAGTTACGGTGCTCTGTACACTTCAGGAATTCGACACGGGTCAGCAGTACGCCGGCGTTGGCGGCGATTGAGCGCCCGGGTTCCAGAATCAGCTCCAATTTGCGGTCGCCCAGGCGCGCAAGAATCGCTTCCACATATTCGCCGGGCTGCGGCGGTGTTTCATCGTTATAGGTAACGCCCAGGCCACCGCCCAAATCCAGATGTTTTATCTCGACCCCCTGCTCTGCCAGTTTGTCCACCAGTGCCAGAACCCGATCCAGAGCGTCCAGAAATGGCGCCACCGTGGTCAGCTGTGAGCCAATGTGGCAATCCACACCACGCACGTCGAGGTGAGGCAGGCTGGCGGCGCGGGCATATATCGCCGGCGCGACTTCAATATCGATACCGAATTTGTTTTCTTTCAGACCGGTAGAGATATAAGGATGAGTGCCAGCGTCTACGTCGGGGTTTACCCGCAGCGATACCGGCGCTTTCACGCCCAGCTCACCGGCAATGGCGTTCAAGCGGTCCAGCTCGATATCAGACTCTACGTTAAAACAACGCACACCCACTTCCAACGCGCGTCGCATTTCCCAGGGCTGTTTGCCAACGCCGGAAAAAACCACTTTGGCCGGGTTACCACCGGCTCGGATCACCCGTTCCAGCTCACCGGCAGATACGATATCAAAACCCGCACCCAGGCGGGCCAGCACGTCCAACACCGCCAGATTGCTATTGGCTTTTACCGCATAACACACCAGGTGCGGGTGATTCTGCAGAGCGTTGTCATAAGCGCGGTAATGGCGCTCAAGGGTCGCTCGGGAGTATACATAAGCCGGCGTGCCGTGCTGCTCTGCAATGCGCGCCAGCGGCACGCCTTCGGCCCAGAGCTCATCGTTCTTGTAAATGAAATAATCCATAAAAATTCCTGAATTAACGGGCCTGACCCGACGTTTCTGATATGGGCACGGGCGTCGGCTCCGCGCTTTTTGCTAAGGGTTCCTTGCTAGGCACTTCGCGGTAGAGATCGCCTTTCTGACCGCAGCCTGAAAGCCCGACCACCAACAAAAGGCCTAACAGCGCTGCGACTTTAACAACCGCGGGGGATTTCAGACCCATTACCTCAACCCTGCTTAAGTACGTTACGGGCGCGCTTAACGGCTGCCCGAACTTGCGCCGGCGCGGTGCCGCCAAGGTGGTCACGAGCCTGCACCGAGCCCTCAAGAGTCAGCACGTCAAATACGTCTTCACTGATAGTACCCGAAAAAGACTGTAGCTCCGCCAGTGTCATATCTGACAAATCGCGCTTCTGCTCTACGCCAAAGGCCACGGACCTGCCCACCACTTCGTGGGCGTCGCGGAACGGCATGCCTTTTTTGACCAGGTAATCGGCCAGATCCGTCGCGGTGGAGAAGCCCCGCTTGGCTGCTACCCTCATATTATCAGCTTTGGCGGTAATCGCTGGCACCATGTCGGCGTAGGCTCTCAGGCAACCTTTTACTGTATCTACGGTGTCAAACAGCGGCTCTTTATCTTCCTGGTTGTCTTTGTTATAGGCCAGCGGCTGGCCTTTCATTAACGTAAGCAAACTGATCAGGTGGCCATTCACCCGGCCTGTCTTGCCCCGAACCAACTCTGGCACGTCTGGATTTTTCTTCTGCGGCATTATCGACGAGCCGGTGCAAAAGCGATCAGGCAAATCGATGAAATCAAACTGCGCCGAGGTCCACAGCACCAACTCTTCGCTAAAGCGCGAAAGGTGAGTCATCAGCAGCGCAGCAAAACTGCAGAACTCGATGGCGAAATCGCGGTCGCTGACCGAATCCAGCGAGTTTTCCGAAGCACGGTCAAAGCCCAGCAGTTGGGCGGTCATCGCCCGGTCAATAGGATAAGTAGTGCCCGCCAGCGCCGCGGCGCCCAGGGGCATGATGTTCACCCGCTTACGGCAATCCTGCAGGCGTTCGCCATCGCGCACCAACATTTCGTACCAGGCCAACAAATGATGGCCAAAAGTCACCGGCTGCGCGGTTTGCAGGTGGGTAAAGCCCGGCATGATGGTGTCGGCTTCGCGTTCAGCCAAGTTCAGCAGCCCGGCCTGCAGTCGTTTGAGTTCCTCGGCAATCACGTCAATCTCGTCACGCAAATAAAGCCGGATGTCGGTGGCCACTTGGTCGTTACGGCTGCGGCCGGTGTGTAACTTTTTACCGGTAACACCGATGCGATCGGTCAGACGCGCTTCGATGTTCATGTGCACGTCTTCCAAACTGATGGACCACTGAAAAGTCCCAGCTTCAATGTCTGCTTTCACCGCCTTCAGCCCTTCCAGAATGGTGTCGCGCTCTTCGTCGGTCAGAACGCCCACCGCTGCCAGCATGGTGGCATGGGCAATGGAGCCGGTAATGTCGTGATGATAAAGGCGCTGATCAAAACCGACAGAGGCGGTAAAGCGCTCGACAAAGGCGTCGGTAGGCTCGGTGAAACGTCCACCCCAAGGTTTTTCCGAGCTTGAGGCCTGCTCTGGCGATTTGTTATCCGTCATCATCTATAGTTCCTACTGGCAGCCCGAGGTCACAGGGCCAAAATGGGTAAATAAGAAGTAGAGGGAGTATAACATTCTGACCCGGTTAAAGCAGACACCCGGTAACAGTGCGACCACCCTGGACTCACGATTTTTCGTGCCAGACCTATGCCGGGTGCGGGCCTTGTTTCTATTACTCGTTACCAGCGAACTCCTGGTGCTGGCGCTGGCAATGGCACAAACGCAAAACGGCTGGATTGACTGGGGATATTTTGGCTTGTTGTCGTTGTTTGTGCAGTGGACTGTACTCACCAGCATCGCCATGATCTGCCCTCTGCGTTCGCGGCTGGCGCAGCTGTCGGTGGCCAGCGCCACGCTGGCCATTGTTGTTCTGGTACTGGTGGATGTATTCGCTTTTAGCCTGTTTGCCGACCAGGTGCTAAATCCGGGGCTTGGCGCGCCTCAGTGGCATAACATTGCTAAAAAAATGCTGCTGGCGCTGCTGATTACCTTAATGGTGCTTCGCTACTTTTATCTTCAGCACCAATGGCAACAACAACAGGAAGCCGAACTGCAAGCACGTTTAAGCTCGCTGCAGAGCCGAATTCAGCCCCACTTTTTATTCAACAGTATGAATACCATCGCCAGCCTTATCGCCAGCGACCCCCAGCGGGCGGAAGACGCGGTGCTGGACCTGTCAGAGCTTTTCCGCGCCAGCCTGCGCACCAGCGAACAGCTGATTCCCCTGCAGCGCGAACTGGAACTGTGCCAACGCTATCTGGATATCGAGGCCCTGCGTCTGGGGGATCGCCTTCAACTGCAGTGGCATATCGCTGACGGCTTGCAAAACCAGGCTATTCCGCCCCTAACCCTGCAACCGCTGGTTGAGAACGCCATTTACCACGGCATTCAACCCCGTGCCCAAGGCGGCATTGTGCGGGTAGAAGCGCAGGCCAGCGGCGATTTTGTATACTTGCTCGTGCAGAACCCAAAACCCGAACCCGGCCACAGCGGCCACGGCGGCAACCGCATGGCGTTGGAAAATATTCAGGCCCGTATCCAGGCGTTATTCGGCGACCGCGCGGTGCTCAAACACAGCCATCAGGACGACATTTACACCGTAACCCTACGCCTGCCCGCGCAGCAGGTAGACCGACAGGGAGCGCAGCGACACACATCATTAACAGAAGCGAAGCGAGAAACATTATGAAAAGAAGCGCCACAAAAAGCCTATGACCAGCCAGAGAATTCTGATTGCCGACGACGAACCCCTAGCTCGCGACCGCCTGCGGAGGCTAGTCGAAGGACTTCCCGGATACAGCGTTTGCGGTGAAGCGGCCGACGGCGACAGAACACTGCAAGCCGTTGCAGAACTGGAGCCGGACATTGTATTGCTGGACATTCGCATGCCCGGCGCCGACGGCATGGGCGTGGCCACCCACCTGAGCCAGCTTGAGCGCCCGCCCGCGGTCATTTTCTGCACCGCCTACGATCATTATGCGCTGCAGGCGTTTGAGGTAAACGCTTCTGCTTACCTGATGAAGCCGGTACGCAAAGACACCCTGGCCAAGGCGCTGCAACGGGCTGCAAAAACCAACCGCTTGCAACAGCAGCCACCGGCCGGCACTGCCCCCGCCGGTGGCGAACTGGCCGTGCGCACGTATCGCGGCACCGAACTGATCGACTTGGCTTCCTTGATTTACTGCCAAGCTGACCAAAAATACGTCACCCTTCACCGCTTACAGGGTGACGTATTGTGCGACTACACCCTTAAAGAGCTGGAGCAACATTACGGTGACCACCTTTTGAGGGTGCACCGTAATACCTTAGTTGGCACACGATTTATTCAGGCGCTGCACCGCAACGTTCGCGGCCAGGCGATTCTGGTTCTGCGTGATGGCCTTGGCGAGCTGCCGGTTAGCCGCCGCCACGCCAGCGAACTACGCCAGTGGCTGCAGGACTATCGACCTGGTAGACACTAGCGAAAAACCTGATCTGCATTAGCGATGCGAACTGGCCTACGTTAGCAACCAACCTGACCAACCCTAGCGAGACTTTTTTTGGGCGACAAGGTACCCTTAATTCACATTTAACGAACCGACAGTGAGCGTCATGTCCGCAAGAAATCTTCGCATTGCAACCCGCAGCAGCGCACTGGCGTTGTGGCAGGCAGAATTTATCAAAGCCGAGCTGGAACGATTGCACAGCAATGTCACAGTGGAACTGGTTAAGATTAAAACCTTGGGTGACAAGATTCTGGACGTGCCGCTGGCCAAGGTGGGTGGCAAAGGCCTGTTCGTCAAAGAGCTGGAAGAAGCCATGCTCGACGGCCGCGCCGACCTGGCCGTGCATTCCATGAAAGACGTGCCCATGGCATTCCCCGAAGGGTTGGGACTGGTGGCCATCTGTGAGCGTGACGACCCCACTGACGCCTTTATCAGCAACCATTTCAGCAGCCTGGATGACCTACCGCTGAACGCGGTAGTGGGCACATCCAGTCTACGCCGCGAATCTCAATTGCGGGCCAACCGCCCGGACCTGCAAATTCGCGTGCTGCGGGGCAATGTAAACACCCGCCTGGCAAAGCTCGACGCCGGCAATTACGACGCCATCATATTAGCCAGCTCGGGCCTGAAGCGACTGGGTTTCGAAGCCCGCATTCGCAACTGCATGCCAGACACGCTAAGCCTGCCGGCTGTGGGCCAAGGGGCTTTGGGCATTGAATGCCGGCTTGACGATCAGGAACTGCGGGCCATGCTGGAGCCGTTGAATCACACCGACAGTGCGGATAGGGTCAAAGCTGAGCGCGCACTGAATACTCGCCTTAACGGTGGCTGCCAGGTACCCATTGCGGCCTATGCGCTGCTGGAAGACAACGATATGTTGTGGTTGCGCGGCCTGGTGGGCGCGGTGGACGGCAGCCTTATTTTCCGCGCCGAAGGCCGCGTACACCGCAGCGAAGGGGAACGCTTGGGCCGCGAATTGGCCGAGGACCTGCTGGCACAGGGCGCTGACAAAGTACTGGCTGAAGTCTATGGCTACACTCCGACCTGAGTCTGCGTTACTACCCCTTGCCGGGCGGCGCATTCTTATCTGCCGCCCGCAGCCAGAAGCTGATCGCCTGGCGATCGCCTTTCAGGCAGCCGGTGCACAGGCCGAGTGCTTACCGCTGATTGACCGCGCGCCGCTGGCACTGAGCGCAGAACACCAGGCCCACATTCAAAACCTGGACCTGTTTCAGCACATTGTGGCGGTAAGCCCTTACGCTGCGCGCCAACTGCTGGAGCAGGTTGATGCCTGGTGGCCGCAACTGCCTGTAGGCATTCACTGGTATGGCGTTGGCGCCGGCACCGCTGCTGAACTGTCACGCTGCGGAATTACCGCTCGCAGGCCCGCACAAGGCTGGACCAGCGAAGCTTTGCTGGCATTGCCGCCGCTACAAAACCTGGCAAACCAGCGAGTTCTGCTGGCCCGCGGCGGCGACGGTCGCGACTTATTGCGGAACACACTGCGCCAGCGGGGCGCTCAAATAACTGTGCTACCCTTATATCGACGCTTTTGTCCACAGTATTCCGCGGCACAATTGGCGCATGCTCTAGATGGCTTTAACCCGGACGCCGTGATTACCTTATCGGGTGAAACCCTGAAAAATCTCGTCGCGCTGTGTGCGAAGAACGACCATAATCTGTATCGGAAACTATTGATTGTGCCCGTGGAGCGGGTAGCCGAGCAGGCTCAGACAGCCGGCTTCATTAACCCACATGTTCCAGCAGGCCTGACAGACAACAACATAGTGGCCAGTGTGACAGCACGACTCACTGGCCAGACGGTGGCCCTGTAAAAGCGAAGTAAGGATGCCCGTGACCAACACACAGAAACAACTCCCCGCCCCCATAGTCCAACAACAGCAGCCGGAGCCAGCGCGTACCTGGCCGCTGTGGCTGATCAGCATAATTGCGTTGGTTCTGGTGCTGTTACTGGTGCTTTGGAACTGGCAGCAGTGGAATAACAATCAGGCCAGTCAGCAAGTCCTTAAAGACCTGCAACAGGAAACCGCCCAGCTTGATTCACGCTACGGTGAACGCGGCAGTCAGCAGGCTCAGCGCCTGCAGTCGCTGACCGACGCGGTGGCCGCACAGCGAGAACTGATTGCCACCCAGCAGCGGCAGATAGACCACAACGCCACCACGCTGCTGGAAGCCGGCAATCGAACTCGCACCGACTGGTTGTTGGCCGAAGCCGAGTATCTGTTGCGGGTAGCCAACCAACGCCTGCTGATCGAGAAAGACATAAAAGGTGCGGCTTCTGCGCTGCAGGCTGCAGATGACGTATTGGCCGAGTCGGATGATATCGGCGTGTATCCGGTGCGCCAACAATTAGCTCGGGAAATGCTGGCACTAAAAAGCATTGTCGCGGTGGATAGAACAGGCCTGTACCTACAACTGGAAGCCGTTATAGATAGTATTCATCAGCTTACCAACCAGGCGTTGATTCATGAAAACGCGTCTGGCTTCATGCTTTCAGCCGATGCCTCCGACGTCGACGCGAGCGAGCCCAGCATGGCGGTTCGCGCCTGGCAGTCATTTACCCGCACGCTCAAACAGGTTGTTGTTGTAAGGCGGCTGGACGAACAGGTAAAACCCTTGTTGTCGCCGGATCAATCCGCCTACGCCCGTCTGAATCTGCAGCTGATGCTGGAAGAAGCCGAACTGGCGGTACTGCGCGGCAACCAGGCGTTGTATCAGAAATCCCTGGAAAAAGCCCGTACCACGGTGCAGGAGTGGTATAACGCCGATAACGCCCGGGTTGGCGCTATGGCAGACACTTTAGGTGAGCTTGCCAGCCGTAATGTAGACCCTGAACTACCAGACATCAGCCGTTCTTTGGGACTGCTAAAACAGCGTGTTGCCGGCCGCGGCGCGAACAATAATAGCGATCAGGATGCCTCCGCAAACAGCGATGACCAGAATGGCGATGCGCCAGTCAATGGGGCCACCGGCAACGGAGGCAACTCATGATAGGTTTGCTGGTCATTATTGTACTGGCACTGCTGCTGGGAACCGGGCTGGCGTTCGGCCTGCAGTATGACTTGGGCTACATTCGAGTCAGCTTTGGCAATTATCTGGTCGAAACCAATTTTTGGGTAGGCCTGGCACTGCTGGTGGCATTGGTCGTACTGACAGTCATGCTGATTGGCCTGGTGCGGCGCTTACGCAACGGCACCAGCATGATGTCGGGCTGGATAGCCCGCGGCAAAGAGCGCCGTGCGCGCCGCCGCACCACTCAAGGGCTTTTAGCGCTAGCCGAAGGCAACTGGCCGCGAGCAAAAAAGATGTTGACCTCATCGGCAAGCAACGCTGATACGCCGCTGATCAACTATCTGGCAGCGGCACAGGCCTCGTTTGAGTGCGGTGACCACGAAGCGGTAGACGAACTGCTGCGCAAAGCGTTTGAGAGCACGCCGGGGTCTGATCTGGCCGTCGGCATTACCCAGGTCCAGTTGCAGTTGGCGGGCAATCGGGTGGAACAGGCCTTGGCCACGTTGCTGCGCCTGCGCAAGCAGTCACCTCATCATCCATTTGTACTTAAGCTGCTGAAAACCGCTTATTTGCGTTTGGAAGACTGGCGTGAGCTTTCCAAATTGCTACCGAAATTGCGCAAGTACAACATTCTTGTTTCAGCCGAACTGGACGATCTTGAGCGCCAGACCTGGCACAACCTGTTGGAAAAAGCCGCCAGCAAGTGCCGTAAGGAACAAGCCAGCAATCCCGCCTCCAGCCTGGATTCACTCACCGGTCTGTGGGATCAGTTACCCAGCTCTATGCGCCGTGACGAACGCACAATCTTCAATTACACCAGCCTCTTGGCTGGCCTGGGGGATGAGGCGCAGGCCGAAATACTGCTGCGCAAAGTGCTGCGTAATCACTGGAGCGACGAGCTGATTAATCTTTACGGCCGAGTAGAAAGCCAGGCGCCTGACGAGCAACTACTACTGGCCGAACAGTGGCTGAAAAACCGACCCAATAACGCCGAACTGCTGCTGGCGTTGGGTCGGTTAAGCTTGCGCAATGAGCTGTGGGGGAAGGCACGAGAATACTTTGAAACCAGCCTGAAACTGCAGCGCAAGCGTGAGACCCTGGCCGAGCTGAGCCGCTTGAACGCTCACATGGGACACGACACCGCCAGCATAAATCTGCTGATGCAGAGCCTGGAAAATGATAATGGCCTGCCCCGCCTGCCTATGCCAAGAGCCTGATGGCTGAATATGCGCTGCGGCTATGACCGCGGCGCATATTCCAACACATCTGAAAAGAACACGTCCGCAGGCATTCCGGCATCTTTTAAGGCGTCCATCAGGGTGTAGACCATGGTGGGCGAGCCACTGGCGTGTACTTCCACATTGCTCAAATCAATGTCTGCGCCCAACACAGCGTGCGCCAGCTGGCCATGGTGCCCAGACCATTCGTTGTCTTCGTTGTCACCCACAACCGGCACAAAGCGGAATGGCGGCCAGTCTTTGGCCCATTGCTCGGCCAAGCTTTGCAAATACAAGTCCTGTCGTTGGCGCACGCCCCAGAACAACACCACCGGCTGGTTGTAATCGGTGCTGCGCAAGTACTCTATCAGGCTTTTCATTTGCGCAAACCCGGTGCCTGCTGCGATTAATAGCAGCGGCTTTTTGGGTATCGCCGCCAAACAGGCTTTACCATGGGGCAATTCCACCATCACTTCGGCGCCCACTTGCAGCGCGTTTACAATAATCTGCCCCGACGCCCAACCCGGCGAGGCCTGAATGTTCAATTCTATATTGGCCTGCTGCGGACTGCTGGCAATGGAAAAATAGGCAGGGCCGGCGTTATCCAGATGAATTGCCAAATACTGGCCAGCATGGAACGCCAGCTCGCGGCGCCGCAGTAATTGCAGTTCAATCCGAAAAATATCGTGATTGAGTGGGCGGGCGTCCAGCACTTTAGCCAGGACTTTCCGCGGCGGATTACTTCCAGCAGCGATCACAGACGTTATCTCCAGTTCCACATCAGCCAGGGCCCGAGTACGACACAGCATCAGGCGGCTGGCAACAGCTAGTGTATTTTGATTTCTCGTGTTTACAGCCGTGCCGGCAAGCATGTGAGCTTCACAGGTCTCGCACACACCGTTGCGGCACGCCATGGGCACTGCGATACCTGCAGCAGCCGCGGCGCTAAGCAGATCGTCACCGGCATTTGCCCGGTACTCCAACCCACAAGGCTGTAACCGGACCCGGTAACTGTCTGCCATATCAGTCTGGGCGGCCGGACACGGTTTCAACCCCGGAATTCGCCGGCAAGGTAATTCCCAAGCTATCCCACAGTTCATCCACCCGCTGTTTTACCTCGGGAGTCATGGCAATGGGCTCACCCCACTCGCGGTCGGTTTCACCAGGCCACTTATTAGTCGCGTCCATGCCCATTTTCGAGCCCAGACCCGATACCGGTGAGGCAAAGTCCAGATAGTCGATGGGGGTGTTTTCCACCATCATGGTGTCACGTGCCGGGTCCATACGAGTAGTCATGGCCCAGATAACGTCTTCCCAGTTGCGGGCATTGATGTCGTCGTCAGTCACAATAACAAACTTTGTGTACATAAACTGGCGCAGAAATGACCACACACCCATCATCACCCGTTTAGCGTGTCCCGGGTATTGCTTTTTCATAGTTACGATCGCCAGGCGGTATGAACAGCCCTCTGGCGGCAGGTAGAAATCAACAATCTCGGGAAACTGCTTTTGCAGAATGGGGATGAACACTTCGTTCAGCGCCACGCCCAGAATCGCCGGTTCATCGGGCGGGCGACCGGTGTAGGTACTGTGGTAAATAGGGTCTTTACGATGGGTCATGCGCTCGACCGTGAACACCGGGAACTGGCTAACCTCGTTGTAATAACCGGTGTGGTCACCAAACGGGCCTTCCGGCGCCATATCGTCGGGGTAAATAAACCCTTCCAACACAATCTCGGCGCTTGCTGGCACCTGCAGATCGCTCAACCCGGCCTTCACCAACTCGGTACGGCTGCCACGAAGCAAACCTGCAAAGGCGTATTCTGACAGCGAGTCCGGCACCGGCGTCACCGCTCCCAGAATCGTTGCGGGGTCCGCACCAAGAGCGACGGCCACCGGATACGGCTGGCCGGGATTGGCTTTCTGCCAATCGCGAAAATCCAGCGCACCACCACGGTGGCTAAGCCAGCGCATAATCAGGCGATTGCGTCCGATCACCTGTTGCCGGTAAATACCCAGATTCTGGCGTTCTTTATGGGGGCCACGAGTAATGACCAGCGGCCACGTAACCAGCGGGCCAGCATCCCCCGGCCAGCAGTGCTGCACGGGTATCTGGTAAAGGTCGACTTTGTCTTTCTCTATCACCACGTCTTGGCAGGGTGCAGAGCGCAAAACTTTAGGGCTCATGCGCATAACCTGTCGGAACAGCGGCAGTTTTTCGATGGCGTCTCTGAAACCCTTGGGGGGATCAGGCTCTTTCAAAAACGCCAGTAGTTTGCCGATATCGCGCAGCGCGGTAACGTTCTCCTGCCCCATACCCAAAGCAACCCGCCTAGTGGTGCCAAACAGGTTGGCCAGCACCGGCATCGAATACCCTTTAGGATTTTCAAACAGCAAGGCCGGTCCGCCAGCACGCAGTGTGCGGTCGCAGATTTCGGTCATTTCCAGGTGGGGGTCTACTTCGACTGAAATGCGTTTGAGTTCGCCCAGCTTTTCCAGCTGGCTGATAAAATCCCGCAGGTCGTTGTATTTCATGCTTTGCTCCGGTTAGTTCCGGTCATGTACGTGAGTTCTGGGAGATTGGTTCTGGTTAAGCGTTCAGACAATTTAACTCGGAGCTCGAACAGGATGAAGGGACCGCATTCTGGCAGCCGTGCCGGGAAAAACTTTTCTCCGGCACGGCGCAGCACCCCAAACAAATGCGCAAGGAATCTTAGCGGCGTTTCATAGACTGGAAAAAATCGTCGTTCGTCTTGGTGTCTTTCAGCTTATCCAGCAAAAACTCGATTGCTGCGGTGTCGTCGTCCATAGAGTGCAGTAGCTTGCGCAGTATCCACACTTTCTGGATGTCGGCTTCGCTCATCAGCAGGTCTTCGCGGCGGGTGCCGGAGCCACGGATGTTGATAGCCGGATAGGTACGCTTCTCGGCAATCTTGCGATCCAGGTGGATCTCCATGTTGCCGGTGCCTTTGAATTCTTCATAAATCACTTCGTCCATTTTGGAACCGGTGTTCACCAGAGCGGTAGCCAGAATGGTCAGGCTGCCGCCTTCCTCAACATTACGCGCGGCTCCGAAAAAGCGCTTGGGCTTTTCCAGGGCGTGGGCGTCAACACCACCGGTCAATACTTTGCCGGAGGACGGGATCACGGTGTTGTAAGCCCGGGCCAGACGGGTGATGGAATCCAGCAGGATAACCACGTCTTTCTTGTGCTCAACCAGGCGTTTGGCTTTTTCAATAACCATTTCTGCCACTTGTACGTGGCGGGCTGGCGGCTCGTCAAAGGTTGAAGCAATCACTTCGCCGCGCACGGTGCGCTGCATTTCCGTTACTTCTTCCGGGCGCTCGTCAATCAGCAGCACAATAATGTGACATTCCGGATGGTTACGGGTGATTGACTGGGCAATACTCTGCATCAGCAGGGTTTTACCGGCCTTGGGCGGCGACACAATCAAACCACGCTGGCCCTTACCAATAGGCGCAACCAGATCCAATACGCGAGAAGACAAGTCCTCCGTGCTGCCGTTACCGGCTTCCAGATGCATACGCTCGTCTGGGAACAAAGGGGTCAGGTTTTCAAACAGGATCTTGTTACGGGCGTTATCGGGCTTGTCGAAGTTGATCTCGCTGACCTTCAACAGCGCAAAATAGCGCTCGCCGTCTTTGGGCGGGCGAATTTTCCCGGAAACGGTGTCACCAGTGCGCAGATTAAAGCGGCGAATCTGACTGGGTGACACGTAAATGTCGTCAGGACCCGCTAGGTAGGAAGCATCGGCAGAACGGAGGAAACCAAAACCGTCCTGCAGAATTTCCAGTACGCCATCGCCGTAGATGTCTTCTCCGCCTTTGGCGTGGCGCTTGAGTATGGTGAAGATAACGTCTTGCTTGCGCGAGCGTGCAAGATTATCGAGGCCCATTTCTTGCGCAATTTCGAGCAATTCGGGCATGGAATTCTGTTTGAGTTCAGTAAGATTCATAGTTTATTGAATTTTCAGGAATGGAAGAAAGCGAACGTTAGGGTGAAGGGGTGCCCCGGAACGAATTGATAAGTACAGTCTAAAGAACGGGATGCTGGCCAGATGGAGCAACCGGGAGATAATAAATTCCGGAATATGAGTACAGAAGCCAGAGAGTGGGAACAATCGTTCGCCGGGCAGCATCGATAATCTGCTACCTCGGCGCCGAATGTCAAGGCCAGAGCCGAAAAAACCATTAATTTCGCAAGAGATTGCGCGTTCAGGCCGTTTTATCCAGGCTTCGCTTACGTTCAGAGGCTTGCCTTGGGCGTTTCCTATGGGTCTTGGGCGGTTCCCCGTAAGTCTTGGGCGGTTCCCTACAAAGAGGTATTCCCCTTCCATTAACGCCCCGCGATGCGGATACTAAAGGCCAAACTCTTTAACGCTTTTTATCGCTAAAAACAGGAGCCGCCCATGAGCAGCAAGCCAAGCCACGAACTGATTCCTATGAATATAGCCATATTGACAGTGTCGGACACCCGCGGCGAAAGCCAAGACAGCTCCGGCCAGTTTCTGGAAGATAGCGCGGTCGAGGCCGGCCACCATTTGATTGCGCGGCGCATCTTGCCAGACGATGTTTATTTGATGCGTGCGTTGATCAGCGACTGGATAGCCGACCCACAGGTTCATGCCGTTATCATTACCGGTGGTACAGGCTTCCATGAGCGCGACAGCACGCCGGAGGCCCTTGGGCCCTTGCTGGACAAAACCATCGAAGGTTTTGGTGAGGAATTCCGCCGGCTGTCAGCCGCAGAAATTGGCACCTCGACCATCCAGTCCCGAGCGTTTGGCGGACTGGCCAATCATACGGTCATATTCTGCCTGCCTGGCTCTACCGGCGCCTGCCGCATCGGCTGGAACGGTATTCTGGTCACCCAGCTGGACAGCCGTCACAGCCCTTGCAACTTTTCGGCACTGGTCGGGCGCAAGCCAGATCGGGCAATGGCACGCCTGGGCCAAGTGATTGGTAAACGCGCTGTGCGTTAGCGACTACGATAGAAAGTGCGCTAACAGCCAATCAGTCATCCAATTTTCACGCCTAACCACCCCTAACAAAGAACGCAGATACCATGGCCGCCGTCGATCTGACCCCTGTTGAAGATGCTATACAGCATTTGCTGACCCTTGCTGCACCGCCAGCGGCGGTTGAGCTTGCCCAGGTTCACCGCACTCTGGGCCGGGTGTTGGCTCGAGATTACACCGTGCCCGTTGATGTGCCGCCAGCCGATAACAGCGCGGTAGACGGCTATGCTTTGCGCGCAGAGGATTTTCGACCCGGAAAGCCGCTTTTGGTTTCGGCGCGCATTCCCGCCGGCCAGGCACCGGGAGCGTTGGTTGCCGGCACCGCCGCGCGGATTTTCACTGGCTCCGAAATTCCACCCGGTGCCGATACCGTTGTGATGCAGGAGCGGACAAAGGTTGATGCCGATGGCGTGCTAATCGACGGCGACGTAAAACTCGATCAGAATATCTGCCGTCGCGGCCAAGACCTGGCCACGGGCGACTTGGCTCTGGCCCAAGGCACCCTGATTCGCCCCCAGGAAATGGGCCTGTTGGCCAGCATGGGCATTGCCGACGTTGAAGTGTTCAAAAAGCTGAAAGTGGCAATACTCACCACCGGCGATGAACTGGTTGACCCGGGCACACCGCTCGAAGCCGGTCAGATCTACAACACCAACCGCTACACGTTGTTAGGCCTGCTGGATCAAGCAGGCTGTGAAGTGGTGCTGTGTGAGAGCGTGGCGGACACCCGCGAGGGTACCCGATCAACTCTGCAGCGGGCAGCAAAAGCCGCCGACCTGGTGATCACCAGTGGCGGCGTGTCTGTGGGTGAGGAAGACCATGTGCGCGCAGTATTGGAAGACTCCGGCCAGCTCTCGCTGTGGCGCATGGCGATCAAACCCGGCAAACCGCTGGCGTTTGGCGATATCGGCGGCACTCCGGTACTGGGCTTACCCGGCAATCCGGCGGCGGTGCTGGTCACATTTTTAGTGGTGGGCATGCCGTATATTCGCCAGCGTCAGGGGCGCCTGCACATCCATCCGTTAGGCCAGCAAGTCGCGGCCGGGTTCAGCGTTGGTTCTGCCTCCGTACGGCGGGAATATGCGCGCGCGCGGCTGGAGCAGGACCGGGGCAATACAGTGGCCAAAGCGTTCCCCAACCAGAGTTCTGGGGTTCTCAGTTCAGCCTGCTGGGCTGACGGCTTGGCATTAGTGCCGGAACACAGCACCCTAAGCCCTGGCGACATCATCACTTACTTTCCGTTTTCTGAATTGGTGAGCTGACCATGCCTGAGCAGACCCTTAGCGTCCGTTTTTTTGCCCGCTTACGCGAAGAACTGGGCACCGAACATTTAACCATGCCGGCACCCGCAGGCCAGACGGTCGCAGACCTGCTGGCCACCCTGGCCAACCGAGGTGGGCCCTGGCGCCAGCTGAGCACCGGCCAACCGGTGATGATTGCCATCAACCAGGCCATGGCAAAACCACAATCGCCCGTTAAACCAGGTGATGAAGTAGCGTTTTTCCCACCCGTGACAGGAGGTTAGCAAATGCCGCAAAAGTCTTCTGCCTGTTCACAGGCTGTGCCCAGCGTCAGTATCCAAAACGCGGATTTTGATGCAGCGCAGGAGTACGCGCAACTGCGCGACAGCGGCGCGGGCACGGGCGCTATCGCCACATTTACCGGACTGGTGCGCGACAGCGGTGATCGCCAAGGCGTAACCGGGCTGTTTCTGGAACACTACCCGGGCATGACCGAACAGGTCATTAGTGATTTGATCGCACAGGCTGGCCAGCGCTGGGATGTGCGCAAGGCGCGAGTGATACATCGCATAGGCCGCTTACCCCTTCAGTCACAAATTGTATTTGTAGGCGTATGCAGTGCCCACCGGGGCGACGCCTTTGCCGCCTGCGAGTTTATTATGGACGCGCTAAAAACATCGGCGCCATTCTGGAAGAAAGAGCTGACAGATGCAGGTGAGCATTGGGTCGAGCAGAAAGCATCAGACGTTGCGCGCGCAGAAGGTTGGTAGCAGAACCGTCAATCCTTTAGGTCTTACGGCCGATTGCGGTTGGTGAACAGCTCAGATAGCCCAGGGCAATCTACAGATTGAGCCTGCTGGCTGCGGGCAAACACCATGACCCGACGGTTATCGTTACACAGCTGCTGCTCAAGCGCAGCCGCCATAGCCACCGGATAAACCCCGTGTAACGGATGGTCGCGCCCTTCGCACCTGGCTATCACCGGCCGACCGGGAGCGCTGCGCCAGGCCTGTAACAGCTGCCGCAGTAGCGCCGGGGTAACGCCGGGCGTGTCGCAAGGGCAAACCAGCACCGCCCCGTATCCGCGGCCATCGGCCTCCTGCAAACCTGCTAACAGGCCCGCCAGTGGCCCTTGCCCGGCAAACTCAGGAGCGTCAGTAAACACTTCCCCCAAGCGGCTGTATTCCTCGATGGAACGGTTGGCGCTGATCAGCGGCGAACCGGTTGCGGCTCGTAAAGCCTCTGCAACCCATGCTGCCATAGGCCTGCCGCGCCAGTGCAACATGCCTTTGTCTTTGCCATCCATACGCGTGCCCGCGCCTCCTGCCAGCAGCAGGCCAACAACCGGCAAGGGTGCTTGGGAACTGGTGGTGTCAGTGTTCATCACGTTCTCTTATGGCCGCTTTTCCTCTCGCCGTCGTGTTCATTGTCGCCGGTTTCCGCATTATTACCGTGATCAGCATTTCCGCTATTGTTATTACAGGCGTCAGGGGCGCGGCTGGCACCATAAAAAAACCGCCCGAGAGCAGCGCTCCGGGGCGGTTTTTCAGCCTGGCTTTTCAGTCGGGCTTTTCAGTCGGGCTATGCAATCAGAGATTGCTGTCCAGAAACGCTGCCAGCTGGGACTTAGACAAAGCACCCACTTTGGTCGCGTCCACATTGCCATTTTTGAACAGCATTAGCGTAGGAATACCACGGATGTTGAACTTGGGTGGCGTTTGCTCGTTCTCATCAATGTTGAGCTTACAAACTTTCAGCTTGCCGGCGTATTCCTCGGCAATTTCTTCCAGCACCGGCGCGATCATTTTACACGGGCCACACCACTCAGCCCAGTAATCCACCAGTACCGGCACATCAGACTGCAGTACGTCCTGTTCAAAGGAGACATCGGTTACGTTAACAATATTTGCGCTCATTCTGATTTCCTGTTTCTGGCATCTGCCCGGTAACAGATGCAGTTAGCTGTATTGACTATCGCTATCATTTTGAAAACTGCGCGACAACTCACGCTTTTCATGGACTATGCTTTCAATGGCCAATACTTTACGCCATTGCTCCAGCTGTTGTGAAGCCTTCGCTGACAGGCGGGGCAATTCCACGCTCGTTAAACCACAGGCAGTCAGGTTGGCTGACAGGCCATCGGGTTATCGCTATAGTACGCCCTACGTTCATCCCACAAGGATTCATAACCCCGTGACGGCAGAACCCAACGCCGAAAACGTTTCCGCGCCTCCTGATATGCTTGCCGCTATCGATATGGGCTCAAACAGCTTTCACATGGTGGTTGCCCGCCTGGTGCACGGTGAAATTCGCACCATGGAAAAAATGGGCGAAAAAGTTCAGCTCGGAGCCGGGCTTGACGCCCAGAACCACCTGACCGACGAGGTTCAGGAGCGGGCTCTGGCGTGCCTGAGCCGCTTTGCCCAGCGCCTGCAGGGCATGCCTCCAGAAGCTGTACAAATTGTTGGCACTAACGCCCTGCGCATTGCTCGCAACGCCAACGAGTTTCTCAGCCGCGCTGAGGAAGTGCTGGGCTACCCGGTAGAAGTGATTGCCGGGCGTGAGGAAGCACGACTGATTTACCTGGGCGTTGCCCACACCCTTTCTGACGACACCGGCCGCCGGCTGGTGATCGACATAGGCGGTGGCAGCACCGAATTTGTGATTGGCCAGCGCTTTGAGCCGGAAGCCCTGGAAAGCATGCACATGGGCTGCGTGTCGTTTCGTAATCGCTACTTTCAGGACGGAAAAATCAGCCGCCGCGGTTTAGACAACGCCATCACCCACGCGGAGCAAGAGCTGCAGAGTATTCGCCGCCAGTATCGTGCGATGGGCTGGCAAAGCGCCGTGGGTTCTTCAGGGTCGGTAAAAGCCATCGGCCAGGTTCTGGCCACACTCAAGATTACCGATGGCACCATCACTCTGGAAGCCATGCAGGAATTGCGTAAACGGCTGGTTAGCATGGGCCACGTTGAGCGTTTAAGCGAAATGGGTGTGCGCCCAGACCGACAAAGTATTTTCCCTGGCGGTTTCGCCATTCTAATGGGCGCGTTTCAGTCACTGGGCATTGAAACCATGAGCTTTGCCGATGGCGCGCTGCGCGAAGGCCTACTGTACGGAATTGTTGGGCGAATACGCCATGAAGATGTGCGGGAACGAACCATTTCTGCATTACAAGAACGCTACCACGTTGACCAGCTGCACGGCGCCGCCGTGGAAGCCAGCGCGGTGGCGGCCTGGGCGCAGGTTGCGGATACCTGGAAGGTGAACAGTTTCAGCGACGAAGATACCCTGCGCTGGGCCTGCAAGCTGCATGAAATCGGCTTGACCATCTCACACAGCCAATACCACAAGCACGGCGCTTATCTTTTACAATATTCGGACTTGCCCGGTTTTACCCAACAGTTCCAGTGGGATCTGGCGGCCTTGGTGCGCGGGCACCGGCGCAAGTTTACCCCAGCCATTTGGGCCGGAACTTTAGCTGAAGACATCCCGCGCTTGCGCTATCTATGCATACTGGTGCGCCTGGGTGTGCTGCTACAGCACGCCCGCAATCTGGAAGAACCACCAGAGCTGACGTTGAAAGCGTCGCCGAACAAGCTCAGCATCCGCTTCCCTGAGGGCTGGCTGGAACAACGCCCACTAACCTTAGCAGACCTGGAAAATGAACGGGGCTACCTGCTACGTCAGGACTTCAGTCTGGACATTATCACTGAATAAAAAATCACTGAATAAGAAGTCACCGAGTAAAAAACTGACGCCGGAAGTGCAGGTTTCTGCTGCAAAGTGGTAAAGCAACCTTAACTTTCCAGCTCCGCTTCCAGAGCTTCGACCGTTTCACTGACGTCCAGCCACTGAGCCTCTACAACTGCCATTTTTTGGCGCGCCTCTGCCTGCCGACCCAACAGCGTTTTCAACTGTTGTTTGCCGCTGTCACTGTACAGCGCCGGATTGGTCAGCTCGGCGTCCATCTCCGCCAGCGCAGCCTGCATGCTATCCATCTTTTTTTCCAGTGTGGCCTGCTGTTTGCGGAACGGGCTGATTTTCTGGCGCACAGCCGCCTCGGCGCGCTTGCGGACCTTGCGGTCATCGGCACTTTCACCATTGACTGCCGCGTCCTGGCCGCCCTCTGCGACAACAGACTGTCGCTTCGGCGCCTCGGTGTCGTCTTTGCGGCGATCAGCCAGCCAGCGCTCATAATCCTCGAGGTCGCCCTGGTACTCAACGACACGTCCATCGTTCACCAGCCAGAACTCGTCGACGGTGTTGCGCAGCAAGTGGCGATCATGCGACACCACCACAATGGCGCCATCAAAGTTCTGCAGGGCCATGGTGAGCGCCTGGCGCATTTCCAGATCAAGATGGTTGGTAGGCTCATCCAAAAGCAGTAGATTGGGCCGCTGCCAGGCGATCACTGCCAGCGCCACCCGAGCTTTTTCGCCGCCGGAGAAGGAACGTATCGGTGACAGGGCCGCATTACCATGAAAGTCAAAACCGCCGAGAAAATTGCGAATACTCTGATCCGACGCCCGCGGGCTTAAGCGCTGCAGGTGCAGAAAGGGGCTGGCGTCCAGATCCAGGGATTCGAGCTGATGCTGGGCAAAATAGCCAATGGCCAGATGCTCGCCGCAGGTGCGCTCACCGTTAATCAGCGTGGCCTCACCCCGCAGACTGTCCATAAGGGTGGATTTACCCGCACCATTAGGGCCAAGCAGACCAATGCGGCTGCCGGGTAACAGGCTCAGGTTCAGGTTACGCAGAATAGTCACGTCGCCGTGACCGGCCTGGCCTTGGCGAATACTCAGCAGCGGGTTTGACACCTTTTCGGCTAACGGAAATTGAAAATTGAACGGTGAATCAATGTGTGCAGGCGCAATTTTTTCCATGCGCTCCAGAGATTTCACTCGGCTCTGGGCCTGACGAGCCTTGGTGGCTTGAGCCTTGAATCGGTCAATAAAACGCTGAATTTCAGCAATGCGCGCTTGCTGACGCTCAAATCCGGCCTGCTGTTGGGCCAGGCGCTCGCTACGCTGGACTTCAAAGGCTGAGTAATTACCGCTATACAGTGCCAGATCGCGCCGATCAAAGTGCACGACATGTGTCGCGACTCTATCCATGAAATCCCGGTCGTGGGAGATGAACAGCAGCGTTCCGGAGTAGCGCCGTAGCCAGTTTTCCAGCCAAAGACAGGCGTCCAGATCCAGGTGGTTGGTCGGCTCGTCCAACAGCATCAAATCGGACGGGCGCATCAGCGCCTGAGCCAAATTCAGACGAATCCGCCAGCCTCCGGAAAAACTCGAAACCGGGTGATCAGCATCGCCATCACTGAAGCCCAACCCGCGCAGCAGCGACTCGGCGCGGCGCGATGCAGACCACGCCTCGTGCAGGTCTAGCTCGCCATGGATACGGGCTTGGGCCAGGTCGTCCTGCGCGGCTTCCGCTCTTGCCAGTTCGTGTTCCAGGCGGCGCAAATCGAAATCGCCGTCCAATACAAAGTCTCGCGCGCTACGCCCGGTCGCCTCAACTTCCTGAGCCATGTGAGCGATGCGACAGCCTCCGGGCAGAGAAAAATTGCCATGCTCTGGCGCCAAATCACCCAATAAAAGCTGAAACAGACTGGACTTGCCGGCACCATTGGCGCCCACAATGGCCATGCGCTGGCCCGGTTGCACGGTCAGGCTCACGCCTTCTAGCAACCACACACCACCTCGTTGTAAACTAAGATCACTAATTGTTAACATGTTTTAATTCTGGCACTTTAATAATTTCAGGGAAGCCTTGGAAACTGCACCGGACGATATTGCGGTCATACCGCAAACCGCGGCCAGCCTGGCACTGCCGGCAGATTTGCAGACCGACACAGAGCTTTGGTCTTTTGCCTTATCATGCTGGCAAAAACCGGGCGTAGCGTCTGCCTGCCTGTCATTGCAACAACAAGGCTGGAGTGTGACCCGCATTCTATGTGCGGCCTGGAAGGCGAATCAGCGCAGAACTTACTCCGGGCTAGAAGCCGTTACGGTAACAGAGTGGCGCAACCGTGTAACCGTGGCACTGCGTGACATAAAAAGGGCACTGCCGAAAGAGTCGGGAAGTTGTTATGACTTGCGCTCAGGCGTGGCTCGCCTGGAACTTGAAGCAGAGCGTGTCGAACTCGCTCTAGCGTGGCAAACACTGAACACTGAAACAGAAGAACCGGCAATGCAAGATCGCAACATTTTGATCATCGGCAATCTGACAGCAGCAGCGCCTTGTGCAAACAGCGCACGAGCAGCTGCCTCAGATATTCATCAACTAGCGTCTGCTTTGACTTTTTCGCGCCCCGGAGCGCAATCAACATGATGATTAAATGGCTGGTACGGCTAGCCTTTCCTGCCTTGGGCGTATTGTTATTGCTGATTATTTTTGGCTTGGGAACGCCCGAGCAAGTGGCACAGCCATTGGCTGAAAAAACACAATCGACAGAAATTCCCGCCTTCGAAACCCTGGTTCCAGAGTCAGTGGTGATAGATTCGCCCGACATTATTTTCAAGTGGCAAGATACCAATGGCAACTGGCATTATGCTGACCAGCCACCGCCCCGGGGGCCCTGGAACACGTTGGCCATAGAACGGCCGAACCCACCCCGTGGCACGGCTGTCAGCGCAGAGCCTGGAGTCGACTGGCAGGCACCGTATAAAGCCCCATTCAACATGGGCGTAGGCGCTTCAGGAAGTTAGTCGGTGCCTCATGAGATTAGTAGGTGCTTCGGACAGTTAAGTGAGTTGCCACCCGGGCATTAACAGATGTTCAGTGGCATAAAGCCGATGTTATAGTTACCTTTTCGCCAGCATTATATCGGATACCCTCAATCAGCCAGCGCCGGCCAAGCCCGTGCGTTGCGACTTATTTATTAATATAAAGGATGGATTCATGAAGAAAACGCTGTTTGCACTGACGATTGCCGGCCTTGTTGCGGGCTGCTCTTCCGCTCAAGAAGCACCTAAAGACCCCGCGTTGGAATCCAACAGCGAAAAAGTCAGTTACGGCATGGGCCTGGTAATGGGTGAGCGCATGGGTAACGACCTGCCAGACCTGCAGATGGAACAGTTTCTGCAGGGCATCCAGCACGGCAACAACGGCGACCAGGCACAGCGCCGGATGACCCAGGAAGAAATTCAGGAAGCGCTGATGGCTTACCAGCAGAAACTGCAGGAAGATCAATCCAAACAAATTGAGGAAATGGCGCAGAAAAATGTGAATGCGGGAAACGCTTTTCTAGCTGAAAATGCCAAGCGCGAGGGCGTAAGAACCACCGATTCCGGCTTGCAGTACGAAGTGCTTGAAGCCGGCAATGGCCCGCAACCAGGCGCCGGCGAAACGGTAACAGTCCACTACACGGGCGAATTGTTGAATGGCGAGGTGTTTGACAGCTCCCGCGAGCGCGGTGAACCGGTCTCATTCCGCCTGGACCAGGTTATTCCCGGCTGGACAGAGGGCCTGCAGCTGATGAACGAAGGCGCGCGTTACAAACTCTATATTCCGTCAGACCTGGCATATGGGCCGGGCGGCAATCGCGCGATTGGTTCCAATGAAACATTGGTGTTTGACGTGGAACTGTTGGCGGTTAATCCGGACAGCGCCCAGTAACTGATTGTTGCAGTCAACAGCTAACATCTGGGCGCCAAGAGCTTGCCGCCCAGGTTTACCAATAGTTCTCAGGCTGGCTCTACTTTGTCTGCGTTAGCGGTGTGCAGATGAGCAATCAGAAGGTCTTCCAGCTCAAAACGACTGGCCAGGGTTTCACCCACTCGCGATAACTCCGTAAACAACGCCTGCATTTCCGACTCGGAGAGTTCGCGGCCATCTATCTTGTCATTGAAATCAAGAATCACCTGGGTGGTTTCGGTAATACGCGGATACACCTTCGCGGCCAGTTCCAGACCCACGTCGTCGTTAAATTCTCGCGCCTCACGCACCAATTGCTCGTAGATTTCAAAGTGCCCAGCGGAAACGTAATCCATCAACATTTCACACAGCAGAACCAGTTTTGGCCTCAGGCTCTCGGTCTGGGAATAGTCGTTTTCGGCAGACAGCTCACAGTAGCGCACCAATACATCTTGACGCTCCTTAAGCCAACGGTCGATCAGATCACTGACCCCGCCCCACCGTTCACGGGCATTTCGACAATGCTCCAACATAACGCCTGTACTCCACTTGGTGTTCTATCTGGCTAATACCTTCTGAACATGCAGATAAGTCTATGCAAGTTACCCTATGGCAGTGACCAGCCGCAACCGTTTGTGGCTGCGACCTTACCAGGGCCGCTTCGGCGCGGAGCGCAAACACAAATAAAGACCGACCAGCGCCACGCAAACGAAAAACAGCGCGCTCCACCCCGGAATGCTCAGGCCCAGAAAACGCCAGACCACCGCCGCGCAGTCACCGGTCCCGCGAACCGCGGTCGCCAGTACTTCCGACCAAGGCAGCACATCCAGCATGTAATCCACCGATGGGCCGCAAGCCGGCACTTGGTCCGCAGGCAAGCTTTGCAACCAGAGCTGGCGACTGGCCAAGCCCAACCCCGTGCCCGCAGCCAGTGCTAGAAAAAGACCGTATATTCGTGTGGCGATCGGCCCCGGGCCGTTTAGCCACGCCAACAGGCTGACCAACCCGGCTGCCATGAAGGCAAACCTCTGTAGCCAGCACAAAGGACAAGGCTCCAGCCCCATCACATGCTCCATATAAAATGCCACCGCGAGCAGTGCGGCACACACCAGAAAAATAACAGCAAACATGATTCTGCTGGTCAAAAGATCACCTCGAAAATAGGAATGGGACTGCATCTGTGCTACCAGCCTGTTATTGTAATAATCGTTGTAAAACTATCGCGGTTACCAGAGTTATGACTGTATTGAAAAAAGTGATGCCAAAAATCTTCATCGCCCTATTTCTGCTGGCGCTAGCAATTCTCGCCTACGGTGAAGAGCCCGACGAACCGGCTGAACCAGCAAAACCGACTATTACCGATTATATATCACTGGAGCCCGCGTTTGTGACCCACATAGGACCGCCAGGCGGCAAGCTTTCCTATCTGAAGGCCAGTGTTAGCTTGCGCGCCGACGCCAGCACCACTCGCCCCGCCGTAGAAGCCCATATGCCACGCATACGCCATGAGCTGGTGCTGCTATTTGGCGAACAAAGCGATGTTGATGCCCTTACCCGGCCAGACACTCAGCAGACACTGGCAACAGAAGCCACTGCCCGCGTTAATCAGGTACTGGAAAACCAGCACACCGGTGAAGTTGTTAGCGGTGTGCTGTTTACCGAGTTTGTAGTGCAGAAGTAACCCATACTCCGGTGTTCAGCTTTGCTGATACTGGCGCAGGTAATCGGCAAAGCTTAGCGTATCCGCTTCTTCAATCTGTTGCTGCTGTTGCAAGGACTCAAGGCTAAACCCTTTATATTGTTGCTGCACGGCGTCTGGCAGCGGCTGCGCGAGCAAGCTGTGCTTGTGCTGGTGGGACATTTCCAGCGTCCAGTCGCGGTGACCCAGGCCACTGCTGGTCATTGCATCCAGGACCTGCTGCGATGGCAAACACCAACTGCCTTCCAGTTTTTGCCGCTGCTCCGCCAGAGCCCGCACATAGGTGGTGTCGCCATTCCAACCGTCGAGCTGTTCCGCCAGTGGCTGCAGCGAATCCAGAAGTTCAAGCGCCGTCTCTCCGGCGTTGACACTGCGACTGCCCAGCTGCAACGCCAAGTCGCGCCCGCGTCCGCGCGCTACAACATCCTTGAAATTGTTATCCAGCCGGGCACACTCATCATCACCAATCCACGGGCTGTCCTGTAACAGGCAATCCAACAAAAATAGGTCAAGAAAATCCACTTGCGGCGCGGTAATACCCACGGCTGCAAACGGGTCCAGATCCAGACAACGCACCTCGATGTACTCCACTCCACGGCTCATCAACGCGTGGATGGGTTTTTCGCCACTGG
The DNA here is from genome assembly GCF_000169375.1 of Marinobacter sp. ELB17. Taxonomy (GTDB): domain Bacteria; phylum Pseudomonadota; class Gammaproteobacteria; order Pseudomonadales; family Oleiphilaceae; genus Marinobacter. Next base: position 147,505 of record NZ_AAXY01000007.1, read on the forward strand.
CGGCGGTGCGCTTCGGCCGTAAGGCACTGTAATACTCGTTTTCAATCTGCAACACGTTGGTATTGAGCTGAATGTATTCACCGTCGCGGTTTATGCCCAGTTTTTCATAGGGCGGCCAGGGCGTGTGAATGGCTCGCTCCAGAGTGCGGGTATAGGTTTTTAGCTCGTTAAAACAGATGTTCAGAGATGCCTGGGCATTGTTGTGGTAACCCAAATCGCCCATCCGCAGTGAGCTGGCCTGCTCACCATAAAAAGTATTTGCATTAAAGCTGCTGAGGTTGTGCCTGACGTTGGCAACAAAACTCTGGTCCAGCGCCGGTGAAGCGCCAAACAGCAGCATTAACAGCCAGCTACGGCGGCGGAAATTACGAATCAACCAGAAGTACTGCTCGGATTTGAAATCTTGCAGGCTCAGTTCGCTGCCGCCCACAGCCCGCTGCCACTGCTGCCAAAACCCTTCGGGTAACGACACGTTGTAATGGGTGCCGGCGATACTTTGCATCATTCGCCCGTAGCGCACCGCCAAGCCTTGGCGATACACGTGTTTCATCTTACCCACATTGGAGCTGCCGTAATTGGCGATGGGAATACTGCTGTCACCATCCAGGCCACAGGGCATACTGGCGGCCCAGAATACTTCGTCGCCCAAGTTCTGCTGCACAAATTGATGGGTGTGGCCCAGCGCTTCAAGCATGCCGGCGGTGGTGTCATACACCGGCGTAATCAGCTCCAGCAGAGATTCCGAATAATCGGTGGTAATGCGTGGGTGGGTTAACGCCGAACCCAGAGCGTGCGGGTGCGGGGTTTGTGCGATGAAGCCGCTGGCATCGGCACGCAAACCTTCTTTTTCAACACCTTTACGAAAGCCCTGCCACTCGCTGGCGGCAAACTGATTAAATATGTGATGGCGTGATTGAGCCATGAAAAACTCCTGCTGCAACCGCTGTGGTTGCCAAGTAAATTAACGGTCGCGCTTGTTGGCCGACGCCATGGCCTGAGCCAGAGCTCCTGCCATGGCGCCTTGACCCTGACCCGGATTCTGATTCTGATTCTGACTCTGATTTGCAGCCGGCGCCGGTTTACGCGCGCCAGCCGCATTGTTGCGATTTGGACTTGGGGTTTTGTCACCACGGGGCCGTTCAGCCGGCTGCTGGCCAGGCTGATCACCCATGCGCATGGTCAAAGCGATGCGCTTACGCGGAATATCCACCTCCATCACCTTCACTTTTACGATGTCGCCAGCTTTCACCACTTCCCGCGGGTCTTTTATAAAACGGTCTGCCAACGCCGATATATGAACCAGGCCGTCCTGGTGCACGCCAATATCCACGAAGGCGCCAAAATTGGTGACGTTGGTGACCGACCCTTCCAGCACCATTCCCGGCTCCAGATCTTTCAGGGTTTCTACGCCTTCTTCAAAACTGGCGAAGCGGAATTCCGGCCGTGGGTCGCGCCCCGGCTTTTCCAACTCGGCGAAGATGTCTTTGACCGTAGGCAAGCCAAACTGCTCGGTCACATAATCCTGCGGGTTCAGGCTGCGCAAAAATGCTACATCACCCACCAGGTTGTTCATATCCCGGTGATTTTTAGCGGCGATGGTTTCCACCACGCGATAAGCCTCCGGGTGCACCGAAGACCGATCCAGCGGATTATCACCATCGCCGATGCGCAAAAAGCCCGCCGCCTGTTCGAAGCTGCGAGCGCCCAGACGCGGCACTTTCATAAGCTGCTTGCGGTTACGGAATTGACCGTTCTGGCTGCGATAATCCACGATGTTCTGGGCAATGGTTGGATTTAACCCAGACACACGGGTTAACAGCGGCACCGACGCGGTGTTCAGATCGACTCCTACGCCGTTTACACAGTCTTCTACCACTGCATACAGGCTGCGCGATAGCTGTACCTGCGATACGTCGTGCTGATATTGGCCCACACCAATAGATTTTGGCTCATTTTAACCAGTTCCGCCACGGGTCCTGCAAGCGCCGGGCATGGATACCGCGCCGCGAATGGTGACATCCAGGTCCGGCAATTCCCGCGAGGCGAATTCCGATGCTGAATAAATAGACGCACCGATTCGCTGACCACAATGCGCGCCAATTTCAGTTCCGGGTAACGCTTGCACAGATCGGCCACCAGTTTATCGGTTTCCCGCGAGGCAGTGCCATTACCAATAGCCACCAGTTCGATGTTGTACTGGCGACACCATTTGCGCAATTGCTCTATCGACGCTTCCCACTGGTTTCGTGGGGCGTGGGGAAATATAGCCCCGTGGTCCAACACCTGCCCTATGCCGTCAATTACGGCCACTTTCACGCCGGTACGCAGGCCTGGGTCCAGGCCCAGAGTGGCACGGGGCCCGGCCGGAGCCAGCAACAACAAATCTTTGAGGTTATCAGCAAATACCTGGATAGCCTCGGTTTCAGCAGCCTCTCGGATCTGGCCTATCAGGTCAGTTTCGAGCTGGCCAGACAGCTTTACCCGCCAGGTCCAGCGCACCACTTCGGCCAGCCACTTGTCGGCCGCCCGGCCCTGGTCGCGGACATTCCAGTGGGCGGCAATGTAAGATTCCGCCGGGTGCGGCTGGCGACGATCATCGCTGTTTTCTCCAACGGCAATGGTGTAGCTCAGGATGCCCTCGTTGCGGCCACGTAGAATAGCCAGAGTACGGTGTGACGGCACTTTTTTTAACGCTTCGCTGTGATCAAAGTAATCACGGAATTTGGCGCCTCCGGCCTCTTTGCCGGCAATAACGGTGACTTTCAGCTGGCCTTGCTGCCAGATGAAACCGCGCAGTTGGCCCAGAAGTTCGGCGTCTTCTGCGAAACGCTCCATCAGAATGGCACGGGCGCCTTCCAAGGCCGCCTTGCTGTCAGCCACATCGGCGTTAACGAACTGCTCTGCCAGAGCCTCTGGCGCTTGTGTTGGGTCGTTATAAAGGCCATCGGCCAGTGGTTCAAGACCGGCCTCACAGGCAATCTGGGCTTTGGTACGGCGCTTGGGCTTGTAAGGCAGGTAAAGATCTTCCAGACGGTTTTTGGTGTCTGCCCCGTTAATGCTGGATTTCAGCACATCGGTCAATTTGCCCTGCTCGTCAATACTGGCGAGGATGGTGGCGCGGCGGTCTTCCAGTTCGCGCAAATAGCGCAGGCGCTCTTCCAGGGCTCGCAACTGGATGTCGTCAAGCGCGCCGGTCAGCTCTTTTCGATAGCGGGCAATAAAGGGCACAGTCGCACCGCCGTTTAACAGTTCAACGGTGGCATTAACCTGCTCTTCACGTACACCAAGCTCATTCGCAATGCGTCGGGAAATACTGTTCATGCTACCTCTGCTAATCACGTTCGCTGACAAACAAAGTGGCAAAGGTACAGCGGCACAGGATTACAGGCAAGCAGACTGCCTCTGATTACGGAGGAACTGCACCAGCTGGCCCCAAGGCATCGGCCGGGCAAAATAGTAACCCTGTACGTGGTCGCAATTCAGTTGCCGTAAAAACTCCATCTGCGTGTAGGTTTCCACGCCCTCTGCTACTACGCTCATTTTCAGGCTGTGAGCGAGGCTGATCAAAAAAAGCTAAAGGCGATACCATCTGCGAATCCATGAGTTTGTAAGATTTCCTGTACCAATGCGCAGTAATTCAAGCCATACAATTCATTAACAATAGCTTACTTTCCGGTAGGGTGCCGACTGCCCAGGTGCTGTAGAATAGGCATGATATTAACGCACTTTGCAACCAGGCTGCTGTGACGCCGTGACAAAACTCAATCCCAGACAACGCGAAGCCGTGCGCTATGCCGATGGCCCCATGCTGGTACTAGCGGGCGCCGGCAGCGGCAAAACCAGCGTAATTACCCGCAAAATTGCGTTTCTAATTGAACAACTGGGTATTCCTGGCCGGCACATTGCGGCCGTGACCTTCACCAACAAAGCGGCACGAGAAATGAAAGAGCGTGTTGGCCGCATCATCGATCGAAAGCTAACCCGTGGATTGACCGTGTCCACCTTTCATAACCTGGGCCTGAACATCATCCGCGAGGAACATGATCATGTTGGTTATCACCCCGGATTTTCCATTTTTGATGCCGAAGACGCCAAAGCCCTGCTGCAGGATTTAATGCTAACCCATGGCAGCACCGACGCTGGTGATGAACTGAATCCGGTACAGATGACCATCTCTTCATGGAAAAACGCCATGCGTCCGCCTGCCGAAGCACTGAGCAAGGCTGCAGACGAGCGTGAACAGAGAATCGCAATCATTTATGGATACTACAACGAGTACTTGAAAGCATACAACGCCGTCGACTTCGATGACCTGATTCTGCTGCCGGTGATGCTGTTTCGCCAGCACCCGGACGTGCTGGCGAAATGGCAGCGTAAAATTCGTTACATGCTGGTGGATGAGTACCAAGACACCAATGTGTGCCAATACGAGCTGGTGAAGCTCTTGGTGGCAGGGCGCGCCGCTTTTACCGTAGTGGGTGATGATGACCAGTCGATTTACGCCTGGCGCGGAGCGCGGCCGGAGAACCTGGCACAGCTGGAACAGGATTTCCCCAGCCTGAAAGTGGTTAAGCTGGAGCAGAATTACCGCTCAACAAGCCGCATACTGCGTGCCGCCAACACGGTGATTGCCAACAACCCACACGCCTTTGAAAAAGTGCTGTGGAGCGATCACGCCATTGGTGAAGAAATTCGCATTATCCGTTGCCGCAATGAAGAAGCAGAAACCGAGCGGGTGGCCACCGAAATACTAGACCAGAAGCTGAAGCAAGGCCTGGGATTCAAAGATTTTGCGGTGCTGTACCGGGGTAACCATCAGGCCCGGCTGCTAGAGGTGAAGCTACAGGGCTATCAAATTCCCTATCGCATCTCCGGCGGCCAATCGTTTTTTGCCAAAAGCGAAATCAAAGACGCTATGGCGTATTTACGCTTACTGATCAATCCCACTGACGACGCCTCTTTTTTACGAGTGGTTAACGTGCCCCGCCGGGAGATTGGCCCACGCACACTCGAGCAATTAAGCCACTACGCCCGCGCTCGCAACGTCAGCCTGTTCAAAGCACTGGGCGATATGGGCGCGCAAAGCCACGTGACCGACAAGGGCCTGGAGCGTCTGCGTCGCTTCGCCCACTGGGCAGACGCCACCTGTAAAAGGTTACACAGCGATGACCCTGTGCAGGTAATCAAGCAGTTGTTTACGGATATAGAGTATGAGGAATGGCTGCACCAGCATTCTGGCTCGCCCAAGCAGGCGCAGTGGCGCATGGAGAATATCTGGTACCTGGTGGATTCCATCCAGCGCATGCTTGACGATGGCAAAGGCACCGCGGACGAAATTGGCGTGGAAGACGCCATTACCAAGCTGATCCTGCGTGACATGATGGAGCAGCGCGAGGAAGAAGACGACAGCGATAAAGTACAGCTGCTGACCCTGCACGCCTCCAAAGGCTTGGAATTTCCGCACGTGTTCATCATCGGCTTGGAAGAAGAAATTCTGCCGCACCGGATGAGCATTGAAGAAGAAAATATCGAGGAAGAACGGCGGCTGATGTACGTGGGTATTACCCGGGCGCGAGAAACCCTGACCCTGACCTATGCTGCGTCGCGCCGGCAATATGGCGAAAAAATGGAGACCATTCCAAGCCGCTTCCTGGACGAACTACCGGAAGATGATGTGCGCTGGCTGGGTTTAGGGGAAGCAGACGTCGAAGTGAACCAAAAGAAGGGAAAAGCGACGCTCAGCGCCCTGTTGGGGGACTTGGGCGCCTGACACCGGGCAGCCCGCATCGGCGAACGGCCCGGCTTTTACGCAGTGTTACTTGCTCTCTGCCACCAGGTGTTCAACGGCTGCAGCAATCTCTTCATCCGGGCAGCTGGCACAACCACCTTTCGCTGGCATGGCGTTATAGCCATTAATAGCGTGGGAGATTAGCGTGTCTAGGCCCTGCTCGACACGCGGCGCCCAGGCACTGGCGTCACCAATAACCGGCGCACCGGCTGCACCCGTGGTGTGGCATGCCAGGCAAACGGCACCATAAACCTCCGAGCCAGAGCGAGGGCCAGCACTGGCTGCAACCGTTGGAGCTGCCGCTGCGCCACAATCTTCACCCTGCAAGCAGAGACTGCCTACCGGCTGGATACGGGACAGAATTTCGTCATCAACATTTGCCATAACGGCGCCGGCTGTCAGACCAAAACCAAGCAGAACAGCGGCCAGAATTCTCTTCATCTTCACAATGCACCTCGCATTCAAGCGTTATAATAATAAGTTGCCGCATTATAGCGGCTGTGCGTCGGCAAAAAAACCAACACGCAGACTGATACATCAATTTCAGCACCGTTTGTTGCTATTTGGTAAATCACAAGACCTGTCGCGCCGTTATGGTTACCATACGTTCCAGGCCCGTTTATCGCTCAGGAATTCACCATGACAGAACTCAGTCACTCTTCTCACCGCTTGCGCAAGCCGCTCTTAATTCTAGAGTTTACCGCGCTAGCTACACTACTGGGTTCTATGATCTGGTTTGGTTACAGTACGCCGCCGGGCGAAGTTCTGGCGCCCGCCTGGCTGTTGATACCTGCTGTGGCCAGCCTGCTGGTTTTTACCAGTTTTATTGGCCTGATGTACCTGCGCTGGGTGGTTACCGCAGGCGCAGAGCGGCAAAATCGTCCTAAACTGATTTTCGCATTGCTGGCATTGACTATGTCCAGTGTGTGGTTATACGGCATAGCAAATACCTGGATCAGCCTGAACGCCCAGTAAAACGCCACCATTTGCACGCCGTTTTTCTTCCGCTAAAGGTCAAAGAGACATTACCACCATGCTATTCACACCTGCGTTAACAGTTATCCGGCAGCGCCGCCACGTGTTGGCAACGGCACTATCCACAGCACTAGCCGCCGCATTGTGCACCTTGGCCTGGGCGCCTGCGACCAGTGCCCAAACCGACGCTGAGCCCATGGCAGATCAACCGCTGTCCGCCCAAGACTGCGCACTGATTCGCGATGGACTGCAGCGCCTGGCCTGTTTCGATGAGATTTACCAGCCTGATCAGGCCCGCGACAACGCCAGCACCGAGCAACGGCAGCGGGTCGAAATCGCCACCGAGGCACTACCACCAAGCAAACGGGCAATGGAAGAAGCGCTGGATAACCCAGGAGCAAACGACGAAACTGCGGTGATGTCGTCGATTCTGGACCGCTACCTGGAAGCGGAAGAATCCCTGTTTTCATTCTCTGGCAGCTTTATTCGCCACCGCCCGAACTACATTCTGCCAATCACCTGGTCTGACCAACCAAACCAGACGCCCACAAGCCCGCGCCTGGGCGTGACCGGCTACGATTACGACCTTAAGCAGGAAGAAGCCAAGTACCAAATCAGCTTCAAAGTTCCGCTGCTCACCGGCTTTATGGATAAACGCACTACGCTTTGGTTCGGCTACACCCAGAAGTCTTTCTGGCAGCTTTACAATCAGGATGAGTCCGCGCCGTTTCGTGAAACCAACTACGAGCCTGAACTATTCCTGCGCTACCAACCCGACTGGGACATTGGGCCGGGCCGCCTGAATACGGTGAATCTGGGCATTAACCACCAGTCAAACGGTCAGGCCGAGCCGCGCTCGCGCAGCTGGAACCGCATTGTTGGCATGGGAACTTACACTTACAACCGTTGGCTGTTCATGGTTAAACCCTGGATACGCTTGCCAGACGGCAACACCGACGACAACGACGATATTGAAAGCTATCTGGGCCATGGCAGTTACCACGCAGTGTACAAACTGACGGAAAACCGCACCTTCTCACTGAAGCTGCTGAACAACCTGCGCACCTCAGACAACAAAACCTCGGTAGAGTTTGGCTACAGCTTCCCCATGGGCGATACCATCAAAGGCTTCGTGCATTATTACAACGGTTACGGTGAAAGCCTGATTGACTATAACGAGCGCATTCAGAGGGTCGGATTGGGGATTATGCTGAACGACTGGCTGTAAACCTTAGCGCAGCGCCAGGGACAGGACCAGAAGTATAAATAAGCAAAAAGGCCCTGCCCGGTTTGATTGTCCGGTAGGGCCTTTGCACAGATTCCACAGAGCAAATTACAATCACGTTTACAGGGCGTTCAAACGCTCCATTTCCGCCAGCAGTTCGTCGGTTTTCTCTCGCATCAACGGTATATCGCCACGGGACTCCACGTTCAGCCTTACCACCGGTTCGGTGTTGGACATCCGCAGATTAAAGCGCCAGTGGTCGTACTCCACACTCACGCCGTCTACGTGGCTCACACTCTTCGCCTCGGCGCCGTATTTTGCTTCGATGGCGGCAATGACAGTAGCGGGGTCTGCGATCGTACGGTTAATCTCGCCGCTGGCCGGGTAGGCTTCAATGCGGGCATCAATCAACGATGACAGCGTGCAACCAGCCTGGCACAAGCGCTCGGCCACTAGCAGCCATGGAATCATGCCGCTGTCGCAATAAGCAAAATCCCGGAAATAATGGTGGGCACTCATTTCACCGCCGTACACCGCATCTTCATCGCGCATACGCTGCTTGATGAACGCATGGCCGGTTTTGCTTTCGACGGCAACTCCGCCAGCAGCCGCAACCAGGTCCAACGTGTTCCAGATCAGGCGCGGGTCGTGAATCATCTTACCCGGGCCGGTCTTGCGCAGAAACTGATCGGCCAACAGGCCAACAATGTAATAGCCTTCAATAAAGCGGCCATTTTCATCGAAGAAAAAACAGCGATCGTAATCACCGTCCCAGGCGATGCCCATGACAGCGCCACTGGCTTTTACCGCATCTGCGGTGGCTGCGCGATTTTCTTCCAGTATCGGGTTGGGAACACCGTTGGGAAAGTGGCCGTCTGCGTTGTGGTGTACTTTCACAAATTCGAACGGCACGTGCGCCTCAAGCTCATCAATCACCAGCCCGGCACCGCCGTTACCAGCATTAACCACCAGTTTCAGCGGCTTTAGATCTGCACCGTTAATATAGCCCAAAAGGTGATCGATATAGGCGTTCATGGTTTCCAGGGTTTCGTAACGGCCCTGATCTTGGGCATCCGCAAACGGTTCCAAGACGCGGTCACGGATGTCGTTCAGGCCATTGTCTGAACTGATCGGCCGCGATTCTGGCCCCACCATTTTCATGCCATTGTGGTCACGGGGGTTATGGCTGGCGGTTACCATAATGCCGCCATCCATGTCGTAATGGCTGGTGGCAAAGTACACCATTTCGGTACCACACAGGCCGATGTCGTACACGTCTGCGCCCGCAGCCATTAAACCCGAGCACAATGCCTGGCTGATCTCGCGACTAGACAAGCGAATGTCATAGCCAACAATGATTTTTTTCGCGCCGGTTACTTCCACATAGGCACGGCCAATAAGCTCCGCGAGCTTAGGGTTCAGCCGGTCTGGAACACGGCCACGAAGGTCATACGCTTTAAAGCAGGACAGATCCATTGTCGACATTTACTCCGCTGCGGCAGACTGTAATTGGATGTAGTTTTGAATGCCCATCTGACTGATCATTTCCAGCTGGGTTTCCAGCCAGTCGATGTGCTCTTCTTCACTGTCCAGAATGCTGCGGAACAGCTCGCGGCTGGTGTAGTCCTGAACAGACTCGCAGTGAACGATGGCATCTTTCAGATCTTTGTGTGCAAGGTGTTCGATTTTCAGATCGCTTTCGATCATTTCCTGAACGTGCTCACCAATCATCAGCTTGTTCAGATCTTGCAGGTTCGGCAGGCCGTCCAGAAACAGGATGCGTTCGATCAGCTGATCGGCGTGTTTCATTTCGTCAATAGACTCTTCGTACTCTTTAGCGGCAAGCTTAGCGATGCCCCAGTCTTTGTACATGCGTGAGTGCAAAAAATACTGATTGATGGCCGTCAGCTCGTTGCCCAACACTTTGTTTAAAAACTGAATAACCTGTTTATCGCCTTTCATAGCGCCTCTCCCTAAAGATTTTCATCACGTCAGGCAAGAATAGCGCGTTATGGCGATAGTTAAAATCGCTGGAATGATAAACCTGGTCGGGTAATCAAACCGGGTGGGCCAGCATACCCGCCAGAGCCATATAATCCGGAGAGCTGTGATCGCGGAGGATTTCGCGAGCGGTTTGTGCACAGCGGCCGCACTGCGTGCCCACGCCCAGTTCTTTACCCAACTGGCGCATGGACGTTACACCGTTGTCCGCTGCGGCACGGATATCACGATCGGTTACGCCGTGGCAAAGGCAGACATACATAGGGCTCTCACTTACGCGATTAAATGTTAGTGATAATTATTAACATTCCGATCTTAAAGTTCAAGCCCTTTGTAGATTAATTTTCAGTCAATCTGCTCAGGTTTCGTGCTCCCGTCTCGGTAACCAGCACGTTGTCTTCCAGCCGCACACCCCCATAGCCCTTCAGTTCGCCCAGTATCGCGGTATTGATATGCTGCGCCAATGGTCCTTTTAGCAAGGGTTCCAGCAGCGAAGGGATGAAATACAGACCTGGTTCGATGGTCACTACCATGCCGGCTTCCAACGTTCGTGTCAGGCGTAAAAACGGCGCTTCCGCTGGCGACGGTACGGGTTTTCCAGCCACATCGTGCACCTGTATGCCCAGAAAATGGCCGATGCCGTGGGGGAAAAACACCCGGGTGATACCCTGCTCTACCATGGTTTCATCGCTGATACCGCTTACCAGCCCACTGGCACTGAGCAGCGCAGCGACACCGGAGTGAGCCTTGCGGTGAATAGCCAGGTACTCAACACCCGGTGCAACCATCTTGCACAAGTGTTCGCGCAACAGGTCCATACCTTTTACCAGTGCTGCGAACCGGCCTTCGCCCGCGGCCGCGTAAGTACGGGTAATGTCCGAGCAGTAACCGCGGTAGCGCACACCCGCATCCATCAACAGGCTGCGGGACTGCGCCGGTGCCGTGGTGTCGTAATACTGGTAATGAAGAGTACCGGCGTGTTCGTTCAAGCCGATAATACTGTGATAAGGCGCCTCTGTTTCACGCTGCAAGGTAGCCTGCTGATACGCCAGGTTGATCTTAAATTCACTGGCGCCATCGGCGAACGCAGCGGCTGCAGCCTGGTGGCCTGCCAGAGCAATATTATTGGCACGGGTCAGGCACGCCACTTCATAGTCGGTTTTGTGCATGCGGGTTTCATCCAGAGCCACCGTCAACGCCACCGGATTATGGTCACCCGGCACGCCCGCAAGCAGGGTTGGATCGCCCACAACGGCCAGCCCTTTACCCTGACCAGTCTCGGCCGGCAATGGCGGCAGAGCGCGTTTGGCAATGTAGCGAATGTCCATAGCCTGCTGCCAAGGCTCGCTTGGCAGCTGTAAAGTCGCGTGCCAGAAATCCACCGGCTGATACAGCCACAGTACCGGCGTTGTATCTGCCTGAATCAGCAGCCATGCGTGTTCGTAACCGGTCAGGCCGGTCCAGTGCAGGAACGGGCCAAAGCCCTGGAAAGGCGCGCCCTGGTCGTCGCCGTAGCGCACGGGTGTTGCGCCAGCGCTGATCAACAGGGCGCTGTAGCCGTGGTCCGCCAGCGCTCGCTGGTAGCGCTTCTGCAACTCGGCAATGTGGTCAGGTTGCAAGGCCAGAATTTGGTTATCGGTCATATTGAGTTTCCAATGTGTTCCAGAGTGTATTGAATTCCTGGGTACGGGGTTGGCTCAGGCGCAGCAATCGAATTTCCAGTTTTACATCCCAGCGCTCATCGCCGGCGCGCACCAGGCTGCCAGATTCTTCGCTTTTTTGTGCCATGCGCTGGGGCAACCAGCCCATGCCAAAGCCCTGCTTTACCAAGGCTTTCACGCTGGCCGACTGGGCGTTTTCATTCAGCGGTAACAGATTGGCGGTGGTCTTCTGCCGCGCCAGATGGGTGGTAATAGCGGGCTGTAAAAACCCCCGGGGATGGTAAGCAATCAGCGGTACCGGCTGGGCAGCGCTGCCCGGCAGAACAAAACGCGGGGCGCCCTGTTCGTCGCCAATGCTCACCGGTATCAGTGCCTCCTTTGACAGGGTCAGGGAACGGTAGGCGCTGCTTTTCAATCGTTCACGCCAGGGCAGGTCGTCATGCCAGTAGCACAGCACCAGATCGCAGTCGCCGTTGTCGAGCGCATCCAGAAATTGCTCGCCTATCCAGTTGGTGGCCTTCAGGTTCAGTTGCAGTCTCTCGGCTACCCCGGCTTGGTGCGCCCAGGTCTGGTAAAAGTGGGAGAACAGACCCTGGGTAGAACCTACACTGATGCGAGAACCGGCTTCGGATTCAAGGTGTTTTACCCGCTCGTGGGTGTCACGAACATCGCGGGTGACCCGCGCGCACAACTCGGCAAAAACCTCACCCGCAGGGGTCAGCGACAGTGGCAACGTCTGGCGGTTAACCAAGGTTGAACCCATGGCGTCTTCCAGCAGGCGAATACGCCGGCTGAAGGTAGGCTGGCTGACGTGTTGAAGCTCAGCCGCACGGGAAAAATGGCGGGTGCGGGCCAGCGCCATAAAATCTTCCATCCAGCGTACTTCCATTACCCCCCCACGGCTTCGCGGACCCTTGGCTTTACATCAAAGACGCCATGATAACGCATCGGCTACTGGGTTTTCACAAACGGCCTTCTTCGACCCCGTGGCAGGCCACTTGGCCACCGTCATCTGTGGCAAACAATTCCGGGATTTCCTGGCGGCAGCGATCATTAGCGTAGGGACAACGGCCATGGAATACGCAGCCCGACGGCAAATTGACCGGCGTAGGCACTTCGCCCTGCAGGCGAATGTAATTGGGCCGGCCGTCTTCCAGCCGCGGTATTGCGGACAGCAATGCCTGGGTGTACGGGTGCCGCGGGGAGGCAAACAACGCTTTGGTGGGCGCCAACTCACACACCCGGCCCAGATACATCACCGCCACACGGGTGCCAAAGTGCTCCACCACCGCCAAATCGTGGGTGATGAACAGATAGGTCAGATTGCGCGATTCCTGGGCGTCCATCATCAGATTCAGCACTTGCGCCTGAATAGACACATCCAGTGCCGAAATGGGTTCGTCCGCCACAATAAACTCCGGGTCTACCGCCAAGGCGCGAGCTATGGCAATACGCTGGCGCTGGCCGCCGGAGAACTCGTGGCCAAAGCGGCTGCCCCAATCCGGATCAATACCCACCGATTGCATTACCTCCTGTACTTTATTAAGCACGTCGGCTTTGCTCCACTCGGGGTGGTGGAAGTGAATGGGTTCTTCCAGAGTTTGCTGAATGGTCATCCGCGGGTTCAGCGAGGCGTAAGGGTTCTGGAAAATCATCTGCATTTTGCGGCGGTACGGCAGCAGCGCTTTGCCTTCCAGCGTGTCGATGCGCTTGCCTTCATAGTGCACTTCACCAGCGGTGGGCGACAGCAAGCCCATAATAGTGCGAGCAACCGTAGACTTGCCGCAGCCAGACTCGCCTACGACGCACAAGGCTTCGCCTTTGAACACCTGCAGATTCACGCCGTTGATGGCGTGTACCGCTTCCTGTTTACGCTGAAAGCGTCCGTTTTTGAAGCTGACCTGCTCCAGCAGGCTACCAGACAGATCAAATTTCTTTTCCAGACCGCGAATATCAACCAACGGCGAGGCGCTCATGGGGTCACCTCCCGGGCTTGCTGTTCTTGTGCAATCAAACGTTCCACCTCATAGCAGGCCACATCCACATTACCGGCCCGCACATACTCGGGCATGGTCCTGCGGCACTCATCGGTCGCGAATGAGCAGCGCGGGTTGAACGGGCACCCGCTGGGGACATTCTTCAACGACGGCATGGCGCCGGGAATCTGGAACAGCCGCGCACCAGGCTCGCCCATTTGCGGCAGTGCGTTTATCAGCCCCTGGGTGTAAGGGTGCTGGGCATCGTTGATGATTTCCCGGGTAGGCCCCTGCTCGATGATACGACCGGAGTACATCACCAGCATGCGCTGGGACACCTGGGACACCACGCCCAAATCATGGGTAATCAGCATCAGCGCGACGTTTTCCTGTTCGCACAAATCCAGCAGCAGAGCCATAATTTCCGCTTGAATGGTCACATCCAGAGCGGTAGTGGGTTCGTCGGCAATAATAATTTCAGGGTCTAGCAGCAAGGCGATGGCAATAATCACCCGCTGGCGCATACCGCCAGACAGTTCATGGGGATATTGGTCCAGGCGCTTCTCGGGGGACGGAATCTGCACCTTACGCAGTTTATCCACCGCAATGGCCCGCGCGTCTTTGGTGCTGATCCGGCGGTGAGCTTTGATGGCTTCCACCATCTGGGTGCCAATGGTCAGCACCGGGTTCAGGGTCATCATCGGGTCCTGAAAAATCATGGCGATGCGATTGCCGCGGATTTTCCGCAGTTCACGCTCGCTCATGGCCGCCAGGTCTTTGCCTTCAAACAGAATCTGCCCGCCGGCAATGTAGCCCGGCTGCGCTATCAGATTGAGAATGGAAAATGCCGCCACGGATTTACCCGCGCCGGATTCGCCCACCAGGCCCAGCCGTTCGCCTTTGTCCAGCGAAAAACTGATGCCCCGCAGGGCTGTCAAATCGCCACCGCGCACGGCAAAGCGAACATCCAGATTTTTTACTTCCAGCAATGCCATCGAATTATCCCTTGTACAGCCGTGGGTTCATTACATCGCGCAGCCAGTCGCCCAGCAGGTTGATCACCAGCACCAGCACCACCAGCACCAGGCCGGGCAGCAGGGTGATCCACCAAGAACCGCTCTGAATGTAATCGAAGCCGGATTTGATCAGCGAACCCAGTGAAGGCTGGGTTTCAGGCATACCCAGGCCAAGAAAAGACAGCGCCGCTTCGGAAATAATGGCGTTGGCAATTTGCACCGTACCGATCACGAAAATCGGCGAAAGAGTGTTGGGCAGAATGTGACGGAACATAATACGGTTGGTGCGAAAACCCATCACCTTGGCCGCGTCTACATATTCCTTTTTCTTCTCTGCCAGCACCGAGGCTCGCACGGTGCGGGCAATTTGCGGCCACTCGGCCACGCCGATGATAAAAATCAGCATATAAATGGCGATTTCACCAAACATCAGGCTGCCAAAGCTGGCCTTGAACACCGCGCCCACAATAATCGCCACCATCAAGGTAGAAAACGACAGCTGCACGTCGGCGATGCGCATCAGAATAGCGTCTACCCGGCCACCCAGGTAGCCCGCCAGCAGGCCGAACATAATACCCAGAGCGGCTTGCAGAATGACCGCACCAAAACCAATCATCAGCGACACCCGGGTGCCGTACAGAATGGTCGACAGCATATCCCGGCCCTGGGCGTCGGTGCCCAACGGGAAGGCCCCGTCGGCGCCGCTCATGCCAACCGGCGGCAACTCTGAGTTCATGATGTCGATCAGCGCCAGATCGTAAGGATCAGTCGGTGCTAACAACGGTGCGAAAATTGCCGACAGAACCATCGCCAACAATACGATGAAGCTGGCAATGGCTACTTTGTCACGTTTAAAGCTGTACCAGAGGAAAGAGTCGCGGACGCGAGCCCAACGGGAGACAGTCGCGGTCATCATGCTTTTTTACCTGTCAGTTTTACAGTGGGGTTCACCAGGCCGTAGATCAGATCCACAATCGTGTTGGTAATCACAAAAACCAGCCCCACCACCATCAGGTAGGCCACAATCAGCGGAATGTCGCTGCGGGTAATGGCTTCCAGAAACATCAGGCCCATGCCCGGCCACTGGAATACGGTTTCGGTAAGAATGGTGTAAGCGACCATGATGCCGAGTTGCACACCGCCGACCGTAATCACCGGCAGCATGGTGTTTTTCAAGGCGTGCAGAAAGTTAATGCGGCCGGAGGACAGGCCCTTGGCGCGGGCGTAACGAATATAGTCGCTTTGCAGCACTTCCATCATTTCCGCACGAATCAGCCGGATAAACAGCGGCAACATGATAGACGCCAAAGACACACAGGGCAGCACCAGGTGCCAAAGGCCGTCCCAGGAAAAAAATCCTGAAGTCCAGGTACCGAACAAATGGGTAAGCTCGTCGCCGCGGCCGTAAGACGGCAAACCGCCATCGGTAGACAGTGCACCATTCAGCCAAGTACCCCAACCGGTCTCCGTTGGAAACAGTTCGATCGTGACCCCAATCGAAAACAGCTGAATCAGCACAATGGCGGTCAAGAACACCGGAATTGAAATACCCACAGTGCTGATGCTCATAAAAAATTTTGACAAAAATGCTTGCGGTCGAATGGCTGCGTACACACCAATAGGCACCGAAAACACCAAAATAATCAGGCTGGCACCAATCACCAATTCCAGGGTGGCCGGAAGGTGTTCAGCAATAACCTGTAACGTAGGCTTGCCATAGAAGTACGAAATGCCCAGATCTCCCTGCAAAGCATTACCGGCAAAGCGCGCATACTGCACGTAAATTGGGTCATTCAAACCCATGTCTTCACGTATGGCATCGCGCTCTTCCAGCGACACCGACATGCCCACCAGTTCCTGCAGCGGGTCACCCAGGCCGTCCTGAATGGCAAACGCGATCATGCTTATCACGAACATGACCAGAAATGCCTGAGAAATCCGTTGAACCAAAAACGCTAGCATGAAAAATGTCCGGATTAGGCGTCAATAAAAAAGCCGGTTACAGGCGCCCTGGAGAGAGTGGGTGCCCGCAACCGACCGGGTTTTACGGGTTGATCAAGTGTGATTAGAGGCGATTACTCGACCACTAGGTCTCCCAGGTACGGGAAGTTCATCACGTTCAATATGGGTTCAAGTTTTACGTTCTTCTTTGAAGCCCAAGCCAGATCCTGCCAGTGCAGGGGAATGAACGCAGCGTCGTCATACAGTTGCTTTTCTGCGTCTTGCAGCATGGCAGCGCGTTTTTCACGATCGGTTTCCACATTGGCTTTTGCTACCAGCGCGTCTACTTCCGGGTTGCAGTAATAACCCGCGTTGTACTGGCCAGCGCCGGTGTCGGCGTTCGGGCAGAAGGTCAGGAACTCGAAGAAGTTCGCAGAGTCTTCGGTATCGGCGTGCCAGCCAATCAGCATCATGTCACCTGAACGAGCATCAAATTCAGGCCAGTACTGAGCCTTGGGCAGGGTTTTCAGATCAACCGTGATGTTAATGCGCGCCAGCATGGCCGCAGCCGCCTGGGCAATCTTGTCGTCATTCACGTAGCGGTTGTTAGGCGACATCATGGTAATGGTAAAGCCATCTTCGTAGCCGGCTTCCTTCATCAGTTGTTGCGCTTTTTCCACATCATAACGAGGTTTCAAAGATTCGTTATGGCCAGAATAGCCGGCCGGTGACATCTGCGCCGCAGGGGTTGCAAAGCCTTTCATGATTTTTGCCGCAATGCCTTCCTGGTTAATGGCGTAAGCCACCGCCTGGCGCACTTTGGGGTTCTTGAAGGCCTCAACACGATCTTGGTTCAAGTGGAACAAGATGATGCGGGTGCCGCTCATGGTCACCAGATCCGTGTCTTTATCGCGTTTAATGCGGTCCAGATCGGTTGGCGGTACCGGAGCAATAAAATCCACACCGCCCGACAGCAACGCCGATACGCGGGTGTTGTTTTCCTTGATGGGGGTCAGCACGATTTTCTTCACGTTGCCGGGCGATGCTTCATCCCAGTAATCGGCGAAGCGCTCAAATTCCGTGCGCACGCCTTGCTGGCGCGATGTAACAATGTAGGGACCAGTACCGGACAAGTTGCCAGAGGCGAACGAACTACCGTGCTTGGTAATGGCCGCCTTGCTTTGGCCGTCTTCAGTTTCACCCGAGTAGAACTCGCTGTCCATCGGAAAAATGTAAGTAGCGGTATTCAGCAACAGCGGGTAAGGCTCGGCGGTAACCAGTTCAAAGGTGTAGTCATCAATCACATTGATGCCGGTGAAAGGCGCGAAGATCGCTTTAAAATCAGAGCTTTGCTTCAAACGTTCGTAAGTAAACTTTACGTCTTTGGTGGTCAGTTCATTACCGGAATGAAACTTAACGCCTTCGCGCAGATTGAAACGCATGGTTTTGTCATCCACACGTTCCCAGCTTTCTGCCAGACGAGCGTCAAAACCCAGGTCTTTGTTCCAGCGGATCAGCGGGTCAAAGGTCATGTGGGACAGCTGAAGCATGCCGCCAGACAACTGCTCGTGGATGTCCAGGGTGACGGGATCGGCGTCGTAGGCCATTTTCAGTTCTTTAGTCGCTTCAGCAGACAGCGCCAAGGGCGCTGCGGCCAAAGCCATAGAGCCAACAAATGCGGTTAGTAGCTTTCTCATCGCGTTTTCCGTTGCTGTTTTAAGAATTGTACGGACGAATCGGCGCCCAAGGACGCCAGATACCTAGTAGTAACCTAGTCAACCCACAGCAAAACGGCAATTGAAATTGCGACATACCCCTATACGCAAGATGCATATAGGCGTTTGAATAGACACCCGGGCTAAAGTGAAGAACCTGTCAAAGGTTAAAAAGAACCGGCAGCAGCAGCGCGGTAAACAGCCCGGTCAGGCTCATGCCCAATGAAGAAAAAGCCCCTGCGGTACTGCTGATTTCAAACGCCCGCACGGTGCCAATGGCGTGGCCATTCAAGCCGAGGGCAAAACCGATCACCCGCTCATCCGTAATGTTCAGCAGGCGGGTGGCTACCTCAACACACAAAGTGGTAAACACGCCCGTAATCAACAGAGCCGCCATCAGCATCGGCACCGAACTGCCAATGATGTCACCAATACCCAAAGCGATGGCTGCCGTAACCGATTTTGGTGCCAGCGACGCCATAACCGTTGGCGACGCACCCAGCGCCCAGGCAATGACCAGCGTATACCCAACCGCCAACGAGGCGGCTATGGGCAAGGTGAGAACGATAGGCCAGAGCATGGCACGAATATGATGAATGTTTTGATACAGCGGCACGCCCAGCGCCACTGTAGCCGGGCCCAACAGTAGCATTAGCCAGTTCGCACCTTCACGATAACTGTCTGGATCTAAGCCTAGTAGCGCAATCATGCCGGCCAGAATGGTGGCTGCGGGCACAACCGGTGGCAGCCACACCGGGCGGCCAATAGCGATGTACACACTGTTCGCCGCAAAAAACGCCAATATAGTCATCGCGATGACAAGCATCGGCGTGTCTGCCAGCACGTGAGACAGCGTCAGTAAACGCTCCCAAACCGTCAACGGACTATTCATGGTTGCTTGATCCAGAGGGCAGTTTGCGCGCCAGCACATTTAATAGAACCAAGGTGGTGACCACACTCAAAAAGGTGCCCACCAGCAAAGACACACTCACCGCCAGCCACTGCCCGGTGAACTTGCCGGAGATGAAAAATATCTCTGTCAGGCCCGGCATAATCAGCAAAATAAGCACCGAAATCAGAGCCTGGCTGGCACCGGCCACAGCATTACCCACGCCGCCAGTTACCATCAAATACAGGGTAAGTAACATCAACCCCAGAATACCGCCGCTAATCGGCACCAGAAACACCAGCCGCAGTGATTCCCCTAGCAGGAAAAACAGCACCAGAATCAGAAAACCCCGTAATATCGACATAGGTGGCGCCCGGCTATCCCTAAAATGAATTACACTCGTCGCGCGCATTGTCCCCCACGCACCGAAAGGGCGCAAATAGCCCGCGATTACCATAGGAACCCCATGGCGCTCAAAGCTACCATTTTCAAAGCCACGCTGAATATTGCCGATATGGATCGCCATTATTACGCCGACCACCAGCTGACCCTGGCCCGCCACCCGTCAGAAAACGACGAACGCATGATGGTGCGGCTGCTGGCGTTTGCGCTGAACGCCAGTGACCAACTGGAGTTCACAAAAGGCCTGAGCACAGACGACGAGCCGGAACTGTGGCAAAAAAGCCTGAGCAACGAAATTGAACTTTGGATTGAACTGGGCCTGCCCGATGAAAGCCGCCTGCGCAAAGCCTGCAACCGCTCAAAACAGGTGATTCTTTCGGTTATGCAAAGCTTCGCATAACTACAATTATCCTCACCCTATAATTATGCAAGGTTTGTTGGGCTATTCCGGCAAAGGCCAGTGGCGACGAAGCTTTTAGCTGTGTTGTAGCTATCGAGCTTTGCATAAAAACAGTGTTTCCTGTGGGCTCGTCCCTAACCGCAGGAGCACACACCATGCCCGCCGATAAAACCCTCACAAACCTTGTTCGCTACAACTGGCTGATTGATAGTCCGCTCGAGAGCGTCGTTTCATCCTACATTAAGGCGCTGCGAGGCCAGCGCTACGCTGATCGCACCATCAGAATCTATTTGGGCTGCCTTGCCCATTTTGGTTTCTGGCTTAAAGCTGAAGAGCTCGAGTTGACGCACGTCGATTCATCCCTTATTAAACGGTTCGTGCGCGAACACCTCCCGGCGTGCACCTGTCCCGTACCCTGCTACGATTCTGTAGGCTGCTCCGGAGCGGCGCTTCGGCATCTGCTCAAAATACTGATGCGTTCACAGCCATCGCCAACGATGGCGAAGGATCCAGTGACGATCGAGCTCACTCGGTTCGCCGAGTACTTAACGGATACTTGCGGGCTATCATCAGCCACCCGTGACAGCCGAGCTCAACACGTTGGGGCGTTCCTCTACGACGTAGGCGTTACTGATACCGTGAGCGTCTTGTCGCTGTCGGCGACCGACATAGATGCTTACTTTTCGACGCTGACGTCGCGCCTACGGCCGGCATCGCTGCGTATCGTGTGCAACAGTCTGCGTAGCTACTTTCGTTACCGTGCCGTGCGCGGTGACGAGACCGACGGGCTAGCGGCAGCGCTTCCACGAATCGCAGACTGGCGCCGGGCCACGTTGCCCAAGGTATTGTCGGACGCCGAACTAACGGCCTTTCTGGATGCCTTCGATCGCACGGACCCCGTTGGCCTGCGTGACTATGCCATCGCGCGCTGCCTGCTTGATCTGGGTTTACGCGGTCACGAAGTAACCTACCTCACGCTGGAGTCGATCGACTGGCGCAGGGCAATACTGACCATCAGCGGTACCAAAAGTAAACGCATTCAACAGCTTCCCCTGCCTGCGTCCACGGGAGAGGCGGTAGCGCAGTATCTGCGACAGGGACGCCCGCAGACGACGAGCCGCAGACTATTCGTCCGGCACCGGGCACCGCTCGACACGCCACTGAGCGTTCCGGCCATTCGCAATTCAATGAACCGCGCCTTTGTTCGTTGCGGTTTGCGCGATCAGTTCTGCAACACACACGTGCTGCGGCGAACGATGGCAACGCAGCTACAGCGCGCTGGGGTCTCAGTCAAAGAGATCGCCGACGTATTGCGTCACAAGAGTCTTGACACTGCCTACAGCTACGCCCGCGTTGACGTGGAGCAATTGCGCGCGATGGCACTGCCGTGGCCCGGGAGCCCGTCATGAGCGCCCGGTTGTCTTGGATGGCGCGGGTCGAAGCGTACCTGGCGTATCGTCGTCGTAACGGATTCGAGCTAACCATCGACGCAACGCAGCTTCAGTCATTTGCCCGTTTCGCGGATGAGGTCTCTCCTGAAGGGCATCTGACGGTGCCGCTCGCTGTCGCATGGGCACAGACTTCGCAGCTTAAGGCGTCGTTTACCTGGGCGCGCCGCATCGGGATTCTTCGCGGTTTCGCCCGCTTTTGCCAGCGCGAGGATCCGGCGACGGAGGTTCCACCGCGAAGTCTCTTTGGTTCGGCCCACCGGCGTCTCATCCCACACATCTACACAGAAGCCGAACTGTGCACACTGCTTGAAGCCACGCATGGCTTGGCGCCCACCGAGGGATTGCGTCCAGCAACTTGCCACTGTGTTTTTGGCTTGCTCGCCGCGACCGGGCTACGCATCGCCGAAGCACTGACACTAACCGCGGCTGACGTCGACATGGACAGTGGCGTTTTGCATATCCGCGAAGCGAAGTTCCATCAGCAGCGTCTCGTACCGCTGCATCCGAGCGTTACCGACTCGTTGCGCGCCTATGCACGACAGCGAGATAGGCTCGTGCCACGGCCTTGTTGTGACAAGTTCTTCCTGCGTGATGATGGCAGCGGCGTAAATCAGCCCAGCATGCTGTATGCCTTACAGAGGCTGTGTCAGCAACTGGACTGGCAAACGCGCGGTGACTATCAGCGTCACCGCCTGCATGACATCCGGCACACCTTCATCGTGAGAAGCATGCTGCGCCTCTATGAAGAGGGCGTAGATATTGATCGTGCCATTCTGGCGCTATCAACCTACGTCGGGCACGCCAAGGTGAGCGACACCTACTGGTATGTCACCGGCATTCCCGAACTGATGGCGATCGCCGCCGAACGCTTTCACCTCTATACGCAAGGAGAGGCGTCATGAACCCCTTGCTCACCGCTCCCACCGAATTCGGCGCGTTGCTCCAGCGCTTCTTCGCCGAGCGCTTGATCCAGCAACAGAACGTCAGCCCCCGAACAGTCGCTGCCTATCGCGATACCTTCAAGCTCTTGCTGAACTATGTGGGACGCGCAACGGGCAAGCCACCTGCCATGCTGGCACTGTGCGATGTCGATGCGGCCTTGGTGCTGAATTTCCTCACGCATCTCGAGACCGAACGGCACAACACCATTCGCACGCGCAATGCAAGATTGGCGGCGGTTCGTGCCTTTGCCCACTACGTCGCCTCACAAGCGCCGCCAGCTCTGCATCTTGCACAACAGATTCTCGCGATACCTATGAAACGCTTCGAACGACCCATGCTTGAGTTCCTGTCTCGCGACGAGGTTCGCGCGCTGCTTGCAGCCCCGGGTATAACGACCTGGTGCGGGCGCCGCGACACCGCCATGCTCACGGTGCTTTACAACACCGGCGCTCGGGTTTCCGAACTGATCGGCATCCGGGTGGCCGATATCACGTTGGCGGCAACCGCCTCTGTGCGCCTACATGGCAAGGGCCGCAAACAACGAACCGTGCCTCTATGGAAGGAAACGGCGAAGGAAATCCGGCAGTGGCTAAAATACGCCGACTTGCATGTCGAGCAACCCCTCATTCCAAACCGCAGCGGATTGCCAATGACGCGCACCAATGTGGCCGAACGACTGAACCTGGCCGTCAGCACCGCGACAAAGATGTGTCCACAGTTAGCAGGCCGCAGGATCTCGCCGCATACCTGGCGCCATACGACGGCCATGCACCTGTTGCAGGCGGGCGTCGATCTGACCGTGATCGCGTTGTGGCTCGGTCACGAAAGCCCCGTCACCACTCACGGCTATGTCGAAGCGGACATGGGCATGAAGGAGCGGGCCCTTGCCGCCATCACCCCACCTGCGACCCAGCACAAGCGCTACCGCCCGACGGACGCACTCCTCCAGTTCCTGGAAAGTCTCTGAAATTATGCAAACCTCCGCTCGCGCTCCGCCCCTGAAAATACCGCTTGTGTTCCGACGAACCTTGCATAATTATCGGGTGCAGATAATATACACCTACGGCGGCCGCGGCGTGCCCATATGGTGGGACAAAAATAAAGCAAAACTGGCACGCTTTAACAACCTGACTTGCGTGAATCTGGACCCGGAAGCCACCGAACAACTGGCAGGCCTGGCACAGCGCGCCATGAGCCTTCAGGTAACCATTCAGGACGGCGAAGTGACCTTCAGTAATGAGCACGGGCTTGTGGCTCTAACGCCCGAGCCGTTCGCTTAACTAAGCTGAGTTGGCCTCTTGTATAGAAACAAGCTAGCAAATTAAGCGCCACTGCCCAGCAAAGGCTGGACAGTGGCCCGCGGCAAACGTAACATTGCGCACTCGAAATTAGCGCACAGCCGTTAAGCTCATAAGCGCCCGTAGCTCAGCTGGATAGAGTACTGCCCTCCGAAGGCAGTGGTCACAGGTTCGAATCCTGTCGGGCGCACCATATTATGTAACAAAAACCGTCACTTACGGATCATGCCGGGTGGCGGTTTTTCGTTACGACTAACTCTAGGTGACATATAGGTGACACTCGGAGGAATCTGAAGCATTAGGTGACAGCTTCATTGTGGGTCTAAAAACTCTGTGCTGGCACACACCGACTTTAAGAAATGGTAACACCGCCCCCAGCCACAAGGTTTTTGGGGCGACAACCCTCTTATATTATGCTTAAGTGCCTTTAAACCAAGAGCTGCAACACCAAGGCACAGGGAGTGGAACAATGTCCGACTACAGAGATCTCAATCTAAATCGCGAAGTTTTAGACGAAAATATTGGGAGCTTCCTGGGCTCATATGGGTGCGTTTTAGATGATAAAATTCAAACACTAGACCGCGGCAAACGTCGTGTAGCGTTTGGCAAGCCAGGCGCTGAGTTTGCCATGGTTGACTTACATCTCAACAATACAGGCACAACGACTATCCAGTGGAAGCTGGGTAAGAATCAGCCTCTCGGCGAGAAGCTTGCCGCTTACCTGAAGAGCACTATTGATCCAGCTGAATTTGAGAGCGTAAATTATTCTCTCAAAGGGATCAGCACAGGATCTTTCGATCCTATTCTAGGCTGTATTGCTGAGTTAGATGATATTGAAGTTGTCGTCTTAAGGGACGAGGTCAAGTGCAAACAAGTGACTCTAAAAAGCATTGTGCACCAGGATAAACTAACTTTGACGCATCATCGAAGTACCAGAGTCCTGCAGATTCAAGGTAAGCCCCTGTCCTGCTACCGCCGCGTTGTTTTTATGCTGATCGACCTTTTAGATCTTAAAGGACTAACACAAGTCCTGTACCGAAAAGATGACAATAGCGCTGAAATAGTCCGGAAGGAGATGGCCGAGGATTACCTGAAGACGGTATTCACACGCAGCTACGACCACTTGCCGGACAGCGTGAAGAAACTACTGACCTCTAGCTGCTGCATAAAGCTGGCGTCACCGCAGCTTCCTGACTATTGTTTACTTCTCTACCCTGACTTGCGCGCCTTAGAAGGAGTGCTGAAAGAATTAATGAGCGGTTACAACATGTCGGTAGAGGACGCAGAGTATGGATTTGGCAACTTCTTCGACAACCGCGGAGGCGTGTGCTCCTTGAAAGCAGAATACAGCGCGCAAGTCGCGCATACCCACATGGAAGATGCATTCAATAGGGGCTACAGTTTTTATAAGAAGCACCGGCACACTCTGTTCCACATGGAAGAGTTTGCAGATGGCAGCAGGATGATCGATACGCTAGATAAGGCAATTAGCCTTTCTAAAGACGCCTACGAGGCGATAGATAGCCTATATACTGCTAGAATGTGAAATTATGATTAAAAAAATCCGTATCGTAGGTGGGATCGCTGTCGTTACAGCTACAGCAGAATTTCATCCATTGCGCCAGTTAAAAAGGCTGGCTAACGAACTTGAAGCTATTGGCTTTAAGGGCAGCGTGCTGTTTGATTTGTTAGCCGTGAACGGTTTTGCAGACAATCGCTTTGCGTCCATTCGTTTTACTGGCCAGACATTTGAGAAATCGTCGTTCGCAATAGAATCACATGTAAATCAGAACATTAGAAGCGAGCAAGACACTCTCGTCAGAACCGACGAAACTTTTCTTCTCGGTAGCGTTTTATCGACGACTGAAGTTGAGAAATTCATCCACTAACCAATCACAATAATTTTCACCTGCCCAATTACTACGATCTGGATCACAGCAAACTTATCTTAGCCAGTCACTGGGCTTTGTATAATTTTTTTACCAGCATCGGCCTCCATATTTTCCGATAGGGCGCGCACCATCTGTATTGCCCTGCGCCGGAGGCGGCAGAGTGGCCGGCCGCTTACACCGCGTCGGCGACTAAGCCCGAATGAAAAAGGTCGACATTCATGGACAACAGTTTTGTTACCTCTATTAAAGCGAATCAGAAGGTGAATACGCACCTCATCAACTTTCATTCGCGTGCGGAAAATACTGCCTAAACGTAAATATTACCTTCGTATCGCCGACCGGACGGCAAGCACTAACTGGCGTATAGACATACAGGATCCCATGGATACCTCCGTGTATCTTTGCCAGAACCTATGGAGTGAAAAACCTTGATTTCCCTGGTAACCCCTCTGTTAACCATATTTTGGTAACCAGGGATGAAGCCGGCCCAAGCGCAATAATTTAGGCCTTAAACCAGCTCAAGCCCCAGTCACTCACCGCCTTTCTTCAAAACCAGCCGCCCAATAGTGTTATCCATCCGGCACCTGGCAATGCTTCTATCGACAATTCTGGTAACTACCTGCCGAGCGGTGTCGAGCTCGACATCGAACCACTCTCTTGGCCGATAGGTGCCGCCATCGCGGCTGTGCAGGGTGACATTCAGGCGCTGGTGGTGAAGCATGGCGTGCGTGAACCAGTCGTTCAAAGCAGTGTGGGTTATCAAGCCTAATGCACGCCGGACGTTACCACGGACATCGGAACCGAGCTGAATTTGTGCGTCAGGCTATTGAGAATGAACTGGCACGATGCAAGTGGATGCGTTTGGGTGAAGGTTAATAGTGATGGTGGCGCGCTCGGAAAAGCAAAATGCATTTAGGCGCGCCACCGGAGTTTCAGTTATTCATTGGGTGATCGCACGCGCTTAAATATTTCCTCGGCAATGTGTTCATGGGCCGCCGTCCTAAACTGCTTATCTGTCATCACGCGGGAAAAGATTTCTTCATTACCTTCCATGCGATTGATAAACAGCTCATCAAGCATGCGATCGAGATAGGCGGAGAAATTAGGCAGGTTGTTGGCTTTGGCAGCTTCAATAATTTTTTCATCGTTTTCTGCACTGGAGCGTATCTGGTCGAAGAACAACTGGTCTGCAACGGTAAAGTCGGTACCGAAACGGTCATTTAGCTTTTCGACCAGCGAGGATAGGGAAACTGGCTCTTCTCGAACGCCGCTCGTGCCTACATCCGTCGGCCCTTTTAACGGGTAGGCCTCACCTTCACCCAGATCGATTGAGCCCTCTGTCATTTGCTGCAACCGGAAATAGCGCAGAGCAACTTCGTTATCGAGAGCGAAGCCTTGGCCATTCCCAGGTGGGGGTAGTTTGGCGATTAGATTGCGGATGAAGGAATAGAGTTTTTCAAACTCACTGTCTTGATAAGGAATAATTTGGGACAAAAATGCGTAAAGGTTGCGGAAAGCCGTCAATTGACCGCGAAACTCTTCACGTTCCTCCTCTTCCTGTGCACAAAATTGTCCAACTACAGCATCGAGTACAGCGTTCATAATCTTGTGGTCGGAACCCGAATGGTCGCGTTTGCTTCGGTACCAAACCCCAGCGAATGCATTGACGTCGTCGGGAGTAAATATCACCCACTGAAATAGTTTGTGCTGCAGCTGCGAAAGTTGGTGGGGCTCAGCATTCTCTCCAATTGTTGTCGCTTCGTAGTAGGGTTTGAAGGCTTGGTAGATGTCGTCTTCGTCATTAGCGAAATCGAGCACAAAGGTCCTCGCTTTGCCTGGTGCCCTTCGATTAAGGCGCGATAATGTCTGTACAGCCTGAACACCGGCCAGGCGCTTAACAACATACATGGTCTGCAGCAGCGGCTGATCGAAACCGGTCTGGTATTTTTCTGCCACCAGTAGCACCCGGTAATCGTCCCGTTCGAATGTTTCTGGCAGCTCACTCTCGGAGAGCCCATCGTTCATTGCCACTTCGGTATAGGACGAATCCGGAGTGTCTGGGTCTTCTACTGTGCCGGAAAATGCAACCAAGGAACGAATGCCAGTGTAGCCGTTCTCTTTGATATAGCGGTCGAAGGCAAGCTTATATTTCACCGCAGCGAGGCGAGAGCCAGTAACCACCATAGCCTTAGCTAGGCCACCCAGTTCATGCATCACATATAGTTTGAAGTGCTCAATGATAACGGATACCACCTGGTCGATATTGACGGGGTGAAGATCCATGTAGCGCGCGAGCGCCTTTGCAGCTTTTTTTCGTGGCACTTCCGGGTCGTTTTCTACCTGCTTGATAAGACCAAAAAACCGCTTGTAGGTAGTGTAATTCTGCAAGACATCCATTATGAAGCCTTCCCCAATGGCTTGGCGCATTGAGTACTCATGGAACGGTGCAGATCCGGAAGGACCAGGTTCATCGAAAAGTGCCTTTGTCTTGAATTTGGGCGTGGCAGTAAACGCAAAGAAACTCAGGTTCGGCTGCCGTGCCCGCTTCAGGGAATCACGCAAAATAGCGGCCTTGGCCTGCTCAGATAACGCGTCGTCCTCTTCATCGGACAACTGGGCGGCAATCGCCGCCTCGATACCATCCTTATTCAGCATTCCCCGCAACTCTGAAGACGTCTCGCCACTTTGCGAGGAGTGCGCCTCATCAACAATCACGGCAAAGCGCTTGCCCGCCGTACTGATTTTTACGCCTTCACCCTTTTTTTCCAGCGTCGAAAGCGCTCTTGAGATGAAGGGGAACTTCTGCAAGGTGGTGATGATAATGGGCGTACCACCGGATAGCGCCTGGGCAAGCTGCTGGGTATTCTCGTCGATCTTCTCCACCACACCGGTCTTGTGTTCAAACTGGTAGATGGTGTTCTGCAATTGCTGGTCGAGCACGCGCCTGTCAGTTACCACCACCACCGAGTGAAACACTTTTTGATCCTCGGCATCGTGCAGGCTGGCCAGGCGGTGCGCCAACCAAGCAATGGAGTTTGACTTGCCCGACCCGGCCGAATGCTGCACCAGATAATTATGCCCGGAGCCTTGAGCCTGCGCATGGGCGACCAGCTTGCGTACCGCGTCGAGCTGGTGATAGCGCGGAAAGATCATTGTCTCCTTGCGGACGGTGCGCACGCCCTTATCGGTCTTGACCTGGCGCTCCTTCACCTCCAAGTGCATGAAGCGTTGTAGGATATCCATCAGACTGTTTTTTTCCAGCACCTCATCCCAGAGGTAGTGGGTCTTCCAGTTATTCTCCACTGGCGGGTTGCCTGCGCCATAATCATGTCCGCGGTTGAAAGGCAGAAAAACCGTTTCCTTGCCCTTCAGACGCGTGGTCATCCACACCTCGTCTGGGTCCACGGCAAAATGCACCAGCGCACGTTTTTTGAAGGCAAACAGCAGATCCCGTTCATCGCGGTCCTGCATGTACTGTTTAACTGCGTTCGCTGCCCGCTGGCCGGTGAGTGGGTTTTTCAATTCAACAGTGGCCACCGGCAAGCCGTTCAGGCTCAGGGTGACATCGATAATGCAGCGGCGGTTTTTGTTTGTTTTTGGGCCGTCCGCCTTCTTCATCACCGAAGTAAAGGCCACCTGTCGCGTCATGGTCAGGCGATTCTTGGCATAGGCCGCCGCCGCCTCTGGGTTCATGCCGGAATTGGGGCGAAAGTGGGCCAGGCGAAAGGTCTTGCCATAGCACTTGAAGCCATAGCGCAGCACATGCAGCGTGCCCTTGATATCCAACTCCTTGGCGAGGTTGTCGAGCACCGTGGCGCGGGTCTTGTCACCCAGCAATGCTTGCAACTGCCCCCACTTTGCCGCCTGACTGTCTTGCAGAAAACCGGTCACGTCTTCGGGAAACAGCGCTAGCGACTCGTTATAAGCAGCCGCTGCACGTTTTTCATAACCGCCCGCGTCGGTCAGGCTGGCTTCAATGGCGATCTCAAAATCAAGTTCGGTGTGGCCGGGCATCAGTTTGCTTCCTTGTGGTTGTATTGCACCTGCAATGCTCTGAGCATGGCAAAGACATCCTGGTAAACCACACCAAACTGAAGACACACATCTGGTAATTTAACCTGGTTGCGTGACTCTGGCCGAGACTCCTCTAGCGTCACGATGGTTGAGCCATTTACCATTGCGTAAGCCACTAGCCATCCATCGGCACCGGTAGCAAACTTTGCTTTGGCAGAGTCAAAATACTGGGAATTACGCTGCACCCAAAGCATAACCTCGGTGTAAGCGGCGACCACGTCGGTACTATTACAGCTCAGAAAAAAGTTGGCCGGCACTGAGTCGTTAACCCATTTCACCAGTTCATCGTCATCTCGCCCTTGAAGCAACTCCTGCCTGTTGCGATCCAGGCTATGAACTTGTCCAGCGTGATGCTGGGTCAGCAAGCTATCCCAGAATCCGGGGCATAGGTCGAAAGCGTAATAACTGTTTTTGGCGGTTATTAGAACATCCGAGTCAATGAGATAGCTCATCGTGGCAACCCCATTCCCAGTCGTTGAGCATACTCCTGAAAGGCCCCGCCATTCAGCCCAGTTAGTTCATAAGCTTGCTTGAAGCCAATGCGGCCTTCCTTGGCCGCACGAATAACCTGAACGGCAAACAGTCTGCCGACACGTGCATTCTGGTTATTGTAAAAATTTCCGCCGCTGGCTGCTTGTTTTTGACGACGCTCTTGCCGGGTGTAATCCTCGTAAAAATCAAAAAAGCTTTGCCGATCTACCAAGCGCAAATCCATCGTTCGGCGCCCAATCACAATAGGACTGACCTTGAATCGACGCGCCAGCGTCTCGAAAGGCGTAGCGTCGCGTTTCACTTCGGGCCAGCATTCTCGTAATTCTGCCGCCGGTACGAGAAACTCTGCTGCTGCCTTATCGCAGAACGTCTCTATCTCATCGCCATCGGGAAAAATGCCAGGAAAGCCGGACAGCCCAGACCCTTGAGCGCCCAGCCAGAGGTGGGCTAACTCATGGGCCAGCGTGAACATCTGCGCCGACTTAGCGTCAGCACCATTCACGAAGGTTAGCGGGGCATAGTCATCACATAGAGCAAACCCTCGAAATTCCTCTACATTCAGCCGCCGGTGCGTGTTATTGCCCACCACACCGTTAATCACCGCAAGTACACCTATTTGTTCAGTAGCCACTCGCAGCGCTCCAACGGCCTCCTGCCAGCTACGCACGTTCGCGGCCCATCCGTTGCTCAGACCTAATGAACGGCGCATTTCGCGACCAATGGCAGCCGGATCATCAGTCAGCCGGGCGCTACCGACAAATGCGAGGCGTTCTGCCTCGCATTCCATTCGGGTTTCACGCAACCAGGCCTGACGACGCTGCATGGCGTAAATGGTATCCAGCAACTCTGGACTGACCGAGCCCACATACTGATTACCCACTGTGCGAAAGTCAGAAATCGGCATGGGAATATGCGGAGGTTCGGGCAAAAACAAATAGCCAAAGGGTACATGCGTAGCCTTGGCGAAGCCTTCCAGTTGCTTGAAGGTGGGCAATACCTCGCCGCGCTCCCAGTCCGCCAGCTTAGGGAATTTGTCTGCAAGGTCTTCAATGGCCAGATGGGCCCGCAGCCGCGCCCACCGCATCAGCTCTGGATTGACTGCTACACCTTTCATGAGAGCACCTCTGGGCTCATTATAGCTGCCCAGTGCTTGCAGATCAGGGCGGCTGAAATGGCGAAGTCATGGCTGGGCATCAGGCAATCTCCAGTTGGCCGGTGACCGCGGCGGTGATTACGGCTGAGCGGTATTCTATTAATTTATCAATCGATAATTTTAAGGGTTGTTCGACTGATTCGGACTGCCGCCGTATCTCAGAACAGAAATTACCTATCAACTCCTGTTCTCTAAGTGGAGGAAAACCAATAATTACATTATTTACCTGTTCAAAACCGAGTCCCTGCTTCGTGCCGCCTTGACCACTCAACATGAATTGCGCGCGAGCCATATCTGTTGAGAGAAAATTTACCAGAAAACCGGATTCACATAACTCCGGGCTTGGTCTAAAAAGAGCAAGATGCTGGTTAATATATGCGCCTTCTATTTCCTTTCGGATGACTGCTACTGCCCCAAGTTCAGCAGTTATGGTGATCAGAATATCTCCCTCACGAACTGAGGTCCGTGTTCCCTCTGTAGCACCATCTAAATTGACATATCGGGTCTCAGAAAGATCAAGTTCGATACCCTCGCCGGTAACATTGGTCATTCGTAGAAACCGGTCTCCCTCATCAGCGTAATACGCAGCCCAATCTCGAGAACCACTGGTCATATATCGCCGGACTCGGCGAAGCTTCTTAACTTCCCAGTTTGCCGGAATATGCCCCAGCCATTCAGTTCCGGACGGCTTCATGATGGCGTTGGGGTCGAGGCCCTTGGTTATGGCGCGGGTTATCAGGGCCTGGCGCTTTTCGGCCAGCCTGTCCAGCAGAGCGCATTTTTTTTCAATCAGCCCGTCGATGCGCGCAGTCTTTTCATCCAGAAACTGCGCGATGCTGTGCTGGGTTTTAAGGGGTGGGAGAGCTAACGGTGCAGCTTTCACTTTTTCTGCGGTGAAATGGGCAATTGTGGCAACATTGCAGACCATCTCTACGTAACCTGCAACCTTAAGAAAAGTGAACCAGTAATAGATGAACTCTGGCAGTATCGTCGAATTACCGGCCGGCCGGATCCTATTAATGGCGTTTTGAAAGTAAAATTCTTCATCGCAATCAAAAACAGCAGTTCGCCCCGCGTCACCCCCCTCACTAACCAATATATCCCCCCGCTGAAGCCGGAATTTCTCCATTTCTTGTGGCTTAATCCAC
The DNA here is from genome assembly GCF_000169375.1 of Marinobacter sp. ELB17. Classification (GTDB taxonomy): domain Bacteria; phylum Pseudomonadota; class Gammaproteobacteria; order Pseudomonadales; family Oleiphilaceae; genus Marinobacter. Next base: position 179,944 of record NZ_AAXY01000007.1, read on the forward strand.
ATACTAAAATCATGGCTAAGGTCTAAGCCATGCTTGGTGATGTTAATGGCACGAAGGTATCGCTTTGACTCGTCATTTTGAGATGCCGGGTCACTTTGAAGCATTTTTCCAAGCTGAACGTCGCAATAATTTCCAACACTAGCTTTGATCCAATGGCTGGGAACCGCTTCAAGAAGATTCATACCACGAGTCCCTTCAACAACTCGGCAATTTCCCCTTCCAGCGTGGTGATCTCCGTTTCGATCTTGTCCAGCGGCCGGGGCGGCTTGTAGACATAGAAATGCCTATTTATGGGGATCTCGTAACCAACCTTGGTCTTGCTGTAATCCACCCAGGCATCAGGCACATGGGGCAGCACCTCGCGTGCCATGTAGGCGTCAATGTCCGCCCTGAAGGTTTCCATCAACTCGTCATTGGGCTTGTCCGAGCCAAATTGCATTGGTAATGGCAGCTGGGTGCCTGCGGGCAGTGAAATATTTTCTGTATCGCGCAATTCGCTGTCGGGCTCTGGCTGGCCTTTGCCGTCTAGGCAGATCTCCGCATTGGGGTCGCGCTCGCCCAGAGCATTGAAGATGGCCTTCTTGATGGGTGCCGGGAGCTTCAGCCCAGTTTTTTGGGCAGCGACGTTCATATGGGAATCAAAGGCAGCCCGATCTTTGGACTGGCCGTTGCTGGCCAGCGTTGAGAGAAGGGTGCGAATGGACGCCTGAATTTGGCGACCTTCTTCAATCTCTTGCGCGGCGACAGCTTCGTGCTTGCGCTTTTTGGAGGTGGCGAGGCTGGCAAAGGCGGCCTGATCGTCCAGCCGGGCTATGCGCTCAGGCGTGGCCATAAAGTTCATGCGCAAGGGACGCTCTACCGTGACCTTGAGAAAGCCGAATTCGCGGTTTTCAAAGATATGGGAGACCACGCGGGTTTCCCGCTCGCCGGTCTTATGGTTCATAATCACGTCCGCCACCTCGCCATCCTGATAATTGCCATACAGGCGGGTCAGGTCGTGTATCTGCTCTTCGGTGATCTCGTTGCGCTTGTTGTTGAGGCTTTTCTTCATGCGCTGGGAAAAGCGTGTGCCGTCGATCAGCTGGACCTTGCCGCGCCGCTCCGTGGCCTTGCGGTTGGTTACAAGCCAGACATAGGTAAAGATGCCAGTGTTGTAAAAGAGCTGATCGGGCAGGGCGACAATGGCGTCGAGCCAATCGTTTTCGATAATCCAGCGGCGAATATTCGATGGGCCGGAACCGGCATCGCCGGAAAACAGCGGTGAGCCGTTGAATACAATGGCGATCTTAGAGCCGGCAGAGTCCTCATCCCCGTCCTTGTAAGGGTGCATTTTGGACATCATGTGCTGAAGGAACATCAGCGAACCGTCGTTGATGGCGGGTAGCCCGGCACCGAAGCGACCGGCAAAGCCCATCTCCTTGTGTTCCTTCTCGACAACGTGTTTTTGCTCTTTCCATTCCACGCCAAAGGGCGGATTGGCGAGCAGATAATGGAACTGCTTACCCTCGAAACCGTCGCGGGTCTTGCCGTCGCCCAGGGTATCGCCGAGAACGATGCTGCTAGTATCTTCGTCCTTAATAAGCATGTCGGAACAGCAAATGGCCCAGGATTCGTCGTTATACTCCTGCCCAAACAGGGCAAGGTTCGCTTGGGCGTTCTGGTCGAGGATAAATTTCTCGGACTCCGACAGCATGCCGCCGGTGCCACAGGTCGGATCGTAAATGGTGCGATAGATGCCCGGCGTATAGACATCCTTCTCGCCGGTGTAGACCAGGTTGGCCATCAGTCGGATCACTTCACGCGGGGTGAAGTGGTCCCCAGCCTCTTCGTTGGCCTGCTCATTGAAGCGCATTACCAGGTGTTCGAAGAGGTAGCCCATTTGCAGGTTGTCGATACGATCCGGGTGCAGGTCCACCTCCGCCATGGCTTTTATGATGGTGAACAAACGGTTGCTGACATCAAGCTTTTCGATCTGGTCAATGAACTTGAAACGCTCGAAAATGGCGCGAGCGGTTGACGAGAAGCCGTTGATGTAAGCCACCAAATTGGGGGCAATGTTCTCCGGATCTCCAAGCAAGCGCTGAAAAGTAAAGGGGCTCGTATTGTATAAAGGATGCGTCCGGCTTGGGTCCGCCGCCTTCCCTAATATACGCTCCATCGCGTTTTCTGGCATCCCTTGCGCAGACAACTTCTCGTATTCCTTTAATACCTTGTCTTTGGTGGGCTCCAGCACACAATCGAGACGGCGTAGCACTATGATTGGCAGCATCACTAAACGATATTGCGGCGGCCGGTAAGGACCGCGAAGTCGGTTGGCGATATCCCAAATGTAACCTTTTAATTGATCGTGTAGCTGCAAATTCATTCTGGTTAAATCCTTGTTAATAAAGTGGTAAATTACCGCTTTCCAGGAGTGGGCTTTAGGGATACCGATTGGACATCGTTGAGAAGGCCGTACCATCTTGATGAAAGATGACCTTAACTTATCAAGGGGTAAGTTGGCAGGCAGTCGTCTTTTTTTCAACAACTTTAGTTCTAGCGCAATAGAGCGCGGGCCGCGTATCGCGTACGAAGTTTTCCCAAAGCTTTCAGAGTCAATTTTTCACCTCCTCTCATTGGTTTTTTAGCGCTGAGAATGATGATTTAGAGACATGTATATGCATTCGCAAATAGCGTTGGGTCTGAAAGCTTCGCAAAATCTTCTAAACCGGCTCCTCAAAGCCGTTTTGGCCTGGGTTCTTTTTCGAAGGCTGTGGTGGACCCCTGAGTCAAGACATTAATTGACTGGGTTTAAGTTGTGCATTCGACTTCACTTGCAGCTGGCCGGCGCTGCCCCGTGTTTGCCTTTGCTTTGGCTGTTGCCGTTGTGTCTGATCTGGCTTCTGCGGTGGATTTTTTCGACCAGTGATTGAACGCCTTGTAGATGGAATTCCACTTGCCGAAATGCTCTGGCAGATCTCTCCATGGTATGCCAGTACGCATTCTGAACAGAATACCTTCGACTGTCCTGCGCAGGCCTGCCTTGTTATACAGACTGAATTGAAGCAATATTTCTTTTAGCTTGGACCACCGCTCCTCTGTGAGCATGTATCTGGGCATTGCGGGCTCGTATGGTTGTTGTTGTGGAACTTCATTATACGAGCTTGCTCTTACCTTTCAAAGACTTACGAGCAATTGTCAACAGACCCTAGGTAATCGACAAAACTTCGGATCCGGGGCAGAAGTTCACGCTCTGGTAGGAAGACCGCACTAATCGACGTGTCATCGCGGACTTGGTAGTCCGCCAGGAGCGGCAACAGTTTACCGTCTCGAATGGCTGGGAGTGCCAGATGCTCAGCCAGCCGCATGACGCCGACTCCTGCTGTGCATAGCTCAAATAAGGTTAGACCATTACTGCTG
>NZ_AAXY01000006.1 GCF_000169375.1 Marinobacter sp. ELB17
TTTGCCGCAGTGGATGGCAGTGTTTGTGGGTTGCTGGCGATTGCGGACCCGGTCAAGGAGACCACGGAAGCAGCAATAGCCGCTCTGCAAAAGGAAGGCATTCGGGTGGTGATGCTGACCGGAGACAACCGAACCTCCGCCGAAGCTGTGGCCCGCAAACTTCATATTGATGAAGTGGAAGCGGAAGTGCTGCCTGAAGACAAGGGCAAGATCATTCAGCGCCTGAAGGATGAAGGTCGCATTGTGGTAATGGCAGGGGATGGTGTGAACGATGCGCCAGCCTTGGCCACCGCAGACGTTGGCATCGCCATGGGTACAGGGACTGACGTGGCCATTGAAAGCGCGGGCATTACGCTTTTGCGCGGCGATTTGATGGGCATTGTAGAAGCCCGGAAGTTGTCGCGGGCAACCATGCGCAATATTCGGCAGAATCTGTTTTTTGCGTTCGTTTACAACGCCGCGGGTGTGCCAATTGCGGCGGGTGTCTTGTACCCAGTTGCAGGCATCCTGCTGTCGCCCATCATTGCGGCTGCGGCCATGTCGTTGTCTTCGGTAAGCGTCATTACGAACGCCCTGCGATTGAGGGTAGTGAAACTTTCAGACGACTAGGCTGGTGGAGCCTCCCTAGGAAAAAGGAGATGTGTATGTCTTATACAATGGATCGCGTTATTCAGAATGCCGATTTTGCTGAAGTGGATGAACGAACCCGAAAGGCCTTGGCCGATCGGGGCTTTGGGATTTTGACGGAAATAGACGTCAAGGCGACCATGAAAAAGAAACTGGACAAGGATATGTGCGCCTACACAATTCTCGGTGCATGTAATCCAAACATGGCTTGGGAAGCGATCGGCGTAGAACCTCGGGTAGGAGCAATGTTGCCATGCAACGTTATTCTTCGCGAGACAACCGAGGGTGTTGAAGTCAGTGCGGTTGATCCCGTTTCATCCATGAGCGCAATCGACAATGAGCAGCTCAAGCAGGTTGCGGGTGAGGTGAGAGATACGCTGTCTGAAGTTATCAACGCAATCTGACGGCTGAATCGACCAGCCAAAAAAATTGATGTACAGCAATCGAGAGGTTGATTTGAGGATAAATTCAGGCCTGATTCAGGTAGATGCAGTTAACTGGATATGTCGCAAATCGACCTCGTTAAGGAGCTTCGCTATGAAGAGTTTCACCAAAGTAATCGCAATCTCGTTGATTATGGCCACACCGGTTGTCTGGGCGCAGGGTTCAGGTAACCAGCAGAGGTCCGGTGGCATGATGATGTCCTTAGAACAAACGCAGGAAATGCAGCAGAATATGTCCCGCATGCAGAATATGACCGGCCAGATGCGGCAAAATCCCGGACAAGACCATCAAGAGCTCATGCAGGAGCATATGGAGCGCATGCAAGAGCAGATGCGCATGATGCGGGACGGTATGATGGGCAACCGAGGCATGATGAATGGCGAAGGAATGATGAAAGGCGAGGGAATGATGAATAATCAAGGTATGCAGGGGCATTCCAGCCAGGGCCAACCTGCAATTAAACCGGAGGATCGCTTCCAGTTTATGGAAAAACGCATGGATCAGATGCAGTTGATGATGGAGCAAATGCTGGAGCATCAGCAGGAGTTGCAAGGCCGCTCGAAATAATTTTCTGACATTGACGATTATCTGGAATGCCTGAGCTTTCTGGACACTTCGCTGCCTCACGCTGAAGCTGTCTCGAAAGCCTCTGGGCTTAAGCGGCCCAGATGGCTGTGGCGCCGGTTTCGGTTATAGAATGTTCACCATCAGGTTCAATCCCGACGCGTGCGCAGATGTCCTCAATCTGTGCGGTTAACTCTCCGAAACTGAAACGTAATAAAATTCGAAAGGTATTGTTTGGCGACTTGATCCATGTCGGAAGCCCCTGGCCCTGTTGGAGGTGCAATGGTTTTTCTAAAGATTTCGCGCCGGCCAAGGGCCGCAGCCGTGCTCGCTCTAATGGTCTGGGGTGTAAGCTTCTTTCTGCATTTTTTCTGGGAAATGGCACAAGTACCGTTTTTCCTTGGTATGGCCGAAGCGCGTCACTGGGATGTAGTCTGGCTCTGTACACGTGCGACCCTCGGAGACGCGAATATAGCCTTTGGCGCTTACACGATGGCGGCTTGTGTATCCCGGGATTGGTTCTGGGTGGCGAAATCCTGGAGCCGGTCGACTCTGTTGGTCTATCTCTGCGTCGGACTGATCGTGACAATCGTTTTTGAGTATTGGGCGACCGGAGACGGGCAGCGGTGGAGCTACAACGAACAAATGCCCGAACTTGCTGTGACCGGCACAGGAATATTGCCGCTCGCCCAGTGGGTGGTCTTGCCAATGTTGCTGGCCTATTCCACAAGATGGATGTTTCTTGGGTGGCTGGTTTCGAAGCGCACCGAACGCGAGTAGACCGATGATAGCGCGGCCCAGACGAAAGCCAGCGCAAGCAATGCCGCAATCGAGAACAGCACGATAGTCGGCTGATAGGCTGTGTCGTCGGTATCCTCGCGGGTCTCCAAAGAGTAATCCTCAACCTCGAAACCTTCGCATTCCAGCAAGTCTTTGGACTTCGGGTCAAAAGGAAGGGTATGTTCAGGCATAACCAACCGGTACAGAACGGCCATCTTCATTTGAGTGGTGTGTTGAATGAGAGGTAGGCAATTACAGCTGAAACACAGGAGCAAAGCCACCTCCAGGCGTACGAAAATTGGTGGTCTGGCCTTGGTATACACGGGCAGCGGCGAGCAAACTTTTTCCCGCGTAGGTGTAAAGGCGAATATCGACTTTTCTGGTGGTGACAGTACCGTCAACTTTCATGGCTCGTTCCCCCGCAGGAACGAAGTTCTGTGCGATATAGTCGCCTTCAAGAATGTTTTCGAAAACGCGCCGGGTCAATTTGTTGCCCCGGTAGACACCCTTGCTGCCGTGGCCGGCAACCGGCTTGAAGAACAGCTCACGACGGACTCTCCACAGTTCTGCCGCGTTGCTTGCTGCAACCAGGCGGGTCTTGGGCACGGCGCTCGCCAGATATCCGGCTTCAGCTTCATTCAGCCCCCAGTCGCGCAGGGTCTGGGGATCGGACAGCAGAATCAGGTTTCGTTTGTCGGCCATGAGTGCATGCACACGGGGGTTGGGTGTTACCACCACCGCGCCGTCGAGATACGCTCGCCTTAGAGCCTCATGAGCCGGGGCGTCCAGTGCGAAGTCCACCAGCCGGTTGTACACCATATCGATGCGCTTGCCGTTTGCGGTCAAAGCACCATCGACGTATTCAAGCTCCGATGGGTCGAGTATCAAGGTATCGATGCCTCTGGCCTGAAGTAGCTGTTCAGCCAGCTGGAATTCGGGGAACATGAACTGGCTCTGCGGGTCATCGTCCACGATGGCCAAGCAGCTGGGCATCGAGTCAGTACGCTGCTTTTTCCTCTCCTGTTCAAACATGTCTAATACTGCGTCCTCAAATCCATCCAGCGCCTGCTTGGTCGCTGCGGTCTGTTGCGATGGGTCACAGCATCGATGTTGAGCCCGGGCCAGTACCGTATTCAGAAACGCGCCGCCGGCATTGGTGTTGATCTCGATTAGTTGAGGGCCGTCGGGGCCCAGGTGAAAATCATAACCCATAAAAGCGCCTATGGGGCCTGGATCGATACGTGCGATTTCCGGCGCCCAGGACAGGGCACGTTCACGATAGGACGCAAGCGCGGAGGCCGATTCGATCGCCTGTACGATACGCTCCATCATTTCGACGTCCGCCCGGGGGACGAAAACCGGTGTGTTTGAAAAAAAATGCTGGATTTCGGGAACCGCTGAGAAATTACTTCCAGCGTCTAAAAACTGATCTCGAAGGCTCACATTTAGAGCCTTGCGATCGAGCGTGGCACAGTAGCAACCGCGGTTGAGTTGGTCAGCGTGAGTCGTGATGGGTCTTTGGTTTTTAGGGGTCACGTCTTGCATTTTGAGCCCGTCGCTATGGCAGGTCGTTCGACCTGTCGATGTAGGTGCCAAGTTGCTTCAACAATCTGGGCTCTAGTTTCGGCCCTGATTCTGGTCAAGAAAATACATGTTTAACGGCTGTGTTCAGGCCTGATTCAGTTTTGTGTGTTGGACTGCTAGGTAGTGACCACACACGGTCGCAACCCTTGCCAGTTGGTAGGGCTAATTTTATTGAAATCTTCCTATCCAAAAGGTGACGCGATGAAACATCAATTTTGCAAACGCTGGCTTGTTGCGCTGACCATCAGCGTTACGATGAGTTATTCGCTGATGGCGGCTGCGGGTACTAGCCGGGCATTTGTTCCCATGGGGGTGGCCGATTCGGTGGGCGTTATTGATCTGGAAAGTCGTCAGATGACGTCGTCAATTGCCGGAACGGTGAATACCCACGGCTCTGCACTGACCCCAGACGGGCGGTACCTGGTTGTAGGCAGTCTGACCGCCCATGAAAGCCAAGAGCCTGTCAGCCGGCCAGAAGGTGTAACTGAAGACGAACACGCCGCCCATCATGGCGGTGGCGCTGCTGCGACATCGGAAGAATCGAATACCGGGCTGCTCTATGTGGTGGACACTGAAACGAATGCGATTGTTCGCAAACTGGAGGTTCCAGGGCCGGTGCATCATGTTCTGGTGACCTCGGATGGTCGCTATGCCGTTTCCACTCATCCCGTGGGTGGCGGTATCAGTGTTGTTGATCTGGATTCCGGAGAGCTGGTTAAAACGGTGGCGACAGGACCTGCCCCCAATTACATGGTGGAAACGGACGACGGTCAGTCTCTTCTGGTCAGCAATAGCGGTAATGACACAATCAGCGAAGTGGACACCGGGCACTGGTTCGTCAAGCGTAACCTTCGGGTTGGTGGTGGTCCGGAACATATGGTGCTCGCCCCCAACAACGAGCGGCTTTATGTTAATAACGGTACATCCGGCCAAGTTGTTGTCGTTGAGCTTTCGAGCGACACAGTGGCGGCAACGTACGAAGTTGGGGAGGAACCCCATGGCGTTGGTTTGAGCGAAGACGGCCAGGTACTTTACGCAACCAGTAAGGGGAGTAATCGGGTCGTTCGGATTGAGCTGGCCAGCGGAACTCGCCAAAGCGCGGCACTGGCGCCGGCACCTTATCACCTCGCTGTATCTCCCCGTAATGGCCAGCTGCTGATTACCAGTCGCACCGAGAGCAAGCTTTGGGTGCTCGACTCAGAGTCCCTCAAAGTGATTGATGAGATTCCGTTAGAAGGTATAGGCCATCAGATATCGATTAAGGATGAAAAATAACGCAATGGCAAACCAATCACTTTCATTACAGACCATCATCGGAATGGTGGTCGTTGCGATTCTTTGGGCCATCTGCTTTCCGTTCATAACGGTTGGTTTACCGGATGCGCCCCCCTTGCTGTTCGCGTCTATAAGAGCCCTTTTGGCGGGAGGGTGTTTAATTGTTGTAGGAATGAAAATGGGGCGAATGCCCCATTATTCGTTTCAGGGTTTGATGATGCTTGCGCTGATCGGTTTCAGTTACACCGGAATGGGGCTTGGCGGTATGTTCCTCGGAGCAAGTGATGTAGGGCCAGGGGTCGCAACTGTGCTGGCGAATGCGCAACCTCTTTTCGCCGCGATACTGTCGCTTTTTGTGCTCAAGGAAGTCATTACTGTTCGTTTGTATTTGGGTTTGTTCATTGGCTTTGTCGGGGTCGTTATTCTCGCTCTACCCGGTTTTGACGTTGGTGCAGATCGTTCGATCGGCGCGCTCTATGTACTTGGCGGGGCCGTTGGGACGGCCATTGGGAATGTTCTGTTGAAGCTTCAGGCCGGCGACGGGGATGTGTACTGGCCTATGGGGATCCAGCTCGTAATGGGGGCGGTATTTCTGTTTCTGGCTTCTTTGTTGGCGGGGGAAGGCTTTGAGGTTGACTGGACATGGTCATTTGCCGGCGCTGTCTTTGTGCTTGCAATCCCGGCAACGGCGTTAATGGTAGTGCTCTGGTATGCACTTCTTGCCAGAGCACCGTTGAATAAGCTCAATCCTTTTACTTTTCTGACACCGGTCTTCGGTTTACTTATCGGGACTCTATTTTTTGATGAGACATTCAGTACCGTGGAAATGACCGGAATTGCGATCACGGTTGTGGGGCTGCTGGTGATTATCATAGTTCCAAAGCAGGAAAGCGTATTGCTTGAGTCGTGAGGCAGCACGATGCCCGCTGCGTGCCAGCACGATGGCGCTGGTCAACGCGGCGGGGTTCATTCCTATCATGGTGATGGATTGGGGGTTCTACGTTCACTCACGTTTCGATCCATGCTGCCGGTGCGTTCGAACATACCGTTCGGGATCTGCGTCGAACTGTTCGCGGCACGCCGTCGCGCAGAAGTAATAGCGTTTATCTTGATAGCGTTTATCTTGATAGTCGGACTCCGCGGCGGCGGTCTTGTAGCTGACCTGCATGCCACAGACAGGATCCTCAAAAGATTTTTGCTCTTCTCGTTCACGTTTCATTGTTGTTCTCTCCGTTTTTTGTGTGTAGTGATGCTGCTTTTGCTGCGACGAGCCGTTGGCAGGGCCGGTATTGGCCGCTTGGGCCTGGTGGCTCCGTGCTAGCCGTGGCCTCCGCTCATTTTCGCTGATGGGTACGAGCGGCAAAGAAGTTGTAGAGGGGGCCGAAAATTAACGCCACGTACCAGCCGTAGCCAAAGCTTTCTGCCAGACCCAGGAAAAAACTTGACCAGCTCAACCAAGTGAAGCCAGGTAGCAGACGCAACCAGCTCTCATACATCGCGTGGTCTGGAAACAAAAGGTCGAAACCGACGCAAAGAATGAAGGTCACAGCCAGGAACAGACCGAGGCTCATCCCCAATGCGATCACGGGTATTCGAGGCACGGCCTGAACCGGTAGGGGTGTGCCATAGCGCGGCTTAGATTTGATGTTCGAAACGGTCTCGGCGTCAGGCATGTTCGTTCTCCGATTGAGTGGACGGGTGTTTGGCATCATCACCGGAAAGATATTGCTCAGGTGCGGCCTCGAAGCGTTCCCGGCAGTCACGCGAGCAAAAATAGTAGACATGGCCGTCATGGACGCTCGACTTTGCCTTTTCAGTGTCGACGGTCTTGCCACATACAAGATCCACGTCGTCGGCAGGCGGAATCCAGCGCAGACCATCGGTGGCCTGTCCCTTTGGCGCTTCCCCGCCATGCTTGGCCTTACCGTGCCCATGGCCCATTACGTGAGCACCACAGCCAAAACGCATCATCAGGAAGATGATTCCCGCCCAAAGCATGAAGTACGCCAATTCGTTCATCATCTCTCTCCGTTAGTTATCAAACCATCAACTGATAACATCCTATACTATGAAACTTAATTGGAACTGAATGGTGGTATGAAAAACGTTTTAAATAATGAGATAGTATATGAAGCATAACTATAGAAGTTGTCAGCTATCCGTTGGTAGTTCATCGAATTAACGTTTTTTATAATCATGAACGGTAAGAGCTAATTTCTTTATTTTTATAAAAAATGGTTAACTGATTTTTTAAAAAAACCCGTAGACGGTAAAAATAAAAAAAGACCTATAAAAGATCTACAACATTTGTATTCTTAGTATAAAATTATGACCAGCTACTACAAGAGTAATAGCCGGTCACCTTTATTTTTTAACTACTGCGAATGGATACCGATTTTTGAGCGTCCAAACGTTTAAGCCGGATCGTTAGCTTTTACCTTCAATTTCTGCATCTGAGCATGGATTTTTTCATGTTGTATTTTAAGCGATTCCGAAACTTTTATGCTCTCCGTCTTATTAGGATAACTGCGAGCGTCACTGATGCGATCTGCCAAACCAGAATTCGCACTGGCCATAGCTGAGAAGAATACGGTAGCTGCCACAGCAATAATGATCTTTTTCATATAAAACTCCTTACTATTTGGATATGAGGCAAGAAACTAAATTAGTAAGTGCCGCTAATGATAGGAATAAAATTCGAACGACATCTCGTTGCCTTTTGACAGTTCTATTAAAACATTCATTACTGAAATGAATCTGAAAAAAACAAAAAAGTTGAAAATTATTTTCTGAAAACCAATGGCAGACACTGCTCTTTTATAAAGTGGAGAAGTTAATTTTATCAAAATTTATATCAGGCCAGGGCATGTCAAAAAATGGTAGGCACGGTCGTTACAGCACTTATCCAGGCTACTTCTATTACATCGCTCTTTGCAGCTCAACTGAGCCCCCACTCTCACCATCGGTGCGAAGCACCAGTGTGATGTCATTATCGTTGCAGTTGCAGATGAACTAGCCGGGACAAAACAGAACCTCGTCCTATCATTTGAGTTCGGCGGCCATTGCCGGAGTATGTTCTTCACTTTTGTCGCAGCTTCAGCTTCAACTTCAACAACTACGGCTGTATCGAAGACAGGCTTAACGGTCTCTGAAAGTGCCTCGTCGATGGCGGATTGCACCGTCACCACCTCCGCGGATTCTTGCGAGAGTTATTCCTTGATTTCACCCATCTCCGTCAAACCCTAGCAGGCGGCTAACGCTTGTAAAGTCCAGAGCGTATTTGGAGGGAATTACCACAGCTACCAGCAGCACCAGCGCAACGATCGTCGCGATGATCGTGGACCGACTCAGCTGCGCGGAGCTGGGTAATTTATGACGATGAGTATCATCGCCAAGGCGAGAAACTGGCCGATTTTCACAGCGACATTGAACGCGAGAAGGTTCGGTATCAGTTCATCCGGGGAGATGTCGTACTCAATGATTTTCGTGGACAGACCAAAGCCATGAAAGAAACTAAAAGTCAGCAACCACGCCGGGCATGTCTTCTGCCGGGCTCTTGCGGCAAGTGCCATTATCGCCGTGGTGTGTTTTAGCGTCCTGGCTGTGGTGGTGAAGCGATTTGGCATTATCTTGCTATAGCCATGAAGCTTTCAGTAATTCTGAGGTTGCAGAAGCGTATTCATCTCCTTCCCACTTGATTTACACGTTGGCTGTGTTAGATTTGGCGCTCTTTGGGGAGTAGCCTGCTTCCGGTATTCGGAAGAGTTCGTGTCAACATACCTGGCCAAACGCCATGGTGCGAACACCTCTCGGTTGGCGAGACCATCGATATATCCATGCCTGATGGTCGGGCGTGTGGATATGTCGTGGACTCAACGCCCGGCCGGAGAACATTGAATGAACCCCATAGCCCTTCTGTTGTTGGCTCTTTCAATGTCTACTGATGCGTTTGCAGTAGCCATAGGCAAGGGAGCAAGCCTTAAAAATCCCCATTTCTTCGAAGCATTAAGAATGGGCCTCATTTTTGGATTAATTGAGGCCATCACTCCCTTTATCGGTTGGTTAATTGGTAATATCGCCGCGTCTTATGTGGATGTTTGGGGGCACTGGATAGCGTTCGCGTTATTGGTGTTTCTTGGCTTACACATGCTCTATGAAGGTCTGAGTCCAAGTAGTGAAGAGATAGAACAACCCTCCAGACATTCTTTTCTTAAGATTGCTCTAACCGCATTTGGCACCAGTATTGATGCAATGGCAGTGGGTGCAAGCCTGGCATTTGTAGAGGTGAGCATATTTCTGGCCGCTGGGCTCATTGGCCTGGCCACAACGGTAATGGTTACGTTAGGCGTCATGTTGGGACGAGTCGTGGGTTCACTGTTCGGTCAGAAGGCTGAAATTATGGGCGGCCTGACACTGATTGCCGTTGGTGCATGGATCTTGTCAGGCAATCTTTAACTCTCAGCAATTGATCTATCCCACGCCCTTGGGTGGCAGCGCCGTTAGAAATGCGATGGACAGGTTTCGACTTCCACTGTCACATGTACGAGCGACGATTGGCCGGTTTGGATTCGGTCACGGTAATGGCCGGGAGACTGCGGATAGTGGGCAACGATCGCGACAATCGCGGCGTACAGATTGGGTCCAATCGACCAGACGTGGAGATCACTCACACGCGTATCGTCACACTCCACCGTACGTTTGATGTCCTGCACGATACTTGCCTGCTGTTTGTCGAGTAATACACTCGCCGTGGTCTGCAGTAAGCCCCAAGACCAGCGGGTGATAAGTATGGCTCCAACAATGCCCATAACCGGGTCCATCCAGTTCCATCCCGCATATTTGCCGGCAAGCAGGGCTATGATGGCCAAGAGAGAGGTGAGTGCGTCGGCCAGCACGTGGAGGTAGGCCGCTTGGCGATTATGATCGTATTGGCTGTGGTGATGGTGGCTGTGTGATTCATCTTCATGATGAGCGTGGCTGTGATCATGATCGTCGCCGAGAATCCAGGCCGATACGCCATTTACGATCAAACCTATAACCGCAACAAAAATAGCTCCGTTGAACGAAATGACAACCGGATTCATAAAACGGTCGACGCTTTCAATCACCATAAAAAGTGCGAATCCAGCTAAAAGTATGGCACCGGTGAATCCTCCCAGTGCATTCACCTTGCCGGTACCAAAACTGAAACGGGCGTTAGTGGCGTTTTTTCTGGCGTACGCGTATGCGAACGCAGCGATGCCCAGCGCCGTCGCGTGTGAGCCCATGTGCAGGCCGTCGGCAAGCAGTGCCATGGAGCCATAGACCAAGCCGGCTGCAATTTCCCAGACCATCATCACCAGAGTCAGTCCGACGACGATTAATGTGCGCTTTTCACCAGACCGTTTCTGGTCTTGCCCAAAAGCGTGGTCATGGTGCCATTTTGAAATATCGTTTTCATGCATACGTCCGCGTCCTAATAACAGCTTTGGTTGAGTAAGGCTCCACGGCGCCTGACCATCATTTTGATTAAACCGTCGTTCGCTCTACCGTTCGCAGTGTTTCGAGCAGCGCCGAATAGCCGACATTTTTTATTGGCGAACGCGTTTACTTGAGGTAGGTGCGAATGACGTCCATCAGTTCATTGGCACCCTGGTTGCGCTCGGCGTCACTTGTGATATCGGGATTGGCGACATGCATTTGCATATGGTCTTCCATGACTTCGGCCATAAGACCATTTGTGGCACCGCGGACGGCGGCAATCTGATGCAACACCTCAGTGCAGCCTTTATCTGTATCAAGGGCTCGTTCCAACGCTTCAACCTGGCCGCGTATACGGCGCACACGGCCCAGCAACTTGGCTTTGTTATGTGTGATATGGCTCATGGGTAACAAGTCAAAATTATAGGGTAGGGGGGTATAGTATAATAAACGACAGAAAAGAGCTATAAATGTAAGTTGGCAATGAAACGATGAACAACAGTTCGAGGGAGGACGCACTGATTTCCCGATGCCAAGCTAACTATCAGCTGACCTCTTCGCCCAGGCCGTATGACGCGGACAAGGTTGAGCCCCCTATACAGAGAGAGAAAAGGCTCGACCAAAAAGTTTTATGCAGGTTCCAGAATCAGCAATGACTCCGCCGATGCGCACGAGCAGGTAGCCGGGCACCAGGGCGGAGTAAGAGGAGAGAAAAGAGGTGCCAAGCGGCAAAGTTCGGCGTATCAGAATTGGTACCGTTTCATGCTTTCGGTTTGACCTGTAGCGGTGAAAGCCAGTACGTCGTAGCTGTCTTGCCGGCCAGTTTCCATGCCTGGTGTGCCATGGGGCATTCCCGGAACGGAAATTCCGATTGTCTTGTCACCAAACGGGTAAGCTGCCCTAGCCAGGTAATCCTTGAGGTCGCTCGCTGGAACATGTCCTTCAACCACGAAACCATCAATAAGAGCGGTGTGACACGACGCCATTTCGCGCGGCACCTGATGGCTCATTTTAATTTCGTTTATGTTGTTTGTGTCTTTGACCTCAACATCAAAACCATTCCGTTCAAGGTGTTCTACCCAGCCTGTGCAGCAGGAGCAACTGGCGCTTTTGTACACAGTAATGGCTGATTGATCCTGAACGGCTGATGCTGCAACCGGCTCAGAAGCTTGTACTGTGAACCCTATAACCGTTGAACCGACGGCGAAGGCCAACAGGCCGACGATCATTGGTTTTCTCATGATAAGTTGGCGATTAGACATGGCAGTTTCCAAGTATTGGGTTGTTATTCCCGTCCGGTTACGTTGATTCGCCCAAGGTCCTGGCGGGCATTAGACAAGAACCAGCCATGCTAAGTGAGGCATGGCTGGACACGTTTGTTACGATTTCTGGTGTCTGGTGTCTGGAGTCTTGAGCACGCATCTGTCCTGCATGATTCGAACCCGATGAATTCGAGTGATTTTTGTATTCAGCTTTATCCATTTTCATGTGTATTCTTTTATGCTGCAGATGCAGCATTTTAGGGCTAACCGTCTCGACTGTTTTATTTGGATAGCTTCGCGCCTCGTTAATGCGATCCGCCAAACCAGAGTTGGCATTTGCGGTCATTGAGAACAAGGCTGTAATTGCAGTCGCGATAATGATCTTTTTCATGTTGAACTCCTTGCTCTGAATTACTGTTCGTTAAAACGTAATTCAGATTGATTTCAGGTTTATATATTTTTCTGCTCATCTCCCAAGATGTCACCAGCGCGAATTAAATAGTGCTAATGACCCTTGAGCTTTTTTGAATCAATCTAACCCGAGGAGTTATCCTGCGGTGTTTTTTTGATCCTGCTCCAATGCTCGGTGGAAGGCTCTACCTTTTTCCGTCATCATATCAACCCGAGCTTCCATACCACCTTCAGACATTCCGTTGCGTGTCATTTCTCTATGAAGGCGTTGCATGTCCTTATTCTTGAGCACCTCGGTCTGCGTTGCTTCTTTATTCATGCCGCTGTGCATCGAATTCATGTTGTTGTGCATTGATGTCATATTGCTGTGCATTGAGCTCATATCGCCTTGCATCGAAGCGCTGCTCTTAGTGTCTTGCTGCATGTTGCCGGCAAAAACTGCAGTAGATAAAGTGATTGCGGCTAAAAATAAAATAGGTGCTTTCATGATGTACCTCCTGGTTGGTTGATGAAACGATTTAAACATCTCTTCCTGAATTCACCCTGAAAGAAGTAATAAAACAAATGTAATAATTTTTATTGATATTTATCAGTCATTAATAGCGTTTGACTCAGATCAAAATCACACAATATTTTTTTAAATTTCAGCCTGAATTCAGATAGCGCTTTTATGATTCTTCGCTGCGTACCAATTCAGTGGAGAATAGAACGTGAATGACTTTGTTCGTGTATATAAAGCAGCGGTAATAGGTGCCTTTCTTCTAACGAGTCTTGGTGTTTCTGCGGAACCGACACTTGCCCTTGAAGACGCCATTGATATTGCCATTCGAGGCGATCCCTGGTCAGCCCAAAGCATTTATCTGCAACGGGCGCTTATTGATGAATCCGTTGCAGCAGGTGCCTTACCGGATCCACGCATTACGTTGGGCGCCGCAAACCTTCCCACCGATACCTTCGATACCGGCCAGGAGGGCATGACACAAGCCACTATTGGCCTCAGCCAGCGATTTCCTCGTGGTGATAGTCGGTCTCTCGCCCGCGCTAAGAAGATACAGCTCGCCGAATCCCAGTCGTTTCAGCGGGAGAATCGACAGGAGTTGGTGGTTAGATCGGTCACTTACCTATGGCTTGAACTTTGGAAAGCGCAGGAGAGTATTCGAATAATTGACAACAATCGGGGCCTTTTTGAGCAGCTGGCAGACGTTGCTGAAGCCGGGTACACCTCTACGATGACCGGTTCGCGGCAGCAGGACATCATTCGTGGTTCTCTTGAGTTAACCCGCCTTGATGACCGCTTAACGGGGCTTCACTCGCAGTTGGAAACCGCTCAGGAAGAGCTGGGAGAGTGGGTAGGTGCTGATACGTTTCGTTTACGGGTAAGCGAACGTATCCCCTTTAATCTGTTAGCCAAGCTTGTTAATACGCCGTCTTATACCAGCGGCAACGCCGCGATCACTCACTCCTCAATTCGCGCAACCGACCAGTTGATTGATGCCGGGTCACTCGACATTGAGTTGGCTCGTCAGGCTTACAAGCCTGAATGGACCGTATCGGCTCAGTATGGATATCGGGACCAGGCTCCGGGCGGGCAAGACCGGGCGGATCTCTTTACAGTCGGGATTGGATTTGACCTGCCTTTTTTTACCGGCAATCGCCAGGATCGCACCGTAAGCGCGGCAATCGCGCGGGTGGAAGCGGCGAAGTCTGATCGGATGCTGCAGGTTCGGCGACTAACAGCCGAGGCCCGTGCGGCGGCTGCCCGAATTAACCGGCTCGATGACCGCATCCTGCTTTACCAGCAAACGCTGCTTCCGCAAATAGCGGAGCAGGCGAATGCAGCTCTATCAGCTTACAACAACGATGATGGCGATTTTGCCGAAGCTGTCCGTGCACGTATCGCCGAGCTCAACGCACAGGTTGATTTCATACAGATGACCGCTGAACGCGCCAAAAACCTGGCGAACTTTCGCTATCTCACCGCTGATACCTCTGACTCACCCTCGTTTTCACTGAAAAATTCCCAGGATTAAAACTCATGGCAAATGTTATGCGCCCATTGGGCTTTCTGTTGTTAGGTGGCGTAGCCGGAGCGGCAGCAACCTATTGGTTTGCCCCCGACACATCAAAGGATTCGGTGGTCGAGGCCCCGAGCAGTGTCAGTAAAGAACCCGTGCATTGGGTAGCGCCCATGGATCCCAATTTCAAGAGTGATAAACCGGGTAAATCGCCCATGGGAATGGATCTGGTTCCTGTCTATGCCGAAAGCGGGTCGGGTAAAGACGCCCCAGGCACGGTTCGTATTTCACCCAGCGTGGTTAATAACTTGGGCGTGAGGACGGGCCCGGTCACTCAGGGGCGGCTGCCGAATAACATAACAACGGTGGGATACGTTCAGTACAGCGAAGACGATATGGCTCATGTCCACCCTCGGGTTGAGGGTTGGATCGAGAAGCTCTATGTGAAGGCAGAGGGCGAAGCGGTCGAGAAGGGCAAGCCTTTGTATACACTTTACTCACCCACATTGGTCAACGCCCAGGATGAATTAGTCCTCGCTTTAAACCGCGGTAATGAGCGTTTGATCGATGCCGCCAAGGAACGACTCGCGGCCCTCAATGTGCCGGAAAGCGCGATACGACAGCTGACCAAAACTCGCGAAACACGGCGTACGTTGACAATGTATGCGCCTACCTCAGGTGTTATCGACAACCTCAATGTTCGCGAAGGTATGTTTATCAAGCCAGGGGATCGAGTCCTCTCCATTGCGGCACTGGATGAGGTGTGGGTTATTGGCGAAGTATTTGAACGTCAGTTGGCGACCGTGGCATCCAAAAGTCGCGTGGTGATGACGCTGGACTACCTGCCTGGGCGCCAGTGGACGGGCGAGGTGGATTATGTGTATCCGGAAGTGAATTTCAAGACTCGTACGGCCCGGGTGAGAATGCGTTTTGACAACGCCGATGGCACCTTGCTGCCGGGCATGTTTGTAGCGTTAAACATTCAGGGGGCAAGGGCAGACCGGCAACTGCTGGTGCCTCGCGAATCGGTTATTCGAACGGGCCAGAGCGATCGACTGGTGCTGGCATTGGATGGCGGGGCCTTCAAATCCGTCAATGTGGATGTTGGACGGACGGGTGATCAGTACGCCGAAATTCTCGGCGGTGTCGTATCGGGCGATACGGTGGTCACATCGGCCCAGTTCCTGATTGATTCTGAATCCAGTAAGACCTCGGATTTTCAGCGCATGTCGGCCATGCCGGCCGGCACGATGGATCACGGCGAGATGGACCACGAGACTATGGATCGTGAGGGAACCCACTAATGATTACATCCATTATTCATTGGTCCATCCGAAACCGTTTTTTGGTGTTGCTGGCGAGCCTATTAATATCAGGGTTGGGCCTGTACTCACTCAGTAAAACCCCGGTCGATGCGCTTCCAGACCTGTCCGATGTGCAAGTGATCATCAAAACCAGTTTTCCGGGACAAGCACCGCAAGTAGTAGAAGACCAGGTCACCTATCCCCTGACGACCGCCATGCTGTCGGTTCCCGGTGCGGAAACCGTGCGTGGCTATTCGTTTTTTGGGGACTCTTACGTTTACGTGATTTTTGACGAAGATACCGATATGTACTGGGCGCGTTCCAGAGTTCTGGAGTACCTGTCGCAAGTGGCACCCAACCTGCCAGATTCAGCGAGGCCGCAATTAGGGCCGGACGCCACTGGCGTTGGCTGGGTGTATCTTTATGCATTGGTTGATCGCACAGGGCAAAATGACCTGAGCCAGTTGCGCAGCCTGCAGGACTGGTTTCTGAAGTACGAATTACAAACGGTACCCGGGGTATCAGAGGTGGCTGCTCTCGGCGGCATGGTGAAGCAATATCAGGTCAAGGTCAGCCCGGAAAAGCTCCGCGCCCTGGGAATTCCCCTGTCACTTATCCAAACAGCGATTCAACAGGGTAATCAGGAAGTTGGAGCGTCGGTCATCGAGATGGCTGAAGCGGAATACATGGTTCGCACCTCCGGCTACATTGAATCCCGGGAAGACCTGATGGTGATTCCGTTAGGTCTGGATGTAAACGGCACACCGATTCTGCTCAAAGATGTGGCCAGTGTCGAAGTGGGGCCACAGATGAGACGCGGTATTGCCGAGCTTAACGGGGAAGGGGAAACCGTTGGTGGCATCGTGGTGATGCGCTTCGGTGAAAATGCCCAGGAAACCATCAATGGCGTCAAGGCCAAGCTGGTCGAACTGCAATCGAGCCTGCCCGATGGTGTTGAAGTGGTCACGGTTTACGATCGCTCGGGCCTGATTGAGCGCGCCGTCGACAACCTATTTTTTAAGCTGCTGGAAGAATTTCTGGTCGTCGGCCTGGTGTGTATCGTCTTTCTGTTTCACGTCCGCTCTTCGTTGGTGGCGATTGTCAGCTTACCTGTGGGCATTCTGATGGCGTTTACCGTCATGTACTGGCAAGGCATCAACGCCAACATTATGTCTCTCGGCGGTATCGCCATTGCTATCGGCGCCATGATCGATGGGGCCATCGTAATGATAGAGAACATGCACAAGCATATGGAGCGAACGCCACTCACACCCGAGAACCGATGGGAGATTGTCGCCAGGTCTGCCTCTGAAGTTGGCCCCGCGCTGTTTTTCTCGCTGGTGATCATTACCGTCAGTTTTGTGCCTGTGTTTGCGCTTGAGGCGCAGGAAGGGCGAATGTTTGCGCCACTGGCGTTCACCAAAACCTACGCCATGGCGGCCAGTGCGTTTCTTGCTGTGACGCTGGTTCCGGTATTGATGGGCTACTTTATTCGCGGTAAAGTGCTGCCCGAGCATAAGAATCCCCTCAACCGGGTGTTGGTCGGTGCCTATATGCCGGTCTTGAAGCTGGTGCTCAGGTTTCCCATGGCGACGGTGCTGGCTGCCCTACTGGTATTGGCTGTCGGCCTTTGGCCTGCAACAAAAATCGGTAGCGAATTCATACCCCCGCTGGACGAAGGGGACTTGATGTACATGCCAACGACCTATCCTGGAATTTCAATCGGCAAAGCCCGTCAGTTACTTCAGCAGACGGACAAATTGATTGCGACGGTGCCGGAAGTGAAGACCGTGTTCGGCAAAGTAGGGCGTGCGGATACGGCAACCGATCCAGCGCCTTTAACCATGATTGAAACCTTCATTCAGCTCAAACCCCGCGATCAGTGGCGCGAGGGCATGACCACAGACACGCTCAAAGAGGAACTCAACACACTGATTCAGTTTCCTGGTGTCACCAATGCCTGGGTAATGCCAATTATCACCCGCATTGACATGCTGGCAACGGGTATAAAAACACCCGTAGGCATTAAAATCGCCGGCCCGGATCTTAAAACCATCGAGGATGTTGGAAAACGCCTGGAGGAAATTCTGGCAGACGTGCCCGGCACGGCGTCGGTTTACTCAGAGCGCGTAGCCGGTGGTCGCTATATCAAGGTGGACATAGATCGTGAGCGCGCTGCCCGTTATGGTCTGAATATCGCGGACGTACAGCAAGTGATTGCTACCGCAATCGGTGGGATTAATGTCTCCAGAACCATTGAGGGCCTTGAGCGCTACCCCATTAACCTTCGTTATCCGGAAGACTACCGAGATTCTCCCGAAAAACTGGAACAGCTTCCTATCGTAACGGCTTCAGGCCAGCGAATTGCGCTGGCTGATGTCGCCGATATCCGTATAGAAGACGGGCCGCCGGCAATCAAAAGTGAAAACGCTCGTCTTAACGGTTGGTCCTTTGTGGATATAGAGGGTGTAGACGTCGGCACTTACGTTGAACAAGCGATGGCGGTCGTGCAGGCAGAATTAGACCTGCCGGCGGGTTACTCCATCGCCTGGTCGGGCCAATATGAATACATGCTTCGCGCCAAAGAAAAGCTGACCTACGTGGTTCCGTTGACACTGGCGATTATCATCATCCTGCTGTTTCTGAACTTCAGGAGCTTTGCGGAAGTGGGCATCATCATGGGTACGCTTCCGTTCGCAATGATTGGAGCTGTTTGGCTGATGTATCTGTTGGGTTATAACTTCTCCGTCGCCGTTGGCGTTGGTTTCATTGCTTTGGCGGGCGTAGCGGTGGAGATTGGAGTCATCATGCTGGTGTACCTCAACCAGTCCTATCAGACAATGCTTGCAACCTGCGAACAGAAAGGCTTGACGCCCAGGCGGGAAACGCTCCGTCATGCGGTGCTTCACGGTGCCGGTATGCGAGTACGGCCGGTGATGATGACCGCGGCCGCCATCATCGGTGGTCTGGTTCCGATAATGGTCGGCACTGGAACAGGTTCTGAGGTGATGGGGCGAATTGCAGCGCCTATGGTGGGGGGTATGATCACTGCGGTCATTTTGGCGCTATTGGTAATTCCGGTCTTGTTCTATTTATGGAGGCGCAAACCGCTCCTAAACTAGAGTTTTGGTAAAGTGCAGGAGCTCGGGGTGAGTGGGCTCTTGCACTTTTTTGCATGTAGCAAGGCGAAGAACCATTTACTCTGCTTTCAATCCCGGAAAACGCCCATTTGCATACTTGGAATGACACGCAACACATGCTTCCAATATCTTCCCGAGCAGCACCCGCTCCCGGGCCTGATCTGCCGCTTTGGCCGCTTCAACCAGGTCGGCGCTGAGCTCGTAAAACGCACGATCCAGCTGCATTCCGTTCAGCGATACAAAGTCACGGCGCGGTACAATGGCCGAAATTTGCTTTAGCGTTGACAGAAGAACTGGCCGAGTTGGCCAGCATGCACGAGTTCCGCAAACACACCATGCCTGCCAACGAACGCTATGCGTTGATGCAGGAAGAATACCCTGAACTGACGAAGCGAGTGCCAGACAACCAATTAGCGGCCTGGCTTGGTGCTGTGCCCGCTACTTTTTCGCGCTTGAAAAGAGCAGCGTCTAACCGCCAAAAAAACGGCTGACGCCGACCATCACAAGTGATTTGGGAAGCCCACACCATTACCATCAACAGCGCCCATGCCAAAAACGACGCTGCCATTATTGTGTAGGTTGCAGACATAGCCTCCACGTCGGTATCTGGGCGATGGCTTAAAGCTCGCAAGCCTTGGTAAATCAGTGTGCATGACAGCCCCATCGCAATAAGCACAACGACAACGCTAAATGCTAGGGAGGGGGCTAGCAACGCCAGCGACGACAGCCATAGCTGCACGGGAGCAATCGCAGCTAACAAACAGGCGTCTTCGTAACTGATAGCCAGATCCTTACCCGCAACAACCGAGTGAATCAGCCAACCCATCACAAAAAACGTCAGCAGCTCGGACAGAAACAGAATAGTGGTAGTAAAGCGCCATTCTTTGCCGGCGAAACCAGCCATAAAGTGCTCGCCGTAATGCATGCCGGCGTAATACAACAGAATCGGTGGCAGTAAAGACCATTTAGATCCCAAAACCGACTGTCAGCAAGAATCTGGAGTGACCTAGATCAAGTCGCTTATCTGTAAAGCCATTTCATTTCAGTTCCTAGGCGCCGGCGCGGCGGCTCAGCAAGACGCCGGCGAAAGCGACAGTTCTGGGGCCACGCTCTGCATGGTAGTCGTCGAGTGAAAAACCAGTCGGCGGAGGTTTACTCGAACCCACGTCCTTCACCCGTTTCTTCGTGAGTGACGCCGTCCCGAATGTGGTAAATACGCTTGAACGTAGGAATGATTTTTTCGTCGTGGGTGACAACGATGATGGCCGTTTGGAACTTGTGTGCCATTTCGTTGAGGATCTTGATGACAGCCATGGCGCGCGGACTGTCAAGGGCGGCAGTTGGTTCGTCGGCCAGTATCACAGGCGGCTGGTTGACCAGCCCGCGTGCGATCGCTACCCGCTGTTGTTCGCCACCCGAAAGCT
This sequence comes from Marinobacter sp. ELB17, assembly GCF_000169375.1. GTDB lineage: Bacteria > Pseudomonadota > Gammaproteobacteria > Pseudomonadales > Oleiphilaceae > Marinobacter. The sequence goes on from NZ_AAXY01000006.1 coordinate 20,291, forward strand.
TCGATGGCATGGCGCGGGCTCGATGTTGCACGTCCAGCGCTGTGAGTAATTCCAGCGCCTTCGCACGCGCCTCGCCATTGGGTACACCTCTCAACATCGGCAGCAATGCCACGTTGTCAGTAACATCCAGAAACGGAATCAAATACGGTGCTTGAAACACATAACCGATTTTGTCACGGCGCAGAGCACGCAAATCCTTAACTTTCCAGCCATCGTCAAAAATGACCTGATCACCCAGAGTCATGCGTCCCGCCGTCGGGCTGATGACCGCACCCAGACATTTCAGCAAGGTACTCTTGCCGGAGCCAGAAGGCCCAGTAAGGCCGACAACTTCTCCCGGAGCAACATGCATATCCACATGCTTTAACGCATCAACGGCGGTATCGCCCTTGCCATAACGCTTGCTCAACCCTCCAATACGGATGCCTTTTTCGCTCATTTTGTCACCCAATCGCTTCGGCCGGATCAACCTTCAGTGCTGCATAGATGGCGATAACGCTCGACAATACGCAGATCAACACAACCGCAATAAACCCGAATATCGAATCAAGGGGTTCAAGCAAGACATACTTGGGAAATATCGGCGCCATAAACAAGGTGGCGACAATTTTTCCCACCACGAACCCGATAACCCCGAGCGCAATCGCCTGCTGCAGAATCATTCCGGCGATGGTGCGGTTGCGGGTGCCGATCAGTTTGAGTACGGCGATCTCGCGGATTTTTCCGAGTGTCAGTGTGTAGATAATAAAAGCCACGATAGCCGCACTGACCATCGATAGAATCACCAGAAACATACCGATCTGTTTTGCGGAGGTGGCGATCAATTTACCTACGAGGATCTCTTCCATCTGCGCGCGGGTGTAAACCGTTAGCCGCTTCCAGCGGCGGATCGATTCGGCCACATCGTCATGGCTATAGCCGTCTTCGATCTGGACCAAAACCGCATTTACATAGGTGTTGGTGGTTTGCGAATCGATAACGGCGCCAAGTAAATCCGGACTACCAGGCTTGTTAAATGCAGGGTTGGCCTCAGTTCGACGCCGGCTTTGCAGAATGGCGTCGTTGTCTTTCAGAAACTGTGCTTCTTGCGCATCCTTTAGCGGAATAAAAATCATGGGGTCGCCGCCAGACGAGACCATGCGACGGGTGAGGCCGACAACGGTGTAGTGGTTACGGCGTATCTGCAGGCGATCACCAAGCTCAAAACCGCTTGCGATATCGGCGACGGCTTCGTAATGGCTTCGGGTGATCTGACGACCCGCAACAAGATACGGCGGCCAGCCGGGGGTACCGGGTTCGCCAGCCGTTATGCCGGCGATCATCGCCCGCACATCGCGCTCACCTTGGCGTACCTGCATGGTCAGGTAAGTAACATTGGCTGTTCGTGCCACACCGGGCATACCACGGATACCGCGCCAGGTATCCTGATAGATACTCGACGGCTCTGCATAGGGGCCCAGGGTATCCTTTTGCACCACCCAGAGATCTGCACTGCTGTTATCCAGCAACACTTTGGCGTCGTCGATCATGCCACGGTAGATTCCGGCCATAGACAGTGTCACACCAATCAGCAGACCAAGGCCCACCCCGGTAAAAACGAACTTTCCCCACGCCTGAAGAATGTCGCGACCGGCCAAGCTAATCATTTGGACACCCCTGGAATGCGGTCAACCACCTCGATGCGACTGCGCGAGGTCAGCGCTTGTTCGCTGTAGAGCACGATTTGGTCTCCTTCTTTAATTCCCTTTCGGACTTGAACAGAGCCATCCAGGTCTGTGACACCCAAGGTGACCGGTGTTAAACGCAACTCATCGTCAACGATTTGCCAAACGCCCACGCTATTGCCATCGCGTCGAATCGCAGCGTTGGAAATGGTCGGCGCGACGGGAAGGGCAGGGAGATCAACCGTGACTTCGGCTAACTCGCCTAACGGCGGCAAAGGCTGGGGGAGTTCATCAAAGACCACTTTCGCGAGCATTTCCTCGGTTACCGCATCGGCTTTTAATTCAACGCGCAACACACCGCCGCTCAGCGTTTGGCCGCTACGTGAACGCAAAACAATGCGTGCGGGTAGATCTTTGGCCAGCCCCGCTGCGCTAATCTGATCGAAGCGCACATTGACCCAAACACTTTCGGGATCGATGAGTTCCAGTACAGCCTGACCGGCAACTACCGTGGTGCCTGGCTCGGTGTCCCGAGAGGCGACCACACCATCGTGCGGTGCGATCAGCTGTAGATTTTTTTGCTGCGTCACCAGAGCCTCCTGATCTGACCGAGTACGGGCTAGGTTTTCGTGAGCAGCGGAAAGGCTGGCGGCGGCTATCGCCAGTTCCTGTTGTTTGGTGTTAAGAGTTTCATCGCTGGTTGAACCTGCAGCGAACAATCGTTTATATCGACCCACCTGGGTCTGCGCATAGGTTTGCCGGGCCTGGGCCTCGCGCAACGCGGCTTGGGCTCCTCTAAAGGCCGCTTGTTGCGAGCGCAGCCGGTCATCCAGATCGACCGGATCCATCTCGCCGAGCACTTGACCAGCCGTTACTTGGTCGCCTACATGCACCTCAAGGTTTTTGACGCGCCCGGCGAACGTTGGCCCAATTTTGTAGGTGTAGCGCGCCTCCACTGTGCCTATACCGAACAGCGCCGGCGTAATCGCACGCGATTCCACGGTCATCACCGTTACAGCAACCGGTGCCAGTGGACCAGAGCGCAATCCGACGTAAACGAAGAGTGCAAGCAATGGAACGATAACGGCTAGCAGGGCCAAGGTACGGCCCTGAATCGGTAGGTGTTTCATAAATCACTCCCGATACCGCGCCGATAAATTGCAAACACTCGTGGCGCATCGTGGCGTATGCGTTGCACATCGCCAGTCAGCAGCGATTGCATAACCAGGCCCTGAATCGTGCCTATAAAAAGCGTGCTCGCCGCTTCGTTGTCTAAAGAGGAACTCAATTCACCATTCGATTTACCCTTCTCAATAAGATGATTCAAGCGTTCGCCATAGCGTTGAATCAAGGTTTGCACCAAACGTTTGGCAGGAGTTGACTCTGCTCTTTGAAGCTCGCCAAACAGCATCCTGGGCACGCCAGGATGTTCGGCCACGAATTCGACATGAGTCATGAATATCGCCTCCATTGCCGCCAAAGGCGAATCGATTCCGTGCACAGAGCGGTCGATTCGATTCAGCAGACGCTCTGCCACCCATTCCATTACCGACTGCCAGATGGCTTCCTTGTTCGGGAAATGTCGAAACAGCGCGCCTTGGGTTAGATTCATGTGCTTGGCGATAGCAGCGGTTGTTATCTCGACAGGATTCTGTAACGCGGCGAGCTGAATTACAGACTCGACGGTCGCGAGCCGGCGTGCGTCGGCCGAAAGTTTTTTTGGGCGCTCATTCATTGTGGCCTCCAGATAAGAAAGTAATTAATTACTATCTTATCTGGAGGCCTTGAAATAAGCTAAAAAAACTTTAATTTAAGGCTGTGTAGGTCTGGATTTCAGGCCGGTGCCATGAATCGTCGTGATGGTGGTTATCTTCGTCATAAACACAGTCTTGTAGCTCAGCGCAGAGCGCATCCAGGCGCTTTACAACCCGTATTTTTTTCCAATGGTCATCGGTAAATAATTGAACCCGCCGGTTGGGAAAACGGCACGTTCAGGTAGCTCATGGGGCGCGAATTCCAGGGTATCGATACCGCGAAGAAATTCCTCAATCAAAATCCTGAGTTCCATCCTGGCCAGAGGTGCACCAGGGCAAATATGAATGCCTGCATCATAAAGCAGATTCTGGTCACGGTTCTTCTCGGGACAATAAACATCTGGATCACTGAATACTCCTTCGTCACGATTAGCGGATGCCCACATAACGGTGATTTTCTCGCCGGCGGGAATTTTTTTAGTACCCATCTTTATTTCCCGCGTTGTTATCCGGCGATTGGATATTAGAGGCGCACTGTATCTGCAACGCAAAGACTCTGCTGAACTGTTCGACAGCATCAAACGCATTGCCATTGGGCAGACTGTCTACGAGATTACGGGCTATATTCCGACAGGTTGGCTCAAAATCGCTCATCGCCTGTGGTGAAAAGTAAGGTTCGATGACCTGGCGATAATGGGTATGCTCGGGCGGGTCCATGCCATTCGGCACGGAAAGGTGGTTTGATGAGGCGCTGCTAAAGGTTTGGTGATCTTCCAGCGCCTGCATAACATCACGATGCCTGAATAACGTCCAATGCTGATAGTCGCTCCAAGCTACCGGGCACTGCGTACGCATGGTGTCGTAGGCGCGTATCTGGTCTTTTAGAACCCCGCCCGCACGGGGGTTCCAGTCTGGTTCATGGGGCTTGTTGGCCATTGCAAATCCTCGGGAAAAAGCGGTTTCTCCAGACTAACAGATGGCCAAATTGTCTTCTTAAAGATTAATCAAGTTAGTGCTAGTTTCAATAGCCTGAACCCGGGTCGGGTTTTGAACAATCAGATCTGTTCCCGCAGCAGCATCGTTTTGATATGGCCAATGGCCTTCATGGGGTTGAGCCCTTTCGGACAGTACGCCATGCAATTACCTATCCCACGGCAGCGAAACACACTGAACGGATCGCCCAGTTTTGCCAAACGCTCGCGGGTGGCAGTGTCCCGTGAGTCCACCAAAAACCGGTTAGCTTGAAGCAAGCCCGCTGGTCCGATGTATTTCTCCGGATTCCACCACCAAGACGGACAGGCAGATGAGCAGCAAGCACAGAGAATGCATTCGTACAATCCATCAAGTTTTGCGCGGTCCTCCGGGCTTTGCAGTCTTTCGATCGCTGGATTTGGGGTGTCGGTGATCAACCATGGTTGAATACGTTCGTACTGCTTGAAGAACAGTGCTTGGTCAACCACCAAATCGCGGATCACGGGCATACCTGGTAGTGGGCGAATTTCCAGAACGTTCTTCTTACCCAAGGCGTCCGCGACCGCACTAATGCAACCCAGGCCATTGCGGCCATTCATGCTGAGCCCGTCAGAGCCACAAACACCTTCTCGACAAGAGCGCCGGAACGTGAGCGTGGTATCCCGGGTTTTCAGGTGCTCCAGTACATCCAGCACCATGCGGCTTCGGAACTCGTCGCCCACCTCAACATCCTGGTTGTAAGGTATTTCATCCTGCTCGGGGTTATAGCGGTATAGCCTGACGATAAAACCACTCATGGCGTTGTTCCCCCAAGCATCGGCTTGATGCCCTAGAAAAAAAGAAGTATTCAGTTTGAAGGTTAGCAGATGATCCAAACAAACAAGCGGAATGTGCAAAAAAAGAACCCGATGCCACGCTCCATCAATTAACGATGGTAAATTCATTCTGGCGGATGCTGTTACATATCCAACCTGCCGATTTCTCGCGATTGCAGGCGGGCCTCGGTCTGCTGGTTGGCGGCCAGTTCCCGAAACAGATCCGCTTCCCGAGTGTTTTGGGCCAGGAAAGATCGTCATCGCCTTGGCTGCTGTCCAGGGTTTCATATTGCTTCTCCAGCGTTTCGTGGTAGCAGCCGAGAGTGCAACGGGCCCGAAAGCGTATACGCCAGAACCTGTTCTAATTACCAGCTTGCGGGTGCACAGACAGATCTCGGGTGACGCCGAACAATAAGCCCCCAGTCGTCAATCGTGCAGTTTCGCCGGCTTGAACGATCGCACAAGTCCAACAAAAGTCACTGCCCAGGCCGCGAGGGCAAGATAGAAAAAGCTGATGGGTATGAAATCAAGAAAGTGAAAGCCCAGAGCAGCCGCCATTTCATGGGTACTGGCGGCGTACATACCCAAAGGGAACACCGCACCCCAATACAAAGGGTCATATTCCAGTGGGAAGCGCTTATAAACGTGCCGCCATATACCCAGAATAAAAAGCATGGGTATCCACCAGGTTCCAGTTGCCCAATAAAAAACCGAAAAGCCTTTTAGAAATGGCAGCAGTGAATCCAGAAAAGGCGCATCTTTAACGTTCACGATCAGCAACGAGCCGGCCAGTGTCGAAATGGCCATGGCGCCCATATTTATCCAGTACGGGGGCGCAAGGTCACTAGGGGAAAACTTGAAAAACGTATAGCGATAGAAGATTAACGACATCATCCAGATGTACAGCATACCGCGCCAGAGCCACATGGATAGCGCCAGAAAGTTAATGCCGAGTTTGTAAGGTTGTGGCATATCCACCGCAATCAACGCACTGAGTACCGCAATTGACTAGGTTGCCACCACCGCAAGCAGCCACCCTCCCGTAATGCCTTTATCCAGAGACGGCTTTTCCTCTTTGACCGTGAACGCCGTAAATATGGTGTAGGTCAGCGTCAGCCAAAGCAGTATGGCAACCACCCAGAGAATTCGGCCGGCCAGAGTGAAATCCGTCAACATAATGAACTGTCTGCCAAGAACACTGGAGCCGGCAGGCAGGGTAAAAAACCCGGGACCACGAAGGTGATCTATAACATCGAGCAGGAATTCTCGACGATACCTCAGAAACCTGGCAAATGTAGCCGCCCACAAAACCCCGTAGAAGCCTATGTTTACAGTGAACAGGCTGATGGCTATCAGATCAAAACCCAGCATGTGAGCGGTTAACGATATGATGCCAGTTGCCATCACAATGCCGAAATAGGCCGGTGACAGGCTTTTTAGATCGTGTTTCATACCTCGGCCACCTGCATTTCCTCTTAATGGTTTCCCGAAAGCTTTTTCATTCGCTGCCCGCTCGCTCAAAAAACGGCAGTTTAACCCGCCACTGAACCTGTTCAACTTCCTATTCCGGTCAACTAAGTCGTATTAGCACGTTGGGAGTTAAAGTGAACGGAGGCAGATTTGATAATAATTCACTCTGGCAAGATTCAGATGAAACAGCAGCTTAGTCTTCTTTTTCAGCTTTCACCATGCAGTCGGATGAGACCTTTAGTCTGTGCAGTCAATGGTACCGCATAGGAATGCCGTTCTAGGAATCGAAGAGCCGGCATAGGACACCGCGGGCCACAATCAGCCTGTACTAAGTCGGTTTATTAGAAGCAGAAGACTTCTCTTGCGACACCCGGGGCTATCGGTGGAGATTACCGTTGGTGATTAGGCCCGTCATTGATGGCAGGGTATGGTTGGCTTATCTCAACGTTCGAGCCAGCGTAATGGAGAAACAATGGTGAAGCGAAAGCGCACGACACCCCTAAGTGATGAGCACGTTGAGCCCGGCCACTGTTCGAGCGAACTGCGCGCTCGGATTCTAAGTGACGTTCCTTATTTCAAAGGGTTAGCGGCACCAGCGCTCGACGCTGTAAATCACTACTTTCGTGCCTTCAACTACGCCGCCGGCGCGGCGCTTCACCATGAAAACGAGCCGGCCGAAGCGCTATTTCTGGTCGCCCACGGCACAGTCAAACTGCTTCAGTACAGCGCCTCTGGGGAAGAGGTGCTGCTCGACCTTTTGGGGCAGAGCGATTTATTCGGTGGCCTGACCATGCTCGGCCAGCGCTGCTACCCGCAGAACGCATTCGCGCAGACACCATGTTGCGTGTTGGTTATCACGATCACCGACTTTCGATATCTGTTGCGCACCTATTCCGAAGTGGCATTGAACGTCCTTGATGCCGTTGCCCGTGATCTTGAGGCGGCTCAAGCGACGATCCGCGCGATCAGTACCTTGCCGGTGGAGGCACGGATCGCACGTGTGTTGGTGCGTCTAGCCGACCGGTTGGGTGAAGCCGACGACGGTGGCATTCTGATCCAGTCGCCGTTGTCGCACCAGGACCTTGCCGCCATGGAAGCTACGACTTCAGAGACCGTGAGTCGCGTCATTTCCGGGTTACGGCGAAGCGGTGACATCGAAACTGGTCGACAGTGGATACGCATTCGCAATCGCACGAACCTGGCCCGTCTGGCGGGCGAAATCTAGCCTGTCTGTGCATTTTCCGCATTTTATGACTAATCAATGGAGCTACTTGTTGCGGCTCATGTAACACACCACGCACGTCACTCATTCTAGTCGTGACCCAAACACAGACAGGAGATGAGAGATGAAGACCCTACTGCGTAGTGATGAACTAAACTGTCCGTCCTGCATTACCAAGATCGAGAAAGCGCTGGGCCGGCTCGGGGGTGTGACTAATGCCAAGGTCCATTTCGCGACCGGACGCATCGAGGTCGAACACGATGCCGAACAAATCAAGGCTGAACAGCTGCTTTCGGCGGTGCGTGAGGTCGGCTACGAGGCGCGCATCAGCGCATTCTGAGTTCACAAACGTTCGGGTGGGCCACAAGCCTGCCCGGCAGTTTCACCATGAGGTGAACAATCATGAAATTTATCAGTACATTGTCCCACTGGGCTCGCCAGTTGCGTTCACCAGCGCACCGGCGCGGCACAGTAGCCCTAGTGGCGGGTTTGGCGAGCGTCGGTGGCGTCGGCAGCTACTTCATCGGCGGCCCTTCTTCGCGTTGCGTGCAAGGGCAATCAGCATTGAATTGCTGGTTACGATCGCCGCCGTTGGCGCCGTATTCATCGGCGAATACTGGGAATCGGCCGCAGTCACATTTCTGTTCGTACTGGGCGGTTACTTGGAGGCGCGGACTCTGGCCCGCACCCGCTCCGCACTGAAGGATATGCTGGCGCTGGCGCCGACTGAGGTTACGGTGTTCCGCAACGGTAGCGAGATTAATGTGGCGTCCCACGAGGTAATCCCCGGGGAAACGGTGGTGGTTCGCCCGGGTGGACGCATCGGCGTTGACGGTGCAATCCTCAGTGGCCGATCTGCTATCGACGAGAGCGCGATCACCGGCGAGCCGATTCCCGCCGAGAAACAGGTGGGCGATAAGGTGTTTGCAGGCACGGTCAGCCATAATGGTTATCTTGAGATTCACGCTGAAGGCGTAGGCGCCGATACGACCCTGGCGCGAATCATCCAGCGTGTTGAGGAGGCCCAGAGGAGGCCAAGGCCCCGACCCAGAGAATGATCGAGCGCTTTGCCAGCTGGTACACGCCAATGATCATCGTTCTGGCGATAGGCGCCTATGTGATAACGAAGGACATCGCCCTGGCGCTAACGCTGCTGGTGATCGGTTGCCCGGGTGCGTTGGTTATCTCCACACCGATCTCGGTAATCGCTGGCATCGGCCGGGCGGCTCGCGACGGGATTTTGATTAAGGGCGGCGAGTACTTGGAGACAGCGGGTCGTATCAAAGCCGTTGCCTTTGACAAGACCGGTACCCTCACGGAAGGGCACCCTGAAGTAATGACGGTTACGCCGCTGTCTGGTATTCCAGCACTGGCAACAATAACGGATGAAGGTTCGCCCCGCACTCGGTTGCTACAATGGGCCGCGTTGGCCGAGAGTGGCTCGGAACACCCCCTGGGCGTGCGGTCGAGCGCGCCTTGCCGGAGAGCTATGTTGGCCCCCGGGCTGAGAGCTTTGACACAGCGCCGGGCGGCGGCATCAGTGCCGGCTGGCAGAGTCGAAAAGCCGAGATCGGTCGCCCTGATTGGATTGAAACCCGGGTGGAGGAGTGGCCTGCTGCTGCGATTACGGCGCTGGAGGATCTTCATTCACGGGGTGAGACCGCTGCGGCGATCGCCGTCAACGGTGTAGTGATCGGGCTACTTGGGTTCGCCGATCGCGTTCGCCCCGACGCCGCAGCGGCCTTGCAGGCCCTTCATAAGGCTGGAGTGAAGCGCTTGGTCATGCTCACCGGCGATCATGCTGCCAGCGCATGGCGGGTTGCGCGTGAATTGGGAATCGACGAGGTTCACGCGGGGCTCTTGCCCGAGCAGAAGCTGGAAGCTGTCAAGACGATTCAGCGAGAGAGCGGGCCCACTGCCATGGTCGGCGACGGCATCAACGACGCCCCAGCCCTGGGCGCCGCGGATATCGGCATCGCCATGGGCGCCGCCGGAACCGATGTGGCAATCGAGAGCGCCGACATAGCGCTGATGGCCGACGATCTTGGCAAGATTCCCGAAGCAATCGGGTTGGCCAGTGCGACCCTGAACAACATCCGCTAGAACGTGGTGATTGCGCTGCTAACCGTTATTGGACTTCTTGCGGGCGTGTTCGCCAACGAGGTGCACATGGCCGGTGGCATGTTTATCCGCCAGATCTCAGTGCTGGTGGTTGTAGTCAACGGCATGCGATTGCTGCGTGCTCGCCCAGCGGGCGTGCGGACCATTCCGGCCGCTGCCCAGCAACCCGCACAGGCTGCATAGCGGCATAAGCGCCGGGGAGGGCTAGGCCTTCTCCGGCGAACGAAATTCACCTTGCCAGTTTCTTTTTGCAGCATGTCCGTGATGCGTTACCTGCGACTACTCGGCCCATGCCCTCCGAACCCGTCACGCATGGCAGATAACAGGCGGTTGCCATAGCGCGCCTGATCCCGACTGGTAAAGCGCTGGAACAATGCCTGGGCCAATAGTGGTGCAGCCGTCTCCGTCGCGATGGCTGTCTGTAGCGCCCAGCGTCCTTCTCCCGAATCTGCCACCCGGCCATCATGAGCGGCCAGGGCGGGATCGACGGCTAATGCCTCACCGGTCAGATCGAGCAGCCAGGAACGGATCACCGATCCTTGCCGCCAAAGCTGGGCAATTTCCGCGAGATCGAAGTCGTAATCGACAGCTTCCGGATCGTCGCAGGAGGCGGGCAGCTCATCGGGGCTTTGCCGATCGTGACCGGCATTGCGAAGCAGTTCGAAACCTTCGGCATAGGCGGCCATGAGCACGTATTCGATGGCGTTGTGTGCCATCTTCACGTAGTGACCGGATCCTGCTGGGCCGCAGTGTAAATAGCCTTCTAGGGCGGTGCCGCTGTTATTTTCCAGAAGTACGGGTGCCATGGCGCTTCCCTTGCCGGGCGCCAGGGTTCGAAACAGCGGGGCCAGCCGTGCCACCGGCGCGTCGGCGCCGCCGATCATCAGGCAGTAGCCTTGCTCCAGCCCCCATATGCCACCGGATACACCGACATCGACAAAGGAAATGCCCTTTTCGGCCAGGCGCTTTGCTCGATAACGCGTATCATGATGATGGGAGTTGCCGCCGTCGACCAGGATATCGTCGGTGCCGAGCAAGGGACTCAGGGTGTCAATAACATTCGCCACCGCGATGGCGGGAACCATCAACCAAACCACCCGTGGCACTGCCAAACGCTCGACCAGTTCATCAGGCGTCCTTGCAGGTTCGGCACCAAGCGCCGCGAGTCGGCCCAGCGCCTCGGCATCACCATCATGCACGACCACGTCATGGCCCGCCGCCATCAGGCGTTGCGCCATATTGCCGCCCATGCGGCCCAGTCCGATCATTCCGATTTGCATTACACCGTCATCCTTTTCATCACAATCAAGCGTCAAGCGTTCGAGTCTGGCCTTGCGGGTCGGTGGCTGCGACACGCAGTTCGCGGGTTGTAGGTCCGGAGGGAAGACTCACGACAGGCTCGTGTTTGGCACGAGGCAAGGCATAAAATGACAAGACTCCCGAGGTTAATTAAACATAACAGTTGACTGGGGTCTTAGCCACCGGTGCAATAAGCGAACTTTTGTTCGATTGACGGCCAGACGGCTTATCTACTTCCCGCGGTCCGTTGGCGATTGGTTGCCCCAAGGCCATTTGGCGCGTTTTCTCGGCGAGTTGGCTGACCTGTTTATTCCGGTTCTCCGCCTAGCGCAGAATATGAAGCTGCTCAAGCTGGGCACCATCAGTCTGGACGGCACTAAGATCTACGCCAACGCCTCGCGTTACGTCACAGCGCTCTGTCTCATGACCACATCGAGAAGATGGAAACCGGGCGAAAGTACCACCAATCCCAATCATGGTAATGCGCTGGATTCTCGTTGGCTTTCTATAAGATTTATATTATATATATCTTATAGAAAAAAGACAGGAGAAAGCACATGTCCGAACATCTCTATCCTTCCGCAACGCTGAAAACCAATAAACAGCGAGCCTCCTTGGCACCGGAGATCCACGACGCCTTTCAGGAATTCAGCCAAAAGGTCTTCGCTGACGGCGCTCGGGATAAGAAAACGAAGCAATTGATTGCAGTGGCCGTAGCGCATGTTACCCAGTGTGGCTATTGTATTCGGGGACATACGAAGGCGGCGGTTCGTGAAGGCGCGACCCCCAACGAGATCATGGAAGCCATATGGGTTGCCTCGGAGATGCGGGCGGGCGGAGCCTACGCCCATTCGATCGTGGCACTGGACACGATCAACGATATGGAGAAGAAATCCACCAAGGATTGAGCGAAGGGTTCCGCGCATCTGAAGGATCGCACAAGGCCAATAACAACCGAGAAGCCTTTAAGAAAGGGTTATCCTCGGTTGCTAGCTCGCAGCGCCCCGGCGGCGGCACTTTGCAGCATGTCTATGGAGCGTCTCACCTACGGTAACCTGCCCCATGCCCTCCAAACGCGTCACACGTAACAATCAAGCGCCATGCACTATTGGTTCTCCGCGGAATCAGGTAATTGTCGCATTACATATGACAGGATACGGCATGCCGGTAGTAGTTATCCTCGGCGGGGTATCGATACGCACGGCGTCGTCGAGCGTTTGAGTCTGGCCCTGCGGATCGATGGCTGCGACGCGCAGCTCGCGGGTCGGTGCTTCGATGCCCGTTAAGTCTTTGATCGAGAGGGTTTCTTCGCCGGATAGTCCGAGCGTCTCGGCATTCTTCTCGTCGAGAAACTGTAGCGGTAGCACGCCCATGCCGATCAGACTGGGGCGATGAATGAGCTCATAGGATTCGACGATCACCGCGCGTACACAGAGCAGGGCGGTATCCTTGGTCGCCCAATCGAGTGAAGAACTCGAACCGTATTTCTTGGCGACCAAGGCGAGGTTCGCAGTAGATATTGCTGTGAAAGCGTTTCGTATCTTAATATTCACCTTCCTGGGCTGCTGACCAGAAAGTTAAGGATATCAATCAAGACACGTGGTAACGCATGATCAAGCAAGATCAACGGCGCGAAAAATGTATTTGACGCGCGACGTTGACCCAAGAAGTACTTACGGTTGCGATGTTGACAGGCCGGGGAAGCGCGCCGTTGCGTGGCGGCTGTGGCAGCCCACGCAACCCTGGATCATCTCAGAAAACTGCTGCAATTGGCGCGTCGTATCCTGGTCTCGCCCGGCTTCGGCAAGCTCTTCGCTGAGATCATGGAGCGCCTGATCGCGCTCTAGAAACGCTTCTGGTACGACGGCGAGTAGGGCCTGCTTGTCCGCTTCGGTCATTTGCTGCTCCATGATGAAGCTGTCATGAATCGCCTGTGCCTTTTGAGCCACGGTTTCGTGGTCGCCCTGCACGATGGCGGTTTGGATTTGCTCGCTGGCTTTGAGGATGGCCTGCATCTCCTGAATAAGCAGAACCCGGACATTTGGCGGGAGCTCTTCACCGACGTTGGTGCCGCCGGACTGTTCGGCTCCCGCGGTGCCGAAGACGCCCATTGCCAGTAACGCGAATACAAACGTTCCCACCGTTGCTTTCATCTTATTCATCTCCTTTGGGGTATTACAAAAACAATCTGTTCAATTGCGAGCCTACCGAATCCATGCGTGACTGTCCCAGAGTAAACTACATCGGGTCGTTGCTGCTATTAACCCAGGTTGCTACTGACATCGCGGCCTATGCGATCAATGAATAACTAAGCGTTTCAACCAATCGAGCAGGGTGGTTGGCAGTAATTCGGGACGTGGCAACAGTGCGTAATGATGGGCACCAAAGATGTGCGGCAAGTAGCTGTGGGCCTGGCGGTCAATGGTCAAGCAGAAGGTGGAAATTCCCTGCAGCGTCGCCTCGTTTACCGCTTGGCGCATGTCTTCGACGCCGTATCTTCGCGCACGGCTCGCCGCAATTGCAGTGCGGTATTCGTATAGGGTGGATCATCGGCGATCAACACTTCCTTCGGCGTGCCTGGAGTGGAGGTCAGGCGTGCTTCAGGCAAGTCTGACAACATGTCGCCGAGCTCATTCGGTGAGCTGGCTGGCCGGTTGTAGGCTATCAAACTTGCCCTTACGAACGTCGCTGAAGATGTGATGGCGGAAATCAAAATTGAACTTGACGCCTTTATGCTTTCACTGAGGACGTTTTCGTGACTCTTGAGAGAGGCTCAAGGCCGAGAGCGTCGGTAAAACCTGTCAATGTACCGGTTAAAAAGCAGCATTAGGTCCATTCCTATCACACTGCGGTCCGATTTTTTTGTGAAGCACGAGGCCGGGTTTCGGTCAATACGCACCCTGACTGTCAGAATTCATTTATGCTCCCGGTCTGACGCGCCAGGCGCATCGCATCATGGCGTTCAAACGCTAACAGTGCCCCAAGCAACTCCTTGGCTTCGGGAATTTGTGCCTCGTTGCTCAGTTGACGGTAGAAATCAATCACCTGATCATGGAAGTCGAAGACCTCCCGAAAAATATCATCAATTGACAGTGAGCCATAAGGCACGTCACCGATACGATGCGTCCGGATTGGCCGTTGCTCAAGTTCTGCGTAGAGGTAGGGCACGTACGTTTTCAAGGCCTGGGACGAAGCTGTGCGCTCGAATTCGCCTACTACACGTTCCATCTCAGCTTCGTGGGCGGCCAAATATTCAAGCAGCATCCTGGCCCGCTCTTCTTTATGCTGGTTGGCGCCCTGAGCGAGACAATGTGCCAGATGCTCATGTAGCTTTCGTGTCCAGTCAATCAGCTCACCGAACGTCTTGATGCTCATGGTTATGTACTCTTTGTTCAAATCCATTGGACAGGCAAGAGATATTGTTCCTTTAGCCTGCAAAGTATGGCAAGAGACCGGGGAAATAGCTTACTTCCATGCGTGTTTTTATCAGGAAAAGCTATGTCGGCGGCATCCAGCTATTCAGAATGATCTTTTTCTTCGGGGAAATTTATTTCATCTTCCGCGAACAGCTCCTCGAGTTCTTTCAAGGCTTCGCGCTGTGATTTTATTAGCATTTCCGGGTAGCCCGGATTGGCGCTTTGTTTATTCAGCGTTTCAGAATCGTGACGATAAAAGCGCTCTTTTGCATAGGCCGATTTTTCTCGGTCAATTCCATGGACAGCAGAGCTTGCTCGCCAAGGTGCATGCTCGACAAAAGGGTGTCGCGGATAATAACGTCGACCCCCATGAGGATGGCGGCACTTTGCAGCGTGTCCACGGAACGTTTCCTGCGGCTATCCGCCGGTGATTGCCAGTGCCATATGCCAGAATAAGGCAATGAGTAACAGAATCATAGGGATTGCCACGCCTGGCCGAGCCAGCCAACCGACTACGGTCTCGCGACCGCCTCCCACAATTGCAATCAGCGAGGCCAGGCTCCAGATAACCAGAGGTACCAGAATCGCAGCCGTCACCCGTCACCCGTCACCCGTTGCCAGCGCCAGGCGTGGACACCGGTCCCTGCCGATCCCAAGCCGCGAGCCCGGCTTAATGCTGCACGATTGTCGTTGTCCCGCATTTCGCTTACCCCATTTGCCATAGTGCTAGTGCTCAGGTCACCAGCGTCAGTCCGATACTCGAAAAAACCACGATCCATCCCGACCGGTAGATGTCAACCAGCTCAAAACCAATCACCGCATCCCACAGTAAATGGCGAATACCGTTACACAGGTGAAAGAACAGCGCCAATGTCCAGATGAACAGCAGTAACAAGCCCAGAGCAGAGCCAAGCCAGGCATTGAGATGAGTGAAGGCTTGCGCCTCGGTGGCGGCCGTTAATAACCATCCCACCAGCAATACGGCCCCGAGACTAAGGAAGAGTCCACTCAGTCGATGACCAAAAGACAGCACCGAGGTGAGCTGCGGGCGATAGACTTGCACATGGGGTGATCCAGGTCGTGACCTATGATTCATGACGGCTGCCTCCAAATTTCAACTCTCTATTCAACTCTCTATTCAACTCTCTATTTAACTCTGTCGCGTAATCATCTTGCGCTTGATTTCGGCGATTGCCTTACCCGGATTAAGACCCTTGGGGCAGGTGCGGGTGCAGTTGAGAATCGTATGGCAGCGATACAGCCGAAACGGATCATCTAGTTCGTCCAGGCGCTCGCTGGTCGCCTGATCACGGCTGTCGGCCAGAAAACGCCAAGCCTGCAAGAGTACCGCGGGGCCCAGAAACCGGTCGCCATTCCACCAATGGCTCGGACAACCGGAGGTACAACAGAAGCACAGAATGCATTCATAGTAGCCATCCAATTTACTGCGATCTTCCGGTGATTGCAGATGTTCTATGCCGCTTGACGGCGCCTCGGCCTGCAGCCAGGGTTTTATAGCCGCATACTGGGCGAACGCGTGGCGCAGACCCCCTCCCGGCAAGAGCGGCGAAAGGAAAGCGCTTGAATAGCGTCTTGCGCGGTAGTTCATCGGAAGACTTGATCAACATTTTTATCTCCTCGCCCCATCAAAGGGCCCACCGTGATGTTTCACCATGGCAGCGATTAAGCTATCGACTGGCCTCTCCCGGCGCCAGCAATTGTCGAAGTACACAGGGCAGAATACCGCCGTGCCGGTAGTAGTCGGCCTCGGCCGGGGTGTCGATGCGCACGATGGCATCAAATGTCCGGGTCTGGCCCTGCGGGTTTGTAACCGTGACACGCAGCTCGTGGGCTGGCGTCTCGTTATCCGCCAGGCCGGTGATCCCGAAGGTTTCTTCGCCTGTTAACCCAAGGGTCTCGGCATGCTGGCCATCGAGGAACTGCAGCGGCAGCACGCCCATGCCGATCAGATTGGAGCGATGAATACGCTCGTAGGATTCGGCAATCACGGCGCGCACGCCGAGCAGGGCGGTACCTTTCGCTGCCCAGTCACGGGAAGAGCCCGAGCCATATTCTTTACCGGCCAGAATTACCAGTTGCGTATCGGCTGCCGCGTAATTCTGGGCGGCCTCGTAGAGGGTGGTGACCGGGGCATCGGCCCGGGTGAAATCGCGGGTGAATCCGCCCTCGGTGTCGGGAACCAGGTGATTGCGCAAACGGATGTTGGCGAAGGTGCCACGAATCATCACTTCGTGGTTACCGCGACGCGCACCGTAGGAGTTGAAATCCTTGTGCTCGATATTATGTTCCATGAGATAGCGACCCGCCGGCGAATCCGGTGCGATCGCCCCAGCCGGACTGATATGGTCGGTGGTCACCGAATCGCCGAGCTTGGCAAGCACCCGGGCGCCGGTAATATCGGTCAAGGGAGCAGGATCGCGCTCCATACCGTCGAAGAACGGCGGCTTGCGCACGTAGGTCGAATCAGGCTGCCACTGGAAAGTATCACCCTCGGCAATATCCATGCCCTGCCAGCGTTCGTCCCCAGCGTAGAGATCGGAATAGCCATCGGTGAACATCCCGGCGTGCAGATTCGCCGCGATTGTGTCCTCGATGGTCTGTGGCGAGGGCCATATATCGTGCAGATAGACCGGCTTGCCGTCAGAGTCTTCACCTAAAGGATCGTGCAGCAGGTTAACGTGCAGGCTGCCGGCCAGAGCATAGGCCACCACCAGCGGTGGTGATGCCAGAAAGTTCATCTGCGTTTGGGGGTGAATCCGGCCCTCAAAGTTGCGGTTGCCGGACAGTACCGAGCACACGGTCAAATCGTTGTCGTTGACCGCGGCGCCGACTTCCGGGATCAGTGGCCCCGAATTGCCGATGCAGGTGGTACAACCGTAGCCGACCAGATGGAAACCGAGCTTTTCGAGATACGGCGTCAAGCCGGCGCGTTCGATGTAATCGCTGACCACCCGGGAGCCGGGCGCCAGCGAGGTTTTGACCCAGGGTTTGCTGACCAGTCCTTTGTCCACGGCATTTTTGGCCAGCAATGCGGCGCCGAGCATGACTGACGGGTTGGAGGTGTTGGTGCATGAGGTGATCGCGGCGATCACCACCGAACCGTGGTCGATTTCACACTGGCTGCCATCAGCCAGGGTTATCGGGATAGGGTTGGGTGACCATTCGGTGCCGCAGCCATCGTCGGGAAGCGCTCGCGGCGCATCGCTGGGATCACTATGTATGATCGAGATCGGATCGCTGGCCGGAAAGGAGGCATCAGAGGCTGCGTCAAGACCGACCCGCAGCGCGTCAGCCTGGGATTGACCGGCAAGCAGCGCGCAGACCGCATTCGGCGCGATACGCAGTGGCACTCGGTCCTGCGGGCGCTTGGGCCCGGCCAGCGACGGCTCGACGCTGCCAAGATCGAACTCCAGGATTTGGGAATATTCGGCTTCGTGCTCCGGGTCGTGTTACAGGCCCTGTTCTTTGGCATAGGCCTCGACCAGGAGGATTTGATGCTCGGGCCGCCCGGTCAGGCGCAGATAGAAGATGGTGTAGGTCGCATCGTCGACTTTGAGTGTATCGCGGGTATTGAAACTGTTGGATGACATGAGAAACTCCCCACAGCATGTGGGTTGTAAGATCGGGGGCGGGGGCTCCCGATTTTAATTAAACAAAGCAGATGATCGGAAGGGCGGCCACTGGCGCGCATGACCTTTGAGATGGGCTTAATCGACAGGCGCCCTTGACAAGACCATAAGCGCCTCCTAGTTTAGGACTGACTGATGATTGGCAACATAAGCGAGTTTGTTGCCGATCTTGGTGGGTTCCTTGGACGGCAAATCACAGAAGCCATTAGCAGGATAACTATGCAACAGGGCGGGACAGTGTTGATTGCCGAGTACTGGGCCACCGGGCTTTTTGTTCTGGCAGTCATAGGCCTGTGCACTTTCATGATCGGCGTGTCCGCGCTGCTCGGCGGGCGCAGTCAGGGGCCCAGCAAAGGGTTGCCTTTCGAAAGCGGCATCATCGGCACGGGTAGCGCACGCCAGCGTTTTTCCATCCAGTTCTATCTGGTCGCAATGCTCTTCGTAATCTTTGATATCGAAGCCATGTTCCTGTTTTCCTGGGCCGTGTCGGTGCGCGAGGTGGGTTGGGGCGGCTTCTGGGGTGCCGCAATATTTATCGGCATACTTCTCGCAGGGCTGGTGTATGACTACCGTTCTGGTGCGTTGGATTGGGCTCCCGTAGGTCGCGAACGGCTACATCGAGGAAAGTAATCACTTATTGGTTTTCATCTGGGAGGCACACCATGGCATACAGCCTTACTCGGGCCGAAGATGCAGTGGCAGCAGAAAACGATCGCTACCCCTTAGGTAAGCAACAACAGGTCGAAGACCCGATGAGGCAACAGGTGCACCGCAGCGTGTACACCGGCAAGCTTAAAGATGCGCTCAATTCGACGGTAAACTGGGGACGCAAGAACTCTCTGTGGCCCTATAACTTCGGTTTGTCTTGCTGTTATGTGGAAATGACCACGGCGTTTACCTCGCCCCACGATATCGCTCGTTTCGGTGCCGAGGTCATTCGTGCTTCTCCACGCCAGGCGGATTTCATGGTTATTGCCGGCACCTGTTTTGTGAAAATGGCGCCGATTATCCAGCAACTCTACGACCAGATGCTCGAACCCAAGTGGGTGATTTCCATGGGCTCCTGCGCCAATTCGGGTGGCATGTACGATATTTATTCGGTAGTGCAGGGGGTTGACAAGTTTTTGCCTGTGGATGTTTACGTGGCCGGCTGCCCGCCGCGCCCGGAAGCTTTTTTGCAGGGCTTGCAGCTGCTGCAAGACTCGATTCAAGAGGAGCGTCGCCCACTATCCTGGGTAGTTGGCGACCAGGGCGTATACCGCGCAGAAATGCCGTCCCAGCGAGAGAAGCATCGCGATCGGCGTATTCAGGTGACAGAGCTGCGGACACCGGACAGCGTTTAACCCAAGAATTTCCAGATATTCTCACGCACCTTAGAGCGAGAGGGGCACTGTTACAATGAGCGTTGTTAACCCCAACACCAGCGCGGCAGCCGCTCCCGACCATCGGGCCAGCTCCCTCGTGGCAATGCTGCGAGAGCGCTTTGGTGACCAGGTGCTCCATGAACAGCCCACTTTGACGGGCATGCCGGTGTTGTGGGTGAGCCGGGACGCACTGGTTGAGGTGCTGGCAACGCTGCGCAAGCTACCCGAGCCATTCGAGATGCTGTTTGATTTGTCAGCGGTTGACGAGCGCCTGCGCAGTCATCGCCATGGTCTGCCAGAAGCCGATTTCACCGTGTTTTATCAGCTGCTGTCCGTTTCGGGGAATCGCGACATCATGCTCAAGGTGGCGCTTCTCGAGCAGGATCTGTCTTTGCCTACAGTGATCCCGGTCTACCCCAACGCCAACTGGTACGAGCGCGAAGTCTGGGACATGTTCGGTGTTCGCTTTGACGGACACCCCAACCTTTCCCGTATTTTGATGCCGTCTACCTGGCAAGGCCACCCGCTGCGCAAGGATCACCATGCCAGAGCGACAGAATTTGATCCTTATACCCTAACCGTGGCGAGCCAGGAGCGAGAACAGCAAGCCCTGAAGTTCAAGCCTGAAGACTGGGGCATGAAACGTAAAAACGATGAAACTGATTTCATGTTTCTTAACCTGGGGCCGAATCATCCGTCCGCCCATGGCGCATTTCGCCTTGTATTGCAGCTCGACGGTGAGGAGGTCATCGACTGCGTGCCCGATATTGGCTACCACCATCGTGGCGCAGAAAAGATGGCTGAGCGCCAGTCGTGGCACAGCTTCATTCCCTACACCGACCGTATCGATTACGTGGGCGGCGTGATGAACAATCTGCCCTACGTGCTTGCGGTGGAGAAGCTTGCCGGCATACAAGTGAATGGCCGCATCGAGACCATTCGGGTGATGATGGCAGAGCTGTTTCGTATTACCAGCCACCTGCTATTTCTGGGCACTTATTTGCAGGATCTTGGCGCCATGTCGCCGGTTTTCTATACCTTTACCGATCGCCAGAAGGGCTACGACGTGATTGAGGCGATCACCGGGTTTCGTATGCACCCGGCCTGGTATCGCATCGGTGGCGTAATGCAGGATCTGCCGAAAGGTTGGGACAGGCTCATGCAGGGCTTCGTTGACTGGATGCCTGCCCGGCTCAACGAATACGAGCGTGCGATGATGAAAAACTCCCTGGTATGGGATCGCACCAAACACATCGCCGCCTTCGATACTGCCAATGCCTTGGCCTGGGGCGTCACCGGCCCCAACCTGCGGGCCACCGGTTGCGACTTCGACCTGCGCAAGAAGCGACCCTATTCGGGGTATGAGAATTTCGACTTCGAGATACCACTGGCACACAACGGCGACGTCTTTGACCGTGGCCAGCTGCGCATCGACGAGATGCGCGAAAGCGTGAAAATCATTCAACAGTGCATCAATCACATGCCCGCAGGCGATTACAAAGCAGATCATCCGCTGACCACGCCACCACCCCGGGAGCGCATGCTTGAGCATATTGAAACCCTGATTACGCATTTTCTGCAGGTGTCCTGGGGGCCGGTTCTGCCCGGCAACGAATCGCTGCAGATGATTGAAGCCACCAAGGGCATCAACAGTTATTACCTGACCAGTGACGGCGGCACCATGAGCTACCGCACGCGAATTCGCACGCCAAGCTTTCCGCATCTGCAGCAAATTCCGGTGCTGATGCGTGGCGGCTTTGTGCCGGATTTGATCGCGCATCTGGGCAGTATCGATTTTGTCATGGCCGACGTGGATCGCTGATTATGTCGCAAAATACGAACCCCCTCAGCACTGCCGCCGACCTGATCACGACGGATGGCTTCCAGCTGCACGAGGACGACCGCCAGGCCATGCTCACCGAACGCGACCATTACGAACAGCCTCAGGCAGCCTGCATTGAGGCGCTGAAAATCGTGCAAAAGCGCCACGGCTGGGTGCCAGATGGAGCAATTGTCGCTATCGCCGAAACCCTCGGCGTCGGTGCCGGAGCAGTGGAGGGCGTTGCTACCTTCTATAGCCTGATCTTTCGCCAACCGGTGGGGCGTCATGTGATCCTGCTGTGCGATAGCAGCTCATGCTTCCTCACAGGCTATGAAGCGTTGAGCGAGGTTTTGAGTGAGCGTCTCGGCATAGGCTTCGGCCAGACTACGGGAGATGGCCGCTTTACTCTGCTGCCGGTGTGCTGCCTGGGAGCCTGCGATCGCGGCCCTGCGATGATGATTGGCGATGACACTTTCGGCCCCATCGAAGCAGACGACCTAGATGAACTTCTGGAGGCCTATCCATGACGGTGATACCGAAAGATTCACGGCTGCGCTATCACTGCCAGCTGCGCCAGAGTGCCGAGGAGCGCCACGCTGAGACACACCCGTTGACCTGGCGACTACGCGAGGACGGCGCCCGGGTCGGGTTCGAGGAATATTGTGCGAAGGAGGGTTATCAGAGCGCAAGACAAACCCTGACACAGCGCACACCTGCCGACATAATCGACACCATGAAACAGGCCAATGTGCGTGGCCGGGGCGGCGGTGGTTTCTCCGCCGGGGTCAAGTGGGGCCTGACACAGGTAGGAGATCATCTGCCCCGTGGCTACCTGATCTGTAATGCCGACGAGATGGAGCCGGGTACCTTCAAAGATCGCCTGCTGCTGGAACAGCTGCCGCACCTGCTGATTGAAAGCATGATCATCGCGGGCTATGCCAACCGCTCTTGTTATGGCTATATTTTCCTGCGCGGCGAATACGTGGAGGCGGCGCGCTCCGTGGCCCTGGCCATCGAAGAGGCACGGCAGGCCGGCCTGCTAGGAAGCGACATCGCCGGCAGCGGCTTCGATTTCGATATCGCCTTACACACAGGTGCCGGGCGCTACATCTGCGGTGAAGAAACCGCACTGATCAATTCCCTGGAAGGTAAGCGCGCTAACCCCCGGGCCAAGCCGCCGTTTCCCGGCCAATCTGGCGCCTGGGGCAAACCCACGGTGGTTAACAACGTGGAGACTCTGTGCAATGTGCCAAGCGTTATGCAGCACGGTGCAGATTGGTATCAAGGACTATCCGGTGGACTCAGTGAGGATGGGGGCACCAAACTGTATGGCGTCTCCGGGTTAGTCGAGCGCCCGGGGCTTTGGGAGCTGCCCATTGGCACCAGCGGCCGGGAGATTCTCGAGCGCGCCGGCGGGATGCGCCAGGGCCACACCCTCAAAGCCTGGCTGCCCGGTGGCGGTAGCACCGGCTTTCTGTTGCCGGAACATCTCGATCTGCCCATGGATTTCGGTACAATCGGCCAATACGGCAGCCGCTTGGGCACCGGCCTGATAGCCGTGGTCAGTGAGCGCCAGAGCATTGTTTCGTTGCTACGCAACCTTGAACAATTCTTTGCCCGGGAGTCTTGTGGCTGGTGCACCCCTTGTCGCGATGGTCTGCCCTGGACAGTAAAAATCCTGCAGGCGCTGGAGAGAGGTGAAGGCAAACCAGAGTATATCGAGATCCTCGAGCAGCACACCCTGGGGCTGAATCCTGCGCGTACCTTCTGTGCCCATGCGCCGGGGGCAATGATGCCGCTGGAGTCTGCGATCCGCCACTTCCGCGCAGATTTCGAAGCAGGTATCGCCCATGCACCGCTTGAAGGGGTGAGCTGATGGCAACGATTCACGTGGACGGCAAGGCCTACGAAGTAGACGGCGCGAACAATCTGCTGCATGCCTGCCTGTCTCTGGGGCTCGACATTCCCTACTTCTGCTGGCACCCGGCCATGGACAGCATCGGTGCCTGTCGTCAGTGCGCGGTCAAACAGTACAAGGACAAGGACGACACCCAGGGCGAACTGGTGATGTCGTGCATGACGCCTTCTACAGACAATAGCTGGATCTCCATCGACGACGAGGAAGCCAAGACATTCCGGTCGGAGGTGGTGGAGTGGTTGATGACCTATCACCCTCACGATTGTCCGGTCTGCGAAGAAGGCGGCCACTGTCATCTGCAAGACGTGACGGTGATGACCGGCCACAGCCGGCGCCGCTACGATTTTCGCAAGCGCACCCACCGCAACCAGTACCTGGGGCCGTTTGTTGCCCATGAGATGAATCGCTGTATCAACTGCTATCGCTGCGTGCGCTTCTACAACGACTACGCCGGCGGCACAGATCTCGGCGTCTTCGGCTCGAACAACAACTTGTATTTCGGGCGCCATCAGGAAGGCGTTCTGGAGAGTCCGTTTGCCGGCAACCTGACCGAAGTGTGCCCCACCGGCGTGTTCACTGATCAAACCCACTCGGATCGCTACGTCCGCAAATGGGACATGCAGTTTGCGCCCAGTGTCTGCCATCAGTGCGCGGTGGGCTGCAATATCAGCCCGGGGGAGCGCTACGGTGAGATTCGCCGCATTGAGAATCGCTATCACGGTGAACTTAACCGTTACTTCTTATGCGATCGCGGACGTTTCGGCTACGGCTACGTCAATCGCACCGACCGGCCGCGCCAGCCTGAATGGCGTAGTGAGCGTAGGAGTGACGATCATGGCGAGCGCGCCGATGAGATAGTCATCCTGGAAGTGGACCCGGCGCTGGATCGCGGTGCTGATCTGCTGCGCAACGCCCGACGGGTAATCGGTATCGGCTCGCCGCGGGCAAGTCTGGAAAGCAATCATCAACTGATAGAGCTGGTGGGCCGGGATAACTTCTCCAACGGTATCGTCGCCGCAGAGCTGGCCTGCCTTGAACGCATGGCGGAACTGGAAACCTCCTGCGGCTTGCCGATTCCTACGTTGCGAGAGGTGGAAGCGCACGACGCGGTGCTGGTGTTGGGCGAAGACATGCTGCACAGCGCCGCGCGCCTGGCTCTGGCGGTGCGCCAGGCAGTGCTGGCCTTGCGCGACGCCTTGGCGGAGGAGCGGGGAATCCCGACCTGGAACGCTGAAGCCGTGAAGACCTTGGCTCAAGACAGCCGGCACCCGCTGTACATCGCCTATCCCAACGCCACCGAACTCGACGGAATCAGTGCCGACAATTGGCAACTGGCACCTGCAGATATCGCCCGCTTAGGCTTCGCCATTGCTCATATTATCGACGGTAACGCACCTGCGGTGCCGGGGCTCGATGCGGCTCTGGCAGCGGCGGCGCAGACGGTGGCCAAACAGTTGATAGCGGCGGAGAGACCACTGGTAATCAGCGGTGGCTCATTGGAGTCCACCCAGGTACTCGATGCGGCGGGCAGCATTGCCCGGGCACTGTCGCGGCGCACCAAACGCGCCGGCCTTATGCTCATTCGTAGGGAAGCCAACAGTACAGGCCTTACCATGCTGGGCGGTCGTCCACTGGAGTGGGCCCTGGATGAAATCGTCGAAGGCCGGGCAGATGCCCTCGTGGTATTGGAAAACGACCTGTACGTCCGGCTGCCGGAAGCGCGGGTTGACGCCGCATTAAATACGGCAACCGCGTTGGTCGTGCTCGATCACCAGCGTACCCGCACCTGGCAGCGAGCCAGGCTTGGCTTGGCCGCCGCCAGTTTCACCGAGGCGGACGGCACGCTGGTCAATCTGGAAGGCCGGGCCCAGCGGTTCTACCAGGTCTTCGATACGAGCTATATGCGCCCGGAGTCCCGCATCCACCAAAGCTGGCGCTGGCTACACGCCCTGCGTATCAGCCTCATTCGCGGCGAGGACAGCACCATTACTCTGGATGAGGCCACTGAGGCCTGTGCCCAGGATTATCCGGCACTGGCCGACATTGTTGCGAGCTCTCTGAGCGCGGATTATCGAGTTAAAGGCGTTAAGTTGGCCCGGGCTCCCCATCGCTTCAGTGGGCGAACGTCTCTGCGTGCCAACATTGCAGTGAGCGAACCGCGCACGCCCCAGGACCCGGATACGCCCTTTAACTTTTCCATGGAAGGTTACAGCGGTTTCGATCGGCCTCGTAAAGAAGTGCCATTCGCCTGGGCCCCGGGCTGGAACTCGCACCAGGCCTGGAATAAATTTACCGATGAAGTGGGTGGACATCTGCGTGGCGGCGATCCCGGAGTGCGCCTGGTTGCACCGCGGCCCGGTGCGTATCGCTATGCCAGCGATATCCCCGCGGCCTTCGAACCGCAACAGGACCGTTGGCAGCTGCTGGTGTTGCCGCGACTGTTTGGCGGCGAGGAAACTTCCTCCCGCTCCGCGCCCATTGAAGAACGTGCGGAACGGCCGACCATTGGTTTATCCAGCGCAGATGCGGCACGGCGGGGGTTTGAGCAGGGCGCATCGCTGACACTAGAAACAGAGACCGCGTGTCTTACCCTGCCATTACGCTGCGATCAGCGTTTACCCAGCGGTATCGTCAGCTTGCCGGCAGGAATATCCAGCGAATTCAGCAGCGGCGATTGGGCCAGGCTTGAGGCTTCGGGCCCAGACTATAAGGAGGCGCGCGAATGAGCTGGATAACCCTTGGCGACTGGCGACCCGAATGGTTGACCCCGACGGTGATGGATATCGCCGTGGCCATGATCCAGGCAGTGGTCATTCTGCTGGTAGCGGTGCTGGTGGGGGCAATCCTCACGGTGGTAGAGCGTCGCCTGCTGGGCTGGTGGCAAGACCGTTACGGCCCCAACCGGGTCGGCCCCTTCGGCTCCCTGCAAGTGGTCGCCGATATGATCAAGATCTTCTTCAAGGAAGACTGGATACCGCCCTTCGCCGACCGGACCCTTTTCGTGCTGGCCCCGGCGATTGCCATGGCATCGCTGCTGCTGTCATTCATGATTATCCCCATCACGCCGGGCTGGGGCGTAGCAGATTGGAACATCGGCCTGTTGTTCTTCCTGGCCATGGGCGGCATTAATGTCTATTCGGTACTGCTGGGCGGCTGGGCCAGCGCCAACAAGTATGCGTTGATCGGTGCCATGCGATCTTCGGCTCAGACCATCTCCTATGAGGTCTTCATGGGGCTGTCACTGATGGGTGTTGTTGCCATGGCGGGCACCTTCAACCTGCGCGAGATCGTCAATGCCCAGCAAGGAATGTGGTACATCGTTCCCCAGTTTCTGGGTTTCTGTAACTTTCTCATTGCCGGCTTCGCGGTAGTGCACCGTCACCCCTTCGATCAGCCCGAAGCGGAGCAGGAGTTGGCAGACGGCTATCACGTTGAATACTCCTCTATGAAATTCGGCATGTTCTTTATCGGCGAATATGTCGGCATGCTGTTAATTTCGGCGCTCGTGGTGACGCTGTTCTTCGGTGGTTGGCACGGGCCGTTGCTGTCACCCATTGTCTGGTTTGTACTCAAGACCAGTGTCTTTTTGATGCTGTTCATTCTGGTGCGAGCTGCGCTGCCCCGCCCGCGTTACGACCGGGTGATGACCTTTGGCTGGATTGTCTGTCTGCCGCTGACGCTGATCAACCTTCTGGTAACCGGCGCGGTGATACTGCTTGTTGCGCCAGGCTAGGAGCATTCGAATGGATGATGAACGAGGAGCAACTGCCATGTACAAGGGACTTTTAAAAGGTACCTGGTCGCAATTGCGCACCCTGGGCATGGTTTTCATGCACGGCTTTCGCAAGCGCGAAACCGTCAACTATCCCGAAGAAGAGGTCTATCTGTCGCCGCGCTACCGCGGGCGCATTGTGCTGACCCGGGATCCGGACGGTGAGGAGCGCTGCGTGGCTTGCAATCTGTGCGCCGTAGCCTGTCCAGTGGCTTGTATCTCGTTGGAGAAGGGCGAAAGGGAAGATGGGCGCTGGTACCCCGAATTCTTTCGCATTAACTTTTCGCGCTGCATTTTTTGCGGCATGTGTGAAGAAGCCTGCCCGACCTCGGCGATCCAGCTAACGCCAGACTTCGAGATGGGTGAATACAACCGCCAAGAGCTGGTCTATGAAAAGGAAGATCTGTTGATTAGCGGCCCTGGCAAGGACCACAACTATAATTTCTACAAGGTAGCGGGCATGGCCATCGCCGGCAAAGACAAGGGTAAGGGCGTGGCGGAATACGAGCCGATCAAGGTCACCACGCTGCTTCCCTGAAGCCGCCTCGCCAGCGTCGCCTCGCTGGAGAGTAGTGGAAAGGAGGAGAGGAAGGGAGAGAGAAACATGGAATACGCATTTTACCTGAGCGGTTTGGTCGCGGTGCTGGCGACTTTGGGGGTTATCAGCAATACCAACCCGGTGCATGGGGTGCTGTATCTGGTGGTGTCATTACTGGCCGTGGCCATGGTGTTCTTTGCCCTGGGTGCGCCCTTCGCCGGGGCGCTTGAGATTATCGTCTACGCCGGAGCGATCATGGTGCTGTTCGTTTTTGTGGTGATGATGCTTAATCTGGGCGAGACGGCGGTCGCTCAGGAGCGCATCTGGCTGCAACCGCGCACGTGGCTGGGGCCATCACTGCTCGCCGGTGTCTTGCTGCTGACGCTGATCGACTTACTGTTGCGCGGCGATGGGGGCGTGCTGGTGCAGGGTGATGTGCTGAGCGCCAAGCAGGTGGGCACGATTCTGTTCGGCCCTTGGCTGCTGGTAGTGGAACTCAGCGCTTTGCTGTTGCTGGCAGCGCTGGTCACGGCCTCTCATGTCGGACGTTTACGCCACCCAGGGTCGGATTCAAAAATTGGCGAGGATGCTCCATGAACGGTGTGCCCATGGAACATGGTCTGGTGTTGGCAGCCATTCTGTTCGCGCTGGGGCTGGCTGGCCTGATGTTCAGGCGCAATATGATCTTTATACTGATGAGCCTTGAGATCATGCTCAACGCTGCGGGGCTTGCCTTTATCGTCGCCGGCGCGGCCTGGCAGCAGCCGGAAGGCCAGGTCATGTTTCTGCTGGTGATCACACTCGCGGCTGCAGAGGCCAGCGTCGGTCTGGCGCTGCTGATTCAGCTGCACCAGCGCTTTAAGTCCCTGGATATCGATGCGGTTAGCAGGATGCGCGGATAATGGAAATAATGACGTTACTGCCCTCGACTACGCTGCTGCTGCCGCTGACGTTTCTGCTGCCGCTGGCAGGAACGTTGATTCTGGCCTTTTCCCAGGGCACATTTAGCTACCGTGTCAGTGCCATTGTGGGAGTCGGCAGCGTGGGACTGGCTGCGCTGGTCACTGCACTGTTGGTACTGGGTTTTGTCAACGACGCTGCTAATGCCAGCCATCCTCAAATTGTTACCCTGTGGACCTGGATTGCCGTGGGGGAGTTTCAGCCCACCATGGGTCTTGCCCTGGACGGGTTGTCGCTGACCATGCTCGGAATTATTACCGGCGTAGGCTTTCTGATTCATCTGTTTGCCGCCTGGTACATGCGCGGCGATGAAGGTGTTACGCGCTTTTATACCTACATGAACCTGTTCGTGTTCAGCATGGTGCTGCTGGTACTGGGTGATAATCTGCTGCTGCTGTTTCTGGGCTGGGAAGGGGTCGGCATGTGCAGCTACCTGCTGATCGGCTACTACTACCAGAATAACGCCAACGGCTGGGCAGGGTTCAAAGCCTTCATCATTACCCGCATCGGCGATGTGTTCCTGGCCATCGGTATGTTTTTGCTGTTTGCCAAGCTCGGCACCCTGAACATTGCCGAGATCCTTTCTCTCGCACCGCAGATGTGGCGAGCGGGGGATCCAACCGTAGAGTTGGTGGCATTGCTACTGCTGGGCGGAGCAGTGGGCAAGTCTGCCCAACTACCGCTGCACACCTGGCTTGCCGACGCCATGGCAGGCCCCACGCCGGTGTCGGCTTTAATTCACGCCGCGACCATGGTCACCGCCGGGGTTTATTTGATTGCGCGCATGCATGGGGTGTTTGAGTTGGCGCCCACTGCGCTCTACCTGACTGGCCTGATTGGCGCCCTGACGCTGCTGATGGCTGGTTTCGCTGCCTTGGCCCAGACCGACATCAAACGGGTGCTGGCCTATTCCACCATGAGTCAGATCGGCTACATGTTTCTGGCCTTGGGGGTTGGCGCCTTCAACGCGGCGGTGTTTCACTTGATGATCCATGCCTTCTTCAAGGCACTGCTGTTCCTGTCTGCCGGCGCGGTGATCATCAGTTGCCATCACGAACAGGACATGCGTCGCCTGGGCGGGCTGTGGCGAAAGCTGCCTCTGGCTTACATGGGCTTTATCGTTGGCGGTGCGGCCCTGGTGGCCTTGCCACTGGTTACTGCGGGGTTCTACAGCAAGGATGAGATTCTCTGGCAGGAGCTGGCGGCAGGCCGCCAAGGGTTGCTGATTGCCGGTCTGTTTGGCGCTTTCCTGACCTCGTTGTACACCGTGCGGCTGATCATTGGTATTTTCCATGGTGAGATGAAAAGTGATGGCGCCCGCCAGGCTAAAGCGGGGCGGGGCCTTGCCCACGGCTTACCACTGGTGATCCTGGCGCTGCTCTCAACGCTGTTGGGCGCCTGGATTACGCCGCCGCTGAGTGGGGTGCTGCCGGCGGGCCCCGGTGAGGGCATGGAAGCGGGGCATACCGCGCTTGTGCTGGTCGCTTCGGCCACCGCGTTGATTGGTCTTGGCCTGGGAGCTTGGCTGTTTATCTTCAAGCGCGACGGGCTTGCACACATCACTTGCCAGGGGATCGGTGCCGGGCTTTGGACCTTGTGGCATCTGGCATGGGGCTTCGACATTGTTTTCAACTGGCTGCTGGTAAGGCCTTGGCGTGGCCTGGTGCGCATGCTGAAAGGCGACCTGTTTGATGCCTTCTTCCGCCTGATTGCCCAAGCTTTGCGTGTTGTACATTTAGGGCTTTCCCGAACCCAGACAGGCAAATTACGCGGCTACGCTACCACCATGGTGGTCGGGGCCACGCTGATTCTACTGAGCCTGGTGCTAGCGTTCTAGGGATTGTGCAAAACCCGGATAAGGAGATGCAACGCTTATGATACTGGTGTGGTTAATTGTGATCCCATTCGTCGGGGGACTCCTGTGCTGGCAGATAGAGCGATTAGGTGATAAGCCGACGCGCTGGATCGCACTTGTTACCATGCTGGTCGAGCTGTTGATTTCGCTTTGGTTGTGGGCACAGTACGATTTCCATCTGCCGGCGCTGGATGGCTCGACTACCCAGTGGGCTCTGGAATTCCGGGTGGTCTGGATTGAACGTTTTGGCATTGATTTTCACCTGGCCATGGATGGTCTGTCGTTGGTGCTGATCGCCCTGACCAGCTTTCTCGGCGCGCTGGCGGTGTTGTGTTCGTGGAACGAGATTGTGCGCCGGATCGGGTTTTTCCATCTCAACCTGCTGTGGATTCTCACCGGCGTTGTCGGGGTGTTTCTGGCCATCGATCTGTTCCTGTTCTTCTTCTTCTGGGAGCTGATGCTGGTGCCGATGTACTTCTTGATTGCTCTGTGGGGCCATAGTGGCTCGAAGGGCAAAACTCGCATCGGCGCGGCCATCAAGTTCTTTATCTATACCCAGGCCAGTGGGCTTTTGATGCTGGTCTCGATCCTGGGGCTGGTGTTCGCTCACCATGCCAACACCGGTGTGTATTCTTTCAGCTATGAGGTGCTGCTGGAGACCACGTTGTCGCCGACACTCTCCACGTGGTTGATGCTGGGCTTCTTTATCGCCTTTGCGGTCAAGCTGCCCGTAGTGCCACTGCACGGCTGGCTGCCGGACGCCCATGCTCAGGCACCGACCGCCGGCAGCGTGGATCTGGCGGGCATACTTCTCAAGACTGCCGCCTACGGCATGATGCGCTTCGCCTTGCCGCTGTTTCCAGAAGCATCCCAGGCATTCGCGCCCATCGCCATGGGGCTTGGCCTGCTTGGCATATACTACGGTGCGGTGCTGGCCTGTGGGCAACAGAACGTTAAGCGCTTCATCGCCTATACCAGTATCGCCCACATGGGGTTCGTACTGATTGGCATCTATTCCGGCTCTCTATTGGCTTTACAGGGTGTGATAGTACTGATGCTGGCCCACGCCTTTTCCGCAGCGGGGCTCTTTGTTCTCAGCGGACAGCTGTACGAGCGCCTGCATACTCGTGAGATGGACAAGATGGGCGGTCTGTGGGGGCGGCTGGGGAGTCTGCCTGGGTTCTGGCTGTTCTTTATTGCCGCTTCGCTAGGTATACCACTCACCGCCAATTTCGTCGGCGAATTTATGGTGCTGTTCGGTACCTTTCCCACGGCACCCTGGGTGGTTGTGATCGCAAGCTTTGGCCTGGTGCTGGCCGCAATCTATTCGCTGATCCTGATGCAGCGCGTGCACTATGGCCCGCCTCGCAGCGACACGCCATTGAAGGGGCTTGATGCCCGGGAATTTGCCATGATGCTGAGCATCGTCGTGCTCCTTATATGGCTTGGCATCTACCCCCAGCCGCTGCTTGATACCACCGAAGCCGCCATGGGCGAGGTGCAGCGGGTGTTCGAGATCTCGGGCGCCCCTGAGCGGGGCGTCGATGCCGGGCCGGGTGCGGCCATTACGCTAATGCCGGAGGCCCGCTGATGCCCGTTGCTGTTCTTATCGCCTATCTGCCAATAATTCTGGTCGCCGCGACGGCGATTGCGGTGATGCTTGGCATCGCCTGGCGCCGCGAGCACGCCGTAACGGTTGCCGCCAGCGTGCTGGGCCTGGGGCTGGCCTTGATCGCTCAGGTGTTTGCCTGGCGGGTGATTCCGGTACACACGCCACTGCTTGATTTTGATGGTCTGGCGCTATTAGCCGGGATCTTGATACTGGCGTCGACCCTGGTTTGCGCGATTCTGGCTCATGGTTATCTTGAGTCTTTTCACGGCGCCCGCGAAGAATTTTATGTTCTGCTGCTGTGCGCGGCGGCAGGGGGCCTGGTGCTGGTGGCGAGTCGGCACCTGGCCAGCCTGTTCATCGGCCTGGAGCTGTTATCCATGCCGCTCTATGGAATGCTGGCCTACGCTTACCATGAGCCACGCTCCCTTGAAGCCGGCATTAAATACCTAATTCTTTCTGCCGCCGCCAGCGCATTTTTGCTGTTCGGTATGGCGCTGCTCTATGCTCAAACCGGTGAGTTACGGATCGACGTTTTGATGGCCAGCCTTGATTCGCACACCGGTATCTGGGGCCTGGCGGGCGTTGGCCTGATGCTCGTTGGGTTAGGCTTCAAGCTTTCGGTAGTGCCCTTTCATCTATGGACCCCGGACGTCTACGAGGGCGGGCCGGGGCCGGCGGCCACCTTTCTGGCCACTGCCAGCAAGGTGGCGGTATTCGCGCTGCTGCTGCGGCTGATGCTGTCGACGCCGGTTGCCCAGGGTGACTGGCTGCGAGCGGTGTTTACCGGGCTGGCACTTGCCAGCATGCTAATCGGCAACCTGCTGGCGCTGACTCAATCTAACCTCAAACGCATCCTCGGCTATTCGTCCATTGCGCACTTCGGCTACCTGCTCATTGTGCTGGTGGTCGCGGACGGCCTGGCGGCGGAAACGGGAGGGGTCTACCTGATCACCTACGTGTTGAGCACTCTGGCGGCGTTTGGCGTGGTCATTCTGATTTCGAGCACGATCAGCGGCGAAGATGCAGCAGCGCTGCACCACTATCGAGGCCTGTTCTGGCGGCGCCCTTATCTGACCGCAGTACTTACCGTGGCGATGCTGTCACTGGCGGGCATTCCGGCAACCGTCGGCTTCATCGGCAAGTTTTATCTCATCGCTCTGGGCGTTGAAGGCCAGCGCTGGTGGCTGGTGGGCGGCATCATCCTTGGCAGCGCCATCGGGCTTTACTACTACCTGAGGGTCACCATCACGCTGTTTATGGCCGAGCCGGGAATGCACCGTCGCGACGCATCGGATGACTGGGGCTCGCGGGCAGGGGGCTTGGTGGTCCTTGCTGTAGCAGGGTTGGTGATATTGCTGGGCGTCTATCCGGCGCCGATGATCGAACTTGCGCGAGCCCTTGGTGGGATAACCATCCGCTGAATGAAACCGCCGGACAGGCTTCCAGCGGGATAACCACCAAGCTATGAAAGGAGTTCAGTCACTCCAGACAAAGAAGGTTGCTGTCTGTACCACCAGGCTGCGCCACCATTTCCTCGAACGGGCTGGCAGTAATTCCTTGGCTTTTCAGTGCTTCCAGCTTCTCCAGCGTATCAGCCTCGGCAACGCGCGCCAGCACATGCTGGATATAAGCCGAGGGCTCTAGACTGTTCGCTTTAGCAGTTTATGCCGAACCCAGAACTATTGCGCATTACAAAATCTAAATCAGTTGGATAGAAATCATCGTTTTACCGCCGAATACCATTGCACTAACCTAAATACACTGATTAATAGCTGGTTGGTTTTTCCACAATCAGATCTAAATGCTTAAAGAGAAAAAAACAGATTATAAGCTTGGATTGACCGCTATTCGCCAGTGCGTGCGGGTTTAGTTCGTTGGCATTACCGACCAACGAACTACCACGCGAACCCAATTTACCGCTCTTCTTTGCCACCCTATAGGTGGAAATAGGGGGCAATAGAGCAAGCCAAGCATGAAAACCATCGACATCGAGTACGCAATCATAGGGGCAGGAACAGCCGGGTTAGGGGCCTACTCCAAGATAAGTCGCAAGACTGATAGCCTTGTCATGATTCAAGATGGACCCTACGGTACCACGTGCGCACGTGTAGGCTGCATGCCTAGCAAGCTTCTGATCACCGCTGCCGATTATGCCCACCATATCGATGCCAGCGAGTTTTTTGGCGTCAAGACAGGGGGCACGGTAGATGGTCCGAAGGTGCTGGAGCGACTGCGCCGGGAACGGACCGATCGGTTTGTGGCGCGTAATCTTAGCTATGTGGCCAGAATTCCGGCGCACCATAAGATCGAAGGGCGGGCTCGCGTCATCGGGCCGGGCCACCTCATTGTCGGTGAGGACATTGAAGTCAAAGCAAAAAAAGTCATTCTTGCTTGCGGTTCAAGACCAGTGATCAGTGAAGTGTTCCAACCAGTTATGTCACGTGTACTGACTAGGGTCTGTTGACAATTGCTCGTAAGTCTTTGAAAGGTAAGAGCAGGCTCGTATAATGAAGTTCCACAACAACAACCATACGAGCCCGCAATGCCCAGATACAGGCTCACAGAGGAGCGGTGGTCCAAGCTAAAAGAAATATTGCTTCAATTCAGTCTGTATAACAAGGCAGGTCTGCGCAAAACAGTCGAAGGCATTCTCTTCAGAATGCGGACCGGCGTGCCCTGGAGAGATCTGCCAGACCATTTCGGCAAATGGAATTCCGTCTACAAAGCTTTCAATGACTGGTCGAAAAAAGGCCTCTGGAAAAAGCTCTTCAACGTGCTAAAAGCAGACTCCGATCTGGAGTGGGTCTTCATTGATGGCACCTATGTAAAAGCACACCAGCACAGTGCCGGAGCCGCGGATGGCTACGACGAGAATATCGGTAAAAGCAGGGCTGGCAACACCTCCAAGCTGCATTTGGCGGTGAATGCTTACGGCCTGCCGGAGGTGTTCACCATCACGGGCGGTCACATCAATGACTGCACTGAAGCACCAGCACTCATCGAAAAAATTGACGCTGCGCAGGTGCTGATAGCGGATAAAGGCTACGACAGCCAGATAATACGAGACAAGGGAGAAGCCCTCGGAATGAGCGTTATTATTCCCAGAAGGAAAAACTCGATAAAGGGAAACAAGGGATTCGACTGGCCGTTGTACAAGCTCAGGCACCTGGTGGAGAACGCGTTTGCCAGGCTCAAGCAGTATCGGGCCGTCGCCACCCGATATGACAAACTGACTCGTAACTATGAGAGCATTGTGTCATTAGCTTGCGCATTTCTTTGGCTGCCGATGTGAATTGTCAACAGACCCTAGTACATTCGATGATCGCCAGTGCCGCCGCGACCCAATCTGCGCCGATCAAGCACAAGGTTTCAGGGCTGATTGCAGGCGCTGCACCGCCAGCTTCTGTTTTGAAACAGATGGAAGGACTTGGGTTTGAACTAACCCATGTCTACGGACTTACTGAGACATATGGTCCTGCAGCCGTATGCGCCAAGCAGGATGACTGGGCTGAACGCACTCTGGAAGAGCGGATCGAACTCAACGGTCGACAAGGGGTGATCTATCCACTGCAGGAGGAAGTCGTTGTTCTTAATCCGAACACTTTGCAGCCAGTTCCGGCCGATGGTGTGACTGTTGGCGAGATAATGTTCCGGGGAAATATTGTAATGAAAGGATATCTACGTAACGAGACTGCAACCGACGAGGCATTTGCAGGCGGCTGGTTTCATACCGGCGATTTGGCTGTAGTGCATGCGGACGGCTACATCAAGATTACTGATCGTTCTAAAGACGTCATCATTTCGGGTGGTGAGAATATCTCGTCCTTAGAAGTTGAGGATATAATCCAGCGCCATCCTGAAGTCGAAATCGCCGCGGTTGTAGCCATGTCGGATGAGAAGTGGGGAGAAGTACCTGCAGCGTTCGTGCAGCTACGTCCCGACAGCTATTTGAGTGAAGAGGAGCTGATCGATTTCTGTCGGGAAAATATGAGTCGCTTTAAAGCACCAAAACGAGTCATTTTTGGCAGCCTACAGACCACTTCAACTGGGAAAATACAGAAATTTGCATTGCGTCAGCTACTCGCAGCACAGGAGTCTAGTTAGATATGCCCTGAGGCGAAGTGGTCTATTTAATTGCTAGGTTAATAGCCTGGCCGCTGTCGCACGAACTATCCGATCCGTTCATCTATATGGGTTTATCACGGCGATCCAGAAAACAGGATTTGGACATGCAGAAAGCTTTTCGGAATATCATCAGCGCCTGGGGGGAACATCGCCTCACTGGAGGTTGAGGAGATCATTCAGCGGCACGACGATGTCGAACTCGCGGCTATCTTGGAGATGACGAATGCCAAGTGGGCCAAAGTTCTTACCGCCTCGATGCAAATTTTTCAGGCTTAGTGAATTGGGAACAAGGGGTTGAACACAGCAGGGTGGTGGCGGTCTGGTATTTACATCTGCAGCGTTTATAGTATCGCTAAACGTGTCACTTGATCGTGCCGGTGTCCCTCAGCCCTTCTTCCGAGTATTGGTAATGTTACGACTTCCGCCCCTGATTGCATTGTCCTGTTTTGAGGTTGCCGCACGAACCAAAAGTTTTGCTAAAGCAGCTCAAGAACTCAACGTCACACCGGCGGCTATCAGCCACCAGATCAAGGCGCTTGAGGAGTATCTTGGTGTTGCGCTGTTCGTTCGCCACCACCGGCAGGTCAGCCTAACCCCGGCCGCGTGTACGGCACTGCCGGAGCTGCATGAGGGGTTTCAGATCTTGGGTCGTGCGGTGGACCATATCCGCTCCTACGGCGAAGAGCGCCTGATTGTTACCGTGTGCTCCGAGCCCCTATTCGCCACTAAGTGGATCGTACCGCGTCTGCATCGTTTTTACGCCATTTGCCCAGCCGCCGAGGTGCGCTTGCAGGCGAGCTTGAATACTGTAGATCGGGCCCGTGACAGCATCTTCAGTGTGGCGGATCTCAAACGCGCCGGCATCGACGTTTCCGTGCGCCTCGGCTACGGAAACTACGCCGACGTCAAGCCGCAACGGCTGATAGGGCTAGAGCTGGTACCAATGTGCGCTCCCGAACTGGCTACCTCCGTGACCGGACTCGATACATTGCGCCGGCTGCAATTACTGTGTGATAACACTGTTACCCGCTTCGACGAGTCCTGTGGCTGGAAAGAGTGGTTCAAGCAGCAGAGTTCCGAAATTGGCGCGTTGCGGGAACGACGGTTTGGAAACGGGCTGCTGGCGCTAGAGGCGGCCGTAAACGGCCAAGGTGTTCTGCTCGGCAGTCGGGATCTACACCAGGCTGAGCTCAGTGCTGGGAAGCTAGAGTTGGTAAGTGATAGTCCACTGACCTGTGAACAGGCGTATTACGTGGTCAGTGCGGGCCTAGACCAAGAGCGATCAATCACCAGACAGTTTCGTGAATGGTTGCTGGATGAGGCGAACAATCCTGCTTAGGTACAAACCGAGCAAGTCCACCATAGAAATCATGCGTATCGGCGTCGATTTACCAAAAAATGTGTTCGAAGTTTTCGGTGCTGATAAACACGAGAATGTACTGCTGCGAAAAGCCCTTGCACGAAAAAAAATGTTGGAGTTCTTCAGCCAACTAGTGTCCTTCCTAGCTCCGAGTATTGCATCGTCTTACAAGTATTCCCCTCTGCCAGCCTAGACACAATATCCAGCTTCGACAGGGGACAATAATCATTTGGATCTTTTTCAACAGGTGCTGCTTAGTAACTGTTAATGCGTCTTGTCAACCCAGTTGTGTGCGGTGGACGAGTCATGTTTCGTCCACCGCGCAAAGGGTGTTGCTAGTACTCAGAGAGTCCCGTTACTTGGGTAAATCGGGTGATAGCCCTATCAACCTGCGGCAGGCACTGCCGCCCGCTTTTTCGCTTCCCTGGCGAAAACGTTGGGCGCCCTTTTTCGTTTGATCGCCAGCAGCTTTTGCTCGTGTCGTAAGCCTTTGGCCAGGCCCACACACATTACCAGCAGCACGATGGTAAACGGCAAACCGGTCGTTACCGAGCCCGCCTGCAAAGCCGTCAAGGCATCGGCGCCGCCAATCGTCAACAATGCGGCCGCAATCACGCCTTCCAATGTCGCCCAAAACACGCGTTGTGCCGTTGGTGAATCGGTTTTGCCGCCTATCGATGACCAATGAGCCAGAGTCGGAGGAGGTCACGAAGAATACCAGCACCAGCACAATCGCCAGGACAGACGTGATTCCTTACAGCGGCAGGTTCTCCAGCATCTGAAACAGGGTCAGTGAAGAATCGCTGATGCCATCGGCCAGGGCACCAACGCGTGCTTTTGTCTGTGCTAGTCCATTGCCACCAAAGGCACTCATCCAGACGAACGTTACCAGGGTGGGTACGATGAGAACGGTGGTGAGAAATTCCCGAGCCGTACGACCCTTGGAGATGCGCGATAAACATGCCGACAAAGGGTGACCAGGAAATCCACCAAGCCCAATAGAAGATGGTCCAGCCGTGATAAAAGGTTTCATCCTCACGGCCGACTGGGTTGCTGAGCGGCAGGAAGTATTCGGCATAGGCCACGAATGTGGTGCCCAGGGTGCTGAGAAAAGTCATTAAAGATCCGGCAAAAATGACAAACAGCAACAGTGCGGCCGCCAGAACCATGTTGATGTTGCTCATTAGCTTGACCCCGCCATCAAGGCCGCGCGTCACCGAAAAAAGCGCGACGGCGGTGACAACAACGATGATGCCCGTCTGTGTGCCCAGATCGGCAGGAATCCCGAACAGGTAATTCAGACCGCCGGCGGCCTGTTGTGCGCCGAAACCGAGGGAGGTGGCCGGGCCAAAAATAGTAGCGATGACCGCCGTGATATCGATGATATTACCGATGGGTCCGTATATCCGATTGCCAAGCAAGGGGTAAAAGGTCGAGCGTATCGTCAGCGGCAAACCCTTATTATAGGTAAAAAACGCCAGCGCTAACCCAACTACGCCATAAATCGCCCATGGGTGCAGCCCCCAGTGATACATCGTCGCTGCCATGGCGGCGCGCTCGGCTTCCACGGTGCCACTGGCAATGTTCAGCGGAGAGCCGTACCACTCGGTATAATAGCCAATAGGCTCAGCCACGCTCCAGAACATCAGGCCAATGCCCATGCCCGCTGCAAACAATATGGCAAACCATGAAGAGCGGCTGTAATCCGGTTTGGCCGTGTCACCACCAAGCCGGATTTTGCCTACAGGGAGTACAATCAGGGCCAGGCAAAACACCACGAAAATGTTAACGCTGGACAAGAATAACCAGTCAAAAGTATTGATTGACCAGATGCGCGCCGCCATTAACATCTCGCTGGCAGATGCGGGGAAGAACAACGAGCCGGCAACGAATACCAAAATAAGCAAAGCGCTGGTCAGAAAAACGGGGGTTATGAAGTTCCAGCCCCAGGGGGTGGATGTTGTGTTGTCCTATCTCGTGTTCGGTATCGTAAACCGCTTCCAGTTCTTTTAACGTTTGCAATTGCTGTGTCTCATTGCCCTTGATGTTGCCAGCCATTGTGGAGCCTCCTCTTCATTATCGTTCGGCGTGCGACAGACCGTCGCCGTAGCAGGTACAGAAAACCACATTGCCGCAAGATCAGTCAGTCCGCGGGCGACTGACACGGGTCTCACTGCGACGGGGAAGGCGAGCGCCTGGAGTCAGATACCGCAGTGCCAACGGATGATGCGATCCCGCCGATTCAGGTGGGCGCTGATTCGCGCATGACGTTTTTGGGATTCTTTCGGTCGCAATCAGTCAATTTGGCAGATAGGGAGGACGCTATGCTGCGGCTATAACGTCTAATGTCTGGAGCCGACAATGTCCCCCATCAACCTGCATTCCACTGCCGATTTGCACAGCAATGCCATCATTATTGATGGCTTGATCATCGCGAAATGGAGCCGTGCGCTCTTTGAGGATATGCGCAAGGGTGGGCTGACCGCCGCCAACTGCACGGTATCAGTTTGGGAAGATTTTCAGGGGACGATTGACAACATCGTCATGGTCAATCGGCTCATGCGCGACAGCGCCGACCTGGTACGCCAGGTTCATACCACCGAGGATATTCGGCAGGCCAAGCGCGAAGGCAGGACTGGCATCATCCTCGGCTTTCAGAACGCACACGCCTTCGAGGACCAGATCGGCTACGTCGAGATATTCAAGCGCCTCGGGGTGGGTATTGTGCAGATGTGCTACAACACCCAGAACCTGATCGGCACCGGTTGTTACGAGCGCGATGGCGGCTTGTCCGGATTTGGCCGCGAGGTGATTGCCGAGATGAACCGGGTGGGCATCATGTGCGATCTGTCTCACGTCGGGGCGGTCACGTCTGAAGAAGTCATCCTCGAATCGAAAAAACCTGTTTGTTATTCCCACTGTCTACCGGCCGGTCTTAAACAGCATCCGCGCAACAAGACCGACGCGCAGCTCAAGTTCATCGCCGACCGTGGCGGTTTCGTCGGCGTGACCATGTTCGCGCCCTTCCTGAAGAACGGCATCGATTCCACCGTTGACGATTACTGCGAAGCGATTGGCTACATCATGAATATCGTCGGCGAAGACGCAATTGGTATCGGCACCGATTTCACCCAGGGTCATGGCCCCGAATTCTTCGACATGCTCACCCACGATAAAGGCTATGCCCGGTCCCTGACCGAATTTGGCAAGATTGTTAACCCGCTGGGCATACGCACCGTGGGGGAATTTCCCAACCTCACTGAGGCGCTGCTCAAAAACGGATTTTCCGAACCTCAGGTTCGCAAGATCATGGGCGAAAACTGGCTGCGGGTTCTTGGCGACGTCTGGGGTACGGAACATAGTCAAACGCAGGAGTCTGGCGCTGAATTGGCGTCCGAGCAGGTCGTCGCGACGAGTGATGCTGAGTTAGCTTTTCAGGGCTGACGCCCAGTTATGGCGTCCGTAACGATCCTGAAAATCACCGGGGGTGGAAAATGATGCGAGGCGAGCGACCATGACGACAATGGCACCAGAACTGCCTATCGAGGTTGATAAGGAAACCGGCGTCTGGACAACCGATGCGTTGCCTATGCTTTACGTTCCGCGCCACTTTTTTGTCAATAATCACATGGCGATCGAGCAGGAAATAGGCGCTGTGCGTTATGCCAAAATTCTCTACCACGCTGGTTACACATCGGCATGGCACTGGTGTGAAAAGGAGGCTGAGTTGCACGGCCTGGAAGGTGCAGCCGTGTTTGAGCATTACATGCTGCGCCTTTCGCAGCGTGGCTGGGGCCTGTTCACCATCGAGACGTTCGATCTTGAGCAGGGGGTCGCACGCGTCCGCCTGGACCACAGTGCCTTTGTGTACGTCTACGGAAAAGTCGATCGCAAGGTCGACTATATGTTCACCGGCTGGTTTGCCGGCGCCATGGACCAGATTCAGCAAGCGCGGGGGCATTCGTTGCGAACCCGCGCTGAACAGGTCCAGAGCGCGGCGGAGCCTGGCTGCGACCACGGCATATTCATCGTTCAGCCCCTGAGTTAAGGACGTTACCATGGCTTTCGAGGCGTTGTTCAAACCCATCCAGATTGGCACCCAGACTATCCGCAACCGCGTGGTCAGTACCGCCCACGCCGAGGTTTATGCAACCGATGGTGGCATGACCACTGAGCGCTACGTGCGCTATTACGAAGAGAAAGCCAAAGGCGGCTGCGGTCTGTGCATTTGCGGGGGCTCGTCGGTCGTGTCCATCGACAGTCCTCATAACTGGTGGAGTTCTGTAAATCTGGCCACCGATCGCATCATTCCCCACTTCCAGAACCTGGCGGACGCCGTGCACAAGCATGGCGGCAAGATCCTGATCCAAATCACCCATATGGGCCGCAGGTCCCGCTGGGATGGTTTCGACTGGCCTTCGCTCGTGTCGCCATCGGGTATACGTGAACCGGTCCATCGC
Source organism: Marinobacter sp. ELB17 (assembly GCF_000169375.1). Taxonomy (GTDB): domain Bacteria; phylum Pseudomonadota; class Gammaproteobacteria; order Pseudomonadales; family Oleiphilaceae; genus Marinobacter. The sequence continues at coordinate 62,460 of NZ_AAXY01000006.1, forward strand.
GCGACCTGCAAGACCATCGAAGAAGAAGAGATCTGGCGCATCATTGGTGATTTCGTTCAGGCGGCGCGACGGGCGAAGGCTGGCGGCCTGGACGGCGTTGAACTATCGGCCGTGCACCAGCACCTGATCGATCAGTTCTGGAGCCCGCGTGTCAACAAACGTACTGACAAGTGGGGCAAGACCTTCGAAGACCGCATGCGTTTCGGTCTTGAGGTTGTAAAAGCGGTTCGCGCCGAAGTCGGTATTGATTTCATAGTTGGCCTGCGCATCTGCGGCGACGAGTTCCATCCCGATGGCCTCAGTCATGACGACATGAAACAGATCGCGGCCTACTACGACGCGACTGGCATGGTCGACTATTTCGGCGTGGTTGGCTCCGGTTGCGACACCCATAACTCTCTGGCGAACGTGATTCCGAATATGTCTTACCCGCCCGAGCCGTTTCTGCACTTGGCTGCGGGCATTAAAGCAGTCGTCAGTGTGCCGGTGATCCATGCCCAGAACATCAAGGATCCGAATCAGGCGCAGCGCATACTGGAGGCCGGCTACGTTGATCTGGTGGGGATGACGCGGGCGCAGATTGCCGACCCGCATATCGTCAATAAAATCAAATTGGGGCAGATAGACCAGATCAAGCAGTGCGTGGGTGCCAACTATTGTATCGATCGGCAGTACCAGGGGCTGGATGTGCTGTGCATCCAGAATGCGGCAACCTCGCGTGAATACAAGGGCCTGCCACATATCATAGCAAAGAGTACGGGTTCCCGGCGCAAGGTGGTGGTCGTGGGCGGCGGTCCTGCCGGCATGGAGGCGGCGCGGGTGGCTGCCGAGCGGGGTCATGCTGTGACGTTGTACGAGGCGAGCCCTGCACTCGGCGGACAGATCACCATAGCGTCCAAGGCGCCGCAGCGCGATCAGATTGCCGGTATCACCCGCTGGTTTCAGCTTGAACTGGCCCGCCTCAACGTCGAAGTATGTCTCGGCGTACGAGCGGACGAAGGCGTGCTCGATATGCGTCCAGACATTGTGATCGTCGCAACCGGCGGCACGCCTTTCCTGTCGCAGGTGCCCGAATGGGGTGCCGAAGACGGCCTCGTCGTCAGTACCTGGGACATCCTCAACGGCGTTGTCGCGCCCGGCAAGAATGTGCTGGTGTACGACACAATCTGCGAATTCCCCGGCGTATCGGCGGCCGATTTCCTCTCGGAGAAAGGTGCCCAGGTCGAGATCGTGACCGACGACATCAAGCCCGGCGCGGCCGTTGGCGGCACCAGCTTCCCAACCTACTACCGTAGCCTGTACGCCAAGGAGGTGATCATGACCTCCGACCTGATGCTGCAGAAAGTCTATCGCGAAGGCGACAAGCTGGTGGCGGTACTCGAAAACGAATACACCGGCGTTCAGGAAGAGCGGGTAGTCGATCAGGTGGTGGTCGAAAACGGCGTACGACCCGATGAAGCGCTGTACTACGCGCTCAAGCCGCGCTCGCTGAACAAGGGCCAGATCGACCTTGAGGCGCTGTTTGAAATCAGGCCGCAACCATGCCTGAGCACGCTGAGTGGCAGCGGCAGCGATTTTTTGCTGTTCCGTCTGGGTGACTGCAACGCGCCACGCAACACCCACGCCGCCATTTACGATGCGCTCAGGTTGTGTAAGGACTTCTGACGCGGTTGTCGGGCAGCCGCTCAAGTAGGTCATAGGAGAACCACCATGCTTGAAATTATCCTACCCATCCTGATATTCACGGCGCTGGTGTTGGCGATCATCGGGGCGGCTCGCCGGGTTCGCCTGTGGCGACAGGGGCGTCCCTCGGACGTTGGCTTTTTCAGTGGGCTGACGGCGGTGCCCCGGCGCTACCTTGTCGACCTCCACTGCGTGGTAGAGCGCGACAAGTACATTTCCCGCACCCACGTGGCGACGGCCGGGGGATTTGCCGTTGCGGCGCCGGTCGCGATTGCGGTGCACGGCCTGGGCCTGGGCAGCGCCTGGCTGACTTGGCCTTTGCTGGCGGCCACGCTATGCATGTTTGTTGGCAGCCTGTTCGTGGCCTTGCGCCGACGCAATCCGCCCGCTCGGCTCTCGAAAGGGCCCTGGATGCGTCTGCCTAAAAGCCTGGTTGCGTTCTCGCTGGGGGTTTTCGTTGTTACTCTGCCGGCAGCGGGTGTGGTGCCCGCTGCCATCGGCGGCTGGGTACTGGCCGTGCTTCTCGCGGCTGTGGTGGCGTGGGGCCTGGCCGAAATGTTTTTGGGTATGACCTGGGGTGGGCCGATGAAACACGCCTTCGCCGGTGTGCTGCATCTGGCTTTCCATCGCCGGCCGGAACGCTTCGGAGGCGGTCGTTCCACCGGCCTGAAAGCGCTCGATCTCGCCGACCCGCAGGCGCCGCTGGGCGCAGGAAAACCGGCGGATTTCACCTGGAACCAGCTACTGGGGTTCGATGCCTGCGTGCAATGCGGGCGTTGCGAAGCGGTCTGCCCGGCGTTTGCTGCGGGCCAGCCCCTTAACCCGAAAAAACTGATACAGGACATGGTGGTCGGGCTGGCCGGGGGCAGCGATGCCGGCTATCACGGGTCGCCGCACCCCGGCAAGCCGGTGGGCGAGCACCATGGCGCACTCGATGAGCCGATCATCGTAAGAGAAGGCAAGGCCTTGGTCAGCGCCGAGACCCTGTGGTCCTGCACCACCTGTAGAGCTTGTGTCGAGGAGTGTCCGATGATGATCGAGCATGTCGACGCCATCGTCGACATGCGCCGCCACATCACTCTGGAGTTGGGCGTTACACCCAGACGGGGCGTCGAGGTTATCGAAAACCTGATTGCGACCGACAATCCCAACGGCTTCGCCCCCGACTCGCGCATGCACTGGGCCGCGGATCTCAACCTGCCGCTAATGGCCGACGTGCGCGACGCGGCGGTCCTGCTGTGGATTGGCGATGGCGCCTTCGACCAGCGTAACCAGAGAACACTGCGTGCGCTGGTCAGGATACTGCGCGCCGCCGACGTCGATTTCGCAGTGCTCGGCAATGACGAGCGCGATAGCGGTGATCTCGCTCGCCGCCTTGGCGACGAAGCAACCTTCCAGAGCCTTGCGAGGCGTAACATCGCAACACTGTCACAGTATGGCTTTGGCTGTATCCTCACCTGCGATCCCCACAGCCTTCATGTACTCAAAAACGAGTACCCCGAATTGGGCGGCAGCTATCAGGTTTATCATCACAGCACCTATATCGCCGAATTGCTCGCCGAAGGCCGCATGGAGATTTCCCCGTGGAAAGGCGACAAGGTCACCTATCACGATCCCTGCTACCTGGGGCGTTACAACGGTGAGTACGACGCGCCGCGCAACGTGCTCAAGGCGCTCGGTATGGAACTGGTGGAAATGCAGCGCAGCGGCTCTCGTTCACGCTGCTGCGGCGGCGGCGGGGGCGCGGCGATCATCGACATTCCCGGTAAACGCCGGATCCCCGACATGCGCATGGATGACATCCGTGAAACCGGCGTGAGTGTGGTAGCCGTCGGTTGCCCGCAATGTACCGCCATGCTGGAGGGCGTGGTAGAACCGAGGCCGGAGGTTCGTGACATTGCCGAACTCGTGGCCGACTGCCTGGTGCCATCGGCGCAGAAAGATCAATCCGGCCGGAAAGACAACGCGGGTCAGCCATCGCCAGCTGTGGAGATACTCGCTGATGCATAACGGCACAGATCCTCTTCCGCGCCGCGACTCACGCAAGGAGCGGATCGCGCGCAACCGCCTGCATCCGGAACACGACGCGGTGCTTGCGGAGATGCTTGGCACAAGCCGGGTTGGGCCATCGCTCTGGGCCGGTCCCAATGGGCTGGCGCGGCGCAACCCGCATCGAGTGGGATTTAGTGGCCCCAACGGCATCAAGCGGATCGACCGCAGCGGCGCCCAGATAGACACGAGTCTGAACTTGCGAACTGAACGCCAGGCAGTGGTGGCCGATCGGCGCACAACCGTTGAGATCGAGACCCCGGCTTTTCTGATTGCAGTGGTGCCTGATCTTCCCGGTGGGCGGCTATCTGCCCATGACCGGGACCTGCTCGGTTTGGCCCGGCAATTGGCCGATGCGGATCCGGCCGTGCCCGGTGCGGTGTTGGCCATAGTCTTTGGCGCCATTCGGGAGGATGGCTTCGGGACTGCCGGTGTCGACCGGCTACTGCACTCTCTAATACACTCTGCCGATCAATCCCCCGGCCTGGGCGCCTCCTCTAACACACAGTGTCGCCCCGAAGCACGTCTGGCCGTGTTGGCTGACGTCGAGCGTGAGCTCTTGCCGTGCCATTGGCTGTTACCGGATTCGCCAATGGGTGGCGCCGACCTGGGCCGCCGGTTGGCGGCGAGATTGTCTGAACGCCCGGCGACACAGGTTTGGCAGATTAACCAAGACGCGGACGGAAAGCGCTGCAACGGGCTTGGTGCTGCGGGCAGCACGGATATAAACCGGCCGCTATCACGGTTGGTGTTGGCGCTGGCTGAGTGCGCCGAGCCCGTGGCCATGACTCGCCACGCGGCTCGGCCGATGACCCTGCCGGCGCCATTGTCACGGATGCCCGGGCGCATTCAGGACCTCGGCGCCGTGGCCGTCGACCCCGCGACGGTCGCGTTGGACGAAGCGGAGTTTATTCTGGCCGCCGGTCGTGGCGTAAGCGACTGGGCCGGATTTCACAACGCCGCGGCAGTTCTGGGGGCGACCGAAGGTGCCTCGCGCGTTGCGGTAGACGACGGTTTCATGGCGCGCGATCGCCAGGTCGGCGCCAGCGGCACATGGGTCACTGCGCGGGTGTACCTCGCGGTTGGTATTTCCGGCGCAATCCAGCATCTGCAGGGTATAAAGAGCTGCGACAAGGTCGTTTCGATCAACCTCGACCCGGACTGCGACATGAACAAACGCGCCGACCTCGCCGTGATCGGCGACGCTGACGAAATTCTGGCGGCTCTGGTGGCGCTGCAGCAACGGATCGAGGAGAAAGCGGATGCCGCCTGACGTTCTTGTGGAATCGGCGCCTGCCGACCGGCTCGGTATTGCCGTGTTGGTCTCGGTAGGGCGCCATCCGCTGACCGGGCGCACGCGGCGCGCCGACCAGGATGCTCGCGCGTACGAGCTGGCACTTTCTATTGCCGGCGCTTGTACAGCGCTGCTGCACGCGGGACAAAACGATGCCGAAAACGAGCTGGCGCTGCGCGGCTACCTGGGTATGGTCGGCGCCTCCGAGTCTGGCGAAAACACCGCGGAGCGATTGGTGGTGATAGAGCAGGCCATTGGTGCCGATGTGCTGCCGGCGCTGGTCAACGCGCTGCGTGAGCTGACGCCAGAGTTGGTACTGTGCGGCATGCGCGCCGAAACCGGTGAAGGTTCGGGAATGCTTCCCTATCTGCTGGCCGAGTGGCTGGGCTGGCCCATTGTCAGTGGTGTGGCACAGGTAGAAAGCGTAAGCGACGGCGTCGCGACGCTGCTGCAGGCTCTCCCGCGCGGCCAGCGACGTCGGCTCTCGGTGCGGCTTCCTGCAATCGTAACGGTCGATAGCGCAGCGCCCGGCGCGCGTCCCTCGGCTTTCGGCCCGGCACGCAGGGGCGGGCTTGCGGTGTCCGCTGCCGCGTCTATGCCCGACGAAGCGCGGGCCGAATGGCTTACCACACCGGCGCGCAAGCGACCCAGACGATTGAAGATCATCACCGCGTTGTCGGCGCGGGACCGTTTCAAGGCGGCAGCGGCAAAGACGCAGGGCGGCGGCGGTAAAGTGTTGACCGGCGTCAGTCCCGAGATCGGGGCTGAAGCCATTCAGGCGCTGCTGAAAGAGGAAGGGGTACTGCCGAGCTGACGCTCTTATTTCCCGACGATACGCAAATGATCCTGGCCGTAACCCAGGTTGCTGAGCATCTGTTCGCTGTACCATTGTAGGAAGTCGATGACGCCGTATTCGTAAGTTTCTGAATAGGGGCCTGGCTGGTAGGCTTTGGAGTTGATACCAAGCTGGTTTTCCTCCACCAGGCGCCGATCCTGGTCGTTGGTTGCGTCCCAGACCCGACGCATGTGTGCCAGATCGTAGTCGACGCCTTCGACGGCGTCCTTATGTACCAGCCACTTGGTGGTAACTACGGTGTGCTGGGGCCCAAGCGGCAGCACGCGGAACACCACCGCGTGATCTCCCATGAAGTGGTTCCAGGAATTGGGCAGGTGAAGGATGCGCAACGAGCCCATGTCAGGATTCTGGATTCGGCCCATCAGTTTGGTGCAAGCAGGTTTGCCGTCCATTGTCATGGCGACCGTACCCTCCAATAGGGGGGTTCTGGTAAGGCGGCTGCGCTGACCGAAACGCTGTAGCTGCCAGGGTATATTCTGGGCACTCCATTCGGCCTGCTTGCGCGCGACCAGCGCCTTATACTCGGGTGTGGCGCGGGGATCCTCGGTGTCATCGAACTCCTGCAGGCTATTCAGCAATTCGGGGTGCGCCCCGTTGCAGTGATAGCACTCGCGATTATTTTCGACCACCAGCTTCCAGTTAGCCTGTTCAACCAGCGTCGATTCGGCGGCGACCTTGACGTTGTCCATATCGTAGGGCTCGAGGTATTCACCCAGCGTGAAGAGAAGGTCATCAACGGCGGGTGGATCTTCGGCCAGACAGATCAGGATGAAACCGCCGCCGGTTTTGACCTGCACGGGTTTCAGGCTGTAGTCGGACGGGTCGAAAGCGTGGCCCATATTGTTGCCTGCGTACAATAGGCGCCCATCGAGCTCGTAGGTCCATTGGTGGTAGGGGCACACCAGCTTGGCAACTTTGCCCTTAGCCTTACTGCACAGGCGTGAACCACGATGGCGACAGACGTTGTGAAACCCTTGCACAGCGCCTGTATTGTCGCGCATCACGATCACGGAGTTACTGCCCACCTCGACTGTTATGTAGCTGCCTCTGGTTGGAATTTCGCACGTCATTCCGGCGAAAATCCATTCCTTCTCGAATATTTCTTCCATGTCGAGCTTGAACATGCTCGCGTCGTTGTAGAGGGCCTGTGGCAAGGAGAAATTCTGGCGCCTGCTCTGCAGCATCTCAGCCATTACTCTGCGCGGATCATTCATTGAGTGGTTAAAACCTGCGGTAAAATCACGGTCCATCGTTTTCTCTCCTCACGGCGTGAATGATCGTATCAGATGCCACCTGACGTCCGACCGAGTGTGGACCAGGTTCGGGAAACAGAGTTGTCTATTCACGACATGCACAGCGCTGACGACGACATCCTGTATCAGGGTTGTGATGGCAGTTCCAGATACGCCAGTGTCGTATATAGACAAGTCGTGCCAAGGGCAGACGGCGAGAATCATTTCGTTGACCATGCTTCGGTGGAACACGCATCAGTGCACAGAGCGATGGCGATACCTGGCTCGGGTTGCCGTCGCCTGCAGGCCGTTCAGACGAGAGAGAGTTTATGACTACGCAGTTTCTCAATCCCGTTAACACGCAGACCTGGAGCAATGGCCGCCACGTGGTGCGCTGCACCCAAGCGGTCCAGGAGACCTGGGATGTGCGCACCTTCTGTTTTGTTGCGGAACAGCCGATTCTGTTCTACTTCAAGCCCGGCCAGTTCGTCACATTGGAGCTGGAAATCGACGGGGAGCAAATCATGCGCTCCTACAGCATTTCCAGCTCCCCATCGGTGCCTTACAGTTTCTCGATTACAGTAAAGCGCATACCCGGCGGCAAGGTGTCCAACTGGCTCCACGATAACCTCGTTGAAGGTTTTGAGCTTGCGGTGCACGGACCGATTGGCGACTTCAATGCGATCGATTACCCCACCGAGAATATCCTGATGCTCTCCGGTGGTGTTGGCATAACGCCGGTGATGTCGATGGCCCGCTGGTTTTTCGATACCAATGCCAATGTTAACGCCTGCTTTATCCACAGCGCCCGCACCCCCCAGGATGTTATCTACAGTCGCGAGCTCGACCACATGTGTTCGCGCATCGACAGCTTCAATGTGCATGTCATCTGCGAGCGGCAGGAGCCTGGCCAACCCTGGGTCGGCTATAGGGGCTATTTGAACCAGCAGATGCTGGAGTTGATTGCGCCGGACTTCATGGATTTTGAAGTGTTTTGCTGCGGCCCGACCCCCTACATGCGTGCGGTCAGACAGATCCTGGGCAACGCGGGTTTCGACATGGCTCACTATCACGAGGAGTCGTTCGGCTCGACACCGGCGGCGGTTGCGGAAGACGTTATCGAGCACGCCGAGGCTGCTGCTGAAGCACTCGACCAGGCTGACCTGGTCAGTGTCACCTTCGTCGACAGCGACAAGCACGTGCGCGTGCCACGGGGCGAGACTGTCCACGCCGCCGCGGCCAAGGTGGGCCTGCACATTCCGAAGGCTTGTGGCATGGGCTTGTGCGGCACCTGCCGGGTTGAGCTGAAAGCCGGCACGGTCGATATGCAGCACAACGGCGGCATCACTGAGGAAGACGAGGAGGTGGGCTTCATCCTTGCCTGTTGCAGTCGGCCCTTGGGTGACGTTGTGGTGGGGTACTGAGGATGTCGCAAACGCTGCTTGACGACACGCCACTTAATTTAACAACAGGGTTGCTCGCTATGGAACGGTATTCGGTTTTTGGACTCATCAAACACGCCCTGAGTTACCACGAGAACTGGCAAAAAACCTGGCGCAGCCCCACGCCGAAGAAAGAATACGACGTGATCATCATCGGCGGCGGCGGTCACGGCCTCGCCACCGCCTACTATCTCGCCAAAAACTACGGCGTCACCAATGTGGCGGTGATCGAGAAGGGCTGGCTCGGCGGCGGCAATACGGCACGTAACACCACAATCGTGCGCTCAAACTACCTCTGGGACGAGTCGGCAGCGCTGTACGAGCACTCGATGAAGCTTTGGGAGGGGTTGTCGCAGGACCTGAACTACAACGTCATGTTCTCACAGCGCGGCGTGCTCAACCTTGGGCACACGCTGCAGGACATGCGCGACATTCAGCGCAGAGTCAATGCGAATCGTCTCAATGGCATCGATGGTGAGGTGCTCGATGCCCGCCAGGTCGCGGAGCGGGTTCCCATAATGGACTGCTCCCGCAACACCCGTTACCCGGTGCTGGGCGCCTCGTGGCAGCCGCGCGCAGGCGTGGCCCGCCATGACGCCGTGGCTTGGGGCTATGCCCGCAGCGCAGACCGGCTCGGGGTCGACCTGATCCAGCAGACGGAAGTCACCGGGCTCAATATCCACAACGGCAAGATCCTCGGTGTGCATACCAGTCGCGGTGATATCAATGCCAGAACAGTGGGCTGTGTGGTCGCCGGTAACTCCGGCGTGGTTGCTGGCATGGCCGGCATCAAGCTGCCCATCGAGTCGCATCCTCTGCAAGCATTCGTGTCGGAGCCGCTCAAGCCGATTCTCGACACGGTGGTCATGTCCAACCACGTGCACGGGTATATCAGCCAGACGGACAAGGGCGATCTGGTCGTTGGCGCCGGCATTGACGGGTACAACGGTTACGGCCAACGCGGCAGTTATCCGACGATTGAACACACCATGCAGGCGATTATTGAACTGTTTCCGATCTTCTCACGAGTGCGCATGAACCGGCAGTGGGGCGGCATTGTCGACACCACGCCAGATGCCTGTCCGATCCTTTCCGCCACACCGGTTGAAGGGCTGTTTTTCAACTGCGGCTGGGGCACTGGTGGCTTCAAGGCCACCCCGGGTTCGGGCGATGTCTTCGCCTGGACTCTGGCGAACGGTCGGCCACATGCCCTGGCGGCGCCGTTTTCAATCGATCGCTTCTGCACCGGCTCGCTGATTGACGAGCACGGCGCTGCGGGCGTCGCTCATTAAAGGAGAGTCCGGCCCATGTTTTACATTCATTGCCCCTACTGCGCCGAGCAACGGTCTGAGGAAGAGTTTCACTGCATGGGCCAGGCCCATATCCAGCGCCCGGAAAATCCGGAGGCGGCGTCAGACAGAGAATGGGGCGAATACCTGTTCTTCCGTGACAACCCCAGAGGGCTGCATCAGGAAATGTGGGTACATGCGGCGGGCTGTCGCAAGTTCTTCAACGTTGCCCGCAACACCGTCAGCTACGAGATCTTCGAGACGTATCGTATGGGTGAACAAACCAGCGTCACGGCCGGCACGACAGCGCACGGTCGTGAAGGGCAGGTTGAACAAGTACACAAAGTACGGAGGGTCCGTGCATGAATCAGGTCAATCGTCTGGCAAAGGGTGGGCGCATTGATCGTGGCCGTCCACTGACGTTTTCGTTCAACGGTCAGACCTGTCACGGCTACACCGGTGACACACTGGCTTCCGCGTTGCTCGCCAATGGTGTAGACATCGTCAACCGCAGTTTCAAGTACTCGCGCCCGCGCGGCATTGTCGCCGCCGGCGCCGAAGAGCCCAATGCGATCATGCAATTAGGGGCTACGGAGGCGACGCAGGTTCCCAACGTGAGGGCCACCCAGCAGGCTTTGTTCGATGGCCTGTGTGCCCGCAGCACCAACCCTCACAGCGGATTGCTAAGCACCATCGGGGAACTGTTCAGCCCGATGATCCCTCCCGGTTTCTACTACAAGACATTCATGGCGCCGGCGTCCATGTGGATGACCTACGAAAAGCTGATTCGCAAGGCGGCTGGTCTGGGGCGTAGCCCACGCGAAATAGACCCGGACCATTATGAACACAGCAAGCAACACTGCGACGTGCTGGTGATCGGCGCGGGTCCTGCTGGACTGGCCGCCGCCCTCGCGGCCGGCAGGAGTGGCGCGCGCGTCATTTTGTGCGATGAACAGGAAGAGCTGGGCGGATCCCTGCTCTGTTCGCGGGAAATGCTCGACGGCAAACAGGCCTCCGTATGGGTGGCCGCTGTGGTGGCCGAACTGGCAGGCATGGATAACGTCCTCCTGTTGCCGCGCACCACGGCCAACGGTTTGCACGACCATCAGTTTGTAACACTGTACGAACGCCGCACCGAACACCTTGGCGATCGCGCACCGGAGGTCAACGGCCAGCAGCTGGCGCGCGCCTGCATGTATCACGTTCGCGCCGCGCAGATCGTTCTGGCTACAGGCGCTCACGAAAGGCCGCTGGTCTACGCGAAAAACGATGTGCCGGGCAACCTCCTGGCCGGCGCCGTATCCACCTACATCCGCAGATACGGCGTTGTACCAGGCAAGCGCCTCGTTGTCTCGACCTGCCACGACGACGGCTACCGCGCCGCACTCGACTGGGCGGAAGCCGGCCATGAGGTCGTCGCCATCGTTGATGCCCGGGAACGTGCCGATGGCCACTGGATAGAAATGGCTCGTGCGCAAGGGCTGAACATCATCATGGGCAGCGCCGTTATCGAGGCGAAAGGTAAAAACCGGGTGACCGGTGCGCGCATTGCCAGCATCGACGTTGCCCGCTTCCAGACGACGGGTCCGGCCAGCGAGTTGAGTTGCGACACCATTGCCAGCTCCGGTGGCTTCAGTCCAGTGGTACACCTGTCCTCGCACACCAACTCGCGCCCGGTCTGGCGTGAAGACATTCTTGGTTTCGTGCCGGCAGAACTGCCTGGCCTGACGCCCGTCGGTGGTGCCTGCGGCGTTTACGCGCTCGGCGATGTGCTCAAGGGTGGCGCCGAAGCAGGTGCCGAGGCCGCAATTGGGTGTGGTGACACGTCGGCGTCAATCGACCTGCCCGACGTCGAACGACTGAAGACCGGCGAGGCTCTGGGTCTGTATCAGGTGCCTCATGAGAAGCCGACTTTGCGTGCGCCCAAGCAGTTCGTCGATCTGCAGAACGACGTGACCGCAGCGGCCATAGAGCTTGCTACCCGTGAAGGGTTCGAGGCCATCGAGCATGTCAAACGCTACACCGCGCTGGGGTTCGGCACCGATCAGGGCAAGCTTGGCAACATCAACGGCATGGCAATCGCCGCCCGCTGCCTGAACCAGACCATAGCTGACACCGGCACCACGATATTCCGCCCGAACTACACTCCGGTGGGCTTTGGTGCAATCGCCGGACGCCATCGCCGCGATCTGTTCGACCCCGAGCGCTACACGGCATTGCACGAGTGGCATCGTGCGCGTGGTGCAAAGTTTGAAGATGTCGGCCAGTGGAAGCGGCCTTGGTACTTCCCCAGTAATAATGAAGAGACGATGCACGATGCGGTCGTACGCGAGTGTCGTGCTGTGCGCGAGAAGGTCGGTATGCTTGATGCTTCTACCCTGGGCAAGATTGATATTCAGGGCAAGGACGTCCGCGAGTTCCTTGGCCGGATCTACACCAATGGCTGGGAAAAGCTTGCGGTCGGCAAGGCGCGCTACGGCCTGATGTGCAAGGACGACGGTATGGTGATGGACGACGGCGTGACCACCTGCCTTGCCGACAACCACTTTCTGATGACCACAACCACAGGAGGCGCCGCTCGGGTACTGGAGTGGCTTGAGCTGTGGCATCAGACCGAGTGGCCCGAACTCGATGTCAGCTTCACCTCGGTTACCGATCACTGGGCAACCATGGTTATCACCGGGCCAGAAGCACGCCGCCTGCTTGCAGAAGTGACTGACATTGACCTTGATCGCGACAGCTTCAGGTTCATGGACTGGCGCGTGGGTATGGTGGCCGGCGTGCCGGCGCGGGTGTATCGGATCTCCTTCACCGGAGAGCTCAGTTATGAGGTCAACGTGCAGGCCCACTATGCCATGCATGTCTGCAAGACCCTGTTCCAGCATGGCGACAAGTACGGCCTGACGCCCTACGGCACCGAAACCATGCATGTGCTGCGGGCGGAAAAGGGGTTCATTATCGTCGGTCAGGAAACCGATGGTTCGGTAACGCCCGAGGATCTCGGAATGCAGTGGTGCGTTGGCTACAACAAGCCGTTCTCTTGGATCGGCAAGCGCTCGCTCACACGGCCGGATACCTGCAGGGAGGACCGCAAACAGATGGTCGGGCTCAAACCCTTGGACGAGATGGTCGTGCTTCAGGAAGGGGCGCAGATCGTTTTCGATCCGCAGCAGCCAATACCCATGACCATGGTCGGACATGTGACATCGAGCTACTACAGCCCGACGCTGAACCATGGTTTCGCGCTGGCGTTGGTCAAGGGCGGCCAGAAGCGCATCGGCGAACGGGTCTATTGTCCGATGACCGGTGGCGTTACCCATGCCGCAGAAATCGTCAGTCCGATCTTCTATGACCCAAAGGGGGAGCGCCAGAATGTCTAATGTAGCCATTTTTGAACAACGTGCAGCTGACACGATTGCGGCCGAATCGCCACTGCATTATTCGCTTCATCGGCATGCTGTCTCTGCTCAAGGCGCTGACCCTAAGGAAGGCTCTGCCGTGGCCATGGATGAACGTGCCTTTCTGGGCCACCTGATTGTGCGGGGCACTGCGGGCGTGTTGCGTGCGGCGATAAAACAAGTCGTCGGTATCGCCTTGCCCGAAACCGCCTGCGGCCTGAACGTCGAGGGAGGAAAAAGCATCCAGTGGCTGTCACCAGACGAGTGGCTGGTGATTTTGCCGCCGGGTGAGGAATTTGCCACCGAGAACGCCTTGCGCCAGGCACTGGGGGATAATGCCTATGCGGTCGTGAACGTCAGCGGTGGCCAGACAGTGCTCACCCTGTCCGGCCCAAGTGCGCACGAGGTGCTGATGAAGTCGACACCCTGTGACGTGCACCCGCACGCGTTCCCCGTTGGCAGAGGCGTGTCGACGGTGTTCGCCAAGACCACAGTGCTGCTTCGACGTCCTGATGCAAAGCACTGGGAGCTGGTGATCCGGCGTAGTTTCGCCGATTACCTGTATCGCTGGTTGCTGGACGCAGGTGAAGAGTATGGGATCACCACAAAACACACTGAAAATAAGGATAACAACAATGAGTGACAATCGCGGTGTAGTTTACATCGGCCCGGGCAAGGTTGAAGTCCAATCCATTCCGTTCCCGAAACTGGAGAACCCGCAGGGCCGCAGGATCGGTCATGGTGTACTGCTGAAGGTGATCACGACCAATATCTGTGGTTCGGACCAGCACATGGTCCGCGGCCGCACGTCGGCGCTTGCAGGGCTGGTGCTGGGTCACGAGATTACCGGCGAAGTGATTGAGACCGGCTCCGATGTCGAGAACTTCAAGGTTGGTGATCTGGCGTCGGTGCCGTTCAACGTAGCTTGCGGGCGCTGCCGAACCTGTAAGGAGCAGGACACCGGCGTCTGCCTCACCGTCAACCCGTCGCGCGCTGGCGGCGCTTACGGTTATGTGGATATGGGGGGCTGGGTCGGTGGTCAGGCCGACTATGTGATGGTGCCCTATGCCGACTTCAATCTGCTGAAACTACCGCACCGCGATCTTGCAATGGAAAAGATCCGTGACCTCACCTGTCTCTCCGATATTCTGCCCACAGGCTATCACGGTGCGGTAACAGCAGGCGTCGGTCCAGGTAGTACGGTCTATATCGCCGGTGCAGGACCGGTCGGGCTCGCCGCTGCAGCCTCGTCGCGCTTGCTGGGCGCGGCGGTAGTCATCGTCGGCGACGTCAATCCGACCCGCCTGACCCATGCGAAATCTCAGGGGTTCGAGGTGGTGGACCTGTCGCAGGACGCTTCTCTGGGCGATCAGATCGCCGAACTGCTTGGCATACCCGAGGTGGATTGTGCGGTAGACGCCGTAGGGTTCGAGGCTCGCGGTCATGGGCATGAGGGCGTTCGGGAAGAGGCCCCGGCGATTGTACTCAATTCGCTGATGGAGATCACCCGCGCTGCAGGCAAGCTGGGTATTCCCGGCCTGTATGTCACCGAGGATCCGGGCTCTGCGGATACAGCCGCCCAGAAGGGTAACCTGAGCCTGCGTTTTGGCCTTGGCTGGGCAAAATCCCATAGCTTCCACACCGGCCAGACACCGGTGATGAAGTACAACCGCCAGTTGATGCAGGCCATCATGTGGGATCGTATCAAGATAGCGGATGTCGTCGGGGTCGAGGTTATCTCGCTGAACGATGCGCCGCTCGGTTACGGCGAGTTTGATGCGGGCGTGCCCAAAAAATTCGTCATCGATCCGCACAACTCGCTCAAGCTGGCATAACCGATAAGACAAACATTAGTGATGTCAAATTGCTAGGATGCAGCACAAGGGATCAGTTTAGCGCGCCACCCTGGGTGCGTCGCGACGGCTGGAAGTCCTGGTATTAACCAGCATGGAGCAATTGTCTGATGACGAGCACTAATGAGCACCAGAATAAAGACAAGCTACATGCCGCTATTCCTGCCCAGGGGCAGATTCAGACGCTGGGTTTCCTCCTGCTGGAAAATTTCACCCTTATTTCAATGGCGGCCGCCATTGAACCGCTGCGCATGGCCAACCAGCTGGCCGGTCGTACACTCTATCACTGGGTGACCTTAAGCCTGGACGGAACACCCGTGCGAGCCAGCGACGGCGTGCTGATCACACCGGATACTGCAACGTCCGCAGCGCCGCCGATAGACACGGTCATCGTTTGTGGCGGCGTGGGCGTCGAACGCAGCACCTCCCGCGAACATATCGCCTGGTTGAAGGCTCAGGCACGACTCTCGCGCAGGCTCGGCGCGGTTTGCACGGGCAGCTGGGCGCTGGCCAGGGCCGGGCTGCTGGATGGCTACGAGGCCAGCGTGCATTGGGAATACATGGTCGTAATGAAAGAGACCTTTCAGCGCGTCACCCTGACCGAACGGCTTTTCTGCATTGACCGGGATCGGCCAACGGCGTCTGGTGGTACCGCGCCGCTGGATATGATGCTCAGTCTGATCGCACGCGATCATTCCAGAACGCTCTCTTCCGCTATCTCCGAAATGTTCATTTATGACATGGTGCGCAACGAGCAAGACCTGCAGCGGGTGCCGCTGAAACACTGGTTTGGCAGTACCCAACCCAAACTACTGGAAATCGTTGCCCTGATGGAGGCCAATCTCGAAGAGCCCATTTGTCTGGATGAGCTTGCAGTCTTCGTGTTGATGTCACGGCGCCAGCTCGAACGGCTGTTTCAAAAACATCTGCTCTGCTCGCCCTCACGGTACTACATCAAACTGCGCCTGACCCGTGCACGCCAGCTGCTCAAGCAAAGTTCGCTGTCGATCGTCGAAGTCGCCTCCGCATGCGGCTTCGTCTCCACCTCGCATTTTTCCAGGTGTTATCGTGAGTATTTCGGTATTCCGCCACGCAGTGAGAGAATCAGCTGTGTGTCCGGCCCGTTCGATGCACGGGTCGGAGGCGCGACAACTGCCTTGATCGATGCTCAGGGCGAGCCGACCTATGGTAGCGTCAAGACATAACCCTGACAGAAAATGACGTTTTTAGAAGCCAGCCAGTCGTATCCAAGCGGCTCTGGGCCAGGACAGCAGCGTATGCTTCATTCTTGTCAGGAATCTGACATCAGGAATCTGCATTCACCCGAGGTGATCCATGTCCATCAGCGTCTTCGACCTGTTCAGAATCGGGATCGGACCCTCCAGCTCGCATACCGTCGGCCCCATGCGTGCCGCCTATGATTTTGTCCAGGCGCTTCGCCGCCAGGGAATGCTGGAGCAGGTAAGGCGCATAGAGGTTCACTTGTTTGGTTCGCTGTCGGCTACCGGCGTGGGCCACGGGACGGATCGTGCCGCCATTATGGGGCTAATGGGGAAACAACCGCAGACCATTGACCCGGTCGTCATCGGACCGGCCATGGAGGCGCTTCAAGACACCCAGACCCTGCTACTTGATGCCCGGTTTCCGATTAATTTCAACGCGAACCGCGACATGCATTGGCATCCGGAGAATCTTTTGCATCATCCGAATGCGATGCGGGTGATCGCCCATACGGATAGCGGCGAGCTGTATTGCAACACCTACTACTCAGTCGGCGGCGGTTTTGTGATCGATGAGGCCCAGGCCGCGCAGGGTGATTTCGACACCGACACGACGTCTCTGCCCTACGAGTTCAATACGGCGGCTGAACTGCTCGCCCTGTGCAAGACGCACGGCCTGAGTATTTCCGGGGTGATGCTGGAAAACGAAAAAGCGTGGCGCGACGAGGCCACTATTCGTGCCCAGTTGATAGGGCTCTGGGAGGCCATGCAGGCCTGCGTGCAAAACGGCTTGCGTAATGAGGGCATGATCCCCGGCGGACTTTTCGTGAGGCGCCGGGCAGCGGCCTGGCATCTGCGCCTGCTGGCCAAGAAAAACAACGGCAGCTTGATTGCTTCCACCTCATCCGCGATGGACTGGCTCAATCTCTTTGCCCTGGCTGTCAACGAAGAGAATGCCGCCGGCGGGCGGATGGTGACGGCGCCGACGAACGGCGCAGCTGGAATCATTCCGGCGGTGTTGCATTACTACATGCAGTTCCAGCCTGACGCGAACGATCGCGATGTGGTCAATTATCTGCTCACCGCCGCCGCCGTCGGTATTCTCTGCAAAAAAACGCATCAATTTCAGCGCAGAAGTGGGGTGTCAGGGCGAGGTCGGATCGGCCTGCGCGATGGCCGCCGCCGGGCTTGCAGAGATCCTGGGCGGGACCCCAGCGCAGGTTGAGAATGCGGCGGAAATCGGTCTGGAGCACAACCTTGGTTTGACTGCGACCCCATCGGCGGTCTGGTCCAGGTGCCATGCATCGAGCGCAATGCCATCGCCTCAGTCAAGGCGGTCAATGCAGCGCACATGGCGCTGGCGGGCGACGGTGAGCACATCGTTTCGCTCGACAAGGTCATTCGAACGATGCGCGACACCGGGCGCGACATGCATGACAAATACAAGGAAACCTCGCGGGGCGGCCTGGCGGTCAATATCGTCGAGTGCTGACGCTTTGCAATCCCATCCTAACCATCAACGACCGACACGGTATGCGTTCAGAAAGCGCTGCCCGGGAGGACAGAATGCCCTTGAATGACGCGCGCTACATTTTAACCGCCACCGGGCCCAGCGCTCAGGGCCAGGTGGCCGGCATTACCGCCTTCATCAACAACCTGGGAGGTTACGTCGAAGAGTTCAATCAGTTTGACGATGTGGAAGAGGAGAACTTCTTTGCGCGCGCCTGTTTTCGTATCAAGGCCGCCGCTAATCCTGGCTATGCTGCGCTGATTGAAGCGTTCACGAAGACCGCTACCCGGTTTTTCATGGAATGGAGTATCACCGACGCCGACCACCGGCCCAGAGTGCTGATATTTGGATCCAGACTGGACCATTGTGTGCGCGACATTCTCTACCGCTGGCGGTCCGGCGAACTCAACATGGACGTCATGGGCCTCATCTCGAATCACGAAAACCTGGCGCCCATAGCGGCGGAACACGGTATTCCCTACTTTTTCCTGCCGGTTACGGACGCGTCCCGCAGTCAGCAGGAAGCGCGACTGATGGAAATAGTCCATGAAACCGAAAGCGAACTCCTGATTCTGGCCAGGTACATGCAGGTGCTGTCAGACTCGCTGTGCGAGCAATTAGTGGGACGGGCCATCAATATCCACCACTCTTTCCTGCCCGGTTTCAAGGGCGCGCGGCCTTATCACCAGGCGTACAAAAGAGGGGTAAAGGTGATTGGCGCGACTGCCCACTATATTACGACGGACCTGGATGAAGGCCCGATTATCGATCAGGTAGTAGAGCGCGTCGACCACAGCCTCACGCCAGTCAAACTGGAATCCCTCGGGCGCAACTGTGAATGCGTTGCGCTGCACCGTGCGGTAAAACTGCACATTGAGCAGCGCGTGTTCCTTAACGGGATGCGGACGGTCATATTTGTCTAGGAGGCTGTCGGACTTAAGGCTGATCTCCTGCGCCGGTGACCCGCATCTCACTACGCCAGGCGTAACATCCCGAAACAAGCTGAAGAAAGAGTAGACCCTCATGCACCCTAAACCCGCCACTTCAGAACACCTGAACGTTGAAGCGGGAGGTTATCTCGAAGCGTGGCGTGATCAGGAAGAGACCTATGAACATTTCAAGAGCAGGACTGAACTTAACCGCGCTCAGTGGCTTACCAGCGCTGAATGGAAAATCGACGAGCTCTGGCAACGGAACCTTTCAGCGATACAAAAGCCGGAATGGTTGAATGATTGGGTCAACTTCGTTCCCATACGAAACGAAACGAAATGCGAGCGCAGGGCCTGCAGCCACTGTGGCGTATGGTGACAAGCGGGAAGCTCGACATTGGGAGCGCAGGCGAAGCGTTGGACTTGGCGGTTTTTGATTAATTGTCCAGAGAGATTCTCTCAGAGAAGCTACGCCTTGCCCGCGTTTCTGGCAAGAACCAAGTTGCGCTCCAGAGCACCTTTCGGGAGTATGACCAAAAACTGAAAAAGTTGCAGCGCCAACGAATTGCCAGTGCTTTGGCAGAGCGGCATGTCCCTGGCGGGAACGCCGGGGGCCGGAAATCCGAATATACGGAAATGGCATTGATTGAGAACATCGACAAAATTGGTTATCTGCCGTTTGGTCGTGAGGAGGCCAATATGTTCTTCAACGTCATTGCCAAGCGTTACGAGCACTACACCACGCGCACATCGTCCAAATCTGGGGAGAAAGCTATCGATTTAAGGATAAGAAAATGGCTGGTACCGCACCGATCTCAGCCAGCAACCAAGAACTATTAACCAACACTAAAAATCCAAAGGTGGGTCAGTTTTTGACTGGCGTTGACAGCGCCGTTTGAGCCATTGTCATAGACGGAAAAGCCTTTGTTTTTAGCGTCACCGTGTTAGGAACCTGATGCCGATTTCCGACGCCCAAACAGTACGCCACAAAAGGCGGTGAGTTCGTTCCTGGTGAGCTGTACGGTGATTTTTTAGACCACTGTGGGCTTTGAGCAGGTTTCAGAATCGGGGCTATTTCAACATTGAGCGTTGGGTACTGATGTTTTGTTTCTGTGTACTGCGCGTTGAGCCCTGTTCGCTTTGAAGTATCCGGCTGGCGATCTGAAAAAATTGAGAGTTTCTCCAAAATCATGAAAGGTCATTGGGCCAACTGATTCCGGACACCTAAGAGGGTATTGCAATTGCCGTCCTACGCAAGTATCGCTGTTATTTTCTCCTTGCGACTCGGCACCGTCTGCGAAAGCATCGATCAACTAAGCCCCGAACGGAGGGCTCGGCTGGATACAATACCTGAGTGGAATAGTTCATCGCTAAATAATGCAAAATAGCACTGGGTTTCCACTAAACCAACACATTATCTCCAAAAATCGGCATAAGGACATTCGAATTTTTTGATCTATAAGGTTGGAGTATCCGTGTTTTCTAACTTACTGCTAATATCGATACGCTCTACAGCAAGTGCCATATCAGAGCATAACTATCGAACGTTGTTGGAGGTGTCGCATGTCCAAAGTGTTGGCATAGTCATTGTCCTCTGTCCGGTGCCCCGTTATGTGCAAGTATTGACTAATCGGACTACCGGTAGCCGGACTCTGCGATGGTTAATTCACCCGCTCACGTGGAACACTGCGCAGGTGGCTGGCCGTTTGACCCCCCGGCAGGGTAGCGATTGCATCGGCCGCCACCAGAAACAGTGGCAAATTCACACCGGTTTGAATATGGCCACCTTGCAGGGCATAAATTAGATCTTCTGTCGCTGTGTTTCCAGTAGCTCCGGGGGCAAATGGGCAACCACCCAAACCCGCGGCGGAAGCATCTAAGGTTGTTGCGCCATGCTGTACTGCGAACAGGGCATTGGCAACACCCATTCCAAATGTATCATGACCGTGGAAGGCCCATTTTAGGGAAGGACTGTCATGGCGTTCCCGCAGACGGGTAAAGTGATTTGCTACTTGGTAGGGCGTGGCGCGGCCTGTGGTGTCACAAAGGGCCACTTCCAATTCGATACCCTTGCAGATATTCCGAGCTTTACCTAGAACCGCATCTACCTGTTGCCATTGGATCTCTCCCTCATAGGGACAATCAAAGCAGGTGGCTAAATCCAACCGTAGACGCACAGAATGTTTTTCGCTCCTAAGCCGGTCGGCGATTGTTTTCAGACCATCCAATGAGCTGTCCACGCTCTGGCGCACATTGCTCTGATTATGGGTCTCAGAAACTGAGACCACAAAAACGAGCTCTTTGATGCCGCTTGCCAAAGCCCTGTCGGCACCCTTGAGGTTGGGAACAAGCGCCGAGAAACGCATGCCGGTATGATCCGAAAACGCGGCTACGATGTTACCAATGTCAGCCATTTGAGGGATGGCCTTGCTACTAACAAATGAGCCAATTTCAATGCGAGTAATGCCGGAATCGATCAATGCTTGAACGCACTGGATCTTGCCGGCTGTCGGTAATAATTCGTGAATGGATTGAAAGCCATCTCGAGGAGCCACTTCAACGATATCGACTGTTTTGGGAGGATGAAAGGGGCTGTTCATGATCCGGTTCTCCGCGAGAGCCAGTTAATGACGCCGCCAGATGAAAAAACAGCCTGCTGGCGGGCACTTAGCTCATGTGTCAATGTGATTGTCTGGTGTTCATTTATGGTAGCCGTGATACAAGTGCCTGCAGCCAGTTGATCACGAAGACGATCAATCCGAATAACATCGTCCTGCTGCAATTGGTCCAAGTCCTCAGGATTATCAAGTGTCAAAGGCAAGACACCGAAGCAGGGCAGGTTCTGCCAGTGTATGCGGGCAATACTTTTGGCAATAACCACCTGCAATCCCAGAGCCCTGGGCACGAGGGCCGCATTTTCGCGGCTTGAACCCTGACCGTAGTTATCACCGGCGACGATGATATGGCCGGCCTCCCCCTGGGTGCGGGCCCGAGTGGCGTAACTGGGATCCACCGTTTCAAAAGTGTGTTTCGTTGATGCCTCTATGTTGCTCCAGATTGGGAGCACGCGGGCACCTGCCGGCATGATGTCATCTGTGGAGATGTTGTCGCCAACCTTCAGCAATACTGGCGCACATATGGAATCGGGTAAGGGTTTGAGCACAGCCAACGGTGGAGTGTTGTCGGTTGCCAGTAACCTGATGCGACGAGCTTTTTCGAGCGCTAATGGTGGAAAGAACATGTGCTCGTCGGGCTTCATGTTTTTAGGCTCTTTAGGGCGATGGTGGGCTCGCTCTAGGGTGCGCGGATCGGTAATCACACCGTACAGTGCTGATGCGGCGGCGGTCTCCGGGCTACATAGAAATACGGTGTCTTCGAGAGTGCCAGAGCGACCAGGAAAGTTACGCGGTACGGTGCGCAAACTGTTACGGCCCTTTGCGGGTGCCTGGCCCATTCCGATACAGCCATTGCAACCAGGTTGATGAAGGCGCGCCCCTGCTTTGATCAAGGTGGCCATGTGACCTTCGTCAATCAGCGCCGTCAGAACCTGGCGAGTAGATGGGTTGATGTCCAGTGATACATGAGGTGAGATCGCACGACCCCTGACAATGTCCGCAACAACCGCAAAGTCGCTATACCCAGGGTTTCCCGACGAGCCAATATACGCTTGATAAATGGGTTCGCCGGCTACATCACTGACAAGCACGACCTTATCCGGGCTAGAGGGAAGGGCAATTAGGGGTTCCAGTTTGGACAGATCAATATGCTCGTCCTGATCGTACAGACAGCCAGGGTCTGCGGCTAACGGCCGCCATTCGGATTCGCGGCCCCTGGCCCGCATGAACTCAAGGGTGGCGTCATCGCTCGGAAATACGCTGGTTGTAGCTCCCATTTCTGTTCCCATGTTCGCCAGCACATGGCGGTCCATAGCATCAAGTGCCGCTAGTCCAGGGCCATAGTATTCGAGAATGCAGTTCTTTGCTCCCGAAACCCCGTGGCGGCGTAGCAGTTCCAAGACAGCGTCCTTGGCGCTGACCCAATCCGGCAGTTCCCCAGTCAGCCGTACACCGATGATGCTCGGCATAGCTAAAAACAGAGGTTCACCGGCCATCGCCATCGCCACTTCAATACCGCCGGCACCAATGGCCAACATGCCTAGGGCTCCCGCTGAAGTCGTGTGGCTGTCGCACCCCACCAGACTGTCGCCGGGTTTGCCAAAGCGTTCCATGTGTACCGGGTGGCTTATACCGTTACCAGGTCCACTGTACCAAATGCCCAAACGCTCGCATGCGCTCTTAAGGAACAAGTGGGCATCGGCATTGAAGTTGTCTTGTTGAATCAGGGTGTGATCGATGTACTGGACGCTGGGCGATGTGTGCACTCGTTCAATGCCCATTGCATCAAGCTCCAGCATGACCAGCGTGCCTAGAACATCCTGCAATAGCGCTTGATCCATTTTGAGGGCAATTTCGCTACCGGGTGTCATTTTTCCGTTGACTAGGTGCGCAGCCATCAATTTATGGCTTAATGAATCAGGCATGCGTTATGTCCTCCCCACTCTTTGGGTGGCATAAATCGTATCCTACACGCAAAATATCAATCAGAAATTGCAAACCAAGTACGCCAAAGCCAATGGGGATAAGTGCATAGGGATAGACCATGGGTGTGCCAAAAGCACTGGACACCCGCTCACCATATTCCCAAGCGTCATGAGCCATTAGACTGCCGCGCCACACCATGATGGTGCAGAACACCAGGCCAAGTGCGCTGGTGAGCATTGTGATCAGAGCCTGTCCACTCTTCGGAAAGCGTTGGGTGAAAAATGTGATACGAATATGGGCATCATGGCGCTGAGCCTCACCTGCACCAACAACTGCCAGGTAAACCAACAGGAAAGTGTTGATTTCCAAGCTCCAACTTGTGGGTGCCACGAAGACATAGCGCATGATCACGTCATAGCAGATGGTTAGCATCATGAAAATCAGCACTACGAACATGGTCCAGCGCAGGACAGCCAGAAGGCCATCCCAACCTTGCATTGCGAGCTTGGTCATTAACATCACCCCTCAGATTTGCCCTAGAGCGAGAGAAATGGCTTTTTCGCCGACCTCCTTGCCGACCTGCTCCTTCCATTCTTCCCATACGGCCTGGCTGCTTTCTCTGTAGGTCGCTAAATCTTCTTCGCTGGGCAGAACAACCTCTACCCCGGCCTCTTGAACAGCGGGCCAGTATTTATTGGGGTAGATGACGTCATTGCAGTAGCTGGCAAAGTTCTCTTCATACCATTGTGCGGCTCCTTCAATGACCTGTTTGGCGTCGTCTTCAAGTGCATCCCAGCGCGAGCGGAGCATGAATGGGGCGACGGTAAAGGAAGTCATGGGTAGCTCGTAACACACCTTTAATTGTTCCTGCAGGCTGCGGCCATAAATAGTCGAAATGTTTGCCACAGCCGCATCAATGGCGCCGCGCTCCAATGCCATGTAAGTTTCTGAAGATGAAATGCGCACGGCAGCGATATTGAAGGGTTTAAGTGCTGAAGTGGCTTCGAAACTGACGATACGAATTTTTTTACCACGAACATCGTCGAGTGAACGAATAGGGCTGGCCGCTGTGCTCCAGATGAATTCAGGTTGAAGAATTCCGCCACCGGCAGTAAGCATGTAGATATTGTCCTTAGCCAATTCCTCATTAATCAATTCCATAAGAGGGCTGCCTTTGGCGAGGCGCTGCGGATTGCGGTACAGCTCGTCAACCACGCCGGGTAGGCCGGTGATGCCCAGAATCGGCAGAGAGCGGGTAATATACGATGTCGTATGAAACATGAAGTCGATGGCGCCGGCGCGCAGCGCGGGCAGTTGCTCATCGGCCTTCACAAGTTGGCCTGAGTGGTAGTAATCGACGCTTAGGGTCTCGCCTCCCTGCTTTTTTAGGTAGTCAACAAACCCGTCCGAGCCATAACTCAGAGCTTCGTAGGATGGCGGGATATAATATACCCCAGTGAACTTCGTCGCTGCTGAGGCGTGACCGGCAAACAGACTCTGCCCCCCAATTAAGGCGAAGCTGGCAGAGGCCAATGTGCTGTTCTTCAGTAGTGCTCGACGTGTTATCTGCATGGTGTGTCTCCTTTGGTTTTTTCTTTACTGCTTTGTTGTAATTGTGTTGACAGTGTCATTGAGTAAAAACTAGGGCTACAAGATTCCTGGCAGCCAGAGGCTGATACCTGGAAACAAGACAAATAACATCAGTACGAAGAACTGCACAGCAACAAAGGGAAGCGCAGCGCGAATGATTTCTTCGATCGAGAGCTCGGGGCAGACCCCTCGTAGGGCATACAGATTGAGCCCAACTGGGGGTGTCACCACAGCAATTTCCAAGTTAAGCACAAGCACGATGCCGAACCACAGAGGGTCGTAGCCGAGGGCTATAATTAGCGGTAAGAGGACAGGTGTGGTTACTACAATCAGTGAAACAGCATCCACAATCATGCCCAGTAGAACCAGTAACAGCATAACTGCCACCAGAATGGCCCAGGGGGGCAGCGGGCTGGCAGTAAGCATTTCAGACAGTATCTGTGGAACACGCACGAAATTGAGGTAATCACCGAAAATCTTCGCACATCCAATAATGAGTAGAATGACACCACTGATGCGGGCCGTTTCAGCCACAATGGAGAGGAACTTGCTCCAGCTCAAAGACCGAAATACCAGCGTAGCAATCAGAAGTGCACCAAACGCACCGATACCGGCGGCCTCACTGGGTGTGGCGACGCCAGCGTAAATAGATCCCAAAACGGCAATAACAAGTAATGCTGAATGCCAAATTGCTCCTAAGCTTTGAAAGCGCTCTTTCCAAGTAAACGTTTGGGTGGAGAAAGGGGCTTCTTCAGGGTTGAAATGCACCCTTACCCAAATGTAAAAACAGAGCGCCAAGGCCAGAACAACGCCGGGGACGATACCGCCAATGAAGAGATCCGCCACTGACACGCCAGATACAGATCCATAAATAATGAATGGGACACTCGGCGGGATTAGCATCGCTAAAGCGCCTGCACTGACGACTGAGCCGGCTGCTAACGAACGACTGTAACCACGCTCTATCATGTGGGGTACAGCAATTGAACCAACAGCCGCTACGCCTGCCAGGCTGACACCGGAAACGGCGCCGAACATGGCCGATGCGCCAACGGATGATATGGCAAGACTGCCTTTGAGCCAGTTTAACCAGCGAACTGCAGCTTGAAAAAGACTCGATCCAACCGGTGTAGCCCCTAAAATGCTGCCCATCAAAATAAACAATGGGAGTGCGATCAGCTCAAAGCTATTGAGTTGCCCAAACAAAGAGGAGGGCGCGAAGAAAAAAGCCAGGCTACCCTGTGCCATGTAAAGTCCGAGCAAGCCAGACAATCCAAGCGCCAAAAATATGGGAAAACCAAAGGCAATCATGGTGATTAATGCGATTACAACAATAATTGGTTCCAAAGGTGCTCTCCCGCTCAGATGATGGACGAATTACGCAGCGTGTCTAACTGCGCATCATTCATATCGAGCCAACCTTTTAGCACCTCATTGGTGTGCTCTCCCAGTTGGGGCCCTGCGTGTCGAATCGTACCCGGAGTTTTGGTCAGACGAGGGAAGACATTCTGCATAGGCAATGGCTTTCCTTTGCGATCTGGCACCATAACAATGGATTTTCGGGCATTGAAATGTGGATCAGCTAACATATCGGGAGCACGAAAAATCAGACCTGCCGGCACGCCAGCCTCCGCGAGCCTGTCCACGATTTCTTGGGCGTCATGCTGACGAGTCCAAGCCGCTACCGCATCGTCAATCGCCTGCTGGTTTGCGCCCCTTGCGCGATGGGTTGCGTAGTCTGGGTGATCCGCAAGCGTAGGTTGACCCATGGCCGCGCATAAACGACGGAAAACACTGTCTTGGTTGGCTCCAATGATAACATCACGATTATCCCTGGCCGGGTAGGCGTTGGACGGCGCGATACCGGGCAAGAAACCGCCATTTCGCTCACGGATCTTGCCGGCTCGATCATAATCAGGCACTAGACTTTCCATCACCCCCAAGACAGATTCAAAGATTGCACTGTCGACAACCTGGCCTTCGCCTGACTTCTCTCGCTGATGAAGGGCGACCAGCGCACCGATTGCACCATGAATTCCGGCTAGCGTATCTCCGATTGAAATACCCACTCGAACCGGCGGCCGGTCGGGATAACCGCTAATGTAGCGTAAACCACCCATGGCCTCACAAACAGAGGCGAACCCGGTACGGTCAGAATAGGGCCCATCCTGACCAAACCCAGTGACCCGAACCATGATTAACCCTGGATTGTTCCTAGATAAAACGTCATAACCTAATCCCCAGCGTTCCATTGTGCCCGGACGAAAGTTCTCAATTAAGATGTCGGCCTGACTGGCCAGGCTACGAAGAATCGCTTGACCTTGCGGCTCGCGAAGATTCAGCGTCACGGACTGCTTGTTTCGACCGATAACATTCCACCACACAGGTTCGCCATCGGCGTCGACTTCACCCCATTGACGCATGGAGTCACCTTTGCCAGGGGGTTCGATCTTGATTACATTGGCGCCAAAATCGGCCAAAATCTGGCCACAGTAAGGACCTGCTATGAGCTGCCCGAGTTCGAGTACCTTGAGGTCACTTAATGGGGTGGTTGGAGCAAGTTTATCTAGGGACATTATAATTGTTTTCCCTTAATTTAATTCGAGTTTTAATTATTAGTTTAAGTGTCTTCAGCGTGCTGGTGACGATTTTCTAAATCTGATACGTTGAGATGCAAATCATATGCTGCAAGCAAGTGCGAGCGCATGATGCTTTCAGCCCAGCCTCCGTTTCGGGATTCAATAGCGTCCAAGATTTCGCGGTGGTGGCGCATACTACGTTGGAGATGTTCTGGCTTATAGTTTGTGAAGTTTCTTCTTATTACCGACGACCGCACGATGTTTTCCAATGTAGTCATTAAACGATAATTGTCGCTACCAGCAATAAGCTCTTTGTGAAACTCATGGTTGAGTGCAGAAATGCTGTTGCGAAATTCAGCATGGGTCTCCACTTTCTCGGTCAAAATCTCCATTTGGCTGGCTAAATACTTAAGGTGATCAAGCCGTACCCTATCCATTTTACTGCATGCTAAAGCAACAGCCATGGGTTCTAGTACCAATCGAATTTCAAACACTTCACGGGCGTCTCTTTCGGTCCATGCAGACACTCTTGCGCCCTGGTGTGGAATAGCTTCCAGCCAACCTTCAGAAATCAATTCCCTGAACGCTTCGCGAACAGGTGTTCTACTGACTTTCAATTCCTGAGCTACCCGTGCTTCGCGGATAAATTCATGAGGCAAGTAAACTGCGTTGAGAATACGCTGCTTGATGGCATCGTGAACTTCCGTTTTGGCGGTTCTTGGAACTGAGGCGTTAACCCGACGGTTGCTTTCAATCACCATCTTCTCCGGCATTGCATGCAATATTCGAAAATAAAGCCATTTTTATGTGATTTGTATTAGACCTTAGTCGGACATTGTATGCAATAATGCGCATGCTAACTAATACAGAAAGGGTTTTCATGCTTGTGGGTGAGCGGGCTGTGGGGGTACTCGGCTTCATTTCGCCATCTTGTAGAAAGATCGGAATATTAGAAATTTGAACCAGTATTACCTTAGTGTGAGTAAGCCAGCTTCAAAGTCATTGTTGTCTGGAACGGATTACTTCACGTGAAGCTTCATCGGATTAGTCAGTTGAAATTTGTGTACGTGAGCCTGTGCCTTCACACAAACCACCAACGCCAAAATGCAGCGCAAGCCATGCCCTATAGTGCGCCAATTAACTTGGCCGGTCCGTCGTCAAAGCCCAGGCGATGGGGAATCTCCCGGCCAATACGGCGCTCCAGCACTTTAATGCCAGGGAATGGGTTGACGGGGCTTTCGCCGCGCAAGTGATTGGGGAATGTCGGCAATCTATCCTCCTTTTAAGGTAACTATTTTAAGGACATATCGCATGGACAGGTTAATTGGGCGTTAGGGGGTGCCAGTAGCAGGGCCCGCACGCTTGAACATGACGATCGCCACCGCAGCCAGCGTCAGTAACAGGGCGATAAACACTTTGGGGCTGAGCGGTTCTCCCAGCAGCACGATGGCGCTGGATACCCCCACGGTGGGAATGATCAAGGTCGAAATGGTCGCCTGGGCAATGGTCAGACGGTTAACGTTCATGAACCACAGCATCTGCGCCAGAGTGATCGAAAACAGCAGATGGTAGCCTAGCGCCAGCCAGGTCGATGTCTGCCAGGTGGCGGGTTTGGGCATGGGCTCTAGGGCGACCATCATGATAATCATGGGAATGGCACACAACAAAAATTGCCAGCCGGTAATAACCACCGCATGGCTTTTCCAGACGCCGCGCCGCTTGATCAATACCGTGCCTAGCGCCCATGACAGGGCGGCACCGAGCATGATCAGGGGGCCAACCAACCCCTGGCTGCCACCTTGCAAGGCCGAAGGCCCCAACAGCACCAAAAGCCCAGTCTGCCCGCAGGCAAGCCCCAGCCACTGGCGTCTGGTGATACGTTGACCAAGCAGCCACCAGCCCAGCAATAAGGCCCAACAGGGCATGCTGAAGGCGATAATGGCGGCTTGCGAGGTCGGCATGTGCAGCTGGCCGAAGGCCGTCGCCAAGTTGAACCCTAGAATCGTGAACAGCCCCGTTACGGCCAGCCACGGCCATTCTTTTGACGACACCGTCAGCGGTATACGTCGCCAGTACGCCCAACTGAGCAGCAGTACAGCGCCAGTGGTGAAGCCAATGGAACGCAGTGTAAACGGCGGAATGTCGGCCAGAATAAAACGTACCGCCGGCCAGTTGCCGCCCCAGAACAACCCGATGGTCACAACCAGCGCGATAGCGGATAACTGCCCGCTATCGCGTCGTTGCGCGAAATGGCGTTGAACGCCGGAAAAGTTCATGGCTCCTCATCCGGCAGTATCTTATGGCGATTGAGCAGGGCGTGCGGGTCGAGCGCCTGTTTCAGCGTGCGCATCAAGGTAATTTCCGCCGATGTGCGTGACAGGTGCAGATAGGCGCGTTTGTCTAGGCCGATGCCATGCTCAGCGGAAACAGAGCCTCCCATGGCTGCCAGTGGCAAATAAACGAGCGCCTCCACGGCGAGCTTGTCGTCTGCCAGCGCAACGTCATCGGGGTGGCCGGTGGTCACGGTGATATGCAAATTGCCATCGCCCAGATGACCAAATACGACGATTCTGCCGTCCGGCCAGCGCTGAGCGACCTGCTCTTCGAGGGTGCGCGCATAATGCTCCATCTCGGGAATCGGCAGGCTGACATCAAATGTAAAATGCGGATTGAGGTGATGTAAAAGGCCTTCGATATCCTCGCGGATCGCCCATAAACGTTTACGCTGGTGGGTGGCGTTGGCTATCACAGCATCGCTGATATGGCCGTTTTCAAAAGCACGTTCGATCACGCTTTCAAAACGTTGGGCCGTCGCCTCCTGGTCGCTGCCAAGGGTTTCGATCAAGACGTAAAACGCCGCATTGGTAGCTAACGGTGGCGTATGGCGACCGCTTTCTTCGGTGAGCAGCGCATAGTGGTTATGCCACATGACTTCAAACGCCGCGAGCTGCTCGCCCAGCGCTTGACGCACATATTGCAGCAGCGCGGTCAGGTCGTTGAAAGTGTCGCAGGCGACCATGGCGGTCTGCATGGCCGGTTGCTGAGGTTTCAGCTTGAGTACCGCCCGAGTAACGATGCCCAGCGTGCCCGCACTGCCGATAAACAACTGCTTCAGGTCGTAACCGGCATTGTTCTTGAGCATGTGGTTCATCGAGCTGGCCTGGGTGCCATCGGCGAGTACCGCTTCAAGCCCCAGTACCTGCTCACGCATCATGCCGTAACGAATCACCCGCACGCCCCCGGCATTGGTGGCGATATTGCCGCCCACCGTGCAGGAACCACGCGCACCTAAATCGAGGGCGAACTGCATGCCCGCCTCGGCGGCGGCCTCCTGCACCCGCTGAAGGGGCGTGCCAGCCTGCACGGTCAAGGTGCCGCTGATCGGATCAATGGCGTCGATCTGGTTCATCCGCTCCAGCGAAATTGCCAGTTCGTCAGAGCTGGCCACGCCGCCGCCGACCAGGCCCGTCAGCCCGCCGTGGGGAACAACTGGCTGACGAGCCCGATGGCATGCGGCCATCACCCGAGAAAGCTGTTCGGCATCTGCCGGGCGCACAATGGCGCGTGCCCGGCAGGGCGTTCCTTGCATCCAGTCATCGCGACGGGTGCTGACATCATCACCCTCCAGCAGGTGCGACGGGCCGACGATGGCGGTGATTTCGGCTAATAGTGCATTCATTTATAGCCTCGTTGTCGTGATGCGGCTTCAGTGGCTTCCGGTCGGCCGGGAATTGCCTCTAGCAACTGACGGGTATACGCCTGCTGTGGCGCCAGGAAGACGTCACGGGCAGGGCCCTGTTCCACAATACAGCCATGCTGCATGACGATAATGTGATCGCAGATCTGGGCAGCCACCCGCAAATCATGGGTGATGAACAGAAGCGATAACGAGAGTTTCTGCTTGAGGTCTTCCAACAGCTTCAGAATTTGGGCCTGAATCGACACATCCAGCGCCGAGACAGCTTCATCGGCAACAATCAGTTCCGGCTCCAGCGCCAGTGCGCGGGCAATGCCGATCCGCTGGCGTTGCCCACCGGAAAACTCATGCGGGAAGCGGTTAGCGGTGTTGGCCAGGCCCACCAGCTCGAGCAGGTCGTCGGCCTGTACCAGGGCTTTCTGCTTGGGCACCCCATTGGCAATCGGACCTTGAGCAATGGCCATACCCACCCTTGTACGCGGGTTGAGGGATGCGTAAGGGTCTTGAAAAATCATCTGCACGCGCTTGCGTTGGCGGCGCAGCGACTCCCCGTTGAGCTGCATGAAATCGGTGCCGGACAGGCTCATGGTGCCGCTATCCGGGGTCTCCAGACGCACAATGCAGCGCCCTAACGTGGATTTTCCCGAGCCGGATTCGCCAACAATGCCGATGGTTTCGCCCTTGGCCAGCGAAAACGACACGTCGTCGAGGGCACGCACTTCACGGGCGGGCTTGAACAGGCCGCCATTGGAGCGGAAGACTTTGTTGAGACCTTTGACATCCAGCAACAGCGTGTCGGTTTCTGCCCCGCGGGCTTCCGGCACGATATTGCTGGGGATCGCCTCGATCAAGGAACGGGTGTATTCATGTTGCGGGTTGGCCAGTACCTCCTTGGCCTGGCCGAGTTCAATAATCTGGCCATGGCGCATCACACAAACCCGAGTGGCAATTTCAGCCACCACCCCGAAGTCATGGGTGATAAACATCACCGCCATTCCGTGTCTTTTTTGCAGATCAATAATCAGGTCCAGAATCTGGGCCTGAGTGGTAACATCCAATGCCGTGGTTGGCTCGTCGGCAATCAATAGCTCTGGCTCTAATGCTAGGGCCATGGCAATCATGACCCGCTGGCGCTGACCGCCGGAAAGCTGAAAAGGGTAAGCGCGAATGGCTTTTTCCGGGTCGGGAAGACCCACTTCCTTTAATAGCTCCAGCGCTTTGGCGCCACGTTCGGCTCTGTTCAGCTGGCTGTGGGCTTCGAAGACCTCGTTGATCTGCGCACCGACGCGCATCAAGGGGTTCAAGGCGGTCATCGGCTCCTGGAAAATCATGCCAATGCGCAGGCCACGCAGTTTGCGATGCTGTTTTTCGGTGATGCTCAGCAGATCTTGGCCGGCAAACATTGCCTTGCCGCCCACCGGTCGAACGCCCTCAGGCAAAAGACCCATGATGGCGTTGGCGGCCATGGACTTGCCGGAACCGGATTCGCCCACTACGCAGAGAATTTCGCCGCGCAGTACATCGTAGCTGAGGTTTTCCACAGCATAGGCGCGGTCCGCCCCCTTGGGCAGCGCAATGGTCAGATCCTGCAGGCTCAGCAAGGGAGTATCGGTTGTTGAAGTTACGTGGTTCCCCTTATTCATGAGCGTTCTCGGCTAAGTTTCGGATTAAGCGCATCGTCGAGGCCTTCTCCGACCAGGTTCAAGGCCAGTACGGTGAGTAGAATGGCCAGCCCAGGGAAGAAGCTTAGCCACCAGGCCTGGCGAATCACTGTGCGAGCGGCGCCAATCATATAGCCCCATGACATGACGTTCGGGTCACCCAGCCCTAGAAAGGAAAGAGAGGACTCCAGCAGGATGGCGGTAGCCACCATCAAGGACGCCAGGACAATAATCGGCGACATGGCGTTAGGCAGGATCTGGCGCAAGATGATCGTCGTGTTGCCCTGGCCGACCAGGCGCGCCGCTTCGACATACTCACGGTTGCGCAACGACATGAACTCCGCACGCACCAGGCGGGCCACCGGTGGCCAGCTGACCAGCGCAATGGCCAGTACAATCGAGGTCACGCTGGGCTGCATGATGGCGACCAGGACAATGGCCAGAGCAAAGCTGGGAATGGTCTGGAAGAACTCGGTGAAACGCATCAGCGCATCATCGAGCAGGCCACCGTAGTAGCCCGCAATGGCTCCCAGCGGCAAGCCAATCAGCAGCGCCACCGTGGTGGATACCAAGCCAATCAACAGCGACACCCAGGCGCCATGCATCAGCCCGGCGGCAACGTTACGGCCCATGGTGTCGGTGCCCATCGGGAAACCATCAACTTCAAAGGGTGTCAGGAAGGGGCGCTGCAACATCCGCCACGGCGACTCGGGGAAAAACAAAGGGGCGGTGATCGCCATCAGAATAATGGTGGTCAGTATGATCAACCCGACCAGGGCGCCACGGTTTTGGGCGAAGCGGGCAAAGAAATTCATGATGACTCCTTGATACGCGGGTCAACCAGGCCATAAACAAGGTCGGTAATGATGTTGAACGCAATGACCAGTGCAGCAGAGAAGAAAAAGATTCCTAGCAGCAGGTTGTAGTCACGTTGCATCAGCGCCTCGAACATCAGGCGGCCGATACCCGGCCAGGCGAAAACCGTTTCAGTGAGAATTGCGCCCCCTACCATCTGGCCAGCCTGCAAGCCTGCCAAGGTGATAATTGGAAGCAGGGCATTGCGCAGAATATGCCGCCGCTGAATGACCCCCGGTGCCAGCCCTTTGGCCCTTGCTGTCTTGACGTAATCCTGCTGACTAGCCTCCAGCATGGAGGTGCGCGTCATACGGGTATAAACTGCCATGGAAAACAGCGCCAGGGTGGTGGCGGGAAGAATCAGGTGCTGACCGATATCCAGCACCAGGGCAAAGCCGGTGAGGTCGGTGCCGACGGTGTAGTAACCGTAAGCGGGCAGCCATTCAAGTTGCACCGAAAACAGCATCACAGCC
Source organism: Marinobacter sp. ELB17 (assembly GCF_000169375.1). Classification (GTDB taxonomy): domain Bacteria; phylum Pseudomonadota; class Gammaproteobacteria; order Pseudomonadales; family Oleiphilaceae; genus Marinobacter. Next base: position 96,611 of record NZ_AAXY01000006.1, read on the forward strand.
ATCAGCGCCACCCAGAACAGCGGCGTGGCGTAAAATACCAGCGCGAGTGCCATGATCAGCGAACCGCTAAGCTTTTTAGCCCGTGCCGCCGCCATAGATCCCGCCAGAATGCCCAGGCCCAGTGACATGACGAAGGCCGTGCCGGTCAGCAGTAAGGTTGCGGGCAAGCGGTCCATAATCAGGTCAAACACCGGCGTCTGCTGACGGTAGGAGTAACCGAAATCCAGTGTGGCGATGCCTGATACGTAATTCCACAGCTGGACGTAAAGCGGCTGATCAAGCCCAAACTGCTCGCGCAGCTGATTCAGAAATTCCGCATCGGTGGCACCCGCTTCACCGGCCATTACAACCGCGGGATCACCGGGGGCCATATGAATCAGGAAAAAATTGAAGATAACGATCAGAAACAGAACAATGACGGCTTTCAAAAGCCGCATGATGATCAATCTAGCATAGAGCATGCCATTACTCCCGTGGCGACGTGATGCCAGAGTTGGGCGGCGAAACGCCGCCCAACGTCGTGCTACCGGTCAAACCAGGCGTTTTTAAAGCCGTCGTTAAGGCCAATGCCTGTGGTGACAAGGTTTTTAACATCACAGCGGTAGAGGGTCGGGAAACCCAGTTCAAGCAACCAGCCGACCGGGACTTCGTCGTGAAGAATCTCCTGAGCTTCGTGGTAATACTCTTCACGTTTTTTGTCCGGGTAGGCCGTCGCCGCAAGGTCGAACAGCTCGTCTACGCGCTCGTTCTTATAACCTTCGACGTTGTTCCACGGAGAGCCTTTCGCGATATTGCTGGAAATATAGGTCCGTGAGATACCCAGGGCCGGGTCGCCGTATTGAAAGAGGTAAGTAAAGGCGAGATCGTAGTCCCACTCGGCCAGGCGCTGGTTCCAACCACCGATATCAGTGGACTGTGTGGAGACGTTGATGCCCACTTCCTGCAGATTCTGCTGAACCGCTTCGGCCCAGCGTACCCAGGTTTCGCCGTAGGGAATCGGCAACAAGCGTATTTCTTCACCCTCGTAGCCCATTTCATCCAACAGTTCACGGGCGCGTTCCGGGTCGTGTTCATAAGGTGGCAGGCTGTCATTCTGAAAGCTGGCATTCGAGCCAAAGGAGGAAAGCGGCACCTTGCCCAAACCGTTCCACAGCACATCGCGGACAAATTCACGGTCAAGGGCGTACATGACTGCCTGACGAAAGCGTTTATCCGCCGTCGGGCCTTCGCGGTTGTTCATCCACAGCATGGCGAAGGGGCTGAAGTACTCCTGACCCTGTTCGGTACGACAGGTGTTATCGAGTTTGCTCAGACGCGGGATATCGAAGTTTTCGACCGAGTTGGCCGGTAGCACGTCGATCGTACCGTTTTCGTAGGCCACCGCACGCGACGAAGCATCCGGAATAACGTGCCAGTTGATGCCGTCCAGGTAGGGCAGCCCTTCCTCGTAATAGTCTTCGTTTTTCACCAGCTTAATGACGCGGCCACGGTCCCAGCTTTCGAACTTGAACGGGCCGGTGCCAATCGGATGATTGTTGGCTTCGTTGGTGCGGAAGTCGGTATTTTCATAGATATGCTTGGGCATCATCGGCATGGTGCCCGCTTCAAAGGCCAGGATAAAAGGGCCAAAGGCGTTTTTGAGCGTGAATACCACGGTGTGATCGTCAGGAGCTTCGATGCTCTTTACGTGGGAAAGAATCGTCCGGGTGCGAGGGTTCATTTCACGCAGGTAAACATCGGTGGAGAACACCACATCTGCGGAAGTGAAAGGCTCGCCATCGTGCCAGGTGGCGTCTTCATGCAGGTAGAATGTGTAGGTCAGGCCATCTTCGCTGACTGTCCAGTCACGGGCCAGCTGCGGCATGGGGTTGAGGTCGGTATCGTAACGCAGCAGGCTTTCATAGATGTTGCCGGAGACCGTCTGGGTCGGTGCGTTCTGGTGAACCCCGGCAATAATGCCGGGCGGTTCAGGCTGGATCACCGTGTTGATAACGCCGCCTGAGCGGGGTTCTTCCGCCCAGGCGTAAGTGGCCGCCAGAGATGCAATAGTAATGGCAAGGGTTAAGGTTTTTTTCATTGTTTTCCCCGTAATTATGGTTTGTTGATGGGACACATGGCTCCGCAGAGCCGGGTTATTAAGGCATTGAATTCGTCCAGACTGCCTTGTTACTCGCGATTCGCCGTGCGCAGTAGCGCATCGCATAGTACTTGTGCGGCGATGGCGCAGTGCTCGGGCTCTGCATACTCGCGTTCGTTATGGCTGATGCCGCCTCGGCAAGGGATGAACAACATCGCGGTTGGCGTCACATAGCTGACATTCACCGCGTCATGACCGGCGCCGCTCATCATGCAAAACGGCACGTGGCCCAACGCCTCCGTCGCGCTGGAAAGATCCTTCACCAGCGCCTCATCAAAGCGGGTGACCGGCATATGCCACACCACACTGATGTTGGCGTTGACGCCTTCGCGTTCGGCGGCCGCCTGTACATGGGCGCGGAGGTTGTCATCAAGCGTTTGCAGGGCGGCTTCCTTGGTATGACGTACATCGACCTGCAGGGTGACCGCCCCCGGAATCACATTGCGCGACGGCTCGGCGACCTGAAAATCGCCGATGGTCAGGCGTGAGGCGCCATCGGCATCGTCGAGTACGCTCTTGCGCATGGCTTCCACAAAGGCCGTCGCGGCCATCAATGGGTCATGGCGATACTCCATGGGCGTCGGGCCCGCGTGAGCGGAATCACCGGTAAATGTGATGTCGTACCAGCGTAGCCCTTGCACGCCACTGACAATGCCTACGGGCAGGTTTTTTTTCTCGAGTATCGGGCCCTGTTCAATATGCAATTCCAGATAGGCTGCCAGCGGCAGATCGTGGCGAGTCAGAGAGCCTTTATAGCCGGATTGGTCGAGCGCTTCGCCCAAAGAGACACCATCACGGTCCTCGGCGGCGCGAAAATCCTCCAGCGACAGCCGTTCACTGTAAACACCACTGCCGCCCAATGCCGGGGCAAAGCGGCTGCCTTCCTCGTTGGTCCAATTCACCAGCACCAGCGGCCGCTGGGTGGTAATGCCCTGGTCGTTCAGAGTGCGAAAGATTTCCAACCCGGCGAGTACACCCAGCACACCATCAAAACGTCCGCCCAGCGGCTGGGTATCCAGATGGCTGCCAACCGCCACAGGAGAAAGATCGTTGTCACGCCCAGGGCGATAAATGAACATATTGCCGGCTTGGTCCATCTGCCATTCGCAGCCCAGCAATGCGGCCCAGTCGAGCAGCTGCTGGCGACCGGCCAGGTCCTCATCGCTCAGGGCCAGCCGACGGCTACCGCCGTTGGGAGATGGTCCGATACGCGCCATCCCCATCAGCGATGACCAAAGACGTTCGCCATCAATCTGCGGGGTAGTGGGCACATTTGTAGCGTGAGTCGTCATGCGATGTTCTCCTTTACTGATCAATAAGCCTTGTGGCTGGTGATTGGCAGCTACGCCGCCTTGCTGTAATCTTTGTTAGAACTGACAGGTGAATTTTCTATCGCGCACGGGAGTTTGCTTGGATGAGGTCCCTACACGACTCGCTTGACTGGAACTTGCTGCGTACCTTTGTCAGTATCGTCCAGGAAAAAAGTATCAGTCGTGCTGGGCAGCGCCTGAACCTTTCGCAGCCGGCGGTCAGCCTAGCGTTGAAGCGGCTTGAATCGCATCTTGGGCAGAGCCTGATCGAGCGTGGCAGTCATCGCTTTCGAGTGACGGCAGCGGGCGAACTGGTCTATTGCGAAGCGTTGGAAATCTATGCCAATGTGGCGCGGCTCAGCGTTAACGTGCGCGACGCTCCTCCAGAAGTGGCCGGACAGATCACCCTGTTTCTGGTTAGCGGTATTCAATGCAGCTTTCTTGATGACGTGCTGCAACGATTTCATCATCAACACCCCCGCATTACCTGCGAGGTTAACGTGCTGTCGAGCCATGATGTGGTTCAGTCGATGGTGCAGAAAATGGGCACGGTGGGAGTGAGCCTGCAGCTGCATCCGGTAGAGGTCTTGAACAGCCAACTGCTGGTGAATCAGCGCTATCGGTTCTTTTGTGGTCGGGCGCATCGCTTCTTCGGCCAGCAGAACCTGTCGCTGCAGGCCCTCAGCCACGAGCCGTTCGTCTCGTTCACCAGCGCTCAGCTTTCTGGCGCCCTGGCGGGCATTGCGCTGTTTCGAGCCAATGCAGGACTGGTGGGAGAGAAGGTCGTCACGTCGAGCAGTCTGACGGAAATCCAGCGTTTCGTGCGCAGCGGCTGGGGCATTGGCTGCCTGCCGGAGCACACCGTTCAGCAAGACATTGACAGTGGCCTGCTGTGGCCGTTGCCCCCCTATGAAGGCATCCCCAATATTGACCTGCACCTGATATGGCATCAGGACTCGCGCTTTTCCCAAGCAGAGCGCGTGTTCTTCGATTTTATGCACCGTGCGATGGCAGAAGTGCCTATCGAACAACGGCTGCCGTGAAGCAACTCCTGAATAATTATTCACTCGGCTCACCTGTTGTCGTTTTTATCAACGTTGCTGGCCTGCGATACTGATCGTTTCTTAATCTGAATGTTGGTTACTGACCTGGGGCGCCTGTCGTGAAAGTTGCGACAACGGCGACTCGCTGGACCAGTCATTTTTTTAATACTTGAAAGTTTTTTATAAGTATCACTACGGATTGCATAAAACAATTTTTAATTTTTTATACAATGTATAAATGAAACAAATACAAAGGCCCTTCTGGTTTTTCCTTGCAAAGCGTATTGAAAATGTGAGTTATAAAAAAAGAGCAACATTTAAAAGCGCGAGCCAGGCGGTTTTCAATGTTGCTTGAACTCCAGAAAAATCCGGCTCAATGTGGCGAAAACGGGTTAGGAAAGTCGTTAGGAAACGCAGCTACAACGTGGTAAAAATCGCTTATTACAACGATAACGGAACAATAAGATGCTGACTGAGCAGGAGTGCGAAGTACTCTCCTGCTGCGATGTACTGTTCGATGAAACCCCTGATTAATAGGGCTTTTGGAGCGAACCTACAGTGTGCTCGAGCAGGAGCAAAGTGCACAGGCGATAATCGACGAGTGGTACCGCAAAGAAAATTTCAACTTGCCCCGTGTGCCGCTAACAAACACGGCTTTGTCCTAGTACAAAAAAAGTGTCGAAGACAGCCAGTTCATGGGAGCTTCTGGTCACACGTATGATGGCCTCGATGACACCCATGATGCGTCACACAATGACGCTGACAACACCTCTCACGTTGTTTCTGAGTCTCGGCATAACGTAATTGCAACTTTGAATGAAGCTGCGAGCGGGCGACATCTGATTTTCAACGGGCACCTGGATGTGGTGCCTGCCGAGCCAAACAATCGCTGGCCTAGACCTCCGTGGGAACCATGGCGAGATACTCTATGGGCGCGGTGCGGGTGACATGAAGGCCGATATCGCCGCCATGTGCATGGCTGTTAAAGCGGTGCAACAGGCAGGCGTGGATATTTTTCACCCGTTGACGCTTCAAACCGTGATCGAGAAAGAGTGTGCTGGTCATGGGGCGCTTGTTTGCGTCAAGGCCGGTCACACACGGGCGACTTTGTGCTAATCCCCGAGTCATTCGACGCCCACATCATCTCGGGGCAAGCGGGTGTGCTGTGGTTTCGTATCAGCCTGTATGGCGTACCTGGGAATGTGTCAGGGGCCTGTTGCCGAAAATATTCACGGGGTAGATGAACACGTGAATATAGAATCTATCCGCAACGTACTAAAAACCTATGCGCTGTTTTGAGCCACTGGGGCGCAAGTGTCACCTGAAACAAAGTGAGTTTTTGCGGTGTTACTTGAACCATTTTTAGCGGTGTAGATACCTTATGACAGCCGCAGAGGTGGTTTTGAGGGTTTTTCTACGGCGCCAGGCCATCGTTTTGCCCCTCCTGCGGAGTTATCGATGCGTGTCTACTAAACTGGGGGAAGTCCACAGGTCCCGTTTGTTACGGGCAGGACTTCTGACATTCAGGAGCGAACGGCAGACAGCGCTTTGTTGTAGCTCTTGCCAATCTCGCTGTCGAAATAAGACAGAGATTCCTCTTCCAGTCTGTAAAGCTTCGATGGCTGGCCCTTCGCCGCCATCGAACGCTTCTCTCCGGTTTCTGCCAGCAGCCCCGTATTTACCCACCGACTGAACACCGTTTGTTTCTTCACGCAGATACCAAAGATATCGTACGCTTCAACGATCTGACGCACGGCAACCTTCTCGGGGAGCAGGTAGAGCAGCAACGACGAGTATTTGATTTTGTTCAGGAACGCTTCGTAAGCGATGTTCACGAGCTTCCGATGATCAAAAGGCAGAGGGTATTCCCCGGCCAGAATCGACTCGATTGGTTCCCACTTAATTCCGTCCTGCTGATCCAACTCGGCCATATCCGGGCGATTGAACAGACATAGAAATGGAATCGTCACTGACCACCCCAGTGATGCGTCCCGGGTCACGCTTCCTTCTGGAGGGAGCTTCTCCAGATGATTTGGCAAGAAGCCAACCTTGCCTTTTAGAATGCGGGTTACGGCATTCCCCAGGGTTTCATCTGAATCACCCCCGTCAGACGCAGGCTGTTCCCATACCAAACCACCCACAAGGGCGTACCGACCGCTCTCTGGTCCCTTCTGGCGCTCTTGCAGCATGACTTCCGGGAGCCCGGATTCCGGGTTCAGGCGCAGGCAAATAAAATCGAGTGTGACAACCATGAAGGCGTCTCCAGTGAGTAAGTGTTGATCTAAGAATACCATCCGAACTTTTTCTGTCAAATCAATTGACACAAGAATAATTAGACGCTACTTTTACCGTCAAATGAATTGACTAAAGAGTAGAGCCATGAGCGCAACCGTCGACAAATCACTGTTCCGCCAACAGACCATCACCAGCGCGATGGATACCGACGCCTACAAGTTGCACATGCAGCAAGTCGTTTTTGAAAAGTACGCACCGGTGATCGTGAAGTACAAATTCCGGTGCCGGACCGATGAGAACCTGGCGCAATATGCCGGTGAAATTCGCAAAGCCTTGCATGATCTCGACGGGCTGGGTTTCACCGAAGACGAATTGCTGTACTTGGGCAAAATTCGCTTCCTCAAGCCAGCTTTTATAGACTTCCTGCGCCAATACCGCTTCGATCCCAAGCGCTACCTGTCAATCCGGGTGGAGCAGGGCAAGCTGGTCATTGAGTGCGACGGCCCGTGGCTCTACGCCATCCTGTTCGAGGTCCCGGTACTGGCTATCGTTAGTGAAGTTCGCAACCGTCGCCGGTACGGCAATGTCGGTGAGGACCAGTTTCAGGATGTGCTCTATGAAAAGGTCGAGCAGCTGAAATTGGAGCTGGATCGTCGCGGCATTGAATCATTCAAGTTCGCCGACTTCGGTACCCGCCGCCGCTTCTCCTACACCGTGCAGAACCGCGTGGTGGATTATCTGGCCAAAGCACTGCCCGACAACTTCATCGGCACCAGCAATTACCACTTGGCCCGGGAATACAATCTCACAGCCATCGGCACCATGGCGCACGAGTACCTGCAGGCACATCAGGCGCTTGTAAATGTCGCCCAGTCACAAAAAGAAGCTCTGGAAGTGTGGAATCAGGTCTACCGCGGTCGCCTGGGTGTTGCCCTGACGGATTGCATCACCGCTGATGCCTTCCTGGCGGACTTTGATTATTTGTTCTCGGTGCTGTTCTCCGGTGTGCGCCACGACAGTGGTGACCCGATCATTTGGGGCGAAAAGTTCATCGCCCACTATGAAGCCCTGGGCATCGATCCGATGACGAAAACGCTGGTGTTCAGCGACGGCCTGAATTTCGATCGAGCTTTGGATATCGCGGAACATTTTCAGGGTCGGATTCAGACGAGCTTTGGCATTGGAACGTTTCTGAGCAACGACTTGGGCGACTACGTGACGCCCGACGGTGACGCTTATCAGCCTCTAGATATCGTTATGAAGATGGTTGCGTGTAATGGCATGCCCGTGGCGAAGATCAGCGATGAGCCCGGCAAGAGCATGTGTGATGACCCTGTGTACCTGGCCAACCTGAAGGCCCGGTTTAACGTTCAATAAGGAGCAGACTGATGAGCAAACAACTCTACATGACCGCCGGCCGCATTTTGGAAGAGTTGGGCGTTCAGCCCACAGAAGGTCGCGACTGGGACAAGGAAATCACCAAACGTGTGACGTTCCTGTGCGAGACACTTCAAAGTGCCGGGCGCAGCACGCTGGTTCTCGGTATCAGCGGAGGCGTTGATTCACTGGTCGCGGGCAAACTCTGTCAACTGGCGGCTGACCAAATGAAAACCATTGACCCGGAAGCCAGATTTATCGCTGTTCGCTTGCCTTATGGTGAGCAGGTCGATGAAGACGCTGCGCAGGCGGCTCTGCAATTCATTGACCCGGACCGCATCATGAACGTCGATATCAAGCCGAGCGTGGACGCGCTTCACGCCGCGGTCGTGGTGAATGATTCTGAGATCAGCCTGGAACGCGCTGACTTTGAACGGGGCAACGTCAAAGCACGCGTGCGGATGACCGCCCAGTATGAGATTGCCGCCCTGAACAACGGGCTTGTCGTGGGCACCGACCACAATGCGGAGGCGGTAACCGGCTTCTTTACCAAGTGGGGCGATGGCGCCTGTGACCTGCTGCCGCTGCGTGGTCTGAGCAAGCGTCAGGTTCGTCGTCTGGCCTCAGAGCTGGGCGCCAGCGATGAGATGGCTGGCAAACCGGCAACGGCAGATCTGGAATGCCTGCGGCCCCAACTGGCGGACGAAGACGTGCTGGGCCTTTCTTACGACGTCATCGATGATTTCCTGGAGTTCAAGGGCGGTTCCGACGATCAAGTTCGCAAGCTGGTCGCTCAGTATGAAAAAACTCAGCACAAACGGTGTGACCCGCTGGCGGTCATGGGTGCCTTCAAGCCCGGTGACACACGGTAAGCAAGGAGTTCTGATATGACCTGCATTGCCTCTTTTGACGTAGACGCACAGAAGACGTTCACGCCTCTGTGCCCGAATGAGCTGCCGGTACCGGAAGGTGACCAAATCGTCGATGAGCTGAATGCACAGGCCGAGTTGGCCGCTTTCCGGGTTGGTTCCCGGGATGCTCACCCCTCAAATGCTAAGTGGATCGCCGACACGCCCGAAGACGTTTTCAGTAAGATTGAGGGCGAAAATATCGACATTAAGTGGCCTCGGCACGCCGAACTGGGAACCTTCGGTTTCGAGTTGCTGGACGGCCTGCCGCACCCCGCCACCGGTTATGACTTCATGGTGAATAAAGGTCTGGACCCGGACTGCCACCCGTATGGTGCCTGCTATCACGATCTGGGTGATACCGTGACCACGGGTGTTATCGAGTTCCTTAAAAGCAAGGGCGTGGCCGTTGTCATTGTTGGTGGTCTGGCGTTTGATTACTGCGTCGCCAAAACCGTTCTGCAGTTAAGAGACGCCGGGTTTCAGGTCATCGTCAATCTGGCAGCCGTCCGGGGTATCGCTGAGGACAGCGTTGAGCAGGCGATGACCGACATGAAGCAGGCCGGTGCCGAGTTCGCCAAAAATGCGGACGACGTCAAGCGATTGCTGCCATGGTAGGGATCCTCGGCAGTGCCTTTAACCCACCGACCCGAGGGCACTTGGATGCGATCCGCCAGGCCCTCGATGTGCGTGATGAGGTGTGGTTGGTCCCTTCGATTGACCACTTCTTCGGCAAAGCTATGTTGCCGTTCCCTATTCGCTGGCAGATGTGGCCACTTTTCACGGTCGATATTGCCAACCCTCAATTAAGGCTCAGTGTGCTTGGTGGACTTAGTTAGTCAAAGTGCGTTTTGAGGGTGCCACCTGAACCATGTTTTGCGGTGTAGGTACTGAATAAGAGGCGCCAGAGTAGTTTTTCTACGGCGCCAGGCCATCATTGATTGAGACCGCGCCGCCGTACCCTGAAGCGTGCAGAATGCTCGACGCGTGGTTGGGACAGCCGCATGAGGATTTTATCTGTTGCAGCTGGGGTAACTACGACCGTCTACACATTCAGGCCGATAGCGAGAAGCATGGTGTGTCTCCTGCGATGATGAATTATCCCCATCTGAACCTGAAACGACTCTGGCGCCGCACAACCGGGCAAAAGCGTAAAAATGGGATAGTCCACGCTCTTGAGTTTCACGGATTAGCATTAGAGGGACACCACCATCGGGGCGCGGACGATGCCCGGAATATGGTTCGGTTACTGCCATTTATGGACTGGACGCTGGAAGAGGAGCTTTTAACCCCGCCGAATATCGCACACTTGAAAGGGCGTGTTGCTTTGAATCGAGTGGTCAGTATTGAAGAAATGGACTTGGCTATCCGAGAAAAGGCAGGGCGTATTTTTGAGTGAAATTTTACCCTTAGTGGCAATTAGTACGCCGAAATACTGATTAGTAATTCACTCTACTCATTGCCATTAAACGCCTATGGAGGAAAGCCGTGCGGCTCGATTGTATTTCCGATACACACAGCCTGCATCGAGATTTCTGCATTTCCTGGCCAGCATTTACCGGGCCAGTTAGTTCGGGAAGCGAAGACCCTCTGACCGAAACATCGACAACGCTGGAGATCAATATTCTTGCATTGTGAATGACAACCAGGTGACATGCAGCAAAAAACATGAACATGAGCGGGGAGGAATAACCTCAAAATGCTGGATTTCAACCCTCGAACCGGTTATCCGTCTTACCTGCCAACCCGCGCAGAAAGTGGTCCAGAGAGATGTTGCTGGGTTGTTCGCGAAGGGCTTTCAGCAGACGCTCCTGGTCGCCAAATATGACCTGATCGTAACGCGGCTCCCGGTCGGCGCCTCGAGTCACAGACTGGGCGCCTCCCGGCCTCGAAGACTCGGGCGCGACCTGGCTTGCCAAATCTCGCAAATGGGTGGCGAAGTGGGCTCGTTGAGGAACGCTCAGGGCTTCCCAGTCAAGTGCTGCCAGTCCGGTCTGGATAATCTCTAAAGTGTCGTCGTCCATCGTGCGCCCAAGCAATGCAAAGCAAGCCGCCAATGCTTCATTACGAAGCATTGGCGGCAATGATGGATCAGAGACAAGATCATCGAATTCGACAACGGCCTGCCGAACCCGGGTCCCAATTTTGGCTTTTGTTGGCGTGGGTTCGTTAGTGGGCGTTGCGGTTGGTCTATCCTGCTCCGATTTACGAACGGCTTTGTACCAATAGGCTGCAATTCCGGATTTTCTGGGTGGCAGTTGTTCCAACCTTATCTTCACCCTGTCCGCCAGTGAGTGAAACTGCCGGCAGGACGGGTCTGACTGAGCCAGCAAAGCCACCGGGCGCTGGGTGATCACTGATTGGCGCAGTGTCTCGTCACGCCAGATGGCGCCCAGATAATGTGGCTGCACGTTCAAATGACGCTGCGATGCCGCTGCAAAGCGCTGAAATATCGATTGTGCCTGACTGGCACCGTGAGCCATGTTAACCAGCACACTCGGGGTACGCCGGTAGCCTTGCCGTTGCAGCACCTTGATTAGCGAAAATGCATCGGTTAGAGAAGCAGGGTCGGGAGTTACCACTACACAGGCCATGGCAGCGGAGGCAATCATGTGAAGAACAACTGGCTGCAAGCCAGCGGCAGTATCAATGAGAACATAATCGTAACGGCGTTCCAGTGCAGCAAGGCTCTTGAGCAAATCGAGACTGCCCGCAACACCCATGTCCATGCAGCGTTGCACCCCCGATGCCCCTGGAATTACATGCAGCCCCAAAGGCGCCTCCATGATGATTTCATCAAGTGTGCATTCCCGAAGAAGTACGTGTTCCAGAGTGTGTTTCGGATACTGACCCAGCATGATGGCAACATTGGCAAGATCCAAGTCTCCGTCGAGCAGCAGCACGCTGTGGCCCTCGCGCGTAAGGGCCAGCGCAAGATTGATGGCAACAGAGGTTTTACCGACACCACCTTTACCGCCGGTGACGGCAATAACCCTGGGCTGGGCTGAAATATGCCTCGAATCCGTCATCGGCTTCTCTTTGATACTGACTTCAAAACCACGCTCAGAGGAAAAGAACAGACTAATCCACTAATTTAAGTCTACCGCGAACATGCAAGACAATATAGCCAGCGAGACGACACTTCGGGTACATTCGTTGTATTTTTGACAATATTTTGCGTGGCAATATCAGGTAGATGACACAGAATAAGTCCTACTAACGGGTTTTCGTTTGCTGCAATGTGAGACTCAAATCGAACTTTAATTAATCCGTCCAGAATTTAGTAAAATTTTCAACAACCTGTATTTATTTAATGGAATTGATTGTTTAAACTCTTAGCACTATGGTAATGCTAAGTGAAGTGCCAGATATATGACCGGTAATTCCATGCAAATATCGCCCAACACACAATTACCCAGCCTCCCCGAAGTCACACTCAGGGCGCTGGAAGCGTGTCGAAAGGAAGACAGCTACCGTCATATCAGCGATATTATTTCGGCTGATACGGCACTCACGGCGCAAGTATTGGCCATGGCTAATTCATCACTCTACGGTCGGTCGGGAGAAATTCGCTCGGCTGAGCAAGCACTGCTCCGGCTTGGCACCGAACGTTTACGCACCCTGATTCTCACGGCCGCACTCCGGCAGTTGATGTTCGATCTTGGTGCAGGCCAGTGGCAACAACTTCGTGATTTCTGGCGCCACTCTCTCACCACCGCACTGACCGCCAAAACCCTCGCCACGCTTACCCGCTACCCCTCTGCGGACGAAGCCTTTATGTTGGGAATGCTCCATAACATTGGCGAACTGATTGCTCTGAAAATGACTCCGGGTAATCTTCAACAGGAGTATCTCGATCACCAGGCAGAGATCGGAGCGCAGCTTGCCCAGACCTGGGGGCTAGGGCAGATGGCAGTAGATGCTGTGCGTTATCAAAAGGCTCCGGCGTCGGAAATCCGTGATGCGGCCCATTTGGTCAAGCTGATTAATCTGTCAACACGGCTAGCTCAGTCCGACGCGGCCGGTATTGCTGCCGCAGGTACCATCTTCAATCTTAGTGAAGATCTCACCCGGGAATTATCACTGCGCATCAATCATGACGTTTCTGCCCTCGCACAATCGTTGGGTGTTGCTCTTGAACATGCCTACGATGGCCAAAAGGCAAGCCAGACATTGCGCAATACTGTTATTCGCCAGGCCATGACCAACCAGGCTCTCAGCCTGGCCGACGGTTCAGGCCCGGTGCTCGCCAGCACTGTGGGCAACCTCACTCTGTTAACAGGTTGCCCCAGCCTGTTTTTCAGAGCCGACGATGACGTTCTGATCCTGGCATCAGATAGTCAAGGCGAACCGCCCGACATGACGATTGTTGCCACATCCACAGGCAGTGTGCTGACGCAAAGCTTCAGGGATCAAAAAGCTGTGCTGCTGGCTGACCGCTCTCCCAACGTGCTCGACAAACAATTAATGGCGCTACTCAGTACATCCTCCCTGACGGCTGTTCCAGTGCTGTTCGAAGGCGGCTGTCAGGGTGTTTTTGTGATTGGCACCGATGCCGTAAACATGGTGTCAACGCTGGAACTGGCTGAAATGTTCTGCGCGCGATTATCACATCTGATTGCGAGTAAAGAGTCGAAAAACCAGGGTGATGTGACCGCAGGGGATATTGACCAGGCCCTTGCCCGAGACAACGTACGACGTCACATTCATGAAATCAGCAATCCCTTAACCATCATTCGGCAGTACATTTATCAACTACGTGGGCGGCTTGAAAATGAACAGGTTCGGGAACAACTGGATATTATCCGGGAAGAGCTTGAGCGCGCTGGCAATCTGTTGGTGCAAATGGGTGAGAGCCAAGAGCCCACTCCGAACACCGAAGAACCGACAAACCTTAATCGAGAATTGAGAGCCTTGCACGTCCTGTTTCAGGACAGTCTGTTCAGGGACGGCGACATTGACTGCGATCTGATTTTGAGCGAAGAATCAACAGATCTGGCGGCTGGCAGGGCGCCGGTGCGCCAAGTGATTCTTAACCTGATCCGAAACGCCGTCGAGTGCATGCCGGATGGGGGTAAGCTTAAGCTTGCAAGCGCCTCGCCCGTCTGGCAACAGGGCCGGCAATGGATCGAAATGCTGATCGAAGACAACGGCCCGGGTTTACCGAAAGCCATTCAAAGTAGTCTGTTCAAGCCTGTAAAATCCAGTAAGGGCGTGACCCACAGCGGACTAGGGCTGAGCATTGTCAAACAACTCATTGATGACCTGGAGGGTATCATTGGATACCGCACGGGGAGCTCTGGTACCAGTTTCAGGGTTCTCCTGCCGGCGGTATCCGATTCCAGCAAAGGTCCGACATAAATCATGGGCAGCGCGCGATGACACGGCAACCGATCCAATCGCCAGTAACAGACACTATCATTGCCAGGATACTCGTCGCCGATGACGACCCGAGGCTGCTGAGCAGTCTCTCCTCGCTGCTTGAGCAACAGGGTTATCTTGTTACCCCGGCGTTGGGCGGAAAAGAAGCCTGCAGACAGCTGAATACGCGCACCTTTGACCTTGCCATGCTTGACCTGAGAATGCCTGAAATCGACGGCTTTGAGGTCATGTCCCATGCTGCGAAGGTGCAGCCCAAATGCGGCATTATCGTGGTGAGCGGTGAAAGTTCTTTCAGTGCCGTCAGTCGCGCGCTGCGACGGGGTGCTCAGAACTACCTCAAGAAACCCTTTGACCCGGACGAAATGTTTGCCACCCTGGATGCTGCACTGGGCAAACAGTTGCTATTCAGAGCTCATACCGATGTGCAACAGCGACTTGAAAAGTCCGAAGCATTGCACCGTTACATCGTCAACAACTCCCCAGATATTGTCTTCATGCTTGATGACAAAGGGCGCTTTTGTTTCATCAACAGCAAGATCGAATCGTTGTTGGGCTACAACAGCGAGGAGCTCAACGGAAAGCATTTCCGGCACCTACTTGACGAACAGGACATTGCTCGCGGAACCCATACCCTCCAGGATCCAAGCGTTACACCCGAAAACCCCCGCACCTTTGAAGTAAAACTCAAAACCCGGGGCAGTCAAAAGGCCAATCGGTATTTCGAGATCACTGCGTTTCCGATTGATCACGAAACCTTGCCTCTGGGGGCCGATTTTAATGCCTGCACCACTGGCCCCAAGGCGCGGTTTTACGGCACCGCAAGAGACGTGACTGAACGCAAGGAAGCGGAAGCCTTCATAAATTTCCAAGCCTATCATGATTTGCTAACCCGGTTGCCCAACCGGGCACTGTTCACTGACCGGTTGAGCCTTGCAATCACCCAGGCGAGTCGCAGCAAACAGAAACTCGCAGTCATGTTTCTGGACCTGGACCGGTTCAAGGTGGTTAACGATACTCTGGGTCACGCCATGGGTGACGTTTTGTTGCAAGTGGTCACCCAGCGTCTGGAGCATTGCCTCCGTAAAGGGGACACTCTGTCACGGTTTGGCGGTGACGAGTTCACACTGTTGCTGCCCGCCATTAACAACAGTAACGATGCCCGGCGTATTGCCAAGAAACTGATTGATGCCCTCAAAGCACCCTTTCAATTGGGCGAACACGAGGTATTTGTCGGAGTTAGTATCGGTATCTCCCTTTACCCGGAGGCCGGCATCTCAATGGATCAGCTGATTCAGAACGCAGATATCGCCATGTATCACGTAAAGGCCCGGGGCAAGGACGGCTACCGTTTTTACAGCGAATCCATGAACATCGACACCGCCAACCGTCTCAGCCTGGAAAGGGATCTCAGACAGGCTCTCGAGAACAACGAACTGCGGGTTTACTACCAGCCTCAAGTTTGCGCCAAAAGCGGACGCATTGTGGGACTGGAGGCGCTGGTTCGCTGGCAGCACCCGGATCGAGGACTGCTCTACCCCAAGGATTTTCTGCCATTGGCCGAAGAGACCAAACTGATTGTAGCGCTTAGCGAGCAGGTACTGGCCCAGGCCTGCCGGCAGGTCAAAGGGTGGATACTTGATGGCAACAGGGATTTGAGGCTGGCAGTAAACATGTCGCCGATTCAGGTAGAGCACCCGAGATTTGTCGAAATCCTGATCAGGCAGCTCAAAAATGAAGAGTTTCCAGCCAGCCATCTGGAAATCGAAATTACCGAAAATGTCATCATGAATGACCTCGAGCAGATCAGCCAGAAGCTCCGACAACTGGCCGATTATGGGGTCCGTATTGCGATCGATGATTTCGGTACCGGCTATTCTTCGCTGAACTACCTTCACCAGTTGCCTATCCACACGTTGAAAGTAGATCAGTCGTTTGTCCGCGGAATTGGAAATGGAGAAGACGGCGCCTGCATCGTTAACGCTATCGTGGCCATGGCCCACGGCCTGAAGTTGGACATTATCGCGGAAGGCGTAGAAACAGATGCGCAATTGGCTTACCTGAGAGGGCTTGGCTGTCAGCAGATACAGGGCTTCCTCTATGGTCCCGCTCAGCCCCCCGAAGCCATTTCAAGGATGTTGGATGGTCAGCGAGTAAGAGCCGTAGTCTGACGAATGTCCCATCAAGGTGGTAAAAAAGCAGCCATTGATTCAACGGCTGCAGGGTTGCATCCGGCACATACTGCTTGAATATCCTTTCCAGCTCACCTGTCTCCGCCATCATTTCGAGCCGCTGGGCGACACACTGCTTGAACATTGTTGGCCAAAGGCTATTTACCTAAAGATGACAGGATTCGAACCTGTGACCACTGCCTTCGGAGGGCGGGAATTTTGCACGGCGAGAAGGGGGGGGTGTTGATCGGAAAAATTTTTTTCAACAAGTTATGGCTGCTGGCGGCTGCTTACTTTTAGCTTTTGGCGGACTTTGATGCTGTGCAATGCTGTTAAATCAAATTTTTCATCTTCTCTGTGCACTTAGCTCCTTTGCCACCATCGTTTTCCGCAACTCCTTCTTTGGTAGGAACTCGTCGTCGTAGCAACCTGTATCAAGGTTGAACCTTGATCCGAAGCGGGCTGCCACCAAAAAAACGACGAACGTGTGCCCTTCGACAGTTCCTTGGAGTCGTGCCCGTAAAGTATTGAAAAAATTTGATTATATTTAAAAATGCTTCTGGCACGCTAACCATTGAAACAAAGCTGTCATGATCGTGACCTATGCTCACCGTGAACGTTTCGAGAGGTAGTTCACGTTATGCGTCTTACCGTCCATCAGCGCTTAGTAGTGTTTTCTGGGTTTTGTTTAATAGCTCTTACCGGTCTGACATGGCTTTCTATGTCAGTGGTGCGGGAGGCTGAGGAGGCGACGGATCGACTCGTGCGAGAGCAGATTTCGGATGTCTGGCTGCTTACGGATCTGGATCGCAGCCATCGCCAACTCAAGGGCCTTTCCTACAAAATTAAAGCTCAACTGCTGCTGTGGGATGAGATCAACGAACAGTTCGAAGAAACCTCGGTGGCAATACAGGCGCAATGGCAGTCAGCTCTTGGTAACCCGCGCCTGCAAGGTTGGGCTGAGAAGAACATGGAGGCCCATCAGGCCGTTTTGAACCTGCTTGTGGCTCTGAAAGAACCTATTGATGAAGCCAGTTATTATTCGGCCGGCAAAGTGGTGGACTTTCAGCTTTATCAAGCCCTTGATCCCATGCTTGAAGGCATTGATGCCCGGCGCTCGGTTGGCCGCCAACAGGCGGAGGCAGGGTCTGCCGCGCTGGTCGAATTCCTCGAACAGCAACAACACTTACTGGTTGGGGGATCCCTTTTTGTCTTGTTTGGTATCCTGCTATTAACATACTGGCTACGCCGCACGGTGACCACGAGGCTTCAGTTGATCGCGGAACGCCTCCGGTCCATGGAAGCCGCTTCAGACCTTTCCACCCCGCTGCCGATTTCAGGTCGTGATGAAGTAACGGCTGTGGCGTTAGCAATCAACGGTCTGATCGAAAAATTCAAACTGTTCGTGGGGGATGTCACAGACGCTGCAGCCGCCTTACAGCAGCGTTCAGCCAATCTGGATGAGCAGGCCGATGCAGTCCAGGCCTCGTCGTTACATAACACTCGCCAGATCCACGATGTGGTTTCATCAATGAACGCCATTACCAAGAGCGCAAGCCAGATTGAGCAATCAGCGCAGCATTCCCGAACGCAGGTCACTGGCGCTGTGGCAGGCAACGATGATGTTCAGAACCAGCTGCGCGAGAGTGAGCGTGCCGCTGAACATGCGATTGAGGTTATTAATCGCGTGGCAGGAGCGATTGAGGCCCTTCACGGTTCCAGTAAAAAGATCGAACAGGTGATTGGCGTGATCGCGGACATCGCTGAGCAGACCAACCTGCTGGCCCTGAACGCAGCGATTGAGGCGGCCCGCGCCGGAGAGCAGGGCCGGGGTTTCGCCGTTGTGGCCGATGAAGTACGAAGCCTGTCCCGTCGCACAGGTGAATCCACCAATCAGGTGCGTCAGTGGGTTAGCGAGCTTGTCACCCAGGTTAATAGTGCCAACGGCTTACTGGATGAGACCCGGGCAGCCGGTGGCACTAACCGGGAGACGTTGGGAACACTCAAGACCCACCTGGTGGCACTTAAACAAACCTTTGATGATCTCAGCCATTTTACCACTGAGGTAGACGAGGCAGTGCACGTTCAAAGGGATGAGATTGGCCGGGTGGGGCGGCGCGCGGATGCGCTGGGAGAAAGCTCTCAGGGTCTGGAACAGCATATCGGTCACACTAAAACGGTAAGCGATCAGTTGCGAGGGCAGTCAGAATCGCTGCGAGCCCTGATTTCTCGTTTCCAGATTCAGGGGGCATAACACAGAATGACAGCCGGTGACCAAGCGAGAGAGCTACAGCGTATTATTGATCAGCAGCTTATTTCAACGATGTTTCAACCCATTGTTGACTGCCAGAAAGGAACTGTTCTTGGCTATGAGGTACTTAGCCGGGGACCTTCGGACAGCCCGCTTCACGGGGCTCCTGCATTGTTTCAGGCAGGAGAGCAATGCAAGCAGGTGATCAGCCTGGAGCAGGCGTGTCTGCTGGAAGCCGGGCAAAGCTGCATTCGCCACGGAGTCAGCCACCTGGTTTTCGTGAATGTTTCACCGGGGCTGCTGTTACCGAAAGTGTTTGCGGAGGATCGCTTACAGTCTTTGTTGACGACCAACGGCCTCAAGCCGGAAAACGTTGTTATTGAATTATCCGAGCGTTATCCGGCGGATAACCCGGAGGCGCTAAAGGCTCGATTGACTGCGTTGAAGAAACGTGGTTTCCGGGTTGCGATAGACGACCTGGGCACGGGTTACTCCGGGTTAAAACTCTGGTCTGAAATTCAGCCGGATTTTGTCAAAATTGACCGGCATTTTATTCGCGATGTTGATCGAGACCTGGTAAAAAAAGAATTCGTTCGGTCCGTTATTAACCTCTGTGAGCGGCTGGGGTGCCGGCTGATTGCAGAAGGCGTTGAGACAGTTGCTGAGCTGACGCTGTTGCGCTCAATGGGAATTCATCTGATTCAGGGCTTTCTGTTGGGACGCCCCAATCCGTTTCCTACCGCCGAATTGTCAGCACTGGACAATCCGGCTCCCATCGGCGGGGGTCAGGCGACCTCCGATGCGGGATACCTGGGGCGCTACATCGTGCCACTTGCTCCAACGGCGTCACTGGGCGAGGCCTGGCAGGTTCTGCAATCTTCGCCCTCCATATTTGCGTTGCCCGTGGTGGATAATGACAGGCCTCTCGGTCTGCTGCATAAATGGCGTGTATTGGAAGTTTTCAGCTCAACCTATGGTCGTGCTCTCAATGAGACAAAGCCGGTGTCTAGTTTGACGGCCTATGATGCGCTTGTCGTGGAGCATGACGAATCTCTGGAAGCGGTCAGCCAGTCGCTTTTAGAGGACGACCTTCATTACCTCAAACAGCATTTCATCGTGACCAGGAATGGCCATTACATAGGGCTGGGTTCAACCCGGTCTCTGCTTCGCATGATGACCCGGAGTCGGGTGGAGCAGGCGAGACATGCCAATCCTCTTACTCAGTTGCCGGGAAATGTTCTGATTCAGCAGGAAGCCGTTCGCCGGCTTCAGCAAAACAACCCGTTCACCTGCATTTATTTCGATATTGACCACTTCAAGCCTTTCAACGACCTGTTGGGTTATAGCAAAGGTGATGAGGTCATCTTGTCGTTGGCACGACAACTGTGCACGGTTTTCAATGGGGATAATGAGTGGGTTGGCCACATTGGCGGGGATGATTTTGTGGTATTCAGCGACCGGCTTGAAATCCGAAAACGCTGCGAAGAAGTGCAACAACTTTTTGCCTTAGAGGCGGCAACGCGGTATCCGGAAGCGATACGTCAGGCGGGCTTCATAACGGGTGAAGATCGTGATGGCCTGCCAAGGCAGTTCCCCCTCGTGGCTCTCTCAGCAGGAATCGTTGTTGCAGATAGCCGGGCATTTGGTTCCGCAGCAGATCTGGCAGCGACCGCAGCGGTTGCCAAGTCCAAGGCCAAGAAAGCAGTGAGCGGGATCCAGATTGTGAGTAATATTGCGGCTCTAAACGAGATGTCTGATGATCATAAAACGGCTCTTTTAGCCTGACGTGGTATCAAAAAAGGCACAAAACACGTCGAATGATGGCCAGCGCTTGATGGCTCGGTTGGTTAGGCTGCATGACCCCTCTGAACTCACAGCCATTTGCGTGCTTCTGTGATCACAGTGTTCATCCTGTTGTGCATCGGTATCTCACGCCTTACCGCAAGATACAGGGTTTCGCTAACCGGATTGGGAAGCTGGTGAGTCCTGACAAGCTGACGCTCCTGAAAGGCCTCAACCGCATGAGCCGGCAATACGGTAAAGCCTAAACCTAAGCTCACGGGCTCCAGAGTCAGGCCGATCTGATTTGAGAACCCCTTTTTTTCAAACAGATTGCTGTGTTGAAACTCAGGGTAATTAGCCCCTAGCAGCATTTCAGCATGATGGGCGCCATCCGGGTGATCTATAAACCCGAGTTCCATTAATACTTCCCAGTTCGGCTTTGAAATACTGGCAGGCGTCACCAGCCTTTCTCCACGTTAAAAATGGAAGACCCGTTCGGAAACATTGTGGAAATCTACAGCCACAGCTACGAGTTGTTTTACAGCGACGGCGCCTACTGACGCGTTCTGGTTTGAACGGCTCGACTGCCTGTGTGCGACAGTCGGGCGTTTTTACAACGTGTTACCGGCAGCCAATAATCTGATCGACGAGGTCGGTTAGTTCGGCTGCAACCAGGTCTGGAAGGGGTACGCCAGGGGCAGGTAGAATAGCGTTGTTGGGGCGGGTGACAAATGCACCGCGGCAACCGGCGGCCTGGGCGCCTATGGTGTCCCAAAGGTGACAGGCGACCAGGCACAAGTCTGAGGTCTCGACAGACAACGCCTTCGCGACCAGGCGATAGGTTTCAGGGGCGGGTTTGAATTTACCCGTCTCCTCGATGCTGAAGGTTCGCTCAAAAAAGTGACTTAATCCCGCCTTTTCTAGCGGGGTGGGCGAAGCGCCGCTGGCGGAGTTGGTCAGGGTGACCAGTCTGAAACCTGCATCGCGCAACCGGGTAAGAGCTGGAATAGCGTCCGGATGCACCGGCATTGTACTCATCCGCGTTTTCAACTCCGCAATATCGTCATCCCCAATGTCCACCTGGTGAATGTCGGCGGTCATCCGCAGTGCGCCCACGCCAAGTGCTCCAAAGGGCGTGTAAAGACCGGACAGAGTCATTGTCTGTGAATAAAGAACCAATGCCGAAAACCATTCCCTCAGCACCTGTCGATCGCCGAACACGCGATGAAATAAAGGCTCCAGAGTGGTTATATCGAGAAGTGTTTCATTCACATCAAACACAATAATGGATGGAAACTTCTTGTCGGGCATGAACATTCTCTTTTGGGTTGCATTATTAATCGCGGAAACTAGACATCAGTTCATGGCCAGTCGGGCATCTGTGCGTTTACAGCTTAAGAATTCAGACGTTGCCAACCACTCGGGATCCGGGTAGTAGGTGAACAGATACTGGTTTTCTTTCAGGCTATCGATCAGTTTGATGGCGACTTCCTGGCGAACTGCAGGGCAGCCGTGGCTGCGCCCCAAACGCCCGGTTTGTTCTATGAAGTTCTTGCTGACGTAATCGGCACCGTGAATGACGATGGCCCGCTGGTAGGCCAGATCGTTTACGCCTGCCTCCAATCCTTTCAGGCGCAATGAGTAGCCGTTGCGACCGTGATAACTGTTGAGCGTGCGAAACAGGCCAATACTGGATTGATAGCTTTCCGGAATGTTGGAAAATGACTTGGCCTCGGCATTGCCCGAGCCCCGGCCATGGGACACAAGCTCTTTAAACAGCAATTTTTGGCGTTTAAGGTCAAACACCCAAAGCCGCTGCTCAGTTGATGGCAATGAAAAATCGATGACGGCAAGCCTCTTGGCATCGGGTTGTGCGCAGGCCAGTGCCCGCGCTGCCAGGCGCAAGACCTGTGGATTGGCTCTTGGTGCCAGCTTTGCCAGTGTGTTGTTGAGGCGAGTTTGCTGGGCTGTAGACGTTGCGCTACTAAACGTTGCGCTATCAGAGGTTGCTTTAGTTAAGGGTTTGTCGGAATTGGCGGCCATCGCATTGTGGCCCCCCAGAATTATTTGACTACACAGAGCCGCGCCGAGCAGCCATTGGTTTAAACGTATCATCGGCATCCAGAAAATCCGTATTAAAGGCAGGACTTTACCTGACGTTAAACTGTCTTACTGGTAAAGGCGGATCATACTGTCACTATAAACGCGGATCATCCGGTTTTCCGCAAGGTGCGTAATTATAACGTTAGAGGTCGAAATAGCCAGTTTTTATCTGGCACATGGAGGAATTGTATGCTGGGGCGTCATGCGATAAGCCGCTTTTTGCTGCCGCTTGTATTGTGGCTGGGAGTTGCCGGCCACAGCGTGGCGGTGCAGGAAAACAGCGAGTCAGACCAAGATTTCGCTGCTTACCTATCGTTTGAAACTGAAGATTTGCGCGCTTTTTACGCGGCTAGAGACGGTCGGTTTGTGTGGCAGCACAGTGAATCGGTTGCGGCTTTTGCTGCTGCACTCAATACCCTGCAAAGTGATGGCCTGAATGTAACCGACTACCAACCCGGCGCCATCATGGCGCGTTATCGTCAACTGCAGGCACCGTACACTACAGCCAATGATCGCCTGCGCTTTGAATTGTCGGTAAGCCGAATCCTGTTGACCGCGTTGACGCACCTGCAGCGCGGCAAGGTGGACCCGTATCAGATTGATCCTCAGTGGGAAATACCGGTTATGGCGCGCGCTCTGGATTATCAGGGAATTTCCGAGGCGGTAGATGCGCAGCGTTTTGAACAGGCGTTTTCCCTGGCACGGCCTTACCCGGCGCCTTACCAACGCCTGCGTGCGGGGCTGGCATACTATCGCAATATCCAGCTGGAGGGCGGCTGGCAGCAGTTGCCGCAACGACCTCAGTCACTAAGGCCGGGCGATGTCGACGCCGATGTCCCTCTGCTACGCCAGCGATTGGCGATGATAGGAGGCCTGGGCTTACAAAACGCCATGTCCGCTGTCCAGCCCGAAGAACAGACTGCGACTCTTCTTGAATACGATGAAGCCATGGTAGGGGCCGTGCGTCTTTTTCAGCGACACCACTTGCTGGAGGCAGACGGTATAGTGGGTCAACAAACACGAAACGCGTTTAATGTGTCTGTTGACGAGCGCATTAACCAGATTCGAGCCAACCTGGAGCGCGCTCGTTGGTTGTTACACGGCGAAGCCAGCGCTTTTATTCTGGTGGATATTGCCGGTTATCGCATAAGCTACTTTCGCCCTAACGGCGAAATCTGGCGTTCGCGGATTGTGGTTGGCCAGCCCTATCGCAGCACGCCGTCGCTGCGCTCCGAGATTACCCACTTAACCGTCAATCCGACCTGGACAGTGCCACCGACCATTTATCGGGAAGACTCGTTGCCAAAAATTCGCGATGACATCGGCTATCTGTATCGCCAGAACATGAGCGTGCTTGACCTTCGGGGGCAGCGCCTGGATCCGCAACAGATCGACTGGTGGAATCCCGGTAGCATTATGCTGCGCCAGGGCCCGGGCCCGATGAATGCGCTGGGGCAATTGGTTCTGCGTTTTCCCAACAACCACCTGGTGTATTTGCACGATACGCCTGCGCAGGCGCTGTTCGGGCGCCAACAGCGGGCGTTCAGTTCGGGTTGCATTCGGGTACAAGGCATAACGGAGTTGGCACAACTGCTGTTTGACGACACCGACACGGCTGCGGATGTGAAAGCATTGATTGCGACTGGAGACACCCGCAATATTAAACTGCGGCGCACGATGCCGGTCATACTGCATTATTGGACGGTACACCCGGGCGAAGACGGCGAGTTGGTGTTTCGCCCGGATATTTATCAACAAGATGCCAGACTGCAGAAAGCGCTCGACCAACCTTTGGGATCACAGGGCTGGTTCGAGTTTAATCATTTGACGCCAGGTGAGTCCGAATCAGGTCTGCCAGTTGACGTGCTGGTTCCGATGGCCGGCCAATAGAGCGGTGCAGGGCGATTTCAACGGATTGTAACGCCGGCATGCCGCTGCGCTCGTCAATCACCCGCAGTTGATCGGTTAGCATATTGCGGGTTACCACAACCACCGCCAAACCGGCCACGACAACCGGTAAAAGGCCGGTCATGGACTGGCTGGAATAGGCCATGCGCCAGCTCCGGCCTGCAGCCGCCAGCGACGCTTCAGCAACATCACGAAACACGTCTGCGCCCGGCGAATAAAGCGCGAGCGGTATCGGGTCGGCCAGTGATGGTTGCGCGGTGGCGCCAACGGCCCATACCAGCGGTTCGCGGCGAATCACCTCACCGCCCGGTGAACGCACCTGACGCGTTACCACGGCCATATCCAGGCCGCCATCCTGTACCTGCTTCACCAGATCAACGCTGGAGCGGCAAATAACCTGTAACTGAATCGCCGGATATCGCTGGCTGAAGTGCGATAACACGGACGTCAGCAGAAAGGCGTAATCCTCGGGAATACCCAGGCTCAGCTCGCCGGAGACCTGTCGGCGTTGAACGTCGTCCACCGCTTCGCTGTTTAGCGCCAGCATTTTTCGCGCGTACCCCACCAGCTTTTGCCCCTCGGCTGTCAGGCGAATTTTACGACCTTCGGGTTCATGCAGGGCAACGTCCAATGATGCTTCCAGCCGTCGCAGCTGCATGCTCACAGCCGATTGTGTGTAAGCCAGGCGTTCAGCCGCCGCAGTCACGCTGCCGGCGTCGGCAATCGCGACCAGCGTACGCAACATGTTCAGATCCAGAATGCGCCGTCTCAAATCATCAATTCCTGTTATGTTATCAATCAAAAAATGTCGATTTTGTGATGTGTTTAAAGTGTATAGGGTTAGACCCTGTCTTGCTAATTCAGCAGCGTCGAGGGAGTACTAACGGTGAGTAGCCATACCATTGCAATACACCAACCGCTTTATCTCAGCGTCTTTGCGGCACTTGTCGCCGTTGTCCTGTGGGCGATCGCGCCGCTGCTGGTGGATATCGCAAGCGCGGTACCGCCGTTTCGGCTGGCAACAATTGCTCTGTTAAGTGGTGCTGTGGCGGCTTTGCCCATGACGTTGCGCAAGCGCAAAAAAGCGCAAACGGAACCCAGGCAGGTAACGCTGTCGCTCAAGTGGAAACTGGTGATTTACGGATTGGTACCGGCGCTGATTTTTGGCGCCGTGGCCAGTTATCTGGCGAGCATGGATAAGGCGCCTGCTGCGGAGGCCGCGTTGATTACGTACACCTGGCCCATACTGTTTATTGTGCTTAGCCAATGGATGTTTCATCGGCGCATTTCATTGCCAGTCATCGTCGGGGCCGGTATTGCATTTTGTGGCGCAGCGGTCTTGATATCGCCTGATTCCCTGGGAGCAGGCACTAGCGGCCATTACGCCGGTTATGCATTGGCACTGCTGGCCGCTTGCTGTTGGGCATTGTATTCGTGGATTTGTCAGGCGGCGCCGGTAGCGATTGCACCACTGATGCCCTTGCTGTTTCTGGTTGCAGGCGCCGGCGCGGCAACCGCAGATACTTTGACTGGGAGCGCACTGGGAATGCCTTCCGGTGGGGCTTTGCTGGCCGGCATCGCTCTTGGTCTTGGACCTTATGGGCTTGCTATGGTGGCTTGGGACCTGGCTGTGCGTACCGGGCCTACGGCGTTGGTTGGCAGCTTGGCCTATGCGGTGCCGGTATTGGCCGCGGTGCTTTTGGTTGTTGCGGGCATTGCCTCCCCGGATTGGCGTTTGCCGGTGGCGGCGTTACTGGTAGTGGCCGGCTCGGTGGTGGCATCTATGAAATCTGGCCGCCAACAACCGGCCTAGAGTCGGTCAACTTAGAGCTAACCCTATTCCTTGATAGCTTCAAAACCAAAGCGCAGGGTAACTTCGTCGCCCACCATGTCGCCATCAAGGCCGTAGGTCATGCCCCATTCGCTGCGTTTCAGTCGGGTTTCGGCGCTAATACCCAGGGTGTATTCCTCGTGCCCGAACGGATAAACCGCAGATTTGTTGAGCGTTACGTTTAACACAACCGGATTGGTTTGCCCGAGCATGGCCAGGTCCCCGGTGACCTGGCCGGTGTTATCGCCGGTGGTGTTGAAATCGGTCATGGTGAAAACGATGTCGGGGTGCTTGGAACTGTCGAGGAAGTCTTTGCTGGTGACATGCTCGTCGCGCTTTTTGTGATTGGTGAATACGCTGTCGCTTTTGAATATCAGCTTGCCGGAACTGAGCTCACGGGTTTCCTCGTCGTAAACAAATGCTCCTTCTATCTCGCGGAACATGCCCATCACCGGGGCGTAGCCGATGTGCATGATTTCAAACACCATGGAAAAGTGCTCGTCATCGACCTTGAAGTGGGTCGGCTCGGCGTGAACCAGCGGGGCTGAAGCCAAACAAACAGGCACTAGAACAGCGCTAGCAATTTGGCGCAAGGATAGGACAGCGATTCCGGAAGTACGGTTTTTCTCAGTCTGTTTCATGTTGTTCTCTCCGTTGATAGAGCCAATATACATCTAGAAAAAACGACCAGGTTAACAGCAACAGCGCCGTTGCCAGCGACACGCTGACAAGCAGGGAAGGCGCTGTCGGCACAATTGCCACCATCAGCGTGACAATCTGCCATACGCAGACTGTCTTGCGGCGGAAGCTCGGCGGCAGCGGCTGGTTTATCCATGGCAGGGCCCAGGCAGCCACTACAAATCCATAGCGCATCAGGCCCAGCGCCAGTACCCAGGCGCCAGCTTTGCCAATGGCGAAAACCATCAGGCACAGGCCGAGAATAAACAGCGCGTCCAGTTCCATATCGAATCTGGCGCCGAACTCACTGGTGCTGTTGGTGCGCCGCGCCAACTGACCGTCTACGCCGTCCAGTATCAGTGCTAACAAAGCCGCAACGGCATACCACCAAAGGCGGTTAACCGACAGTTCAGCACCTGCGGCCACAGCGCAGGCAATGGCCACCAATACAATGATCATGCAACCGCGCAGCAGAGTTGCCCGATTGGCCCAGCCAAAATTTTGGTGTGGCGGCCAGCGTGTTAGCACACTCGCCACAATAGCGGCATAAAGAATGATGGTTATCGCGGTGGCCAGTGTGGCTGCGGCAGCCTGGGTTGATGCAACAGGCGGAATCACCAGTGCAAACAAAACCGCCAGCACAATGGCACTCCATAGCAGGTCCATCCATGGCGCAAGGCCTTGCGCCTGGGGTGCTGAATTCATCAGTGAACTCCGTTAATAATTCTGTAGACTGTTTAACTTTCAGTATAGACACAAGGAGTACTAGATGAGTTCCACAAATGATGACTCATCGCACGCTGCGACACGGGCATTCTGGATTACCGCCGCTGGCGAAGGGAAAATACTGGACACGGCTTTGAGTGACCCGCCAGGCACGAGTGCGGCCACTACCGACACTGAGGTAACAGTGCAATCGTTGTACTCCGGTGTTAGCCGTGGCACCGAATCTCTGGTATTTCATGGCCGAGTGCCTGCCAGCGAGCACCAGAGTATGCGCGCACCTTTTCAGCAGGGAGATTTCCCTTGGCCCGTTAAATACGGCTACGCCAATGTTGGCCGAGTTGTCAGTGGCCCCGAGGGATTAGCCGGCAAGACGGTATTTTGTCTGTACCCACATCAACAACGTTATAAAGTGCCTGCTTCGGCCGTTGCGCCTTTGCCGCCGGGGTTACCTGCGGCTCGTGCAATATTGGCAGCCAATATGGAGACCGCTGTAAATGGCCTTTGGGATGCCATGCCCGGCGTGGGCGACCGCATTGCGGTGGTGGGTTTGGGTGTTGTTGGGTTGCTGGTAGCCTGGTTAGCCAGCCGCATACCCGGAACCCACGTCGTCGCTCTGGACACCAACTCTGGTCGCGAGGCGGTGGCGCGTAAGCTGGGCCTGAACTTCGCCAGCCAAAGCAGCGCCGATGATTTTGACCTGGTGATTCACGCCAGTGGCCAAAGTGCCGGCTTGGCGACAGCCCTTGGCCTGGCTGGTCCGGAGGCAACGGTGGTGGAAATGAGCTGGTACGGCGACCAGCCCGTCAACGCACTCCTGGGCGGGGCCTTTCATCCCCGCCGCCTGACCCTGAAATCCAGCCAGGTGGGTGGGATTAGCCCGCTTCGCCAGCCGCGCTGGGATTATCGCCGGCGCCTGATACTGGCTCTGGACTTGCTGCAAGATCCGGTGTTAGACGCTCTGATCAGCGCAGAAACCCCGTTCGAGCAAATGCCGCAAACCATGGCGCAAATTCTTGGCCCGGGTGATGATACTTTATGCCATCGAATTCGTTATTAGTCATAACTCTTTATAGACAGCTTTGCACAGTAGGCTTCTCACATTATGCTTTGCCAAAGGAGATTTAAATGTACAGCCTGACCGTTCGCGATCACATCATGATTGCCCACAGTTTTAACGGCGGAATTTTTGGGCCCGCTCAGAAAACCCACGGCGCCACTTATATCGTTGACGTTAGCTTTGAGCGTAAGACGCTCGACTATGACGATCTGATTGTGGACATTGGCCTTGCTTCAGAGCAGTTGAAAGCACTGCTGGCGGAGTTCAACATGAAAAATCTGGACGACGTGGAGGAATTCAAAGGCCGCAACACCACCACCGAATTTATGGCAAAGGTTATATTTGAACGACTTGCAGCGGTGATTCGAACCGGCCAACTGGGGGAGTCAGGCAAAGGTGTTGAACGCCTGAAGGTAACCTTGGCGGAATCCCATATTGCCTGGGCCAGCTACCATGGCGACATTTGAATCCAGCCACGAGCTGCTGTTTGTTGTACCGGGTGATCCGCAACAGAACACCGGTGGTTATCGCTACGTACGCGAGTTAGTAGCCGCGCTCAACCAAGCTGGCGCGGTAAACCAGCCCGGCATAAACGCACGAATAACGGGATTGCCAGGCCAGTTTCCGCAGCCTGATACCGTGGCACTAACGGCCATGAACGAGTTGCTTGCGAGTGCGGCAGACCAGTCTTGGGTGGTGCTCGACGGACTTGCCATGAGCGCCATGCCAGAAATACTGGAAGCACACCGGTCACGGCTCAATCTGGTCGCGTTGATTCACCATCCGCTGGCCGATGAAACTGGCCTGAGCTCGCAGCAGCAAGCGTGGTTCTTTGCCGCCGAAAAGCGGGCGCTGGCGGCGGTGCCCCACGTTGTGACCACCAGCCGCTTCACCGCAGAACGCCTTAAGGATTTTGGCGTATCGCCAGACCGCATCCGCATCGCCCAACCGGGTGTCGAAAAGCGTGCTTTGGGTGCGCCGGAACACTCTGCCGGTGGCACGGTTGAGGACACAAAGACGATACGGCTGTTATGCGTTGCGCAACTGTCGCCGCGTAAGGCCCAGCATCAGTTGGTAGAAGCCCTTTCCGGGTTGAAAGAGCTACCCTCGTGGCAGTGCGTTCTGGCGGGTGCCTGTGATCGTGATCCGCACTACGCCGAGCAGGTGCGCCGGCAGATTCAGCAGGCTGATTTGTGTTCGAGTATTACGCTGACCGGCGAAGTGGACGGCGATGCGCTGGCAGCACTTTACCGCAACGCCGATATCTTCGTGTTGCCGTCGCTGTACGAAGGCTATGGCATGGTGATTGATGAAGCACTGGGTGTCGGTTTGCCGGTTATTTCCTCCAACGGTGGCGCTTTATTGCACACCGCCGATCGCCCCGGCGTTGCGATGTACAACGCGGGGGATGTGGCAGCGTTGCGTGAACGTTTGGGTATTTGGATAACCAAGCCTGACGTCCTGGCGCAAGCCCGCCTTAGTGCCGAGTCCGAGTCGCAGCGTGTGCGCACCTGGGCCGATACAGCCGCCGCCTTTACGGCCGCGCTAACCGACTTTCAAAGCCATCACCCGCATACCGAGTTCAGCGCTGACTGGCTCAGCCTGCGACAGCCAGCGGATTATAAGGCGCGGTCGCAAAACCTCAACACCATGCTGCGTGATTGGCTACAACAGCAATCGGGTGACCAAGTAAGGCCGCAGCCGCCAACGCTGGTCGATCTGGGTACCGGGCTGGGGTCTAATGCCGGGTATTTGGCCAAGGTACTTGATAACTCGCAGAAGTGGCTTTTGATCGACCAAGACACGGGTTTGTTGGCAGCCGCAGCGGCGCGACTAGAGCCGCTAGGCCTGAGCGTTGAGCTCCGGGCTTTACAGCTGTTACCACAAACGTTTGCCGGGCTATTACCCGCGGATACACGCCTGGTGACCGCATCGGCGCTGATTGACCTTGTGTCGGCCCAATGGTTGCAGGCGCTGGTAAAAGAGGTCGCGGACAAACGCGCGGCCCTATTGGTTGTGCTGAGCTACGCCGGACGCTTCGAGCTTAGCCCCCAGCACTCTGATGACGATCTGCTGCGCGTACTGGTGAATCAACACCAACATGGCGACAAAGGCCTGGGAGCGGCGCTGGGGCCAAGCGCCACTGCAGCGCTGACCGCAGAACTGAAGAGCTGTGGTTATGAGGTGCACATTGCCGCCAGTGACTGGCAGCTGGGTGAAGGTGAAGGTGAAGAGCATGCTGAGCTGGCGCGCCAATTGATGCACGGTTGGGTAAATGCTGCCATCCAGCAGGACTTGGATCAGAGCACACGTTTAAGGGTCTGGCTTGACGCCAGAGAACGGCAGCTGGCCGCAGGGGATTTGCGCATTACGGTGTGCCATGAAGATCTGCTCGCGTTGCCGCCAAGGGCCGGGTAGCCGGTATGTCTGCTACCACAAAACCGGGCGTGCGGGGCACCGCTGCCTGGCGCTGGCTGGCGAGTGCAATTTTGCTTGGCGCACTTTTCTTGTTGGTCGATACCACGGCCTTGTGGCGTGAGCTGCAACGAATTCCGCTCTGGGTGGTACTGCCGGCCGTTGTACTAAGTGCGGTTCAGGTCGTCATTTCTTCCTGGCGCTGGCGTTACACATGCAAACGCCTCGGCTTGAGCATCGGCTTAGGTGATGCCGTGCAGGAATACTACCTGGCCACGTTTATAAACCAGGTTTTGCCCGGCGGCGTTCTGGGGGATGTGAACCGTGCGTTTCGCCACGGCGCCAAAGCCGGCAAGCGACAAAAAGCGGCCCACGCGGTGGCGATTGAACGGCTGTCTGGGCAACTGGTTTTAGCGCTGGTGGTTGGGCTGGGTCTGATAGTGCTTTGGCAGGCAAACGTGTTCAAACCGTCGCTGGCGGGCTCTTCCGCTGCAATCGGCTGGCTGCCTATTGTTTTGCTGCTGGCAGTAGCGGGTGGTTTGCTGTTGTTGCGGATTTACAGCGCCCGGTTCAAGGCTTATCTTCTGGCCTTGCGTGTTGATGTGCGCCAGGCTTTGTTCAGTTGGCCCGCTTTGCCGCTGCAGCTGATGTCGTCGTTGTTGGTTGTGGCCAGCTATCTTGCGGTTTTTTTATTGCTGGCGGTGGCCGCGGATTACGTCAACAGTGCCGCTGCAGCGGCTGTGCTTCTGGCGCTGTGTACCGTGTTATTGCTGAGTATGGTCGTTCCACTGACCGTGGCCGGCTGGGGTATACGCGAAGGCGCCGCGGCTTTGCTGTGGCCGTTGGCGGGGTTGCCGGCGGAGCAGGGCGTGGCGCTCAGTGTCGGCTACGGTGCGTTGATGTTTATTGGCAGTTGCCCAGGCGCCCTGGTGCTGCTTAAAGGCCGCCGTGGTTAACGTTGAATTCCAGAGCAAACAGCATATCAGAACCCAGGTTGACCATCGTTGCCCGCGGCCGCAGCGCGTCGTCCAGTTGATCAATTTCGGGCAGCGTAAACGCTGGCCGACCGCTACCGATGATCATTGGCGCCACCATCACGTGCAATCGGTCCAGCAATTGCGCGCGCAGAAATGCCGACACAGTCACCCCGCCACCTTCTATGAATATTTTGTGCAAACCAAAGTCTGCCAGCACCGCCAATATTTGCGCGGGGCAAACGGGTTGCTGGTTATGACCCAGGCATGGAACTTCCAGAACACTCGTTAACCCTTGCAGCTTTGGTTTCGGGCCGGGTTGGTAATCGCCGGCGACCAGCCGAAGTGTTGGGGCTGCGTTGTCGGTAAACAGATGATGGCTGGCGGGCACCCGGCGGCGGCGGTCGATAACCACCCGTACCGGATTGTCACCAGAGGTGCGTCTGACTGTAAGCTGGGGGTTGTCGGCCACGGCCGTTCCAGCACCCACCACAACCGCGTCTGATAACGCCCTTATGCGATGTAAGTGGACAATACCATCATCACCATTAATGAATCGCGAATGGCCACTCACCGTGGCAATACGGCCGTCCAGGCTCTGGCCTAATTGGCCGATAACCGATGTGGTCTGGCCGTCTGCCAGTGGGCTTGCCAAAGGTAAGAATAAATCAAACAGTTGCTGTGCCTGTTCGCTGGCAGGGCGTAACAAACGCCAGTTTCCGTCGTCTTCAGACAAGGCGAGCGCGGGTTCTGTGCTGTTTGGAACCGGCAAAACAACGTTGGCACAACCCCGTGCCTGCAGAATAAGTTGCCAGGCTGAGTGGGTGTCCAGAAGTGGGGATTCTATAGCCAGTCTATCCATAGCCATTCGGTCCGGTTGCGTTGGCTGTATCTAAACAGGGAAAGCGTGCAAGGTACACCCGCCCCGGTTAAATAATGCCGGAACTGCGCAAAACAAATACTCCGAGTGTAACGGTCACACTGGCAAGCAAAGTGGTCAGCCCGATAATGTTCGCGGCCAGGCGGTCGTTCCCCCCCAACGCTTTGACCATTACAAAACTGGCCGCCGCCGTCGGGCTGGCGAAAAACAGGAACAGCAAGCCCAGTTCTGCGCCGCGAAAGCCCCAAAGCCATGCCGCCGCTGTGGCCAGCGCAGGAAGCGTCACCATTTTCATCAGGCTGGCGCCCATCGCCGTGCGGCTGTGGGTGCGAATGGAGCGCAGTGATACGGTAGCGCCAATGCACATAAGTGCCAGCGGCAAAGTGAGAGAAGCAAAGTAATCCCCCGATGTCATTACCCAGGCGGGCAGTTCCAGATTCAACGCAGCGACGGGAATGGCAACAACCACCGAAATGATCAGTGGATTATGCAGAATATTATGGAGGATTTTTCCTGGGCTGGCGCTTTGGCTGTGCTGATAGGCCAGCAGTACCACCACCGACAAGATGTTGTAGGAAATAATCACCAGGCCCAGCAGAATGCCACCGGCAGACAAACCATAATCGCCGTACAGATTGGCCGCCAGAGCCAGCCCCACGATGCCACAGTTGCCGCGGAATGCCCCCTGTACGTAAACACCTCGGTTTTCCCGACGCACGCGGAAGTGCGCCCACACCCAGGCCAGGCAAAAGGTGCCAACGGTCGCCATCAAAAAGAACACAAGCAAACCGGGATTCAGAGCGATGCTCAGATCCGCACGGGTAATGCTCAGAAAAATCAGCGTTGGCAATGTTGCTTTGAACACCAGGGCTGAAGCGGTATTGACGAACGCATCATCTATTCAATTAACGCGGCGCAGCCCCATGCCAATAAAGACCATGAAGAATACCGGCAGTGTGGTTTCCAGGGTTCGGGCAAAGGTATCCAGCAATTCCATAGAGGTGTTTTCCAATGATTCCGGCCCGGTCATTCAGAACGCTATGACTCAGAACGCTATGACTCAGAACAGACCGGCCTGTTGAATGGCCATATACGGAAGGGTGCCCGCAGCGATGGACAGCAGGGCATTGCTGCGCCAAAGGTGAACCAGCACCACCAGAACGCCGGGGATTAGCGCGTCCAGACCAACCACCGGTAAAGACCATGTCGCCGAACGTTGTAAAAAAACGATAGCCAGCAACGCCATAACAGCGGCGGGTAAATAGCGCCCCAGGTGTTTGATGAGGGGGTGTTCAGTATGGCGCTCGAAAAATACAAACGGAATGATGCGGGTGGCGAACGTTGCCAGCACCGTTACTGCTATAAAGCTGGACAGATAGTAGTTTTGAAACAGGTTCTCAGCCATGGGTTGTCTCCTCGCTGCGATTGCGGGTCAGAGCGTCTCTGTGCCGGCGATATTGCAGTAACAACACCAGTGAAACGATCACAATGGCTCCGATGAGTTGGTGCGGCGCTGGCAGAACGGCCATAGCCACCCCGGCGGCCAGAGCACCCAGCCAGAGCGGAAAGGTTTCACCCAGGGCTTTGTACTGCTCAATGGTTAGCACAATGAACAGAGCGATCAGCGCAAATTCAATGCCGGTGCTGTTGAAGGCAACGCTGTGCCCCAAAAACCCACCGGCCGCACAGCCGACGACCCAGTACAACTGGTTCAGTAGGGTAATGCGAAAATCCGTATGCAACTCCTGCTCGCGCGTTTCGGTGCGCTGGCGGCTGGTGAGAAGCGAGTAAGTTTCATCGGTCAGGCCGAATATCAAATACAGCTTACGCCAGCCAGCGCCGCGAAATTGCCCTAGCAAAGACAGGCCATAAAACAAATGCCGGGCGTTGAGCACAAACATCGCAATAAACACCTCCAGCAATCCGGCATGGGCGGCCAGCAAACTGACAGCCAGTATCTGCGCGGCACCGGCGTACACCAGTACACCCATCAGCGGGGCTATCCACCACGGGTAATCAAGCTGTGTGGCAAACAGTACGCCAAACGCCATGCCCAGCGGCAAATAGCCAAACAGGATTGGCAGGGTGAGTCGAAACGCGGAAGGAGTCATTAGCATCCAAACTATTTTTAAAGGCGGCCATGATAGTCAATTTAAAGCGCAGATTGAAGAACCAAAAAACCGCGACGAAGCATAAGCTTCGCCGCGGTTTTCGGGTGGATCATTTTACACTCTGGTATCAGCTTTTCGCTGCATCCGCTGCGCGGACTTTCACGTAGCTGCCAGGGGCATCTTCCAACGCCTTCAGTTTGCCTTCGCCTGGGACGCGGGCAGGAACCTGATCGCCCTGATACTGGGCCAGCCACTCAACCCAATGCGGCCACCATGAACCAGGGTGCTGCGCGGCTTCTGCCAGCCAGTCGTCCGGATTTTCTGGCAATGTATCCACATTATTGGTCCAAAAACCGTACTTTTCTTTGTACGGCGGGTTAATAATGCCGGCAATGTGGCCGGAGCCGCCCAGCAAGAACTTCACTTTTCCGCCGTGAGCCTGAGCGCCGGTGTAGCAGGATTTCCACTTGGCAATGTGATCCTGGCGTGCGGCTATGAACATAGACGGCACGTCAATATCTTGCAGATTATTGGTCTCACCACAGAATGTCAGCGAATCCGGTTGCACCAGTCGGTTGTTCAGGTACATTTCACGCAGATAAGGGCCGTGCAGCGCCGCGGGCAGGTTAGTGCCATCGGTGTTCCAGTACAGCAGATCAAAAGCCGCTGGTTTTTCACCTTTCAGGTAGTTCTTGGTCCAGAAAGACCAGAACAACTCGTTTTCACGCAGCAGGTTGAAGGTAAAGGCCATAGCTCGGCCGTCCAGGTAGCCCTTCTTGTTCATCATCTTTTCGATGCCCGCAAGCGAACGATCGTTGATGTATATGCTAATGCCGCCTGGATCAGTAAAGTCCAGAAGCGTGGTGAAGTAGGTCACACTGACGGTTGGTTTGCGGCCTTTTTTCTTCAACCAAGAAAGGGTTGATGCCACCAGGGTGCCACCAACGCAGTAGCCAATCAGGTTCATTCTCGCTTCGCCGGTGGCTTTGGTGACGTTGTCCATCGCCGCGACCACGCCTTTTTGCATGTAGTCGTCCCACACCAGGTCTCTCTGGCTGGGCCCCGGGTTTAGCCAGGAAACAACAAATACGGTTTGACCCTGATTAACCAGCCACTGAATAAACGAGTTGCGAGCGGTCAAGTCCAGAATGTAAAACTTGTTGATCCAGGGCGGCACGATCAACACCGGGCGCTTTGCTACGGTGTCTGTTGTCGGGGCGTACTGAATCAGTTGGATCAGTTCGTTCTGGAATACAACTTTGCCTGGCGTTGTTGCCAGGTTGCCACCGACCTCAAACGCAGAGCGGTCGGTCATACCCACGTTGAACAGCTTCGGGTTCTGGCGGTAGTCGTCAATAAATTGCTTGCCACCCGTCAACAGGTTCTTGCCTTTGCTTTCCCAGGTAATGCGCAGGGCTTCCGGGTTGGTGACCAGGAAGTTAGCAGGGGACAGCGCACTGGTAACCTGGCGCGCGTAAAAAAGCATTTGGTCGCGGGTGTCTTTGGGCAGGTTGTCCATGCCCTCTAACCAATCTTGAAATGCCTGGGAGTTGATCAGATAAGCTTGTAATAGCAAATCAAAGGGCAAGTGCTTGGACCAGTCTTCAGCTTGAAAACGGCGGTCGTCTGATTCCGGGCTAGCCACTGAATCCTGATCTTTACCCATTGCGCGGCTAAACGTATAGGAACCGAGCGCCAGATATTTGCGCAGCAAGTCGCTTTCTGCCGAAATCGTGCGCAACGGATTCTTGGCAACATCGGCGGCCATGGCCTTATAAATATCCGACATTTCTCCCATCATTGACAGGGTGGTTGGGCTGACCAAGCCTTTATCGCCTAGCATTTTTGCCAGTCGCTCTTGACCACGGCGCACATTAGTGTCGACGACACCCGCCACTAATTTTTTGGTTTTACTCAGTTTTTCCATTCCCAACATGCAGAATTCCTCAAGCGAAACAAGAGCAGTCGGTTAGGCATGGAAGCCCGATCGACCGCGAAAATGTTACTATTCAAACTAGGCGCAATTAGTTTTTTTGCGCGCCGGTTTTGCTTTTTTATGTGGCAGATTCATCGGCACTGGATACGGCTTTTTGAACTTTTTCGCGCGCTTGGCTGGAGTAATCCTGCCATGCCTTGATGTCGTCAGTAAACTGATCGTTCAACGCTTCCAGAGTTTCGCTCTGTTCAGAAGCAAGACTCTTCAGGCCATCCAGATCACGAACTTCAGAGGCTTTTTTCGCCTGGCTTAGTGCCATTTCGGAGTAGCGTTGAAATGCATTCATTTGCATCTCAGCGGCTTTGCCCAGCTGCTCTAACAGGGTTTCGTTCAGCCGGCTCGCTTTTTCGAATATATCGTTAGACATATTTAAAAATCCTTTGTGGTTGGAATCATTAAAGAAACACACTTTGCATTACCGTATAATAAATTTACGCAAAAAGTGGATACTGGAAATTCAGCCTTTTATTCTTTGCCTTAGTATACAGGCAACTAATCCGTTGAGCGTTACAACAATGTATGGTTTTTGCGAGTGAACGCCAATTAGACCGTCGATATTTATGATTTAATGACTGAGGTTTTAAATAATGAGCGAGTCATTTACTACGGTATCTGAGCAGGACCCGCGAGAAGAATTATTTATTGTACCTGTCGATTTGCTGGCCGACGATCAGATACTGGGCCTTGTTGAAGAATACTGCACCCGTTATCACGGCTTGAACGATCAGGAAAATCCTCTGGTGGAAACCAGCAGGGTCAAGGCTGCGGTCGACAAGGGAGAGCTGGTTGTGTGGTTTGATCCAGTCAACAATACCGCCAGTTTGGACAGGCCGCAGGCCCAGCGCTGACTATGATTCGTCATGGTTTGTTGCCTATCGTGATTCGGCGTTAACCGTTACAATTACGGCCTGAATGCTATTAGCTTTGTGTGAGGTGCATATTGATCAGAGTGTTACTGGTAGACGACCATGATCTGGTTCGATCCGGGATTTCACGCATGCTGTCTGACAACCCGGACATCGAGGTAATCGGCGAGGCTAAAAATGGTGAAGATGCCATTGAACAGGTACGCCGCAACCCGCCCGATGTGGTGTTGATGGACATCCGCATGCCAGGTATTGGTGGCCTTGAAGCAACCCGTAAAATTTTGCGATTGAATGGCGCCGTGCGGGTAGTCGTGGTAACCGGTTGTTCAGATAACCCCTATCCGGTACGGGTTATGCAGGCAGGTGCTGCCGGCTATATTACCAAGGGCGCCGATATTCGCGAGATCATTCGCGCTGTGCGTAAAGCCCACGCCGGACAACGCTACATCAGCCCGGAAATTGCCCAGCAAATGGCGTTAGGGCAGGGCAATGAAGATCACCCGGAACTGACGTTGTTCCAACGTCTTTCCGAGCGTGAGCGTGAAATAGCGTTGATGGTGGTGAATTGCAGAAAGGTTCAGGACATATCCGACGCACTCTGCTTGAGCCCGAAAACCGTCAATACCTACCGCTACCGTGTGTTTGAAAAACTCGGAATTTCCAGTGATGTTGAGCTGGCCCTCATGGTCGTTCGCCTCGGGTTTCACGATGCCAGTAACGTCTGATGCGGCCGCGCCTCCGGCGGCGCCTTTTGACAGCCGGCACTTCCTCAAACAACTTACTGAAAGGCCGGGCGTATACCGGATGTACGACGCCGCCGGCAAGGTGCTGTATGTGGGTAAAGCGCGCAATCTGAAAAACCGGGTTAGCAGCTACTTTCGTAATACCGGCCTGGCGCCGAAAACCCAGGCCCTGGTGGCAAAAATCTGTTCCATTGAAGTCACCATAACCGGCAGTGAAACCGAAGCTTTGCTGCTGGAACAGAATTTAATCAAGTCGTTGCGGCCGCCTTACAACATACTGCTGCGCGATGATAAATCTTACCCCTACATATATGTATCCGCGCACCAGGATTATCCCTCACTGACCTTTCGCCGGGGGCGTACAAAAAAAGGTGGCGGCACCTGGTTCGGGCCTTTCCCCAGCTCGGGTGCGGTTAAAGAAAGCCTTAATGTGTTGCAAAAAGTTTTCCGCATAAGATCGTGTAATGAAAGCTATTTTAGGAACAGAAATCGACCTTGTCTGCAATATCAGATCAATCGCTGCACCGCGCCCTGTGTGGACTATATATCCCCAGAGGACTACCAACAGGATATACGCCGTGCGGCGATGTTTCTTGAAGGCAAGAACCCGGTGGTTATTGAAGATCTGATGCAGGCTATGGAAGCGGCCGCGGCAGAGCTAAATTTTGAAAAGGCCGCTGCCTACCGCGATCAGATGAACCACCTGCGACATGTTCAGGAGCAGCAGTCTGTTGATGGTGAAGGCGGCGATGCCGATGTAATCGCCATAACCCAAGACGCGGGCATAGTGTGTGTGGTTGTCATCATCGTGCGCGGTGGCAGAGTGCTGGGTACCAAAGACTACTTTCCGCGATTTATCATTGAGCAGTCTGACGGTGAATTGCTGGCGGCGTTTTTGGGCCAGTATTATTTTGCCGGAGACACTCGACGCGAGATTCCCCAGGATATTTTGGTGAGCTCTGAACCCGAGGGCATGGCGCTGTTAGCAGAAGCTTTGTCAGAGGCAGCCAAGCGAGACACCCGCATTCGTGGTAATGTGCGCGGCGAGCGTAGGCGCTGGTTAGAGCTGGCGCAAACCAACGCTCGCCAGACGCTGCTGACGCACCTGGCCAGCAAGGAAACCGTATACCGCCGCTTATTGGCGCTAAAAGACCTGTTGGACCTGGCAGAAACGCCAGCGCGTATGGAGTGTTTTGATGTCAGCCACAGCCATGGCGAAAATACCGTGGCGTCTTGTGTGGTATTCGATGAAAACGGTCCATTGAAAAGCGATTACCGGCTCTACAATATTGAAGGTATCACCGGCGGCGATGACTACGCAGCAATGCGCCAAGTTCTGACCCGTCGCTATAAGCGATTGGTAGCCGGAGAGGGCAAAAGGCCCTCATTAGTGTTTATTGATGGTGGTATAGGCCAGCTTAATATTGCCCGTGAAGTCTTTGAATCGTTAGAACTTACGGACATTCCGCTTATTGGCGTTGCAAAAGGCGCTGCCCGGCGGGCGGGAATGGAGCAGTTGATCGATGCGGTTACCGGACGGGTGTTTCGGGTGCCAGCAGATTCACCCGGGCTGCACCTGATCCAGCATATCCGTGACGAATCACACCGCTTTGCGATTACCGGCCATCGCGCTCGCCGTGATAAAAAGCGCCGTCAGTCCACCCTTGAGGGGATCGAAGGTGTAGGTCCAAAGCGCCGGCGCGATTTGATACGTTACTTTGGCGGCATACAAGAGCTGCTCAAAGCCGGCATTGACGAAATGATTAAAATTCCTGGCATCAGCAAGGCTCTGGCTGAAACCATTTACGCAGCATTGCACGACGAGTAGGCAACGAATGAACATACCGAATATTCTCACTCTTTCCCGCATCGTGATGATTCCGGTGTTTGTGGTTATCTTTTACATGCCGGTGCAATGGAGCTACCTGGTCAGCGCGGCTATTTTTACACTGGCTGCCGTGACCGATTGGCTGGACGGCTATCTGGCGCGCAAACTGAACCAGAGCACGCCTTTCGGGGCGTTTCTGGACCCGGTCGCTGACAAGCTTATGGTGGCTGTGGCTCTGGCGGTGCTGATTGAAGAGCATGCGGCGTTGATTCTGACGTTGCCGGCAACCATCATTATTGGTCGTGAGATTGTGATTTCCGCACTGCGTGAATGGATGGCAGAAATTGGCAGCCGCGCCAGCGTAGCGGTGTCTTATATTGGTAAAATTAAGACTGTTGCCCAAATGGCGGCCATTATCGGGCTGCTGGCCTTTCCACCCGGTGTGGTTCAGGCTGACATCGCAATCGGTTTGTTGTATCTCGCTGCCGGGCTGACATTGTGGTCTATGGGGTTATATTTGAAGGCGGCCTGGCCGGATCTATTTCCGCGCAAGTAAGCGTTCAAGGCCACTCGTTTTCCACTTTTGGGTCGGCCGATAGCCCTTCACAGGCGCTCGCCCAGAGCGCAAGCTCACTCACCATGCGTTGGCCGGCGCCATCAAATGCAATAATGACATCGTCCAAACGATTACTGGCGGCGCTGGTTTTAATATCGAAGACCTGCGAGCACGCCGTTCTGCGACTGCGATTTTCCATGATTTCGCTGTATAGGCGGATGACC
Organism: Marinobacter sp. ELB17; assembly: GCF_000169375.1. Taxonomy (GTDB): domain Bacteria; phylum Pseudomonadota; class Gammaproteobacteria; order Pseudomonadales; family Oleiphilaceae; genus Marinobacter. The sequence goes on from NZ_AAXY01000006.1 coordinate 138,100, forward strand.
ACATCGCTGTGATTAGCGCCGGGTTGGCTTTGAAAAGCCAGCAATTCGGTGACCATGGTCAGATCGGCTTCGGCCGGGCTGACGTCCGTAATTACCCGCTCAAAACCCTGACTTCTGCGCAATGCCGCAGTTATCGCATCGCGCATGATAACGGGCGCTGTGTCGCGCCAACGCACGCCACCGTATATGCGAAATTCTGTAGCCTCGGGTTTTGCCAGAATACGAGTGCTGTTGATGGGCTCGGATGCCACCGGTGTATCTACACGAAGACTATACGGCTGCTGGTCACCAGCGCGGCCCAGGGTTAAAGGCGCGGGCGCGAAATCCATTACCCGTGGCGTTTCAGGAACCGGAAAAATGGTGCAGCCTGTCATCACCAGTGCGCAGAGGGTGGCCGGTACAAAATTTTTCGAGTAGCGAATCATTGTGGCAATTCCTTGATAGTGTCTACGCCCCAGAGTGTCCCTGCCGGGTTTTCATCCAGTCGCCGGGTAAAGCGGTTCAGGTTATTAAGTGTGTTACGCAATTCCCGCAGGGCTGGTGCCAGCTCGCCCATGCCCTGCAGTCCTGCATCCAGTGCGCCGGCGTTGTCGGAGGTGAGGGTGTTCAGCCTCTGCATAACGGCGTCAAAATTACCCAGGGCGCGGTCCATCGAGCGCAGCGCCGAGCGACCCTCGTTACGCAACAGCGCATCGGCGGTGCCGGACACTTCGGCTATTTGGGCGGCGGCCTGGCTGGCATTCGCGCTGGCCTGATTCAGATTTGCAAACAGCTCGTCCAGAGCGGCGCTCTTGCGCACCAGCGTTTCACTGGCCTCACGGGTATTGCTCAGAATGGCAGACACCTGCTCGATATTGTCATTAGAAAATAACTGGTTGGCGTTACGAAGCAGTTGGTCGGCTTTGTTCATCAGTATCTGACTGTTGTCCAGCAAGCCGCTGAGCGCGGAGCGCTGGGCGTCAATAATCGGGGGGTTCTCACGGCTACCGATTAATAACGGGCTGTTCTGGCTGCCGCCGCTGAACTCGATGCTCATACTGCCGGTGATGTTCGCCAGTACCAAGCTGGCCCGGGTGTCTTCATGCATCGGAATGGTCTCATCGACGCGCACCAGCACTCGCACTTCCCCAGGATTTTCCCGCACCAAACGCAAAGACACCACGTCGCCCACATCGACGCCGTTGTAAAGAACCGGATTGCCTTCAGAGAGGCCACCGACTGTGTAATCAAACGCCACCTCATACCAGGCCCATTCCCGCTCATTACTGGTTTTGCCAAGCCACAACGCGAACACCAGAGCGGCGGCCGCCGTACTAATCGTAAACATTCCAATCAGGAAATGATGGGCCCTGGGTTCCATTATGATAACTCCTGGTGGGAATGGGGTGCTTGCAATGCCTGGTTGGTTTGAACCGCGTAGCTGGCGGCCCGGCCCCGTGGCCCAAGGAAATACTCCTGAATCCACGGGTCGGGATTTTCGATAACTTTCTGCAAACAATCGGCCACCAGAACTTTTTTCTGCGACAGTACCGCTACCCGGTCACAACTGTTGTAGAGCGTATCCAGGTCATGGGTCACCAGAAACACGGTTAAACCCAGTGCATCACGCAGGGTAACAATCAGTTGGTCGAAGGCGCCTGCGCCGATTGGGTCTAGCCCGGCGGTTGGCTCGTCCAGAAACAGGATTTCCGGATCCAGAGCCAGGGCTCTTGCCAGCGCCGCGCGCTTGATCATGCCGCCGGATAACTCCGACGGATACTGGGTAGCCGCTTTTACCGATAAACCGGTCAGTGCCAGTTTCATGCGTGCAAGATGCTCGGCTTCGGATCGCGGCAGTTTGCGATGTTCGATCAGCGGCAGGGCAATGTTTTCCTGAAGATTGAGCGAGGTAAACAGCGCGCCTTTTTGAAACAGTACGCCAAAGCGCTGTTCAGTAAGCGAGCGTTGGCGAGAAGACAGTGCGAGCAAATCCTTGCCAAATACTCGAATGTCGCCGCCTGACGGCTTGACTAAACCAACGATGCTGCGCAGTAAAACCGACTTGCCGGTACCAGACCCGCCGACCACTCCCAGAATTTCACCGCGAAACAGGTCCAAATCAAGCTGTTGGTGAACAACGTGACTGCCAAAGCGGTTTTCCAGGTTTCGCACCTGGATAATCGAAGTTTGGGATCTGTTTTCTCCATCCGTTGTTTGTGTCATTTACCAGCCCATCTCCATAAAAAACAGCGCTGCGATGGAGTCGAACAGAATAACCATAAAAATCGACTGTACTACGCTGGATGTGGTGTGAACGCCTACCGACTGGGCGCTGCCGCTGACTTTGAAACCCTCAAGGCAAGCCACGGCTGCAATTAGAAAAGCGAATATGGGTGCCTTGGACAAACCCACCAAAAGGTGCTTCAACGCGACGTCCTGCGACACAATCGATATGAATTGTGTCGGAGTGATGTCCAGCGTCATCGAACACACTAGGGCGCCACCCACCATGCCGGATATCATCCCTACAAATGTCAGCAACGGCAGGCTCACCATCATTGCAAGTACCCGCGGCAACACCAGCAGTTCGATGGGGCTGAGGCCTAGCGTGCGCAGCGCGTCCAACTCCTCATTCACTTTCATGGCGCCGATCTGGGCGGTGAAAGAACTGGCTGTGCGGCCAGCCAACAGGATAGCCGCCAATAAAACGCCAAACTCCCGCAGGAATGAAAAAGCCACCAAGTTAACGGTGTAAATGGTGGCGCCAAAATCTGCCAGTACGGTGGCCCCGAGGAAAGCGACAACAGCACCCACCAGAAAGGTGAGCAGGGCTACAATGGGTACCGCATTCAGCCCGGTGTCTTGAACCGCAGCCACAAAAGCCGTCATGCGCCAGCGCCGTGGGTGCAGTGTTGTCCACGCCAGGGCCGCAATAATCTGGCCAATAAAGCCAATAAGGGTAACAACGAGTTGGTACAACTCATTTACCCAAGCGCCGACATCGCGCACCAAACCAGACAGCGTAAAGCCGGGTGGGGCTGGCAGTGGCTGTTGATCGGCCATGGCGGTTGCGACTGCACTCAAAAGCGCGGCGGTTTCACGACTAACGGCTTGCGGGTTATCCGCTAGCCACTGCTCCAGATTATGGGGCCCAACAAGTTCGGCCAGCAGTGCCGCACCGGCGGTGTCTATGCGCCCCAACGTTTGCAGGTTCAGGGTTTGATAGCGGTCGGAGTCTTGGCCAGCTGCGGTAACGGATGAATAGAGGGCGTGGTAGTAGGGCAGGGTCCAGTCGCCGCAGGCGCTTATTTGGTCGCCGTCAATCAGCAGTTTGCCAGCGGCGCTCTGGCCAGGTTGTGAGTAATCCGATATGTCAGCGCGGGTCACGTTGTTGCCAAACTCCTAGGATAATAACGAATGGATAGCAGCTTAAAGACTCCACACCTTATCCGCCAGTACCTGGCGGTCTTCCGCATCGTGGCTGGCCAGTATCATCGCCACACCGTCGCCTTTTTGTTCCAGCAACAGGCCCTGCAAAATATGACGGGCGTCTGGATCAAGCCCGGTCAGGGGTTCGTCCAATAGTAACAGGGGTTGGCCGCGCAGCAGTGCTCGCAGCAAGGCCACCCGCTGACGCTGACCGCCGGACAGTTGCGCCGGGCGGCGCTTGCCCATGCCGGCCAGACCCACGCGCTCTAACGCAGCGGCGATGGTTTGCTTCTGTGTGCCTGACAGCTTTAATCCCGGATGAAGGCCAAGGCCGATGTTATCGGCAACGTTCAGGTGCTCAAACAGATTGTGCTCCTGAAACACGCTGGTGATCGGGCGCTTCCAAGGTGGCAATGGCGTCAATTCCTGCTGGCGCCAGCGAATAGAGCCGCCACTTGCTTGCAGAAACCCGGCAAGCAGATTGAGCAGGGTGGATTTGCCAGAACCACTGACGCCATGAATAGCAAGGCATTCGCCGGGTGCCAGGGTAAAATCAAACTGCCACTTTGGCCTATGTTGGTCGGGTGAAGTCGGGTAGTGAAAACCTAGACCGGAAACATCAAGCATGGCGAATGTCCATAACGGATACGTTCTGCGGTCGGGCGAATGGGCGTAAGCGGGCGGCGCGGGTAAGAACATGAGCCAGGCTGAATATCATCAACAACAGTAGAATAAGCCAAAGCCCGGTAGCCGCTGCTGCAACCAGTTGATAGCTGCCGAGCTGCTGGTACAGCAGCACCGGAAGCGTGGGTGCACCAGGCGAACCAAACAGCGCAATCACCCCAAAATCCCCCAGAGAAAGGCCAACCCCGTAGGCCAGCGCCAACGCTAACGGCCGCTTGAGCCGCGGCCAGTGTAACCAGCGCCAGCGATACCAACCCAGAATACCCAGTTGGTCAGCCTGCTGTCGGCTTGGCTGGTCCAGGCTTGCCAGCGGCCCACGAACCAGCTGAAGAATGAAGGGCAGCGCCATCATGGCGTTAATCAGCGCTACCAGAAGCATTCCTTGGCCGGCTGCGCCCAGGCTAGGGCGAAACAGCAGAAACAGACCGGTTCCCAATACCAGCGCCGGCACTATCAACGGCAAGTAGCCGGCGCTGTGAGTGACCATTTTTGCCTTGGGGAATTGCCCGGCCGCAACAATGGCCAGAGTGGCGATGACCGCAAAGAGGCCTGCGGGCAGGGCAATCGCCAGGCTTTTCACGGTGGCCTGGAATAGCGGTGTTTGTGGGTCAAGCATGGGCAGCGTGGCCAGCCCAGGATAGCCGCGGGCGACAATAGCCAGCAGCGGCAGCAGAAGGAAAATGGCGAAGGCCAGTACCAGTGCGCCGTCGCAAAATCGCGCGCGTCCGCGATTATCGCGCCGCGGCGGTGGTTGGCTGAAGCGTCGTTCCGACAACACTCTGGTGTGCTCACCCAGGCGCATAACCAGCCACCACAGGCCCCCACAAATACTCAGCTGCACCAGCGCAAGCAAGGCAGCGCGGCCAAAATCGAATTCAAAGCGCAGGGCCTGGTAAATAGCCACTTCCAATGTGGTCGCGCCTGGGCCGCCGCCCAGAGTCATTACGATGGCAAAACTGGTAAAGCAAAGGGTAAACACCAGCGCCAGCAACCCGGGCAACACCGGTTTCATGACCGGCCAGTCCAGAACCCGCCACACTATAAAACCGCGCAGCCCCATCTGGCTAGCCAGGCGCTTTTGGCTTTGCGGTGTGGCCTCCAGAGCTTGAAGTAGAATGCGTGCCGCTGTCGAGCACCACATAATTAAGTTGGCAGTCACAGCGCTGTTCAAACGCCGTTTTTACCGCCGGCCCCGGCCCCCATTCCGCTGCGAACGAGGGGTGGGTGTATACGGTTAATGCGGGGTTTTCGGCGGCGCTGGATAAACTGGTAAAAATGAGGATAAAGAGCCCTAAGACTGTCCGAGTTTTAGCGGGGAGCAAAGCAGTCTGACTATTTTGAACAATGCGCTGTAGCAGCGAATACGACATGGTGGTTAAACCTCAAAACTCGGTTTTAGGGCACCACGCGCGGTTGTCGGCTGATTAAAGCTCAATTCCTTCGCCAGCATTATCTGGGGCAGGTTCCGCGGGTATGGTCTCAGCCTGTTGGAGGCACCCCGTTGAGAAAGGCGAGTATAACAGGCTAAGTCTCATAAGGACGATACGGGAAATCGAAAAACTATACCAACATGCAAAAATACGATTAAAGCTCTTGTCTGCATTGGAGACCGTGTCAAACTCCGTGATACACGAACCCTTTGCAAATGTGCTCAACCAACGCCTCCAATGCGCAAACGTCCGCCACCGATGCGGCGTGCTATTGCGAATTTAATGGGATGTGGCTGTACTTGAGTGATTGTTCAATATAGAGTTGAGCAATTACTCAAAATGTTTCCTTGTGCCGTATCTCGGCCTCAAAAATCTGGAATTGACCATGGCTCGCGCAACGATTCACAACCGCCAAGACTCTCTGGAACGGGCTCTTCAGCTGTTCTGGCAAAAAGGCTTTCATGCCACCTCGTTGAAGGATCTGGAGAAAGCGCTCGACATGCGGCCGGGTAGTATTTATGCCACCTTTGGCAGCAAGGATGGGCTTTTTCAGGAGTCTATGGAACGCTATGCTCGCTTGGGGCTAGCCGAGTTTGAACGCACTTTGCACGCTTACCCATCACCATTGGCGGGGCTTGCCGCTTATTTGCGCGGGCTAGGTGGCCTTCGCGATCGGGAATTGCCAAGTCGAGCCTGTATGCTGGTCAAGAGCCTGTTGGAGCTGGGCGAACGGGAGCAAGCCGCCTGGCGCAAGGCAGCAGATCTGCTGGCAGGTATGGAAGAACGCTTTATTGATCGTTTCGATGCGGCACAGCAGATCGGGGAACTGGATAGCCGGCTTGATCCCGTTCGCCTCGGCCGGCGGTTGCAAGCCGAGGTAATGGGGCTACGCGCTTTTGCTCAGCGCGACGTCGACAGTGCGACCGTTCATGCTCTTGCTGAAGATATGGCACTGTCCCTGGAAGCTCTGCGTAAAGACGGTGTTACAGATAAACGCTAATATTTCTCGTGTATTTGCCTTCTCTTGTTGCCTTAGGGCAGGGAGCAGGTTTTTTAAGGCAGACTGTTTAGTCGATCGTTTCAGGTGCCAGTTTATCCTGGGTTTTCAAATCAAAATCCGAGGCATCATGCCGCTCGTGCAGTTGCTCTGAAAGCTCACCCCAAGTGCGGTTGACTTTGCGGCCACGTTTGACAGCGGGGCGCTCAAAGATCTCTTGTGCCCAGCGGCGCAAGTTCTTGTAACTTTCGACCTGCAGGAATTCACCCGCACCGTAGGCCTCTCCCAGCACCAGATTGCCATACCATGGCCAAGTGGCTATGTCGGCAATGGAATACTCGTCTCCGCCGAGAAAACGGTGCTCGGCTAGCTCTCGGTCAAGCACGTCCAGTTGGCGTTTCACTTCCATCGTGAAGCGATTGATCGGGTACTCAAACTTCTCGGGTGCATAGGCGTAAAAGTGCCCGAATCCGCCGCCCAGATAGGGCGCTGAACCTTGCAGCCAGAACAGCCAGTTCAGTACTTCGGTGCGTGCAGCCATGTCCTTTGGTAGAAAGTGCCCGAACGTCTCAGCCAGATAGAAAAGGATGGCACCGCTTTCAAAAACTCGACTGCCGCTTTCCGTATCAAACAGAGCCGGGATTTTCGAGTTTGGATTTACGTCGACAAAGCCGGATGAAAACTGGTCGCCTTCGCCAATCTGAATCAGGTGAGCATCGTATTCGGCCCCGGTTTCACCGATGGCCAGCAGCTCTTCGGCCATAATGGTGACCTTCTGGCCGTTGGGTGTTCCGATCGAATAAATCTGCAAAGGGTGCTTTCCACGCGGCAGCGTCGCCTCATGTGTCGCGCCGGCTATGGGGCGGTTAACACTGGCCCATGTTCCTCCGCTTTCTGCGTCCCAGGTCCAAACCTGTGGTGGTTCATATTGATTTCTGTTCGACATGATCTTGGCCCTCTTTCAAAAATAGATAATGCGTTCAATACAGCAGCGACAAGTCAGGGCGGGCAATGAGAACCGCCTCCGACTTGCTCGGCATGTTAGTCAGCCTTATGCCACTCAAACTTCTGGAACGGCTTGTCTATCGGCGTGTCGGCAAGGTGATTTGTGTAGTTGCTCATCACCTTCTGTGCGGTGCCAAGAACGACCTCAAGAATCTGGCGCTTGGTGAAACCAGCCTCCAGAAATGCTGCCACGGCGCTGTCATCCACGTTGCCGCGGCCGCGCACAACGGCGAGAGTGAAGTCGCGCAGGGTTTCCAGCCGGTCTGTTGGTAACGGTGTTTCGTTACGCAGAGCTTCAGTGATGGCGTCATCAACGTTCATGCTTTTGGCGATGCCGGTATGCGCGGGCACGCAGTAATGGCAAGCATGTTCGACGTTGATGGTCTGCCACACCACGGTAGTTTCTTCGTCGTCGAAACTGCTATCGAGAAAGAGCTGATGAAGCCGCTGATAACCTTCAAGTAAGCCTGGTGCTTCTGCCATAACCGCGTGAAGGCCTGGAACCATACCAAGAGCTTTGATGGAGTTGTCGAGTAAATTCTGGCTTTCTTGTGGGGCGCTTTCTTTGTCGTGAAGAGTAAAGTTGGTAATGGAATGACTCCTTGCGGTAAAGGTAAACGTGATGTGACTTACATTGAGTTAAATGTTGCCGTCAAATTTGAGTGATCGCTCAAATTTAGGCGCAAAATTTTCGAAATAGGTTTAACAGGAATAACTGTAACTTAACTTGAGTGATCGTTCAAACTTAATTTGAGCGATTACTCAAGGTGTATGGACGTATCGCCATCACAGTATTTTTAGAGCAAAAAATCTTTACCCAAATTCTGAGCCTTGTAAGCTTGCCATCACCTTAGCTTTCGAGGCCCTTTCGCGTTCGGCGTAAAGAGATAGCTCATCGGTTACCTAGGCACCAAGAGCCTCTTCAAAGGAATCACGATTCGCGCTACCTACATAGGCCTCACTTTGCGCGCCCCCAAGGCTTGACTGGAAAATACCCGCCGCGCTCACGGGCAAAAAGTCTTCATAGGTAATCGGCTGCGCTTCAATCAGCCCTTGCGCAATCAAGGCTTCCGTATCTTTGTCGGTACAGTCTTTAGCGGCTTGCCCAGCGTCGGTCAGATGATAGTGAAAGTAGGCCAACCCCTCACGACGCATCGCCTGATCGCTATCGGGAAACGCCGCAAATACGCTATTCCTAACCGCTTGGTGCGCATCGTTATCGAGTTCTGTCGCTTGCTTGCGGCCGTCATTGAGGAGCTGGTCATACAATGCACGCCCTTTTGGCGTAAGCGCCACCCCTCGCTGCTCAACTTCACCAAAGCGAGCGGTGTGGGTACCCTGCGTATCACCGGCAAAGCGAATCGACTCCTCCAACGCTTTAAAGCTGGTTTGGCGAAGCAAAATGGCGCATTCACGATGTGGTGGCCCTTCGATGACTGCTTTCGGATCGTAATAACCGACAGGATACATCCCCATAACGGCAAACAAGCGTCGCAACATAGACAGCTCACCCGCTGTGCCCACACGAATTGCTCCGTGGCGTTCGACGCTAAGGCGTGCAAGTTCACCCTGCGCTTCCAAACGCCGGTAAAGCTCAGGTTGTTGGCCAAGCATTTCTTGATTTACGCATTCCACGAGTTCAAGCAGGGTGCCGTACTGAGGTACTTCTGCTTGATACATAGTCGACATAGCCTTTGAGAAGCGGTCGCGAACGTCGTCGGTTGAAAGGAGTGTTTTTTGACTCATCTTATCGCTAGATATTGCACAGTGTTGAGATCAAGATGTTATACCTGCTTCAGTCGAGCTACCAGTCTGCCTGCTTTTTCGCCTTGCGTTAAATGCGCTCCACGGAGCCCTGCACCCGGAGCGGCCTTGCGGTCTCGGGCGAATGTGGCCTGATGGTTCTTCAAGACCCACTTACGAAGTGGTTCAGATAGTGAGTGTGCTCGGGCGGGTCCATGCCATTCGGCACGAAAGGTACCCAGTTGCAACTTAATGAGCGAATGCTCCTCGTTCATCCGGGCGATTGGTGCTTCCAGATTGCGCGGCTGCTCATGTTTCATTCGTTTCAGAACGTGAGTGTTCTCTTGCTCAAATTGACCCCTTCGAGTGCGAAGATCAGGTTATTAGAAGAACCGTTCGAACCAGCCATCAAAGCCTGCCAGCGGTCCGGACTTGATCTAGAATACGTAACACCATAGCTCAGCCATCTCGGTGGCGTTAGCGTATGGTAAGTGTTAGCTGTCCCTCCAGAACGTGTTAATACCGCACTTTTGAGGCTACAGTTGCTGTACATGTGTCTGTACTTATCCACTAAGATTTATCTAATATAAATCAAATAGGACGGTTTATGACACCTACCATCGCCATTCTGCTGATCATTACCTTCGTGCTCTCAACGGTTGGTTTGCTGTTGCTGATCTGGTCTATTGCCAACAATCAGTTCAGCCATGGCCAGGAGGCCGCACGCAGCATTTTCTCGCCGGGCGAGGAGGGCCACAGTGAGGACCCTGCACGCCCTGCCGACCCCTCGTTCACAGGAGAAAACACAGCTCAGGCCGCCGCGATCAACGCACGCTGGACCGCCGATCAATCTTCCCGAACGGCCGTGCTTACGTGGCTGAGTTCGTCCATTTTCTGGTTGGTTTTAGGCTCGTTTTTCGGCCTGGTGTCGTCCATCAAAATGCATCTCCCCGAATTTCTGGCGGCCAGTGAGTTTTTAACCTTCGGCCGGATACGCCCTGCTCACCTAAACGCAGTTACATACGGTTGGGCGTCTATGGCCGGCATTGGGGTGGCGTTATTCCTGATTCCCAGGCTGTTCAAAACGTCGTTGGCAGGTGGAAAGTACGCCGTTTTTGGTGCTGTTATCTGGAACATTGGTCTGATTCTTGGCCTGACGGCCATCATCATAGGCCTTTCCGATGGCAAGGAGTGGCTGGAGTTTCCATGGCAGATCGACATTCTATTTGTGGTGGGGGGCGGTCTGTGCGCTATACCCTTACTGTTAACCGCGGCCAACCGCCAGGTCGAACACCTGTACGTGAGTAGCTGGTATCTGATGGCGGCGTTGGTGTGGTTTCCGATTCTGTTTCTGATCGCCAACCTGCCTTTTACTTTTCCCGGCGCATCCGGCGCCACGGTTAACTGGTGGTTCGCCCATAACGTTCTCGGGCTTTGGGTAACGCCCATCGGCATCGGCATAGCCTATTACATGATTCCAAAAATTCTCGGCAGGCCGATTATCTCTTATCAGTTATCGCTGATTGGTTTCTGGTCTTTGGCATTGTTCTACAGCCAGGTGGGTATCCACCACATAATTGGCGGCCCCATACCGACCTGGCTGGTGACTCTGTCAATCGTCCACAGCGTGATGATGTCGATACCGGTTATTACCGTCGCCATCAACCACCACGGGACTATGATGGGCAACTTTGGGCGTCTTAAAGATTCGCCAACACTTCGATTTGTGTGGATTGGCGCTCTTATGTACACGGTGGCGTCGCTTCAGGGGTCTATGGAAGCACTGCGCAGCGTTAACGTAATCACTCACTTTACCCACTACACCATTGCCCACGCGCACCTGGGTATGTACGCCTTCCTGAGCTTCATTCTGTTTGGTGCGATTTATTTCATCATGCCCCGCCTGACCAACTGGGAGTGGCCATGGCGCGGGTTGATCAGCCTGCATTTCTGGCTGGTGAGCGTCGGCATCGTGATTTATGTAGTGTCACTAAGCATTGCTGGCTGGAAGCAGGGTGTGGCCTTGCTCGATGCGGCAATGCCGTTCATGGACATCGTTCGAATGACAATGCCCGCACTTCAGGCCCGCACGGTGGGTGGCGCTCTAATGACGCTTGGGCACCTGGTGTTTGCGTTCCATTTCGTTGCGATGCTGATGCGTCGTGGAATTGGCAATCAGCAACCAACTCTCTTTCGTCCTGCTATTAAGGAGTTCACTCAATGAAAGGTGCTCTTGCAATTATGGTCGGTGCGGCCCTTATTTTATTGTTGGCCATGCTTACGCTGGTGGTTATGCCGTATCTGCAAATGTCGGCAGAACAGGTTCCGCCTGATCTCAAGCCTTATACCGAAACGCAGCAGCGCGGTCGGCAGTTGTACATAGCGAACGGCTGTATTTACTGCCATAGCCAGCAACCGCGGGATCCGGGTTTTGCTTCCGGAGACAGAGATCGGGGCTGGGGGCGCCCTTCCGTACCCGGGGACTACGCTTACGATCAGCCCCACCTGCTTGGCACCATGCGCACCGGACCTGATCTGTTCAATGTCGGCGCACGGCTGCCCAGCATAGACTGGCAACTGCTGCACCTTTATAACCCGAGGGCGGTCTACCAAGACAGCATCATGCCGTCATATACGTTTCTGTTTCGCCATGTAGATGAGGCTGAGGCGGGTGACAAAGTCGTTTACCTGCAGGCGGCTTTTGGCCCTGAATCCGGACAGATTGTTGCTACCGATGATGCGCTGGCACTCGCCGAGTATCTGCTTGCCCTTGACCATACATATCCGGCACCTACCTTGCCGAAAGCCGATAACCCCAAGGAGTAACGAGCGCTATGAACCAGCATGATCATCGCGCCCAAAACCGGGAAGCTGCCGAACCGGAGGAGGGCAATCGCGCCGCTCCAAAAATTGTATTCGTCTGGATTGCCATCCTGATTGTCTGGGGCGTTGGCTACTACGCCTGGCAGATTGGCAAGCCGTTGCTGGGTGGTGACAGCCGCACACCCGTTGCAACTGCGTATCAGGAGTCCAAGCCGGTAAAAAGTTCAAGCGCTGAGAACGCTGTTGAATCTACGGATGCTGAGATCTCAGATCCAGAGGTTTCAAACACTGCTAGCTCACAAGGTTCGGTCCCTAACAGCCGCACAGCGAGCGTAGAACCCAATGGCGCTGCTATTTTCAGCGCCCAGTGCAGCGCCTGTCATCAGGCAACTGGACTGGGTATACCGGGCGCCTTTCCACCCTTGGCTGGAAGCGAGTGGATGTTGGCCGACGCGGCCGTCCCTGTCGCTATCGTCCACGATGGCCTGCAGGGAAAAATTGAAGTTGCAGGCAATCAGTTTCAGGGCATTATGCCAAGGTTTGGCGGCCAACTTTCCGATGCGGAACTGGCGGCTGTATTGAGTTATGCACGCAGCCAATGGGGCAATGACGCGAGCGCGATCAGCTCGGGCGCGGTCACCGAACATAGAGAACGTTTCGGGGACCGTAAGGAATGGTCAGCAGAAGAGTTAACGAAGGTTTTCGGGAAACCCTAGGATGCCCGCCAATAACGCGAGTACAGCACAGGAATCTCGGCACAGGGAGCCCAAGCACCGGGATTCTGAGCGCCAGGAAATCCTGATGATTGAGGGGATGCACTGTGGTAGTTGTGCTATTGCCGTAGAAGCACTGTTAAAAAAACAGCCGGGCGTTCGTGACGCGGCGGTTAATTTTGCGGCCGACGTAGCACTTATCTGCTGGGACACGGAAAAACCTCCGCTAGCGAATCTTCAGCATGCCGTCGCCCGATTGGGTTATCGCCTGCACGATTCGGTTGATCCCGAGCGGAGCAAGTTCCAGGCAGAGTCCGTGCGCAAGCACCTGCAAAGACGACTGGCGGTGGCGGTTGTCTTTGGCATGTGGAGCATGATGCCTGCTTTGTTGATTTATCTGGCACCGTTCGGAGCGGCAGAGCCGGAAGTTCTGTGGCCGCTCGCTCTGGCCAGCGGTCTGTTCGCGGTGCCCGTTGTACTTTACTCCGGATCCCACTTCTATCGCGTAGGCTGGCGCACGCTGATTGCTGGCGCGCCGGGCCTCGACAGTTTAATTTTTCTGGCGGTTTTTTCGGCCTGTATCATCTCAACCTGGCAGCTTTTTTCCAGCAGCCACCATGTGTACTTCGATGCGGCCATTATGCTGATCACTTTCCAGCTGATCGCAAGACTGCTGGATACCAGCGTGCGCCGGCGCGCCTCGGAGGTCATTCGACGCTACCTTCAAGATGTGCCCGAGCTGGTGACCGTAAAAGCTTCTGACGGCAAGCTCGAAACTCGCCTAGCCAAGGATGTTAGCGCTGGCGAACGCATTTTTCTCCAGGCCGGTGACCAGTTGGCATTGGACGGAAACGTTTTCCGGGGGCATGGTCAGGCAGATCTGTCCATGCTGACCGGAGAGCACCTGCCGCAATCGCTTGGGCCGGGGGGCGAGCTGTTTGCAGGCTGCCAGTTGGTTGAAGGTGAACTTGAACTAACAGTAACCGCCATCATTGGCCAGCGCCGGATCGACCGCTTATCGCGATCCATCAGCGCTCTGCTCAGCCGCAAAACCACCTTGCAGCGACTGACCGACCGGATTGCCCGAATTCTGCTGCCGGTCATTGTGACTGCGGCCGCCCTGGCCGTGGTTTTGGCTCTTTTTCAAGGCGTTTCTGCCCCGGAAGCGGCAGCCCGTGGCTTGGCCGTCATGATCATAAGTTGCCCTTGTGCACTTAGTCTCGCCATTCCGCTGGTGATCACCATGGGCCACGCCAATATGATCAGCCGTGGTATCGTTTTGCGGGATCCCGCTGCACTAGAGGCTGCCGCAGGGGTTGGCGCTATTGTCTTCGACAAGACAGGCACCCTGACCACGGGCGAACCCAGCGTAGACAAGATCACGCCGGCGGGCCAATGGACTGAAAGCACACTGTGGCAGCTAGCTCGGGACATTCTCAGGGAGTCGACGCACCCTGTCGCCCGGGGGTTGTTGGCGGATGCGGGATCTTCGTTTGTAACAGCCCCCGAAGGCACACGAGAGAGTTTTGCAGGCGCAGGCACGCGCTGGATCAATGGCGGAGATACCGCGTTGGCCGGACAAGCGAGCTGGCTCCGCAACCACGGTGTAGAGGTACCCATAACCGAGGATACCGGAATGAGCGTTCACTTGGCTTACAAAGGCCTTTACGCGGGTAAAATCGGTTTTCAGGAGACACTCAGGCCGGAGTCTGAGTCGACTATCCGCCAGCTGAGTCGCCAGGGCTATACCCTTTACCTGCTCAGCGGCGATACGCGCAACGCATGCCTTGATTTGGCCGAACGCCTTGGAATTTCACCCATCCGTGTTCTTTCCGGCTATTCCCCCGAGCAGAAGCACCGTTTTATCGAGACTCTCGAGAAGCAAACTAATGCGGTATTCGTAGGTGACGGCCTCAACGATGGCCTCGCCCTGGCGGCTGCCAGGCTTGGCATTGCCGTAGGTAATGCCGCGTCTGCCACCGGTGCAGCAGCGGCCGTTTATCTGACCGAGAGCATCGCCAAAGTGCCTGCCACTCTGCATCTCGCGCGACGAGCCCGAAAGCTTATGCACCAGAACCTGTTCTGGGCAGTAGGTTACAACGCTGTAGTGATCCCAATAGCCGTTATCGGTTGGGTTCAGCCCGTCATTGCGGCCATTGCCATGTCACTCAGCAGCGTGTGTGTTCTGCTTAACAGCTTGCGTATGCAGAAGGAGGTGTCTGGTGATGATCCGAATAGTAAGGTCTCTGCCGTTCAGTAGGCCGTCCGATTGCAGATTTTTATGTTAAAAACCTATCACGCACTTCCTTTTTCGGCATTATGCACGCGGCTCGTTTGCCAAATAATGTGTATCGATTTCAAGCAAGAATCCTGTAAAAATAATTCCGAACAACAGCAGGTACAATTTTAAAGGCTCTAAACATAAACCAGAAACCGTCAAGGTCTTGTGTTATCTCAAGCACTGCGTTTGTGCGTAAGAAGGATTTCCATTTTTTATCAGAACAAAAGAGTCATAACCTACTTCAGGAACTTGATACGTTAATAAAAGCTCTTGGACTATTTCACTCTGCGCCGGAGCGAATTTAAAGACTGCTTTAGAATCTCTTTTAAAGATGAAATTTACTGCTCCATTGCAGAAGTTGCATATTCTATCAAAGATAACTATCTGATTATAATCCATAACTATCTCGCGTTAGATCTATCTACCAGGTCGGCGCTGATCTCGTGAAACGCACGATCCCGCTGCAAAAACGCATTTGGTATAGCAGCCATTAGTGCCTTGCGGTCTTCCGGAGTCATTTTCTGCTTGAGTATAAAGATACTATGGCTGCCCTGAGCCTTTTCTGCCACAAGCTCGCGCTGGCCTTTGACAATGCCCACCATGATGGTCCAGTAGATTCATGGATTCATACCTCCGGTTTGCGTGAATCGGTTTCAGATTCTGCTGCGCCCCAGTGATGTGACGTATAGAGCCATTTCTCATCTAATTAAAGGTTAAGCTTAGGGCACATTCTTTAAGATTTATATTAAATAATTTTTATAAGATGTGTCTTCTGGGGTTCGGATTGTGTGAGACAAAAGCGATGGTGGACTGCTATCGGTTAATTGAGCCGCTAAAGCGAATCGGGGTCACGCTCATAATTTTGCGTGAAAAAGCTAGAAAATGAAGGTCTAGGTTGATCAGGGGGAAGGGCTCTGAACTCATAAAAACTCATTACTTGCACTATTGTGCAGTGCACTTAAACGCCACTAAAAGTTTTTGATGTACTGATAAAATTGGAGGCGCGGGTCGGAATCGAACCGGCGTTAACGGAGTTGCAGTCCTGCCTAATTGGACAGGTTTAATTGTTTAAAATCAGTGTTTTAGCTAATTTTCTTTGCGTGCTTTATCGCTCATTACGGCATTTTTCTTTCGTTTTAAATCATATGGTTACGTTTCCATTTTTTCACCAGTTTAGGTGGCTATAAATCGACAGTAACCGCATCTTTGATCTGGTGCGGCACCGAAGAGTGTGTCTTTAAAAGTGCGCTAGAAGCTTATCGATGGCTGAAAGCGCGAATTGGCTCCAATCATGAAATGATGGGCTTCACTGAAGCAAGCAAGTGACTGGGCTGTTTCTACGTGTAGCTGAATTGCTCTCGCTCAGCAGAAACAGCCCTTTTCCATGATCGCGAATAGCTCTTTAAAGCCCGAATGTTCAGCGCTGAAAGTAGGCCGGTACTAATCCCTGGCTTCTAAAGTGCTTGCGTCGAGTCGCGAGAGAAAATGCTTCAACACTCGGTTGAATTCTGCGGTCCTTTCAATGTTTGGAAGATGGGCTGCATCATCAATGACGCAGAGCATCGAGCCCGTGATGTGATCGTGGATGAGCTGCGCCTCAGCGACAGGTGTGGAGACATCTTCTCGGCCGACGAATGCTGGCTCGTCCAAACGTAGGTGTTAATGGTTTGGATTTGCGAACTAAATTGCTTAATCTCTGATTCTTTTATAAGTGAGTGGATAACGATTTAATCGTTATTGGTGAACTGATATAAGTTTGTTGGATTATCTACCAAGATGGCCCGGCGAGTGGACGGCCCCGAAACCAACCTCAAAAACTCATCAACCAGAGCAGCATCATTGGCCATGGGGCCCGGTAACTTAACGTGTGGCCAATCTGTACCAAAAAGACAACGGTCTTCGCGAGCTTCGCGTAACGCCTGGAAAAAGGGATCAACATCCGTGAATGGTGCTTGATCAAATGCGCTGATGCGATTGGGGCCTGTGAGTTTTACCCAAGTTCGCCCTTCGGTCATGAGGCTCAGGAGAGCTTTAAACCCAGGGTGTTCAACGCCGCGAGAGGTCGGGATGTGTCCCATATGATCAACGACCGAGTGTACTGGTAAGCTGTTCAATTTATCTGCTAGACGCTCAAAACTTGAGACATCAACGAGGAATTGGACGTGCCAGTTCAGGGTCCTGATGCGATCAGCGAGGGCTTTTACGTCTTCAAATGTCACTCCTCCGGCAAATACTAGGTTCACACGAATGCCCCGCACACCTAAATTGTGCATGGACTGAAGCTCACCGTCACTGACATTGCGGTCAACAACGGCCACACCGCGCCATTGTATTTCGTCGTCATTACGGCTGGCTGAGAGAGTGTCCAGCATCCTGCTGTTATCGGTCCCATAGACACTTGGCTGGACTAAAACCGCTTTGTTAAATCCTAGAGTCTTCAAGAGGTGTCGATAAGCCGTTTCGCTAGCGTCGGGCGGCGTATAGTTTCGGTTCGGATTAAAGGGGTAGCGTTCCTGGGGCCCGAACAGGTGGGCGTGGGTGTCGCAAGCACCTGCAGGTAGTCGTTCAGATGGCTGACCGGGATTCGGATTTGGCGCCGGGATATCGGGAGCTGCGATCATTGTGGGAATCACCTCTTAACCATTGAGATAACGTTCAGTCATACAGGCTGGGAAGCCAGAGCGTTACGGCGGGTACATAAGCAATCAGCGCAACGACTCCGAGCAGTACCAATAGGAACGGCCAGATATGGCGCGATACTGTTTCGACGCGCAGCCCGCTGATGCTGGATGCAACAAAAATAGAATAGCCAACGGGCGGAGTCACCATTCCCACTGCAAAGTTTATAACTACCATCGCGCCGAGCTGGATAGGATCCAGACCGATTTGTTGACCTAGTCCGATCAGCACAGTGCTCAGAATTACCATGGCTGAGATGTTGTCCATTACTGCGCCTAAAACTAGCAGCATAAGATTTATGATTAAAAGCAGAAGAAGTGGGTTGGTGGTAAGAGCCATCAGGCTCTCGGTAAGCCTGCCAGGAATCTGTTCGCTTGCCATCACCCAGGCAAACCCATACGCCGTGGCAATGATGAACATAATTACAGCGGTTGTGCGCATGGCCTTGGCCAGAATCGCAGGTAGCTCCCTAAAGCTGAGGTCGCGATATAAAAATAGACCGACAACTGCACTGTAAAATGCACCCACTGTCGCTGCTTCGGTGGGGGTGAAAATACCGCTGTAAATACCTCCGAGAATAACTAAAGGCGCCAATAGGGCCCAGAATCCATCCCGCAGCGCGAACAAGATGTCTGTTTTTGTAGCACGTTTTTCGCAGGGTATTTTCATGTGGCGAGCATAGAGAACACTGACAACGCAGAAGCCAAGCGCAGCAATAAGCCCGGGTATAACTCCGGCCAGGAAAAGCCTCGAAATAGACTCTTCTGCCAAAACGCCCCAAATCACCATAGGGATAGAGGGAGGAATCATCTGCCCGAGCGGGCCAACAGCTGTCGCTAGCGCTGCAGCATAGCCTCTTTTATAACCCTTGGATTCGAGTTCGTCGATCATTATCGAACCCACTGCAGCGGTAGTGGCAGGGGCGGATCCAGAAATGGCTCCAAAAAAAGTGCCGGCTACAACCGTAGACATTGAAAGACCTCCGGTCAGATGACCAAAAAACACCGATGCTACTCGCACAAGACGGCGAGAGAGGCCGCCTGCGCTCATCAGTTCTCCAGCCAGAATGAATCCTGGAATGGCCAGAAGACTGGAAACTGAGCCACCTGCGAGAAATCGCTGGGCCATGATCATGGGATTACTATCTGCCATCCACACACCAATCGCGGTAATAAGTCCCAGTGTTATGGCAATGGGAACCCCGAGTACCAACATTACGAAGAGTCCAATGATCATCACTGTACCGATATCACCCATTCGTCACCTCAGGTAGATCCCGTATCAGGGTTGGGCTCAGTAACAGAACCGCCGAATGGAAAATTATTAAACCGCCGCAAACCGGAATTGCTGCGTTGCGTAGCCACATAGGATAACGAACTGCCGCAGACACGCGATTGGCTGTAAATTCGGTAAAATCCCATCCAGTGGTGAGTAAGATATAACCAAAAATCAAAATTAGAAGGAGGATGACTCTTTCGAAAATCTCAGCGACTAGGCGAGGCAGGGAGTCGAGTAAAATGGCGACTCGGACATGACCGAAGTTACGGACAAGAGCACTAGAAAACAAAAATATGGTCCAAATGAAGGAGAGGGTGGCAATTTCCCCACTCCATGACAGAGATGCATCAAGCACATATCGGAAGAATACGCCTGCGAGGAGACTCGTAAGCATCACCAGAGCACTGATTGCTCCTAAGAAAGAAGAAACCTTAACCACCCATTGGCTGGCAACATTCAAATATTGATACATTAAGACAGGATTCCGTTTAGGCAACCCTCGCATCGCGCGAGGATTGCCAGTGCTATCTGATTACTTACTTACCTGATCTAGCGCCTTATTTAGCAGATCGGGACCGATCGCTTCGCTATATTCGTCATAAACGCTGGCAACTTTGGATCGAAAGAGTTCGACATTACTGATCTCATTTACTTGCATGCCTGCATCTTTAATTCTCTGCAACACTTCCTCTTCATTCGACGCAACTTTTTTTCGCTGACGATCAATCGCCTTTCTGGAAGAATCCTGAACGGCTTTCTGTTGATCTTCAGATAGCCTATCAAATACGTCTTTTGACATAAGTACCGCGAGGGCGTTGTAAGTATGATTGGTTAATGAAAGATATTTGGTGACTTCTGGATATTTGTTGGCATAAATAACAGCTAACGGGATTTCCAATCCATCTACTGTCCCCTGTTGTACTGCCGTAAAAACGTCACTCCAGGCCATAGGAGTCGGGTTTGCACCAATCGCGCGGAAGCTGTCTATAAACAAGTCGCTGGGTTGAACTCTCAGTTTGATACCCTGAAAATCATCAGGTTTTGTAACCGGCTTTTTATTATTAATAGTTTGGCGAAATCCAGCTTCTGCAAAACCTAAACCCTTTATTCCTTGGGATTCAAGCCGTTTTAATAGTTCCACGCCGACGGCACCGTCCAAAACTGCGTGAGCCTGCGCACTGTCTGCGTAAAGAAAAGGGAGGTCATTGAGTTGAAATGCCGTGTCCAACTGACCCACCTGAGTGCCAGTAATGACACCCGCATCCATAGTACCAAACTGCAGTCCTTCGAGCATTTCGGTATCGTTGCCAAGTTGATGATTTGGGAAAAACGATACATCAAATTCCCCAGGGGCGGCCTTTTCTAGCTCTTCGGCAAAATAGCGAGCCGCTATGGCGTAGGGATCTAATTCACTATCAGAGGTCGTCCAGCCAAGCTTTATCTCGGTAGCAGCCATAGCGTTACCTGCGCACAAGCTGACCGCAAGGGCAGACGCGAAAAAAAATCCGGATCGAGAATGTTTATATATAGTCATAATGGTTAGCTCTTTATTTTTTGTTATTGACAAATACATGTGGCACTAAACTGGTCGTTTACTGGTAGTAAGATAGCTGGCATGAATTTTTTGTACAAGCGTAAACGGATTGGTCCGTTATTTTTAGCAGTGATCATAAGAACCCTTTAGTATTCAACGCCAAAAAAAACGAGATTGACCACAGAACCACAGAACCACAGGGCATGTGGGCTGGGCAAATCAGGGCGCATGTCGTTCAGGTGTTCTGCTCGTCCAGGCCCTATCGCGATTATCTGTTCGCGAACACACGGGCAATCAATTGCACGTGTTGATCCATGATGATGATTTGGGCACCTGGCGGCCTTGGTCTAGGGGCTTCCGTAGCAGCGCGTTTAGGGCCTCTGGCGACTCTCCATCGCGGAGCCCCGAACGTCGCCGACGAGTTAGCGCATACCGCCAAGGCAGAGGTATTTTAGTTCCATATATTCATCTAGACCATAATGAGAACCTTCGCGGCCTAGACCACTCTCTTTGACACCACCGAACGGAGCCACTTCAGTGGAGATAATGCCTTCATTAATTCCGACCATACCGGACTCAAGTGCTTCCGCGACATGCCAGATACGATGAATGTTATTGCTGTAAAAATAAGCCGAAAGACCAAATACTGAATCGTTGGCCATGGCAATGGCTTCCTCTTCGGTCTCAAACCGGAACAAAGGGGCGACCGGACCAAAGGTTTCTTCGCTAGCGATCAGCATGTCCTGAGTGGCGTCGATAAGAATGGTCGGCTCAAAAAATGTGCCTCCCAGTGCATGCGGCTGTCCACCGAGAATAATTTTAGCGCCCTTAGACGTGGCATCGGCAATGTGCCGTTTCACCTTATCCAGCGCTGGTTTGTTGATCAGCGGCCCTTGTTCTGTATCACCTTCTAGGCCAGCACCCACCACCATTTTGCTGACAGCAACTTTTAGTTTCTCGGCAAAGGCATCGTAAACACCAGATTGAACATAAACGCGGTTTGCGCACACGCAGGTTTGACCGGTGTTGCGGTATTTAGACGCCATCAGGCCGATGACAGCTGCATCAAGGTCTGCATCGTCAAAAACAATGAACGGTGCGTTGCCCCCCAGTTCCAGACTGACTTTCTTGACGGTATCGCTAGCCTGGCGCATCAACAACTTGCCAACGGGCGTGGAGCCGGTGAAGGATATTTTGCGGACAACGGGGTTGCCCGTTAATTCCCCACCAACTGCTGCCGCATTGGGTTTTGAACAGGTAATAATATTGATCAGACCGGCTGGCACGCCTGCCTGTTCCGCAAGTGCCGTGATGGCCAGGGCGGACAGCGGCGTATCTTCGGCAGGCTTAACCACAACCGGGCAGCCCGCAGCGAGTGCTGGTGCGACCTTTCTGGTAATCATGGCTATCGGGAAGTTCCAGGGTGTAATCGCGGCAACTACGCCAATCGGCTGTTTGATCACGAGGATGCGCTTATCCTTGCCGTGGCTGGGAATAACGTCTCCATAAGCGCGCTTGGCCTCCTCTGCGAACCACTCGATAAAACTGGCTCCGTAGCCAACTTCACCGCGGGATTCAGCCAGGGGTTTGCCCTGTTCTGCGGTCATCAGGCGGGCTAGATCTTCTTGGTTTTCCATCAAGAGGTCGAACCACTTTCGCAGGATCTTGGCTCGTTCCTTGGCCGGTGCGGAACGCCAAGCTGGCCATGCGGTCTCAGCGGACTCAATGGCTATACGGGTGTCTGTTTCGTCCATGTCCGGAACATTCGCTAGGTGCTCGCCGTTGGCCGGATTGGTAACATCAAAGGTCTTGCCGGAACGTGCCGCTGTCCACTGACCATTAATATAGGCGCGATCGCGCAGAAGTTCCGGATTCTTAAGCTCAAGTGACATAACTAACCTCAATCAAAATAGGCGCTGCCGCATGTGAACGACTTTGCCTGATGGGCGACCGGTAGACGCCCGAATGTCGGGCGGCTGTTTCAGAATGCGGCTTTGTAGATAGCCAGTGCGTCAGCTTCCGAGACTTCTCTTGGGTTGTTCACTAGTAGGCGGGACTGTTTCATGGCATCAACTGCCATGACTGACAGATCAGACTCACCAATACCGACTTCACGCAAGGTTTGCTCAAGCCCCAGGTCTGCACTCAGTGCTTCAAGGCGATTGATGAACTCGCCGACTCGCTGTTCTTTTGGAGCGGAGGCCAGGTCCGGAAAAACATCTGGAGCCAGGGTGGCATAGGCATCGGCGCAAACGCTGGCGTTAAAGCGCATCACATGGGGCAACACCAACGCATTAGAAAGCCCGTGCGGTACATGAAAAATGCCACCAATCGGGTATGCCAAAGCGTGCACTGCTGCCACCGGCGAGTTTGCAAAGGCTTGTCCGGCTAACATGGCACCCAGGAGCATGCCTGAACGCGCCTGAACGTTGCTGCCTTCTTTTACCGCTGTTTCTATATTAGCGCCGAGCAATCGAAGGGCTTCACGAGCTAAAGCCCGCGACACGGGGTTGTTGTTCGCGGATGCGGAGGTATAACTCTCAATGGCGTGAACCATGGCGTCGATACCCGTTGCTGCCGTTACAGGAGCTGGCAGCCCAAGAGTAAGCTCGGCATCCAGTAGGGCAATGTCTGGCAGCAGTTGAGGCGCCACCACACCTTTTTTCTCCGTTTCACCGACGGTGATGATTGAAATAGGCGTCACCTCAGAGCCCGTGCCCGCAGTGGTGGGGATCTGGATCAGCGGGAGTCTCTGGCCTTTGGCCTGTCCAACGCCGTAGACGTCTTCCAGTTTTTCACCGCCTCCAATTAATAGCGCAATCAGTTTGGCGACGTCCATTGAGGAGCCTCCGCCGAAACCGATAACGCCGTCGATGTTTGCCGCTCGGGCTTCCGCTAGGGCGGCCTCCACCACGGCAACGGGGGGGTCGGCGACAACACCATCAAATACGCGATAGCTTACGCCAGCCTGAGTCAGAGAGTCTGTTGCGGCGCCCAGCAAGCCCGCTTTGATCAGGCCCGCATCGGTCACCAACAGAACGCTCTTACCAATCTGTGCTCGCACAAGGGTGCCAAGACGTTTGATGGATCCTGGTTCACAGATGATGCTTTTGGTCGTGTTAAAGGTAAATGCTGTCATGATTATCTCCTAGGTCAATGGCGCCAATGGCTTAACGCTGCCTCGTTCGATCATAAACGCTTTGTCGATCAGATCTGCTGAATGCGACTGGTCCGATTCCGACAACAGCACGGTCAGGCCTTCGTCTTTCAGCGTGCTTAATACACTGGCCAGTCGTCGCGAAAGGGCGGGAGCCACGCCTTCAAAAGGTTCGTCGAGTAATAACAGGTGAGTGCCCGTCATCATGGCTCTAGCCAAGGCGACCAGCTTTTGTTGGCCACCGGATAATTGCAACGCGCGGCGATCGGAAAAGACTTCAACTTCTGGCATCATTTCGTAAATCCAGGCCAGTCGGGCACCGGCGTTGTTAATTTTACAAGCCCATGCCGGTGCCATAATGTTTTCCTCTACAGTCAGGTCCGGCACTAAGCGACGATCTTCCGGCATATAGCCGATCGACATACCGGCGCGCTCGAACGAGCTTTGTTTGGTCATGTCGATGCCATCAATGATGACCTGTCCAGATTTCAGTTTAAGTAAACCCATAATCGAGCGAAGTGAGGTCGTTTTGCCGGCACCGTTGCGGCCGATTAGTCCGACCATGGAGCCTTTGCTAACTGAGAAGCTGACTTCACGGAGAATGGTAGTGCCCGCTATTTCAGTGGTTACGTTTTTGAGTTCAAGCATGGTCGGAGTCCTTCTTGGTGGCGTATTTTACGTCACTCAAATCCAGGTGGTGGCCCACAACAAGTTCTTGTACCTTGGGATCTGACAGAACTTTTTGAGTTGGACCATCGGCCAGAACACGGCCGTCGTAAAACGCCAATACTCGGTCGGCATAGCGCAGAACGACTTCCATATCATGTTCAACGAACAAGGTGGCCGCGTTACTCTTTCGTATTGCTGCCATGACGGTATCCATGAGGAGGAATTTGTCCTCAACGGCAACACCGGATGTGGGCTCGTCCAGCAGCATCAGGCCGGGTTTCGACAACATGGCCATGGCGATATCAAGGAGCTTTCGGACGCCCTGTGGCAGCGTCGATACGACTTCATTGGCATACTCCTCGATCTCATATTCACGCAGCACCGAACGGACTTTTCCAACCTTGTCAGCGGATCGCAGGGGCTTCAGGAAGTTCAATTTGCGATCTACGGAGAAGCCATGAGCAATCAGAATGTTATCTAGAACGGTCAATTCCTGAAATAACTGGGCGATCTGAAAAGAGCGACCAACACCCGCTAGAGACACTTCTCTGGGTGATTTTCCAATAATCGATTTCCCCCGGACGAGAATATCGCCATCTGACGGCTGAATGTACCCGGTTACCATGTTAATAAAGGTAGTCTTGCCGGCACCGTTGGAACCGATAACCCCGACGATTTCACCACTGTTAATTTCAATATTGATATCGGTCGCGGCGATGACAGCACCAAAGGTTCTTTCTAGATTGACCGTTTTCAATAAAGCGCTCATGGGGCTTTCCTCGGTTTCTTGTTCTGGAAACGCTCAACCAGCGACCAGAGGCCGGAAGGCAGGAACAGGATTATTGCCAACAGTGCGAAACCGAGAATCATTTGCCAAGTGTAAGGGGCAACGGCAGACGCGTAGGTGCGCAGAGACTCAAACAACACCGCGGCAATGATCGGAGCTGCGACGTGTCCAGTCCCACCCATTAAGGCAATAAAGACAAACTCGCCGGAGGTGGTCCAGTAGGCCATTTCGGGGTCGACATGGCCGCTGACCAGTGCGGTGACAGTTCCACCGATAGCAGCTAGTCCTGCAGCAATGATGTATTTAACGTAGATAATCTTAAACACTGAGCCGCCGAGATACTCCAGACGAATCTCGTTTTCACGGACTGCTTCGCCGGCGTAACCGGAAAGTGATTTGAGATAACGCCAAGCCAAAATGCCGAGAGTGAACACTAGAAGTACGGCTACAGCCAACACCAAGTTCGAGGCACCTTCTGGCCCAGGGGCCCAACCTAGCAAACTTGGGTTGGCAACGTTGAAGCCGTCGGTTGAGCCAAGCACCTGATTGCGTACCAACAGACCATAAAGAATCATGGAAAAAGCCATTGAAAACATAGCAAAGAAGATTTCTCTATATCGACATAGCAGCAGCCCGATAATGGCGGCTATGACAACGCTAAAACTGACTGAGGCTAAAAGTATCAGAAGTACATCAGTGACTTCGGCGAACTGAGTCAGCATGCCGGCAACGTAGGCGCCCAAGCAGTAGTAAAGGCCCTGTCCGAAGGACACCAGCCCCGCTCGCATCAGCAACACTAGGCCCAGAACTACGAGGCCTTTGCCCATGGCTATCGTGAACAGATAGGACATCCAGTTTGGCAACAGTAGGCCGCCCACGAGGGTGGCAACCCCGAGGATTAATAGCAGCGCTAGGGATCTTTTACTCATTAGATTTTCCTCGCGTTAGCAACGGCAAAAAGGCCCTGTGGACGAAATGCCAGTACCAGACCCATCACTGCGTAGATAACGAACAGTTCAACTTCCGGATATAGATGTACGGCAGTAGCCCGAGCCATGCCCACGATCAGGGCGCCAACCAAGGCCCCGGAAATACTGCCCAGGCCACCGATTACCACCACGGCAAAGGCGAGCACGATCACTTCGATTCCCATGCCTGGAACGACGGATAGGCCTGGAGCGGTCAACGCACCGGCCAGCGCGCCTATTCCTGCACCGATCACGAAGGTAATAGTGAAAATTTTGGATACATTGATTCCCAGCGCCCCGGCAATTTCACGATCATGGATGATCACCCGAAGCAGTTTTCCGTTTCGGGTGCGGTTGAGCCCATACCAGAGTGCTAGTCCGATGAGGATGCTCACACCAATCAGCATGAAATCGTAATTTGCGAATGTCAGTCCCATGAATTTCGTTCGCCCCAGCATGGTGTAAGGCTGGTACGCAAAGTAAGGCTCAACACCCCAAATCAGTTTGATAGCGTCTTCCATGATCAATAGGACGGCATAGGTCACCAAAATCATAACCACTTCGTCTCGACCGTACATGAAGCGCAATAGGCCCCGTTCCACCAACAGGCCAACGGTGACACCAGCTGCTAAGGCGGCGCCGATTAAAACGACAAAGCTTAACCAAGGCACAGAACCTGTGGAGAAATACCAGCCCACCATGGAGGCGCCGGAATAGGCGCCCAAGGCATAGAAACTGCCGTGGGACATATTAAGGATGCGCATGACCCCGTAAATCAACGTGAGACCAGCAGAAATGATGAACAGCCAGGACGCGTAGACCGAGCCATCCACGAGGATTGCTAAAAGTTGTTTCATTTGAATACTCCCGATTCTTTGCACGACCCTTGTTGCCCAATCGGCTACCGAATTAGGGTGGAACAGGGGTGAAAGATCAGTGGGTAGATTCATCGCAGGCCCCGATCGGGGCCTGCGATGAATCTTGTGCTAGGTCGGGACGATTAGTTGCACTCAGCGCCTGGCATGCCGCTCTGAATCCACTTAAGGGTTTCAGTACCATCTGGCGGGTTAACGCAGTCTGCTGGGTAACGGGTGATGTCGGTGAATGTGATCTCGCCGTCAACCCGCGTGAGCCGGCCATAAACCATCTCGGTAGCAGCCTGATGACCTTTGCCACGGCTCATTTCAACCTTGCCACCCGGGCCGTAAAACTCAAGACCTTCGAACGAAGAGATGACTTCGTCGGTGGAAGCGCCAACTCCGGCTTGGTCGTGCGCAAGCTTTAGGCCAATCAGAGCTTGTGCCATGTGGTACGCGGGGAAGGTAGGCGGTGTGCCAAAGCGCTCAGTGAATTCGTTTTGGAACCAGGTATTCAGCTCACTTTCAGGTGCGAACGGGCCGAATGGGCCACGGGCACCGATAATCGCTCCGTCGGGTAGGTGTTCGCCCAAGCTGTTCAGCGCTGTTTCACCGGCGGTGAAAATAACCTCGTTGTCTGCTAGCAGTCCACGAGCCGCTGCCTGCAATACGAATGCATCGGTGTCCCCGCCCCAAAATGAGGTGTGAATGACATCAGCAGAATTCACTTGCAGCGCTGAGATTTCAGCACCGTACTGACCTGCAAACAATTTCGGGAATTGCTCGGTGGTAATCTCAATATCACCACCGCGAAGAACTTTCAGAGTTTCGGTAAAATCGCGCCAGCTGTCGTGACCCCAGGAATAGTTCTGGTTGATACCAGCAATGGTTTGCAAATCTGACAAGTTTTCATGCACGTAGCGGGCAGCAGCGATGTTGTCCATGCTTGCCGTGGCGGTTGTGCGGAAAACGTATTTGTAATCGGCTTCTTCAAATACACGAGGTGTGCCGCAGTCGAACAGTACGGTCAGCGTTTTCAGTTCTTCAGCTACCGAAGGAATGGCAAGGCAGTCACCTGAAGAAATGTAACCGACAACAGCGTCGACCCCATCTCGCTCTACTAAGTTGCGGAATTCTGCGGTTTGTTTGGTGGCGCCACCGGCTTCGTCGAGATAAACCGGGGTAATCATACGACCGTCAATGCCGTTGCCTTTGATCGGGGCGGGCAGGGTTCCGTCGTTAATGGCGTCGATGACTAAGTCTGCGGCGTTTTTGGCAGGAATACCGAATGGGCCGGAAGCCGCACCGGAAAGAAAGGTAACGAGGCCCAATTTGTATTCGTCAGCGGCGTACGCATTTAAGCTCAGTCCGCCTGTTGTCATGGCACAGGCAACCGTCGCTGCGGTCAGCAGAGAGTGTTTCATTTTTTTTCCCCAAACTATTGTTTTTGTGTCGTGTGGTCGGACGACCAGTAGGTTATTTCTGGTCGTCCTGTCCGACGCTTTAGCAGGCCGGCATATTAGAATTGCAGGTCCTGTGCCAGAATGGGGTTTTTCTATCTTTATGATTTATATGAAGTAAATTCTGTTTTCTAAAAAAAGAGAAAATTGAGCGATTTCCGCTCATTTGACATGAGCGCTCATGAGCGGAAACCGATCAATTTGGTTTGATAAGGCCAGGTTCAAGTTCGGCAGGGGAGTAGATGTGCCAGTTTCCCAGGACCACCGTTGCTGGGGGGTAGCGATCATCGGACACGGTTTCACCAATGGCCATGACCTGTTGGATTTGGTGCGAGTTTGGGTCCATGTAAGACTGAAATCCGATAGGGTCTTCGGGAGTGGTCAGTGTTAACGTTTCGAACGCTTGTTGAATAGCTGTTGGGTCTTGGTAATTGGCGCCCGCTTTTTTCACGGCTTCTGCGATAGCGACTATGCCAGTAAATGCACCTTGCGCGCCGGATGAAGGGTAATATCCGGTCTTGCGTCGAAACTCTTCCACAAACCAATGATTAAAGTCGGTTTCAGGCCAGTTGTTATGATGCCGCGACGCTAAAAGAAGACCCAAGGGCATTTGGTTTCCGAGTTGCGCGAAAATTTCATAATCACCACCTTTCTCAAAATTGGCAAAACGTGAACCCTGAAACAGCGCGGTATTTGTGGCCTGGGTCACGAAGGCTACAAAATCACCGCCCCATAGGCTGTTTACTACTAGGTCGGGTTTCTCTTTGATCAGTTCATTGATGTAATGACTGTAGTCTGGTTCGTTCAGCCTTGGCCACAGAACTCCGGCGATCTCATAGTCAACATTGAAACGCTCAAGGGCCTCTCGGAAATCAGCCCACACCTGGTAGCCATATTCATAGTCGGGTCCGAGATAGGATATTCGCAACGGTTTTTGCGATAAGTGGTCTGAAAAGTACTCCCTGATGAACAAGGCCCCGGCAGTCATTGATTGCTGGGTATCGTTGGTTACCCTGAAATAGCGATCATGGAGAAACTCGCTAGTGAGTCGTGATGAAGCATGGTCAGTGCCGATAAAAAATACACCGGTCTCTTCTGCGATGGATGTAATTTCAATGGCTACAGAAGAGTTAACGACGCCACACAAAAAACTGGCGCCTTCGTCTTCAATAAAACGCCGAGCTAGGGTAGTTGCCGTTGAAACCTTAGACTTGGTATCACCAAGCAGAATCCGCAGGCGAGGGCTATCCGCAGATGCTTGCTGTTCGAGGTATTTTAGGGCTAGGCGTATGCCGACTACCGAGTCGCGCCCCAGGATACCTGCCCGGCCAGACATTGGGTAAAGGCAGCCAACGGTAATGTCGGCCTGATCTTCTGAGGCGCCTAACCCCTCTGCGTAGACTGGTGTTGTCGAGTTTAGCAGCAAAAAAATGGTGCTAAGGAACAGTAAGTAACGATAATTATTGCCAAGTTTTTTTTTGGTCAAAACTCATCTCCTCTCAACCCAAGCTTATGCATTCGCCGTTTCAAGGCGTGCCGAGAAATGCCCAGTGCGCTTGCCGCGTCACCTTTCCGACCCCGTGACTGCATAAGCGCGTCGCAAATACACTGAGCTTCACGCTTTGCCATTTCACTCGACAATGAGTCGTCGCTCTGTGCGTTGCCAGCGCCTGCGCATACCCCCTCGGTGTTCCGAGCAGAATTAGCGCCAGCAATTTCAGGAGGCAACCGAACCGGTGCAATTGCCTCCCCCGCGTGGAGAATTGTCAGCCGCTCAATAGTATTACGCAGTTCCCTGATATTGCCGGGCCATTGATAGTCGTACAAAAGCGCCATGGTATCCGGCGGAATGGTGATTGGACTGCATCCTTCCTGCAGCGCAAGATCTGCTGAAAAATCTGCAACCAGTTGCGGAATGTCTGCCCTGCGTTCCGCAAGAGATGGGATGCGCAGCGGCATAACATTCAGACGATAAAAAAGATCTTCCCGGAACGAGCCAGATCGGGCTTCGGCCTGTAGATCGCGGTTGCTAGCTGCAATAACCCGAATGTCAGCCTCAATTTCCGTATGGCCCCCTACCGACCGGAACCGATGAGTTTCTAAGAAGGTCAGTAGTTTCGCCTGGAGGGGCATTGGTAGCTCTCCTATCTCATCAAGGAAAAGAGTTCCTCCACTCGCTAGCTCGACCAAGCCAATACGTCTTTTATCCGCGCCGGTATAGGCACCTTTCTCGGCGCCAAAGAGTTCTGCTTCTATCAGATTTTCGGGAAGAGAAGCGCAGTTAACAGAGATAAAGGGCGCGCGTTTATCTTTCTCTGAATGCAGTGCCTTGGCGATAATTGTTTTACCACTCCCGGAAGGGCCTTGAAGCAGAATAGTGCGGGCCGAGCTTTTCCCGATACGCTCTACCTGCTGAAGCAGCGTTTGCATCGATTTACTCGTTCCACTAAGACCGTGGGTATTAGTATCCTTTTCCCTCCGGTAGACAACCTCTTCGCTCAGCTGCCTTTGCTTGTGGTTGCGCAAGATCAGAAGAATTAATTCCTCCAGATCAAAGGGTTTGGTGATGTAGTCTTGAGCGCCTTTTTTAACGGCTTCTACGGCTGCGCGAGTATCGCCGTGGGCAGAAATCATTATGGTTGTGGGCGGAGCAGACATTGTATTAATGATATCTAAAATGTCGAAACCCGAGTGGTCCGGCAGTTTGAGGTCCAAGAGAACGATGTCGGGAGTTTCGGTTTCAATTAGGGCAAGGCCACCCTTACCCGTGTATGCCGCGAAAACAGTCATCCCCTCCTCTTCCAGAGAAAAAATCAGAATGTCGACGAGGTTTTTCTCATCGTCGATAATCAAAATTGTCGGTTTGCGCATCAGTTAATTCCACGATCTAGCTGTTCAAATACACCGGCAGCTGCAGAGTTACTTTTAGTCCCTCGCCGGAGACGCTTTGAAACCTCAAGTTTCCTTTGTTTGCCTGTGCCAGTTGCTTGCAAATGGCTAGACCCAGTCCCGTACCGTTGATTTTGGTTGTAAAAAACGGTTCGGTCAGGTGGCTTAAGTGTTCAGACGTGACCCCTGGACCGTTATCGCTGACTGAAATATAAACCGCCAGCCCATGTTGCTTGACTCGGATAGTAACCCGCCCTCCCATGCCTTCGAGTGCCTGGATTGCATTCATCACCAGGTTCATAACGATTTGGCGGATCTGGGATGGATCTGCCCAGGCAAAAACTGGAGGATGCTCAATCTGAATCAGTTCGACGCGATGACTGTGGGCAATGGCATCCGCGAGAATTTTGACTGTTTCCACTACGTCCAGGACGTTAACCTTTCCCGCCGTCGCCTCTCTAGGGCGCGCATAATCTAGTAACAGCTGAACGACATCGTTTACCCGGTCAATTTCGCGGTCAACGGATTCCATCAATTTTTGGCGTTTGGGGTCAGACTCCTTTCTAGATAACGCTTGAATCGTTGTTTTTATGGTTGCGAGAGGGTTCCTTATTTCATGAGCGACCCCAGCGGAGAACTGTCCGAGAACCGCCCTTCGCTCAACGTCCACCATGCTCTTTACCAAGCGTTTGAGGCGAAGGCGCATGCGCTCAAGTGCGAACGAGAGATGTCCGATTTCAGCTGTACCTTCTATACTGAGTGGCGTTTCGAAGTCACCACTGGCAACCCGGTCGGCGCCCTCGACGAGAGGGGTTATCTGTCTCTCAAGCCGCTTTGATAAATGACGGGACAGGACTATAACGCCCAGTGCGGCTGCGATGGCTAGGAAAATCAGCCAAAATCTTGCGGACTCCAACGGCCCTAATAGAGGGTCACCCAACCACTGCAAGCGAATATGCCATCCTTCAATAAAGTCTCGGGAAATAATATCTTTTTGAGAGAGCTGTCTGAGCGGCTCAAGACTGCCCAAAGATGTCAGCATCACTTCTTGAGGTGGCACGATCAGGGGAGCCTGCAAACCGGCTAGCGTAAGATCCTGAATTTGTTCTGTAAGGCTTGCGAGCCTTACAACCAGCCCAATCCAAGCCTCCGGAGCCGGATTCCCGGTAGGACTAAGTCGGAGAATGATCCAGCCTGGCCTCTCAGAGGTTGGAAGTGCCGGGCCCAGCAATTCTGCACCGGCAAAGCGTGTGGTAGGCAGAGCGCGCCACGAAACGCCATTGAGCAAGGTCTGTGTCAGGTGCCATTGTGGTTGATCAAACTGAGCAGGCTTTGTCACTACACCGTAAATGTGAGGACTGTCGAGTTGCTGCCTGAGCTGGGCAAGCATCATCTGGCTGGGCGTGTCGCCCGCTTGTGCAGAGGTGAGCCACTCAAAAATTTCCGGAACATCGGAAAGTCCTTCCAGCTCGTAGATTCTTTCTTGGAGAAAAGTTCTCAGAAGGTTTTCGGCGCCCGATAACCTAGCGTTGGTGCGGCTCTCAGTGACTTTTTCTAGGACTCGGACGTACTGGGTATCGTAAACAATTGCCAGTAGTGCCAGCGGTATTAGCGCAATCAGGAGAGCACTGAAAAGATAACGCCTCGCCAAACCATTGCGCTGCAATGTGCGTAATCGCGGTGGAGTAGACGAGTCATGTTTGATTATACTTCTCATTCTTCAGACACGAAGGCAGACACATCAAGCGCTGCTGATTAAATGACGGGACATTCGTCTAGTGCACGAAACCAGCATATCGCTTTCGACACCGAAAAGCGCAGGAACAAATAGGCGAACATGGCTGTAAACAGTAACAGTATTAAGCACTTATCGTTGAATCTGAAAATCACTTTTCAGATTGTCGTCTTTTTGTTCGCTGAACATTACTAGGCTGAGAGCTGTTTAGCTAGCAGAGAAGTAAGCTGCCCCTTCGATTCACGTTGGCCTAGCAGCCATGCACCTCACCGGTTGCTGCAGCGATAGATACACATCCGTGACTGCATTCAATGGCTTCGTCCGGCCCTTGAGTCTAAGAAGTTCACCCCCTCCAAGCAACGATACTGACTAACGAGGGTAGGGCATGTATTCGAACTGAGAACACGCTTCGACGTCAACAGAAAATAATGCCTGATCGAAGACGATAGCAACCAAGCATTGAGTCCAGCCGCAATCTGGTAACGGATCACGCGTCAAAAATGACGACTAGCATATCGATTCCGTCGGCTTAATTCTACAAACGTGCCTCGCCCAGCTTACCCAGCCGTTGCGAGGCAAGTGCGGCAGGCTCTATGGCTATCAAGCCAGTACCAATGTTGATGCCAGCTATCGCGAGATTAGAGAAACCGAAGCTTATAAAGCAGCGATAGACGAAACCGGCAGCAAAAACTCACCCAGCAGCATACTTAATCGTTCCAAGCACTTTAGTGTTAATCACCATGCGCTTTCTATCGAAGTGGCCATAAATTATTCAGCTTTAGTTTGACACATCGTTACTGCCCGCTTGCGATTACTCGTCATGTTATCCCCAAAAAATGTGGATAACTGCCGGCGCAAATATACGAACGAAGGTGACCTGCCATTGCTACTAGGGGTACCGGATCAAACATCATTGATGTCTCCCCATTTCCCGTTCTTACTCACTGTGCGGCGCGCGCGTTTTCCCAATAGTTGACAGACCTAGAGTTTCCTAAAAGATCAGTTTTAAGGCTGTGCTTTGTGTAACTGGTGCTGAAACCAAGCCGCCATCTCTGATTGTAACGGATCAGTATCCGTGCCTTGAGTCGGTGCTGGACTACGTGCAGCTTTGCCTTTCTCACGGCGTTGATGGGCCAGCAGCGCCCGCTGCTCTTCGAACACCGGGGAGAGAGCCTCGATAGGGATGTCTGTTCCTTTTTGGTCGTTAAGGTTTCGACGGAGTCGTTTGAACTGTTCAGGGGCAGGGGGGCTGGCAAGTACGCGCACTGTGTCATCGCGAAGAATTTCATGTTCTCTCGCCCAGAACTCAACGGCCTGGTACCACACTTGTGAAAACAGAAGGTTTCGGAATGTAAATTCTCGCTGTTCTCGACGGTGCGTCCCAGAAGTCGACGCAGATACCAGGAAGCAAGCCTGCCACTTTTTTTGGCGATCGAGAACAAATGACGTTGTAATCCCATGAACACCAACTCCGCAATCTGAGCCGGTTGAAGGATCGTTTGAAGACACAAATCGGCGATATTGGAGGATCAAAATTTCGGCTTCCCACGCCGTATCAAGATATTCGGCTTTCAATCGCAGATATTTGAAGCGGACATCATGATCGAGTTGCTCGCGTATATGTGATGTTGAAAAACACTCTGGCTTGAATCCCTCTATGGGGGTTCGTGTCACTATAAATCCTACAAATCCTGCTGGGTGCTTTCCAGGTCCATAGTAGATAACGCTCATGCGTTGGGCTTACCTCATTAATTTTGTGTCAAAAAGAAAAGTGGCATCAGGCACTCTAGTGTTTCGTCTGCGGCAAAGTAGACTAGGTTAGATCGGTTTGAACAGGTGCGGACGACTTTTTCCAAACGGCCCTGTCAATTTGCTTAACTTCATTAGGGCGCTATAAAGGTATTTTTTGGTTCTTTTATGCGCGACAAGTCCATTTGCCACCGACGAAACCTACCCGAAGACATCAGTGATGATCAACAAAAGAGCTCCATTTAATCTATACGGAGAGCGTCACATGAAGAGATTATGTTTTCAGCTAGCAAAATCCTGATCCTGTAGCAATCCGCAAAAGGGTGTTTCTATTTCAGTGACAGGAGGGTCGGGTGACCTTGGAAATGGGGAATTAATCTACAAATTTTTTCGAGATATTCTCGTAGTCTGCGTATTCCAGACCAAGGTTGCCACTGATTCCAGACGAAGCCTGCCACCCATTCCACGCGAAAGCTGCCACTGATTCCACGGCAAAGCTGCCACCCCGGCAGGTTGCCTGGTTTGCCCCATCGAAACCGTCCGGCGCGGGATAACTTAACGGTACTCTGAGTCTTTTCATCCGGAGAAGACCAGATGCCTGCGAAGAGGTTATCCATGCGTAAGATCAAAGAAGTCCTCCGCCTCAAATGGGAGCGAGGGCTGAGCAACCGACAGATTGCAGCGGCCTGCGGCGTCAGCCGCCCCACGGTCAGCGAGTATCTTCGGTAACAGCGACTTAACCGCCGGCGCCTTCATGTCCAGCGCAGAACTCGCCAAACCCGTCGCCGCCTTGCGTAAAAGCCTGGGCCAGATACTGGCACCGGAAATGGCAGCGCTTCTGTCGCGCAGCCTACGAACCCTGCATGTACGAGTCCGCTAGCACAACGAAAATGCCTTGGCCATCGCCATGGAAAAACACCCGAAAGTCAGCCGCGTACTCTACCCCGGCCTGCCAGATTTTCCCGGCCACCAACTCGCCAAACAACAAATGCACGGCTTCGGCGGCATGCTCAGCATTAATGTAGTCGGTGGCGGCAAAGCCGCAGAATGCGTCGAAGACCACCTGCAAATCTTCCTGCTAGCCGCAGCCTGGGCGGCGTCGAAAGCCTCGTCAGCCAGCCAATCGCCACCAGCCACTGCCGCCTGACACCCGAAGACCGGGCACAAAGGGGAATCAGCGAGGGCTTACTGCGATTGTCAGTGGGGCTTGAGGATGCGGGGGATTTAATTGCCGATTTAGAGCAGGCGTTGGATAGTTTAGCGGACTAGCTGCGGCACTCTCGGGGACAGATTTTAAATCTGTCCCCTTATCGCTACAAGCGACTGTTCACGCTTCGAGTGCTTCGAGTTGGATCAGAGGGCCGCCCGTCGCCCCTTGAGGCCCAAAACGGCACAGACGATTCCGATGAGCACCATCACGGCGATTACCCAGGTCGGCACGAAGAATGTGTGGTAGACGTCCCAGCCAAACAGTTTCAGCAGTTCGGAGAACTGGGTCGTTGCCCCCACCAAGTGGCCACCAATGGTGCCGGTCGTGGCAAAGATTGAGATGCCGATCAACGCCAGCAGGAGCAGTACCCAGCGTCGGGCACCGTCGAATGCTGTGCTGCCGGCTCGCCAGACGAGCACGGTCAACATGCTGAAGACCCCCAGCGACCAGAGCGCCGTGAGAATGTGGTTGCGAGCCAAGGGGCTGGAGGTGCTGGCTTCGATGGGCCAGACCAGGAGGCCGCTGGCGATGGCAACCAGAGCGGCCAGCAGGCTCAGTACCAGCACCGGCAACAGGGCGGCGCGGCTGAGTTCGGCCATCCGGCCGGGCAGCAGGGCGCCAATCAGGATCATCAGAGTGGCGAGTGCCCAGAAGCCCAGGGGGAAGTGAACAAGCATATGGTGCAAGCCGCTCATGATGGTTCTCCTTTGCGGTTGTTGGAGGTGTTGCGGAAGGCTGGGAGCAACGCGACCACCACGCCGAACATGGCGATAAGGCCGGCGATCAGGGTCAGGATCCACTGGCGGATGATGGCGTCGTTAAACTCCATCTCTACGCCGTAGATCGCCAGCTGACGTTCGCTGTGCCGGGCGTGAACCGGGGTACCCTCGGCGATGTCCGGTGCGCCCGCGTGGGCGCGGCTGACCAACAATGGCCAGTTTACCTGCCCGGGGTAGAAAAGGGTCACCTCCTTCCAGTCATCCGCCCAGTCTGGCGTCCTGCCCTGGAACGGAATAGCCGTAAGATCGGCATCACGCCCCAGGCCCAGCGAGACTGGCAGAGAGACGAGGTGCCAGCGTCCCCCGGTAGCGTTGCGGTGTACCGCGAAGGCTGCCGTATAGAGCCCTTGGTCGTGCAGGATCTTGTCGTCCAGTGGATTGCCGGTATCCAGGCGGCGGGAGAGGGTCACATCCCAGTAGCCATCGTTCCAGCGCCCCTCACCTAGCACGGTGATGTCGCCCCGGGAGCCTTCTGTCTGTCGAACGAGCCGGCGGGGGATGACATCTCCGTTCTGCCAGTCCTGGTTGGGATCGAAGTCGATCGCGGTGTCCTCCGCCAGGAAGTAGGGACTGTCGAAGTCTACCCGGCCGGCCTCGATGTCCTCCCAGCGCAGGGCTGCCTGGCCGGCTACTTCTGGGTCGAGCATCCACAGCGGTTGGCCGGCATCGCCATCCCAGTTGGTCGTGTAGGGGCTGCGTCCCGCGTCACCGGAGCGTTCCGCGCCGACCCACTGGTCATCGGAAAGGTTCAGCGGGTTGGAGCGATGGCCGCGCCAGTGCCAGAGGTCCAGAAAGTAGCCGGCCTCGCGCTGGGCCTGGAGAGTCTCCGGCGCCTGGCGGCTGGCCCAGTCACCAAGGTCGATGCGAGTGCCGGGCATCGACTTGGTAACCTCTTCCGGGGCCTCGTCAGTGAAGCCAGCGGCCCCAGCCCCGATGGTCATGTAGCCACCGTAGCGGGCGAAGTCTGGCACACTGCCGTCATCGAGCATCATCGCGACGCGATCTTCGTGGAGGCCGTCCGGGTTGGAGCCGGGCACTGCGCTGCCTTTTTTCACCCAGTCGCCATTCTCGTAGACCAGTACGTCATGGAGGATATGCGGGCGTTCGGAGGGCCAGCGGTAGCGGAAAAAGATCCGCTCGTCGTTGTACGCGGCCTGGACCTGCAAGGGCATGTTCAGCTCATCGGGGATTGAGATGTTGCGCTCCGGGTCGTCCTCGATCACCCCGCTGCCCTGGGTGACCCAGGCGAGCCCGAGCGCTATGGGTAGCCCTAGTGCCAGCCAAAGGATGCCAGTCTTGTCTTGACGTGCCATATGTGCTCCTGAATCAGAGGGTGTGGCGAACTTTCAGTGTAGCCTCAAACCGGCGGAATAATATGACATAGGTCATGTCGGGACCTGAATCCCGACTGCTGGAGCGAGCGGCCTAGCGTGTAGTGGTGAACTAAATTTGGTCGCCGCAGTCGTCACTATCTCCGCAGGATGGAGTAGGATTAAATTCTATCTTATGGTGGAGACCCGTCATGCGTCGCACAAACGGACCTGGAGTTCTCTACGAAGACTGGCCGCAAACGTGACCACTCCCCTGCGGCCCCTGTTTTCAAAGACCTCCAGGGTGCCCGGCGTTCTCAGGGTTACGGCAAAATATTGCTGATAGAGAGCGACCAATACACCCTGTTTGAAGAAACCACCATCAGTTGCCGATGCGGAGGCGTTCCTGAGTCAGCTGCACCAGAGGTTGGATCGCTTTGGACTGTCGCTCAACGAGGACAAGACGAAGCTCATCCGCTTTGGGCGCTTTGCCCGGAAGGACTGTGCGACAGCAGGGCTACCAAAGCCTGAGTCGTTCGATTTTCTGGGGTTCACGCACAGCTGTGCAGTCCTGCGTGATAGACGGACGTTCATGCTGCTGCGGCAAACATCTGTGAGCCGCATGCGACGAACGCTGCATAGCGTCAAGGACGGGGTATACCGAAACAGGCATCGGCCGGTTGGCGAGCAGAAACGCTGGTTGGCTGCGGTGATGCGGGGTCACCTGAACTACTTTGCCGTTCCAGGCAACGTCATCAGGGTGAGCCGCTTTCACACGGAACTTGGAAAGCTCTGGATGAAGGCGTTACGGCGCCGCAGCCAGCGCTATCATTTCGTGTGGGCGCGCTTCGGTCAGTTCTTGCGAGACGCGCTGCCACAACCCAGAGTTGTGCATCCTTGGCCAAACAAACGATTTGACGGTAGACACTCAAGATAGGAGCCGTATGCGTTAGTAGCGCACGTACGGATCTGTGCAGGGGGTGCCGGGTGACCGGCATTCCTACTGCGACCAGCGAACAGGGCTTCCAAAGCCTATCGGAGCGGCTTCGGGCGTTGCGTAGTCTATCGGTCCGACACTCTGGAAAGTAAACAATCCGCTGAAGCACTTCAGACACTTTTATCGGAAGAAAAAGGCATCGACAACGCAAATGCCCTAAATGATTTTCCAGCTTCAGCGTGGCTGAAAACCGCATTAGACATCCACCAACCAGAACTACGATTTATCCTGGCAACTGATACTCGCCCCCAAGCTGACTGAACGACGCCCAGGCCTTCTTGGTGCGCTTAATGTGTAAAAGGAGTCAGTTATTCTGTAAACATGATGTTTTGACCTACCGGTCCTCAACGGGATAGCTAACAGCTCCTTGATCAGAGCAACATTGCAGCGGGCATATCAAAACCTCATTCCTAATGCTGCTGCAATCGCATTCCATTTCAAATTAGGTGTAGCCCCGCCATTGCACTGGGTTATGCCGCAAGCATTGGAGTACGCCTGCAGCTAAATGTCTGAGCCGGTGCACGAGCCATGCAAAAATCGAAAGTTGTTCTACCCACGAAAAATATCCAACGGCCTGCCTCGTTTTACCGTTGTGAGGCCAGCCAGCGAAGCGCAATAGCTCTGGCTTGTGTCAGACTGCCAGCGTAGGTAAGTCTGCCAATGACTTTCCGCACATGAGCCCGACGCAATTTGACGATGATGCGAGTTGGTAGTCCGGTCAGAATCAGCGAGACATTATCCTGCAGCATGTCTTCAACCAGGGTCTGAAGATTTACTATGGCGGTGCCGTCCATACTCGGCACGCCTTGCATGTCGAGGATAATAATTCTGACCTGAGGATCGACCAGGCGCAGGGACGTAAGTGCTTTCTCTGCAGCACCGAAGAACATCGGTCCGTTGACACCATAAACGGCAACCTCGGGCGGCAGTCCGTTAACCGTTGAGTGGGTTTCTGTGTCTATCTTGTCGGTGCGGGTCAGCAGTGCCATTCGCCGAATAAACAAGGCAGCCGCCAAACCAATTCCAACTGCAACGGCCAGCACCATGTCGAAGATTACAGTCAGACCAAAGCACACCAAAAGAACGCCCACGTCCCCAGCGGGAGCTGATCGCAAGGTGTGCATGAAATGGCGGGCCTCACTCATGTTCCAGGCGACGACGAGTAGGAGGGCTGCCAAGGCTGCCATTGGGACAAGCCCCAACAACCCCGCAAGCGCCACGACGGAAAGCAATACAACCAGCGAGTGCACCACTGCAGCAATGGGGGAGCGAGCACCACTTCGGATACTGGTCGCAGTCCGTGCGATCGCCGCTGTGGCCGTGACCCCACCAAAAAGAGGCGCCACTATATTTCCAAGGCCCTGGCCAATAAGTTCAGCGTTGGGGTCGTGCCGGGTTTTGGTCATGCCGTCCGAAACCACTGCGCAAAGTAGAGACTCAATCGCCCCCAGAATGGCGATTGCGAACGCGGGGCCCATCAACGAGCGGATGAGCTCAAAGTTCAGCTTTAGTGGTTCTCCATTAGCGCCGGGTAACGACCAGGGCACCATAAAAGTGGGGGCGATCGGTGGAATACCGCTACCTACGTCTCCTTGATGCTCCCACGTGAACCGAGAGGCGATAGTTTCGACCGTCGTTCCGTCACCCCCCATCAAACTGTTGATCAGGTAAGCGCCTATGGCTCCTGCAACCAAGCCCATCAGGGGTGCTGGTAAAGGTAGCTTCAGGCGAGGCCAGAGGATAAAAACTGCTAGTGAGAAAAAGCCGATTCCCAGCTCAAACGGATTAATAGAAGGCAACGAGGCCCCTATCCTGCCTAGATTCTCCACAAAGTGTTCGCCCATCTGACCCACTTCCAGCCCCAGAAAATCAGGGATCTGAAGCACTGCGATCACGACCGCAATGCCGGCGGTGAATCCCAGCACGACCGGGTAGGGCACGAACTGAATCAGTTGGCCCATTCGCGCGAGGCCTAATGCCACCAAAATCAAACCGGCCATCATGGAAGCGATCAGCAAACCACCGAGTCCGTATTGCTGCACAATGGGAAATAGGATCACGACGAATGCAGCCGTGGGTCCTGAAACGTTAAAGCGGGAGCCACCAGTCAGTGCAATGATTACCCCTGCAACAATGGCGGTATAAAGCCCGTGCTGGGGAGGAACGCCGGTTGCAATCGCCAGAGCCATGGAAAGCGGTACCGCCACGGTACCAATGGTCAGCCCTGCCATTACATCCTTGCGAAGATCGGCTAGGCCGTAGCCTTCTTTAAAAGCGGACCGCAACCCGGTCGCAATTCCTGGCAAATTTCGTAACATCTTAGGCATTGCCATTGGTTAACTCCCTGCTGTGTCGTATTTGCTGGATTTCCTGATTTTTCAGCGTTCGTGGCGTTATACCCACGCTGGCCAAAGTGTGATTACTCAACCTGGCCTGGACCAGCTTTCAGAATCGACTCCGGCACGTTGTACCGGCGAATATTTGCGTTAAACAAATCTGCCAGTGTTCGTGCAGCTGCGTCATAATCCGACGGATTCTGCCAGGCCTTACGCGGGTTAAGATAATGCTCGTCGACACCCGGTACTTTTTTGGGGATAGCCAGATTCAGGATAGACAAGCGTTCAGTTTCAGCATCTGAAAGCTGGCCTGACTGACAAGCCGAGACAATGGCGCGAGTGACTGGAATCGGGAACCTTTGGCCGCCCCCATCCGCGGTGCCTGAACCACCAGTCCATCCGGTGTTCACCAGATACACTCTTGAGCCGAACTCAGAGAGCCGTTTCATCAGAAGCTCGGCATACACCTGGGGAGGTAATGGCATAAAGGGAGCGCCAAAACAAGCTGAAAAGGTTGGCGCAATACCCTTTTGTCCGCCAACTTCCGTGGAGCCGACCCTGGCAGTATAGCCACTCAAAAAATGATAGGCGGCCGCCTCCAGAGTCAGTATCGACACCGGAGGCAAAACGCCAAAGAAGTCGCATGTCAGGAAGATGACGGTAGCCGGTTCCCCAGCCTGATTCTCTTCAACCCGCTTGTCCACGTGCTCCAACGGATAGCTGCAACGCCCGTTCTCCGTGAGTTCGGCATCAGCATAATCCGGACGCCTGGACACAGGATCAACCTGCACATTTTCAATAATAGCACCGAACCGAATGGCATCCCAGATGATCGGCTCGTTCTTCCTCGAAAGATCGATTGTCTTTGCGTAGCAGCCACCCTCGATATTGAACACCGAATGCTTCGCCCAACCATGTTCATCGTCACCGATCAGAAAACGGTCAGGATCCGCCGAGAGCGTGGTTTTGCCCGTACCCGACAGCCCGAAGAAAAGGCAGGTCTCCCCGTCTTCTCCGACGTTTGCGGAACAGTGCATAGGCAGTACGTTATTTTGTGGCAGAAGGAAGTTTTGCACAGAGAACATCGCCTTCTTGATTTCGCCGGCGTAGCACAGGCCAGCAATCAAAACGCGCCGGCTCGAAAAATCAATAATCAGTGCAGATTCAGAATGAGTACCATCTCTCACCGGATCGCAGGTGAATCGCGTGCAGCTCATTAATGTCCACCGCTTCATGTCACCTGTCTCGAACGGACTGGTTCGTACAAACATGTTGTAGGCGAACAGGCTTTGCCACGCAGTATCAGTATAGACCGACACGGGAATCGCAAATCTCGGATCGGCCCCCACCGAGAGATGCGACAAAAAATGCTCTTCCGTCGCCAGGGTATCCTGGACCCGCATCCAGAGTTCTTCAAACTTCTGTTGGGAAAAGGGCTGATTTACCTTCCCCCAGTCCACCGTCTGTCGGGTCAGCTCGTCCTCAACGATGAAGCGATCAGCCGGTGATCGGCCGGTCCGCTTTCCTGTGGTTATCGAGAGTGCGCCATTATTGGCGAAAAAACCTTCCTTCCGGAACAGCGTGTGTTCAATCAGCTCCGCTGGCTCCAGATCCATCAACTGAGTAGAAAGCAGGTTCATCCAGTCAGTCCTCATTTAATAATGTGGTTATAATATTGTTATAATATCATTATAATGTAATGGTAATCCAATGCGCATTCAGCGGGATTCGGTAACAGCAACGTCTAGCACCCAGCGTCTGCCTCGTTCGCCTCCCAGGCTCAAGGATCTAAAAGTGAAGAAAAGCGAAATAGTAGAATCGCAACGGAAGGGCGAGATTGCCGAAGTGCACATCGTTCAGGCCCCGTCCGCTAAACGAAAAGAATGGATTTTGCTCTTTAAGGAACGCCAGGGGTATAGCCATTTTCTGGTGACAGATGATGAGAAGGTCTGCAGTTACTCATCCGTTGATGCTGCGATTGAGGCGCTCCGGACTCTGGGATTCAAGCGGGCAGAGATTATGTTTTAGCCAGGACTACGGCTATCGCCAGACACCCACTTCAACGAACGCGCAAAAAAGGAAACAGTTAAATGCCGGATACGCTTTGGGATGGTTTCTGTTTGGGAAACAAGATTGCCGAGTTCCATGACGGGAGCGACTGTGTTGAGGTATTTGATAACAGCTATGAGCGCTATTTCACCTTCGGCTCCGTGTATGAGCAGAGCTGTCAAAGAAAAGACGACCCCGGCTTTCTCATGCATGAGCACACCCGAGCCATGCTGCTGCCTCTGATATTTGATTTGCCCCGTCGCGCGACCGTTCTGGGGCTGGGAGGGGGTAGCCTGGTGAACTGCCTTTTCCATCGCTTTCCGGACATGGAGCTAACGGCCGTTGAACTCCGTCAATCCGTTATCGACGTTGCACACGACTTCTTCCAGGTGCCTACAGATCCAAGGCTATCAATTTTCTGTGAGGATGCGGGACATTACCTCGCGCGCAGTGAGAAACGCTCAACCGACCTGCTTTTTTGCGATATATACAATGCCTACGGTATGGACCCACAACAGTGCAGAGCAGACTTCCTGAGCCGCTGTCATGATGTTCTGGATGAAGGAGGCTGGGCCGTTTTCAACTTTTTCAACTACCAGAGTGAAACCGGGAATGCTCTGCGTTTGCTTGATAAAAAATTCGAGGCTGTATTCACATGCCACATGTTCACCGGCAATCTGATTGTGCTTGCCTCGAAGGTACGTCCGGGGCAAGCTCGTGCAGAGTTCAAATCACGCGCACTCTCCCTTGAGAAGCACCTGGGATTTCCCATACTGAACCATTTTCTGCGATTAACGCTATTTCGCGGCGGTAATCACAATGGAAGCGGAGAAAACAGCCCTTTTTATTAAAATCGGCACCCTGTTTATCGTTGTTAGACTATCTATTTGTAGCGTTTGATGAAAGGGGCTTGGGCTTGGTGGCATATTCAGTGCCATTCCGCTCCAGATAGTCACGAATCAACTGTCGGACTACCTGCGAAGTCGTAATGTCCTGGGAGGCGCATAAGTCTTCGAGGGCCTTCTTTTTAATCGGGTCGATGAGAATCGTTAACCGGGCCGTTTTCGTTTCCATAAGAAATTACCTGAGCACGTAGCATAATATGTTAACTTCATTATAATCCAACACGT
Source organism: Marinobacter sp. ELB17 (assembly GCF_000169375.1). Classification (GTDB taxonomy): domain Bacteria; phylum Pseudomonadota; class Gammaproteobacteria; order Pseudomonadales; family Oleiphilaceae; genus Marinobacter. Next base: position 182,757 of record NZ_AAXY01000006.1, read on the forward strand.
TACTGTCTTTCCAGATTTCCGCTCGCCTCCTTAAGATAGTGGCGACTGTTTAAGCGCTTGATTCTAACTTGCATAGCGAACAACCAGGGCAACCACTCCAATCAGCGTGAGTACAAACAATACCACCACCAACACTCCGACGACGTAGGGTGCACACACCTTTTTGCTGACCGTCGCGTTCCAAATTTTTCTGACTTTGCACACCCAGAGTAGCCGTCAGAACACTTTTCACGACCTGCAAGAAAGAGGATCATCTTCGATGAATGCTTGTCTGTTCGGCGTCAACTATCCTATCCGACCGGTCATCCTAATTGTCGCCGAACACTTGTCCTCAATATATTGTGGCACGTTGGGGCTCCCTATAACGGATAGTGTGAAGGATAGGGCAAACGTGCAACACCCGATTCGATGGCCGCTTTGGCAACTGCGTCTGACACTTCCGTCAGTAACCGATAGTCCATGGCTTTAGGAATAATGTAGTGGGGCCCAAAAGACAGTTCTCTCAGTTGATGGGCGGCTAGGACATCTTGCGGTATTTCCTTTTTCGCCAGATCTCGAATTGCATAAACAGCTGCAACCTTCATGGCTTCGTTAATTCGTTTAGCGCGTACATCCAGCGCGCCCCTAAAAATGAACGGAAAACCAAGTACGTTGTTAACCTGATTAGGGTAATCTGAGCGACCTGTAGCCATAATCAGGTCGTCCCGAACCGACATTGCCAGTTCGGGTGAAATCTCAGGGTCAGGGTTCGAACACGCAAAAACTATCGGCCGGGGTGCCATTTGTTTAAGCTGTTCAGCATTGAGCAAATCCGGCCCGGATAATCCAACAAAAACGTCTGCGCTATCAATGGCATCGTCCAGTGTCTTTGCTCCGCCATCATTAATAAATTTTTCCTTAAAGCTATTCAAACCTTCCCTGCCGGAGCGGATCACACCTCTGCGATCAACCATATACAGATTTTCTCGTTTCGCACCGAGACTTAACAGCATTCGCATGCAGGCAACGGCCGCCGCACCCGCTCCCAAGCAGACAATTCTTGCGGTGTTCAGCGTCTTACCCTGGATTTCCAATGCATTCAGCATACCTGCCGCCGTCACAATGGCGGTGCCATGCTGATCGTCATGGAATACTGGAATATCGCAGCGATCAATCAAAACTCGCTCAATTTCGAAACACTCAGGTGCCTTTATGTCTTCGAGGTTAATGCCGCCAAAGGTATCTGAGATGGAAATGACGGTATCGATAAACGCCTGGGCGGTATCTGCCTTGACCTCGATATCAACGGAGTCAATGCCTGCGAAACGCTTAAATAGCAAGGCCTTGCCTTCCATTACTGGTTTGCTGGCCAGCGGCCCCAGATTTCCGAGCCCGAGAATCGCGGTGCCATTGGTAATCACCGCGACCAGATTGCCTTTCCCGGTATACAGGTAAGCATTATCCGGATCGCGGGCGATTTCGCGCACTGGCTCCGCGACACCCGGACTGTAGGCAAGTGAGAGGTCGCCCACCGTACTTGCAGGCTTGGTCAGGCCAGTGGAAATCTTCCCGGGGACGGGCTTCGAGTGATAGTCCAGCGCGGCCTGCTTAAAGTTTTTAGTCATCATGGCACCTTATGGTAATTAGGTTATACCTTAATTATAATATCATTATCATGTAAGCTAGTCCATGTGCTGGGCATCTTTGAGGTGAGCCTTAATAACCGCTCGCCTCTGATCTACTCGATGCCCGTACCTGTGATGACAGGAGGTGACCGATGAATAAACTTTCCAACGCGCCATTCCCGGCGTCTCCAGAAATGCGGGCTACCCGGATCACGGGTAATCAGTCAAGTTTGCCTAAACATGAGATTTTAAGAGGCGACCTTAGCCGTCTGTTTGGTATCAACTTGGTGAAGGAAACGACCTGTTCTGGAAGGCAATTTCTGGATGATCTGAGCACTGGTTTTAGTGGAAGAGTTGGCTGAAACCATCAGTGAACATGAGTTTCGCCATCATAGCTTGCCTGTACAGGAGCGTTACCAATTGATGGTGGAAGAGCATCCGGACTTGCTTGAGCGCGCTCCGCATTCCGGACAGTCAACTCGCATCCTAGTTGGGGGGTTGTCCCCGCAACGTTCTCAAGGCTTAAATGGACTCACCGCATCGACACCAATTATCAATGAACGTCTCACACGTTCATTGACCGTGCGTTTGAGCCAACCGAAAACTGGAGGAAGCAATGGTCAATAAAATTCAGGTGGAATCACCGCTGGTCATTCTGCACGGCGATGAGATGGCTCAGGTGGCTTTTGAAGAAATCCTGAAAAAGTTTGTCACAACCCGTCTGGCTATTGAGCTGATAGAAATCGATTTATCGGCCGAACATCGGTTTCTGACGAACGGCCAAGTTATTTTCGAAGCCATCGAGGCACTCAAAAAATACGGTGTTGGCGTCAAGAACGCCGGCATGACCGTGAACAGAGAGCAATTGGATGCGATGCTTGAAAAGCACCCAGAGCTCAGTCAGTCCAGGCTTGATCCGCTCGCGACCAAGTCACCTAATGGCGCAATACGCAAAGGGATCGGGGGCAACATCACCCGGGAGGATATTCAATTCCAGAATCTCAGGGTGCGGAAACCCGACTGGATTGATCGTGATATTGATGTCGACACCATGGACAACGGGGGCATTAAGGACAGTTACAATGAATTGTCCTCATCAACGGGCGTGGTCAAACTGCTCTTCGTCGGAAAAAGCGGGAACCCGGTCGAGCTGCACCGGCGTGATGTGAAAAAAGGCGACCCCTGGCTACTGGCTACTAATGACATCGCCGATGTTAAAGCCTGGGCTCACCGGTTTTTCCAACGCGCAATTGACGAAAAACGAGATGCTTACCTCGGCCTCAAAGATACCGTGATTGCTGGCTACGATGGCGTAATGCGCGCCGCTATAGAAGCTATTTACAAACAGGAATACAAAAAGCAATTTGAAGCGGTGGGTATCAACTACTACTACGAACTGGTCGATGCGCAGGCCGCCCGTATTGTTGCCAACCCGCCAGAGCGCGCACTGTGGGGCGTGCCGGACAACACCACCGGCCGAAAACTGTATAAGCTTGTCAAGCAGCTAAAACGCTACGGCATACCCGTCCGAAACGCTCATGTTTCGATCTCGCGCATGAGTGCCGGCGGTGGTGATCAATACGGCAGTTTCAACATGCCTGCTCAGGAAGACGGCATCCTCAAGGTTGTCGTCGATGGAGTAGAAAAGCATGCTCGTCGTGTCAGTCAGGGCGACCCAATCCTGCTCATGTCCAATGACCATGAGGCAATCAAGGACTGGGTCAGCCAGGTTTTTAGGGATGCCTCAAGCAAGCACAAAGAAGTATATTTTGGTCTCAAACGAGAATACATGGAATACGACGAGGTATTTAGCACCGTCATCAACGATGTGCGCCGCGAACTGGCCGCGGATCACACTTCGCCGCCCGCTTTCATGATCATGCGACCTTCGAGCCAGCTGATAAAAATGATAACTGATCCTCCCCGGAGTGCGCTTTACCCTGCCCAGAACCTGGACGGAGATATATTTTCTGATATTTCTGCTGCTCTCGGCGGCAGCCTTGCCACCGCAAGCTCCATCATCGAAAGCAAGAGCAGCACGATGCTCTTTGAGGCACCGCATGGAACAGCCCACGATTTATACCTCAAATACCTGGAAAGCAATGGAAAAGACGCGCATTTCAACCCCTCAGCGCTGATCTACGCCCTCGCGAATGCCCTGGAAACCTTGGGCCGCCGGGAGCGCAATGAAGCCTTGCTTGATTATTCCGCCCGACTCAAAGCAGCATTAAAAGATACCGTAGGGGATGGCATTGTTACGGCTGACTTGAAGGATAAGACGACAACTCCTGAGAGCGAAACACTGGTTGATATGATGGGGTTTCTTGATTCCATTGAGAAACGGCTGGGCAGCTTTACGATGTGACCAAAATTGGATTGAGGCTTTTGCCCAAGGTGAGGTTTGTCCACCTGATACTGAAGAGGTGGCTCTTTAGTGGCAACCGATTTAGACCACGTTGAACCTGTTCGGCGTCTTATGTTACAAGAGTGTTAAAAATTGTAATTTCGACGCACATCAGTAAACTATTGATATGGCTTCCTCAGAACCGGAGAGCGTCACATGAAGAGATTACGTTTTCAGCCAGCAAAATCCTGATCCTGTAGCAATCTGCAAAAGGGTGTTTCTATTTCAGTGACAGGAGGGTCGGGTGACCTTGGAAATGGGGAATTAATCTACAAATTTTTTCGAGATATTTTCGTATTCAATCGTTTCGTGAAAAAGGTATTCAGATTGCTTCGTGAGATCAGGATAGCGCTAGGCCGGGCGCAGGATGTTATGCCAAAAAACTCGAAGTCCGACACCACACCAACTGCGTAGGCGGTTCGACCTCCGAATCGGATATCGTTGGCGGCTTTCGCCATCATCGGTCGGGAATAGACTTCAAGAATCTTGTCGCAGCGGGTGCGACTGACGGTGCTTTTGGCGATAGTGGAGGATATCGGCAAAAGCAAGTGCGCCGGTATTGCGGATTATCGTTTGACCTGTGATCTCCATTATTTCGTTTATCCCACTGCATTACTGATTATATTGTGCTGTAAAACCGTCTTTTTTCTACAATAATCTGGGTTGCCCGGAAGATACAAATTTATATCCCATTGCCTTGTAGCCTTTCTCGCGTTTTCGGAACATTCGCTCTAGCATTGGCAGCCCAGCATCCAAGTAGTCATACACGGTGACCTCCTGCTTGCCATCGGCTTCGCGGTGTATTCTGCCGGCATATTGCGCCAGCGTTCCTTTCCAGGCGATTGGCAGGGCCAAAAACAGAGTGTCTAGCCGTGGCAAATCAAAACCTTCTCCGATGTATTTTCCTGTTGCAACGATAACCTGAGCTTCATGTAACCGCGCCTCTGCATCCCGGCGCTCTCTGACGCGCATTCCCCCACGCAGCACAACCGACGGTATGGATTCAGCGTCCAGCATTATTGCTAACGTCTCCGCGTGCTCTCGTCGCTCCGTCAGCAGAAGACAGTTTGACTGGTTGCGCACACAGTTTGCGATATCCTGAACAATATCCTGATTCCGGGCGGGGCTCTGGGAGAGCCAACGGTAAACCGATGCTATATGGGGCCGCCCACCCGACTGATAAATGTCGGTGGGTGGACTTTCATGACGCTCCCGAACGATGAGGCGTTGGACAAACCTAGAGCTGTGGTCTGCCCGAACTTTGTGACGAACGGGCCCCGCAACCATGAACATGATTTTTTGGTGCCCATCCTGACGGTCAGGTGTTGCCGTCAGGCCGACGACGTAACGGGCGCTGACTTCATTAAGGAGCATTTCGTAACGGGGAGCGGAAATATGGTGGCATTCGTCTATGATGACCTGCCCATACTCCCTGACCAGGCTTGAAACAGTGTTGTCTTTTTTGTTGATCAGGCTCTGGTAGGTGGCAACATCGATCTGACCGGTAGGTTTCTTTTTGCCACCGCCAATCACACCCACTGCTGCACCTTCAATGAAGGTTTCCAGGCGCTCCTTCCATTGGTCTAGTAACTGACGACTGTGAGTCAGGATCAATGTGTTGACCCCACGCTTGGCTACCATCGCAATTGCCGTTACGGTTTTACCAAAAGCGGTTGGGGCGTGGAGTATTCCGGTATCGTGATCGGCAAGCGCCTTCACAGCCTTTTTTTGATCATCACGCAGGGTTGCTTTTAGACTGGTGCCGCTCAGCAGCTGACCTGGAATCCGGCGATCATCGATATCTACCGTAATCTCCTGATCAAATAGCAATGCCTGAAGCTGATCAAAACAGCCTCTCGGTACGGAGAGATAACCTTGCTCAATCCGGGCACAGGATATGTAACGAGGAATACCATGAGTAGAGAAACGAAGTGCCTGTGTTTTGAAAAACACTGGATTGGCGAAGCTGGCCATGCGCTTTATTCGAGTAGCCAATGTCCCCGGTATGTCGGACAACTTCATATAAATGTGGTTTGCTAAAATGAGAGTGATGCGTTCAGGGCATCCTGTAATGATACCTGCCTCTACCGGTAACGATTGTTCCCATGGCAACGAAACCTCTGCTGTAAGATCAGAATCAGGCCCCTTACCGACCATCTCTCGAAGCTGGGCTAATGAAAGGGTCTTTTGCTCACTGAGCAGCGTCCACTGATCCGCATATGGAGTTAATTCATCGTCGACGAACACAGTACATCCGCGATTTCGCGCCTCGTGTTGAAGCGGAAGGGCAATCAGATTGCCAAACCCACCATCGGGCATCGTGTCCTGGTTGGGAAACAACCGGTCATAGGAATCGAAGGACAAGCCTGGATAGAGCTCCATGGCTTTATCCAGCAACTTGAACCCCAGAGCTCTCGCAGAAAAGGCCGAGACGGCTTCCGGAAAGAAGATCCATAAATGGGCACCAGCACCGGATTGAGACACCTCAACGAGATAAGGAATAGCTTCACCACGACAGGCCTCGGCCAACGCACGAACGTCTGCTCTCCAGTCGTCCTTATCAAAATCCACCGCCAGGAGGTAACAGGAGCTGTCTGGTAGTAAAGGATATAACCCGGCGGTATGCTTGCCTGACAGGTGGTCGTAGACCGCATTGAAATCCAGAGGCTTGAATTTTCTGTGTGGGCATTCTCCGCATTTGATCTTGGGTTTCTGACAAATACCCGGGGCCCATTCGTTCTCACAGGCCACAGCATAGCCGGAGCGGCCACCGGAACCCTGCCAACGAATCGCATATATATCCTGTCTGCCGCGAAAGAGCGTCCTGAACAGTTCGACTTTTTGAGCGGGGGTTAGGTGCGATAACGTGGATCGGCGCGCAGCTTGATGAAGCTCTTTCTTTCGGGAAAGTAGGGCGGCTTTTTTCTTCTCAATCTCCGACAATTTAAGTTCAATGGCTGCGAGCTCTTCATCCACTAAGATCCGGCCTCCTATTCAATGAATCCGTCGAACACGGTTATTAAGCTGGTTAAAAAGGGTTTGTACGTCGGCTAATCATCGGTTCTCGTTGCTCTAAGACCACATTCCTGACTAGAGATTTCTCCAGATTTCCGCCTAGCTACGCTACTTTGGACTAAAGACCGCCCCTCAGCAATTCGTCGATGGACGGCAATAAGCCAATCTTGGGAAAAAGAAATAAACCAGTGGCGTAGCGATTTGTTGGTAGCAAAGCTTTCCGCATTATCCACACCGCACGACCCTGAAGGGGAGGTGCTCTTGTGTGACTACATGAGCACCTGGCGTAAAGAAGAATTGGGTCATGAGCTCGTGGATGGGAAAAACGTTTGGAGCGAGTGCAAACTGGCTTCCCTGCGTGGTGGTAAGCCCATAGCATCTTCGACTAAGTGTGATTACGCATCGGATTGTCAACAGCTTGAAGCATCAGGTGACGCAAAATTTGCTTTATCTGATCCAGACTCGTTAAGAAAAATTCGAAAGCTCTTGTCTCCTTGGCTCGATAAGCCCAGTCACTATAACGGGTTAAAGAATACAATTAATCGAGTGTATATATATGCTGTGAAAGACGGAACTGTTCAGCGCAATCCTATGATCGATCTTCGCAAAGCAGTTGTGCCAAAACGAAACGTTTTGGTTCCGAGCGATGCCTATATAGCCATTACGGCGCGGCTGTGTGTTCACAGACATAATCGGCGGATAACGGATGGGACGTGGCGCGCAAAAATCTGCGATCTTATCTATATGATGAGCCAACAACCTATCGATGTTTTTGGAATCACGGAAGGTCAGGGTGAAATTTATTCCGAACCTGTGACAGTGGATGATGAGCTGATTTATGGAGTTATAAGTTTTGCTAGGCACAAAACCAAGATCGGGGTTGGGCTGGGTATGAATAAAGAACTAGCGGAGCTCTGGCAATGGTTCATCACAATGAAGAAAAAGGAACAAATTATCAGTCCATATCTTCTGGTCAACCCGCGATATTTTGATATGCGCTCCAGGGCAGAATCGGCAACCCATAGGACTCTGCAAGAGGCATGGAGGGAGGCGTGCAAAGAGGCTGGCTACGGCGGCCTGTATCACCTGTCAGATCTCCGAAAAAAAGGACTTACTGAAGAGTACGTGACTCAAGGTGAGAACGATAAAGGCGGCCATGAGACTAAGGCGATGGCGGATCATTACAGACTAATAAAACCGCCGAAACGCGCCAGATCGACGATCAAATTTCTTCGCGAAGAAGCTAATAAGAACGACAGCGTAGGTTAATCGCGAATGAACTTCGGGCACGGAATAAAGCGGGTTATTTTTCAGTATATTTTCATTATTTTTTCAGTGCATTTGACAACTACTTCGAGGCGTCTAATACTTTGATAAGTAACGAAAAATTGGAGGCGCGGGTCGGAATCGAACCGGCGTTAACGGAGTTGCAGTCCGCTGCATGACCACTCTGCCACCGCGCCTGATAAAGCCTTTTGGCTTTGCTCTCTCTAGTGGGGTGAGAGACTTTTGAAGCATTTTTCTCTGATTCATCCAGAAAAAATTGGAGCGGGAAACGAGATTCGAACTCGCGACCTCAACCTTGGCAAGGTTGCGCTCTACCAACTGAGCTATTCCCGCAAATACTGTCGTAAGTTGTAGCCCGACAACGGATGCGAATTATACGGATCTTTCCTCGAGCGTCAACAACCTGGTGAAAAAATATCGATAAATGCTGTAGGAGAAAAGGATTTTCTGGTTAGCCTTAAAAAATACTAGCGCGGGTAACCGGTAATACGGCGGATGGTTTTATACAGGCTTTCCAGCTGCGGATAGATTTTCAGGTAAACTTCGCTGTACAGCTGCTGATAGAGTGCCTGACTTGCGGGGTCTGGATGAAACACCGCGCCTACCCGTGTCATTTTGGCAACTGCCGTCGGAAAATCCGGGTGTATACCCAGGCCGACCATAGCGGTAATAGCGGCGCCCAAACCAGAGGTTTCGCAGGTGTGCGGGCGTTCCGCGGGCAGTCCGAAAATGTCGGCGGTCAGCTGCATGGCAGCATCGCTTTGTGCGCCGCCACCGGCCACTCTCAGGCGTTGGATTTTCTGGCCGTTGCGTCTTTCAATGCGCTCTTTGCCCTCCCGCAGCGCGTACGCCAAACCTTCCAGCATGGCGCGGTACAGGTGCGCGCGGGTATGCACGTCGCCAAAGCCAATAATGGTGCCTTTGGCTTCCGGGCCGGGCTGGCGCACGCCGGGGGACCAGTAAGGTTGCAACATCAGGCCCATGGAGCCTGCGCCGACTGAGTCCACCAGCTCATCGAATAACTGTTCTGGCGCAATGCCACGTTGTTCTGCCAGCAAGCGCTCGTGCAACCCGAATTCCCGCTTGAACCAGCTCACCATCCAATAGCCCCGGTAAATCATTACTTCTGTAGAGTAGTGGCCGGGGATGGCTGCCGGGTAGGGCGGTATAAAACGTATTGGTTCCACATAACGCGGGTTGGTGGTGTTCACCGTGGCGGTAGTACCATAGCTTAGGCAGGCAGTGTCCGGCGACATCGCGCCGCTGCCTAGCACTTCGCAGGCCTTATCCGACGCTGCCGCCAGCACCGGCAGGCCCGCTGGTAGCCCGAGGTGCCCGGCCGCGGCAACGGTCAGTGCTCCCACTATTTCACCGGGCGCAATCAGCTGCGGCAGTTGTTCAGGGCGAATCGGCATCAGTCGCCATTTGAAGTTGCGTTTGCGGGCCCAGGCCTGGCGTTTGTAATCGTAGGGCAGGTAGCCCACTTGGCTAGCGCTGGAGTCGCGGAACTCGCCGGTCAGGCGATAGTTTAAATAACCCGACAATAAAAGAAAGTAGCGTGTATCGCGCCACACATCCGGCTGATTCTGGGCAATCCAGTTAGCTTGGCAATTTTCGCGAAAGCGCTGAATGGTGGGTGCAAGGCCCAGCAAGCGAAACGGCCAGCGTAGGTAAGCTGGCAGCGGTGCACTGGCGTCGGCGTGGCGTTGGTCCAGCCAGATAATAGCCGGGCGTAACGGGGTGCCGTTAACGTCCAGATTGACCACGGTGCCTCGCTGGGTGGTCAGAGTGACGCCTTTGACTTGCGCGGGGTTTGCGGCGGTTTCCTGCCACAGCTGCTGGCAGGCCTGGCCCAAGGCATCCCAGAAATACTGCGGGTGTTGTTCCGCCCAGCCCGGTTGAGTGGAAAAGTAGGGTTCCAACTCCTGTTTAGTGCTGCCAAGCAGGTTGCCCTCGCCATCAAACAAAAGCGCCCGCACGCTTTGGGTGCCGTTGTCGATGGCCAGTATCAGGGGGGTGGCCATCATTCGGCTGTTCCCGGGGGCAGGCTGTAATAGCTTTGCCAAATTGCCATATAGCGTTCGACTTCGCTGTGCCAGTGGCTTTCGCTCCAGCCCAGCAGCGGTCTGCAGCGGCTTTTTATCTGCGGTAGAAGCACGGCGGCGCCGTCTGCTATCAAGAGTCCTAAACGGGTACGCCGCAACAGCAGATCGTCCAAGTGCTTGACCTGCTCGTTCCGGCAGGCATAGCAAAGTTCAGCCCATGTCACGTCGATGGCGGGGTTATGCACAAGGCTTGCATCCAGCACTGGTTCCAGCGGTCCTGCGGCGAGCAGCGCAGGGAGATCGGGGCCGTAATAGCCGCGCAGTCTGGCCCAGGTTTTATGGCTAATTCGGGCCGGCTTTTGCAGTTCGGGCGCGGGGTTAAACACCCGCAGGCGGTTATCGCGCAGCTTTGGTTTCGTGCCTCCAGATAACCCCATTTTGAGGGCCTCGCGGGCAATCAGGCGAAAGGTAGTCAGTTTGCCGCCGGCGATGGTAATCAGCCCGTTATCGTTGTTGATCTTGTGCTCGCGGCTTTCACGGGAGGGCGAGCGTTTAATTCCATCGTTTTCCTGCGTGCTGATTACAGGCCGAACACCCGCCCAGCTTGACAGTACGTCGGCAGGCTTCAGTTCGCTTGCCGGAAATAAGTGTGCAGCAACCGCCATCAGGTAATCTACTTCGCCCTGGCTGATGGCCGGTTCTTGGGCCAGATCCTCGTTATGATCCAGGTCGGTGGTGCCGAGCACGGTTTGCCCCAGCCACGGGAACACGAACACGGGGCGCCGGTCTTTCGGGTGGAATGCGGTGACCGAGCAATCTACCGGCAAACGCTGCCAGGGCAGCACCAGATGGCTACCGCGCAGCGGGCGTATGGGAAACTGTTTCTCTTCTGCTGATTTAAACTGGCTGCTCCAGGCACCAGTGGCGGCTATGGCCAGTAGGGTCTTGATGGTGAACGGCTTGGTGTCTTCCTCCGCTTGGGCGACCAGACCACAAACTTGCTTTTGACTGTCTGCATTACGCTGAAGCTTGAGCACTTTCACGTAGTTCAAGCACAGCGCGCCCTTGGCGCGTGCCTCGGCAAGCAGTCGCTGTACCAGCCGGGTATCGTCGGTCACCGCGTCAGTAAAAACGCTGGCAGCGGCCAGGTTTTCAGAATTCAGCCCAGGCACCCAGAGTGGAACCTGGGCTGGCTGCAAGGGGGGCAGGGTCGCTGCGCCGGCAAGCCGGTTGTACAGGCGCAGCATTAGCCGAAACAGCCGCGGGCCCGGAAACTCGCCTTTATAATGCGGCATAACATAGTGCATGGGCATTACCAGGCCCGGCGCTTCGGCCAGCATGCGCTGGCGTTCCTGAACTGCGCTGCGGGCCAGGCGCAGGTGGCCGCCGGCCAGATAGCGCAGCCCGCCATGAACCATTTTTGATGAGCGACTGGAACTGCCCCAGGCGAAATCCTGCTGCTCCAGCACCAGGGTTTTCAGGCCGCTTGCGGCGGCTTCAAGGGCGATGCCCGCGCCGGTAATGCCTGCGCCGATCACCACCACATCAAAACTCTGTGTCTGTTTTTTTAGCTCTGACAGTTGTTGTGAGCGGCTCATGACTTTGCGCCCTTACTTTTCTTTGATGCGGGCACCAGCGTTCCCGGGTTCATCATTGATTGCGGATCAAAGCCCTGACACACGTGTTGAATCGTCTGTATTGCAAGCGCGCCTTTTTCCTGTAATAGATAGGGCGCGTGGTCTTTACCCACACCGTGTTGATGGCTGATGGTCCCGCCCTGGCGAACGATGAGCTCCGAGGTGCTGTGCTTCAGGATCTTCCAGCGATCTAATGCAGTGGCGTAGCCCGAAGCAGCGCGGAAGACGTAAGTGGTGTACAGGCTGCAACCCTGGCCGTAAACGTGCGACAGGTGAGTAAATACATGCACGGCTTCATTCTGACTGTTCAAACCACTGCGAAGGCTATGTTCCATGGTATTCATCAAGGCGTCTACGTTTGACCAGTTGGTCGCGGTCTCCAGAGTGTCTATTACATAACCCTTTTGCCACAGCGCCTCCCGCAGATAAGGCATAGTAAAGCGCTTGGCTTCCCACTTTTTCCCCAGCAGGGTGCCGGTGTAAACGCCGCCAAAACGCCGGGCTATGCGGCGTGCCTGGCGCAGGGCGCTGCGGCATTGCACTCTGCTGCCGGTGACCCCAAACGTCATCATGCATTTTTCCGTGCCAGCCCCGCGCACAGCCAGCGCTCGCTGCAGCCATTTTATGGCCCGTTCATAGCCGGCCAGAGCCAACTGAGTGCGGGTCTCTTCGGCGTTGCTTAAGCGCAGCATCGACAGTTGTACTCGTTGCTGCGCCAGTTCACGGCAGGCGTCGCGCCCTTGCGCCCAGTTAGGGAAAAACACCACCTGAAAGCGCTCGCGCTGTGGCAGCGGGCTGACCCGAACTTTAACCTTGGTAATAATGCCAAGACGGCCTTCCGACCCAAGCACTAGCTCGCGCAAGTCGGGCCCGGCGCTGGAGGCGGGGAAGTCCGGCAATTCCAGAGTGCCCACGGGTGTTTCCAGAGTTCCACCGGCAAACAGCTGCTCGATCCGGCCATAGCGAAGAGACTGCTGGCCGCTGGAGCGCGAGGCGACCCAGCCGCCTATCGTGGATAATTCGAAAGACTGCGGGAAGTGGCCAAGGGTTAAACCGTGGGCGCGAAGCTGGGATTCCACCTGGGGGCCGGTCGTACCCGCGCCAAAGGTGGCAACCTGGCTGGCAGGATCCAGATCCAGCAAGCGGTTCATTGCCACCATGCTGACGGTGATAACGGGATGGCCTAGATCTAGCGGATTGATGTGCCCCGCCACGCTGGTGCCGCCACCATAAGGAATAAGGTGCAGCGAGTTTGCGCTGGCGAATGCCAGTAGCTCGCGCACCTCAGAAGATGATCGCGGAAACGCCACAGCATCGGGGAAGCAATCAATCTGCCCGCTGCGCATGGCCAACCAGTCCGGCAGGCTTTGGCCTCGTGCATGGCGTACCCGGGTTTCGGCGTCGGTAGTGAGCTCAATACCGGCGGGGCGCCCTTGGCCCAGGCGGCTTTGCGGAACCTTGGCGCACACACTGGCCAGGGTCACGTCTTGCAGGGCACTGCTGTGCCCAATGCGCGCCGCTAGAAAATCTTCGCCGGTGCGGGGCAGTCCCAGTGAAAAAGAATCATCACCCCAACCATTCCAACGTCGCATCTGGTGGGTTCCTTGTTGTCGAGTTTCAGGGTTGCCCGGACTGTTGCATCCGCTGGTTCAAATCGCGCCAGCGAGACAGTTTGTCTGCCTCGCCAATACGCTTGTCTTTGCCAGCTTTGCTGGACCATAGGCCGCTACCGTTGAAGCTATAAACTGGTTCAAGATCAGTACGTTGTGATGCAAGTTTAATGCCATTTATCAGATTATCCAGAATCAGTGGGTCGGCATCCGGGCGTGGATACCAGGCCAGAACCATGTGCGCCTGATTCAGCTCCAGAGCTTTGACATACACAATTCGTAGCTGCTCGTCGGGCACACCCATGGAACGCAGGGTCTGGTATTTGGCAATGGAAAAATCCTCGCAGTCACCGGCGTTGGTGGTCAGTAGTTCCACCGGCGTGGCCCAATAATCTTCTTCGCCCCAGTGTTCCATGTCGCTGACAAAGCGCGACTGGTTGAAAAACGAATTCACCAGGCGTAACTGTCGGTCTATCGGGGCTCTGCTGGCTAGCAGTTGTAGGCGCTGATAATTCTGCAGGCGCTGGTAGGCTTCATCACCAAACTCGGCGCGCACATAGCTCATCAATGTATCGGTGAGCTCTAACGCGTTCCCAACCGAGCCCAGAGTGGCCGTCAGTAAAATCGCCCACAACCAAGAGCGGCCATCAAGAAGCCGGCGCAACGCCGATATCGTGGCTGCGGGTAACGAAGCGCGGTCTTGGGACGCTAGAATCAATCTTATCAACCTCCATTGCGCAAGCTGTGGCGTAACTGCTCAAGCCTTTCGCGTATTTCGGCTCGTCTTTGTTCGTCTGTAGGCGCAGTGGAAGCGCTGGTAGGTTGTGATAAGTCAGCTTGTGAAAGTGCCGGCTGCGGACGTGCCGGTGGCGTGTAAGCAGGCTCTAGGCTTTGCGTTTCATCGGTAACAGCGCTGAAACCACTGCGGTTGTCAATTTCTGGAAAATACAAATTTTCCAGCTTGCCTGCGCGCTCAATGATGATCCGTGCAGGGTGAACCGAGCGCAGTGTCGCGTTGCCGGGTAGGGTGTCGCCCACCAGGTAGGCGTCGGTATTGTTGCGATCGTCTTCAATCAGCGCACTGCCAGCAAAGTCGCCGGCGGCGGCCAAAACGCCCCGTAAGGTGAGCTGTAAATTGGTTTCGGGCAGATTCTCTGTGTTTTGCTGAACGCCCGGGTCGTTGGCCTGTGTACTGCCAAACAGCTGAAGGCTAAATAGCGCAATCTGTGGAACTGGCCTTTGCGCCGGGGCAGAACCCGTGCTGACGGCTGCGATAACGCCGCCCTCGGCCGACTCCTGCTGCCACACGCCCCAAGCTTGCCAGGCGGTGGAAACCAGCATTATGACTGCCAGCGCAAGGGCGGCAGCCGTTATAAGATGTTTCGAATCCAGGCGCATGTGTTGTTCCGGCTAAGACAGGTTTGGCTGATAACACCAACAGGTTACCAGAGAGCCACCGTTTAATGGCAGTATAGAGCATCGGGTTATTCAGCCGGCCTGCCCGCTGTGGTAGCCTTTAGACTTGTTTTGTCGGCACGCCGACCAGCAGCGAGAAACGTCGTGAGTTCAGAAACCCAACAACTGCCGCACAATAATAATAGAGCTACCAGCAGGCTGCCGTTTTCGTTTGCCAAACGCAACGGCGTTATTGTGACCCGTGCAGGTGACGGAGAAACGGTTATTCTGGTGCGCCCTGGCTCTTCCCATATTGCGTTGGCCGAAGCCAACCGCCTATGTGGAGGGCGTGCCCGCTTTGTCACCGTTAAGGCGGATCAGTTCGATCAGGCCCTGAACGATGCTTACCAGAACGACTCTACCGCTGCCATGCAAATGGTAGAGGGTATTGGTGACGATATGGACCTGGCGTCGTTGGCGGATTCGGTGCCAGAAACCGAAGACCTGTTGGAGCAAGAAGACGACGCACCTATTATACGCCTGATTAACGCGATACTGACTGAAGCGTTGAAAACCGGTGCTTCGGACATTCATATTGAAACCTATGAAACACGATTGATTATACGTTTCCGGGTAGACGGCGTTCTACGCGAGATTGTGCAGCCCAAGCGGGCGCTGGCGCCTTTGTTGGTGTCACGTATCAAGGTTATGGCCAAACTCGATATTGCCGAAAAGCGTATTCCCCAGGATGGTCGCATTGCGCTGCGGGTTGCTGGTAGGGAAGTGGATATCCGCGTGTCGACCATGCCTTCGTCGGTTGGTGAAAGGGTGGTGCTGCGATTGCTCGATAAGCAAGCTGGCGCTATACGCCTGGAATCTCTGGGCATGGGCGGTGACGACCTAAAAAAAGTGCGTAAGCTAATCTATCGCCCCTACGGCATTTTGCTGGTAACAGGCCCAACCGGCTCCGGTAAATCCACGACTTTGTACGCGGCGTTGCAGGAAATAAATGACCGCAGCCGCAATATTCTGACGGTGGAAGATCCCATTGAGTACAACCTGCCGGGTATTGGCCAGACCCAGGTTAATACCAAAGCGGATATGACCTTCGCCCGCGGCCTGCGTGCAATTCTGCGGCAAGACCCTGACGTGGTGATGATTGGTGAAGTGCGAGATCTTGAAACGGCGGAAATTGCGGTTCAGGCGAGTTTGACTGGCCACCTGGTGTTGTCCACCTTGCACACCAACTCTGCTGTGGGTGCGATAACGCGATTGATGGACATGGGCATCGAACCTTTTCTAATTTCATCGAGTATTGTGGGCATTGTGGCCCAGCGCTTGGTGCGACTGTTGTGCCCCTATTGTCGTGAAGCTTATGAGCCCACGCCGGAACAGTGTGAGTTTCTGCAGCAGGACCCAGCCAATCCACCGCGAATATTTCGCGCCAGAGGCTGTTCACACTGCAACGATTTGGGCTATCGCGGCCGTATCGGTATTTACGAAGCCGTGGAGATCAGCGAAAGCCTCAGTGCGCTGATTCATAAACGCGCCGGCGAGTTGGCTTTGGAACGGGAAGCCCGTTTGCACAGTCCCAGCATTCACGCCGACGGCGTAGCCAAAATTTTGGCAGGCATCACCAGCGTGGAAGAAGTGCTTCGCGTTACCCACCGGAACCAATAAATCATGCCGGCTTTTGAATATAAGGCACTGGACGCTCGCGGAAAACAGAAACAAGGCGTACTTGAAGCCGATGCACCGCGGGCGGTACGCCAGCAACTGCGGGAAAAAGGGTTGACGCCACTGGCAGTAGAGCCAGCTGTGGAAAAATCGGGGCGGGGTCCATCATTGAATGCGCGAGGTTCACTGAACGCAGCAGATTTGGCTTTGGTTACGCGCCAGATGGCGACCTTGATCCAGTCCGGGATTCCCATCGAGCAGACCCTGAGTGTGACCTCAAAACAGTCGAATAATCCGCGTATTCGCAGTATGTTAATCGCTATTCGCGCCAAGGTGATGGAGGGTCATAGCTTCGCCGATAGCCTGGGCGAGTTCCCGCGGGCTTTTCCGCGGCTGTTCTGTTCAACCGTGGCTGCTGGCGAACACGCCGGCCACCTTGACCTAGTATTGAACCGGCTCGCGGACTACACCGAAAGCCGCCAGGAATCCCGCCAGAAAATTCAGTTGGCGGCTATTTACCCGATTATTCTGACCGTAGTCGCCGTCTCCATTGTGGTGTTTTTGCTCACCTATGTAGTGCCGGACATCATTGCTGTGTTTGTGCGCCAGGGACAACAGTTGCCATTGCTGACGCGGGCCATGCTGTCCATGTCGGATTTTTTGCTAAGCTACGGTATCTATCTGCTAATTGCTCTGGGCGCTGGGCTGGTGGCGTTTCGTTTTGCGATGGGCAAACCGGCGTTTCGCTTGCGCATGCACAAGCGCCTGCTGCACTTACCGCTGCTGGCAGGTATGGTGCGCGGCGTTAACACGGCCCGCTATGCCAGTACCCTGAGTATACTGACCACCAGTGGTGTGCCGCTGGTGGACGCCATGCGCATTGCCGGGGAGGTTCTCGGTAACGATTATCTGCGTCAGGAGCTAAAAGATGCTGCGCGTAAAGTCAGTGAAGGCGGAGCATTACACAGGGCGCTGGATCAGAGCGGTTATTTTCCACCGATGATGCTGCACATGATTGCGAGCGGCGAAGCCAGTGGCGAGCTAGACAGCATGCTGGAGCGCACGGCTAGAATGCAGGAAAACACTCTGCAGGCAAAAATTGCCGCGATCGTTGGCCTGTTTGAGCCATTGATGCTGTTGCTGATGGGTGGAGTGGTGCTGATTATCGTGATGGCCATTATGCTGCCGATTCTGAATATGAGTAATCTAGTGGGCTAAATTATAAATGCTCTTGAAGCGCAATCCGAACAGACCCAATAGACCCATAACCAAGGATACGTGTCTTATTATGAAGCGTTCGAACTCTCCCGATATTCGCCACAGCCAAGGCTTCACCCTTATTGAAATTATGGTGGTGATGGTCATTCTTGGTTTATTGGTTGCCATTGTGGCGCCCAACATCATGGGCCGTAGTGACCAGGCCAAGGTCACAGTAGCACAAACCCAGCTCAGCAATATTGGCAATGCCCTGGATTTGTATCGCCTTGATAACAGCCATTACCCGTCAACCCAGCAAGGGCTGGAAGCCTTGGTTAACAAGCCCGCGGGTAGCCCGGAGCCGAAAAACTGGAACGCCGACGGCTACCTGAAAAACGCCCCGGAAGACCCATGGGGGACGTCTTACCAGTACGTTAGCCCGGGTACGGAAGGCGCCTATGACCTTTACTCGTTGGGTTCAGATGGCCAGGAAGGCGGTGAGGGCGACGCCGCCGACCTCAGTATTTGGAACACCAAAGGCTAATAAACAGTGCCACGCAACGCCACCCAGAACGGTTTCACCCTGATCGAAATATTGGTTGTGCTCGTCATCGTCGGACTGATGGCTGCGCTAGCTGTGTTCACTATGGGCGGCAGCTCGCAGCAGCGCGAGCTGGAAGTTGTGGTTCAGGATCTGTATCTGCGAATGCAGGTGGTGTCCGAGCAAGCCGTTTTAAACAATCTGGAAGCGGGCTTGGTGATAGATACTGACAACTACCAGTTTGTGGTGTTCGATGATGAAACCCAGGCTTGGAAAGCCAGTCCGGAGCGGCTGTTTCAGGCCCACGTCCTGCCACCCTGGCTGTCAGTGGATGCAATCGTGGCCTCTGACGCCCCGCGCTTAACGAATGCCAACAAGACGTTACGGCCTAGTGTTGTATTTTTTTCCAGCGGAGAAAACACAGCTTTTGAAATTGAGTTGATGGTAAAGGGCCAGACGTTGCCCCCCCACCGTTTGTATTCTGACGGTATTGCGCTCATACACTGGCAAAAGCCCGGCGCTGAGGCGGATGGTCCATGAATCGGTCACGGGGCTTTACCTTAATTGAAGTGCTTGTGGCCCTGCTGATTTTTGGCTTGATTGCAACGGCGGCTGCGCAAGTGGGCAGCCAGTATATTGCCAGTTACGAACGTGTTCGCGACAAAACCCTGGCAGCGTGGATAGCGGAAAACCGGATCAACGAAATACGGCTGCAAAATAGTTTGCCGGCCACCAGTGGCGCCGCCAGCGACCAGGAGTTCGGGCCTTACCGCTGGCAAGTGATCACTCGCGTAACAGCCACCGCAGACGCTAACATCCGGCGGGTTGAGGTGAGTGTCGGCCGCTACCGAGACGAATCCTCAGACCCTGATACAGTGCACAGCCTGGCCGCTTTTGTGGGTGCAAAATGATGGCAGGCCAGCGCGGCTTTACGTTAATGGAAATGCTGATAGCCGTTACCATTACCGCCGTGATTGGCTTGGGCGTTTGGCAGGTTTTAAACGGCGTGATTACCGCCCGCGACCGGGTTAACGAAGTTGCCGATGAGTTTGCAGCGCTTCAGCGAACCATGCTGTTGTTTGAACGAGATATGAACCAGGTTATCAATCGCCCTGCGCGGGATATTTATGGTGACGTTCAGCCCGCACTGACCAGTCGCAGCAAACCTTCCAACCTGCTTCTTACCCGTCAGGGCTGGCGTAACCCTCTTGGCCAGCGCCGCAGCGAACTGCAGCGCGTGGCATGGGAATACGATGGCAATGCACTGGTGCGCAGTTACTGGCCAGCGCTGGACCAAGGTCAGGAAGACAATCGCAGGCAAGCGCAGGTGCTGGACGGGTTAAAAACTTTCAAACTGCGTTTTCTGGACAGTAACCGCCAGTGGCAGGACAACTGGCCGGTGCAGGATCCGTCTACCGGCGCCAAATCGCTCGCGCTGCCTGCGGGCCTGGAGCTGACCATAGAGCACGACCGTTTTGGTACACTGGAGCGCATCTTCGTACTAACAGATTTCGATGCCGGCAAGGCGCAGGCCAGCCTGAGTCGCAGCGTTGAAAGCGGCTCCAACGACAGCGTCGCCGAGGATGAAACGTCGGTTCCGGCGGGTGGCCAATGATGCGCCACAGTGAAGATTCTTCGACGCGCTGGAATCAGCAGGGTGTGGCGTTAATCATGGTGCTGCTGGCGATGGCACTGGTGGTTATACTGGCAACCGGAATGACACATCAGCAAAGCCTTCGGGTGTTCAAGGCAGGGCATTATCTGGCTCAGCAGCAAGGGCTGAGTGTGGCGTTGGGTGCAGAATCGTTTGCCCAACAGATACTGATTACAGACTACGAAGAAGACAAAGAAGCTGGAACGCCGATCGACAGCCTGGACGAATTCTGGGCGGCTAACTCAGTTGAGCTGCCGTTAGATGATGGCGGCGTGGCCGAGATACAGCTGGACGGTTTGGGTGGCAGGCTGAATCTAAATGACCTTATCGGTGCCGATAACGAGCCAGATCCGGTGAGCCGTGAACGCTTGGACCGATTACTGCAGAACCTTCAGATAACCGGCTTGAAAGCCGATGTGTTTATTGACTGGGTGGATGCAAACGACCAAACCATCAGTGCTTATGGTGCCGAAGACGGCCAATATCTGCTGGCGCAGCCGGGTTATCGGGCGGGCAATCAGAAGTTTGCCAGCGTAACCGAACTGCGCCTGCTGGAGGGCATGACTGAGGAAGGCTACCAGGCGCTTCGGCCCTTCGTGGCGGCGCTGCCGGTCAGTGGCCTGGGTATCAATGTAAACACCGCCAGCGCAGAAGTGTTACAAACTCTGCATCCGGACTTGAGCGCGGCTCAGGTGAATGCGGTGATTGAAATGCGAAAAGAACAACGCTTTGAGAACATCAAAGATTTTCTGGCGCTGCCGCAATTTTCCGGTCTAGGCTTGAGGCCCGAGGGCCTTACTTTGCAGACCCGTTTTTTTGAGGTTGTTGCAAGAATTACCTATGATAAGCGGGTTGTGCATATGGTTAGCACCGTTTACCGCGACCCGGAGGGTAAGGTGTCTACATTGCACCGGGACACAGGGCAAAAAAACCGAATCACCAAAGCGCCGTTGACCATTTTGGAAGGATGACCATGTCTTATCGCCTATACGTGCGGTCGGTTTCAGGCTTTGCCGCTGTAGAGCAACAGCCAAGCGAACGGCGTTACAGTTGGGCGCTGCTGGATAGTGCCGGCCATTGCCAGGCCAGAGGCGAAGCCGATAGCCAGGATGACATCGAGCAGACGCTAGCGCAGAACGCTATTGAACACAGCCTGCTAGTTGGGCTAATTCCCGGTGACGAAGCCGCATTCTGCCTAGCCAATATACCCGCAAAACAGCAGCGGTTTATTGCTCAGGCACTGCCTTATGCGGTTGAAGAACAGCTAGCGCAAGATATAGAAACCCTGCATCTGGCACTCGGCAACGGCGGCAACCAGGGCTACCGCGTAGCAGCGATTGATCGTGAGCGCATGGCTAACTGGTTCAGTGTGTTCTGCGGTTGGCGCGATCTTACCTTGAGTGGCATATACGCCGACGCATCGCTGCTCCCGCCCGGGGCTGACGGTTGGAGCGCCTGCGTAGATGGCGAGGTAACCATGTTGCTGGGCCCGGCAGGTGAGTGGTTAAGTGTGCAAACCACCAATTTGAGCATGTTCCTGCAAACACTGACCGTACCCGGCAGAGGCGAGGTTATGGCTTTGACGTTGTATGTTGAGGGGCAGGTGGGCGATGAGCAGTCTTTACTTATGGCGGATAGCGTGGCGCAAGATGGAATAGAGATTACTGCTGAACATTCCGAGCGCTTGCCAGTGGAGCTATTGGCGCTGTCTCACCAGCGCCAGAGTGCAGGCGCCATCAATCTGTGCCAGGGTAACTTTGCCGCTGGACCGGCGGAAAAAGGTGCCTTAGCGCCCTGGCGATCCTTAATTCTGGTAGCCGCCGCTTGGCTGGTGCTTCAGCTGTCTTTGGAAACAGGGTTAGGCTGGTACTATCAACATCAGGCCGACAACCTGAAGGCACAGGCCATGAGTGTTTACCAACAGGCATTTCCCGACGACAGGCGCACCCACCCCGGCAATGTGCGCAGGGTGGTTGAAGGCCAGCTCAGACAAAACGCTGATAGCCGCCCAAGTCTGAATTTTATAACCCTGATGAAATTCACCGGCGAGCAGTATGCGGCGGTTTCTGGCGGTAATGGTATTCGCTTTAATTCGCTGAATTACAACCAGGCCCGCGGCGAACTGGTGGTGGATTTACGCGCAGACAGTTACGACCTTATGAGCCGGTTGCGCAATGGGCTTGTGGTCCAGGGACTGGATGCGCAAATTGGTTCGGTGGTGAACGAAGCCGGTGAAATTCGCGGGCGTTTAACGGTTTCAGGAGGTTAAACGATGCTGGAAAAATTGAAAAACCAGGCCGGTGTTCGCAAACTTCAGGTTCAGTATCTGCTACTCCCCCCGCGGGATCAAAAAGCCCTGCGATGGCTCGTTGTTGCCCTACTGGCGGGTTTTTTGTATTTCGCACTCTGGCTGCCTGCCACCCGTTATCACGATCGCGCGGAGACATCGCGGCTCAACGCCGCCCAGCTTCTGACCTGGATGAACAGCAACGCTGCTAGCATAAGCACGCTAGCGGGAGCGAGTCGCGCTGACGCCGACACCGCTATCGAAAAACCAACAGACAGCCGCGCCTTGATGGCTCTAGTCACCCGTTCTTCACGGGAGTCCGGGCTGGTGTTGCAGCGCTTTGAGCCTAGCGGTGATAACTCTATTCGTATATGGATGGATAACGTACCCTTTGCCGATGTGGCCTCCTGGCTGGAAACTCTGAGTGTCGAAAGTGGCGTTGTAATAGGTCAGGCGGCGCTGGAACAGACTGCCGAAGCAGGCAAGGTAAAAGCTCGTTTGACACTTGGGCTTTAAGCGCTCAGCCAGCGTAAAACTGAATGGAATAAAACAGCTTCAAATCAATTAATGACGGGAGACTTTGTGTCTGACTCAGCAGATTACGACTTGATTGTGATAGGCGCCGGTTCTGGTGGCGTTCGATTGGCCCGCATGTCTGCCCAGCGCGGTGCGCGAGTAGCGGTGGTGGAATCGCGTTACCTGGGTGGCACCTGCGTGAATGTGGGTTGCGTGCCAAAAAAACTGTTTGTTTACGGCGCCCACGTTCACGATGAACTGGAAGACGCTGCCGGTTACGGCTGGCAGGTACCTCTTGCCGACGTAAAATTCAACTGGCCCACATTGCTCGCAAATAAAAACACCGAGATCGAGCGCCTGAAGGGCATTTATGGGCGCCTGTTAGAAAATGCTGGCGTAACCATTATTAATGGCAGTGCCCGCTTGAGCGGTCCAAATA
Organism: Marinobacter sp. ELB17; assembly: GCF_000169375.1. Lineage (GTDB taxonomy): Bacteria > Pseudomonadota > Gammaproteobacteria > Pseudomonadales > Oleiphilaceae > Marinobacter. The sequence goes on from NZ_AAXY01000006.1 coordinate 206,065, forward strand.
CCGTGATCGTAGGCGACAAAAGCTACAGCGCCAAACACATTACCGTTGCCACTGGCAGTTGGCCCGTGGTGCCTGACATTCCCGGCAAAGAACACCTGCTGACGTCTAACGAGATGTTTTTCTTGCCGGAACTTCCGCAGCATGCCGTGGTTTGGGGCGGTGGTTACATAGCCGTGGAGTTTGCCGGTATTCTGGCTGGGCTTGGCGTTAAAACCACACTGCTGTACCGCGGTGATCTGTTTCTTCGTGGCTTTGATGACGATATCCGCACATTTACAGCCCAAGAAATGATGAAGAAGGGCGTAGATTTGCAGTTTAACGTCACCATCGAATCGGTAACCGGCGCAAGCGGCGATTATTCCGTGCTTTTGAACAATGGTGAAACACTTAAAACCGGGCTCGTTCTGGCAGCGACCGGACGCCGCGCGTTGGTTGACAGCCTTGGGCTGGCTGAGCTTGGCGTGGCGCTGAATGACTCAGGCCACGTGGTGGTAAACGACTATTTTCAGACGGAAGTACCCTCAATCACCGCGCTGGGTGACGTGATTGGCACCCCCCAGCTGACCCCGGTCGCTTTGGCCCAGGCGATGGTGCTGTCACGCAGATTGTTTGGCGACGGTGAAGGCGAAATGGACTACGCGGCGATTCCTACCGCAGTTTTCTGCCAACCGAACATCGGCACCGTTGGCCTGACTGAGCAGGAAGCGCGCTTGGCCGGGCATAGCCTGCGGGTTTACCGCTCGGAATTCAGACCCATGAAGTACATCTTAAGTGGGCGAGATGAGCGCTGCATGATGAAACTGGTGGTCGATAAACGCACAGACAAAGTGCTGGGCGCTCACATGGTGGGACCAGACTCCGGTGAAATCACCCAGGGCCTGGCTGTGGCGATCAAAGCCGGGGCTACTAAAGCGCAATTTGACGCAACGATGGGCATTCACCCAACGTCAGCGGAAGAGTTTGTAACCATGCGTGAGCCGGTTCAGGTTGATCCCGACTGACGATCAAGGCGAAATCAAAACGCTGGCTCCGGCGAACGGAGCTGGCGTTTTTTATTGCTCAAAGGGGATTTCGAAGCGTAATAACGAATGCCCATCGGCGTCGGCCTCTACTTTTAGCTGGCCTCCCATCAGTTCAATAAGGCGTTGTACCAACGGCAGGCTCAGGCCCATAAACCCGGTGTTTCCGCTCAGGTTACCCTGGCCTACATTGTCGATGTCATCAAAGTTGTCAAAGCTAGCGCCTAGGCTGTGCGATAAAGCTTGAGCAGCGGTATTAGACACTGCAATGCTCAGTAATACCGCCGGAGGAAGTTGATCGGCATCGTTCCGATGATCCGGCAATTGTGCGGAATCAAGGGATTTCAGGCAGGCTTCAATCTGTACGTGGCCATCGTGACTGCCTTTAATCGAGTTATCCAGAAGGCCTGCTATTATCTGGCGCAATTTTGGCGCATCACCATGCACCATCGCTACGCCTGGAAAGCCAGATTGAAAGCTGAGATCCAGGGTTAATCCGGATTCCACCGCGATTTGTCTGTGGGACGCCACGCAGTTGTGAATCAACTGGTGCAAATCAAATGGATAAGACCGCAGCACCGCAGTGCCACGATCCAGGCGTGAATACTCCAAAATATCGTTTATCACCAGTAGTAGGTCCTGCGCAGCGCGACTGGCGGTCGTTAGGTATTCGCTCTGGCTTTTGCTCAGGCTTTCGCGCTCGATCAGTTTGACAGTGCTCAGCACGGCCCGCAGAGGAGTCTGTAACTCATGACTCGCAATGTCCATAAAATCGGATTTGGCCTGGCTGTTGCGCTCGGCCTGCTCCAGGGCAGAGCGGGTTTGAGCCAAGGTGTGTTCCTGCAACTCTCGTTGCTCTTCTAGATGCTGCGCTAGCTCGTTTAGGCGTATTTCTATGGTGATCAGTTCCTTAGAATTACGATATTGATTTACCGGCGTCACGCTGTAATCGTGGTGGCTGAGGGCTTTAATTCGTAGCCCGATGCTACGAATGGGGCGCAGGATATCGGTGAGAAAGTAATTAACAAGAAACATAGTCAGCAGCAGCAGGGCAGTACTCAAAGCCAGTGACGTCCAAAGGATGCCGCGGCGCTTGCTGGCAAGAAGGTCCGGATCAGCACCTACCTGCACGCTGCCTACCCGCAAGGCTCCACCGACGAAGCTCAAACCTGGATCGAACCACTCAGGGGTATCTAAGCCGTTCATGTTCAAAGGTTTTTGAAGAATCTCAGCCATATAAATGTTTTTGTCCAAAGCGGGTGCTGCGAACGTCGTTATTCGCGCTTCCACATCGGCCCGCTTGCGATCACTGGCGTCGGCGTTGGCGTGACTGACAAAGCCGATGACATCGCCGCGAACGTTAGTCACGCGTATCCAGTCAGCATGGCTGCGGCGTAAAGATTCGAAAATAATGTCGTTGAGCACACTGGTGTTGCCGGATACGACCGCATATTCCAATGCGGACGCCAGGCTGTCAGCGACAATCTGGCTGTGTTTCGCCACCCGTTCGTTGGCGTCTTGCAAGCGCACATAGGTAAAAAACAGCATCAGAGCGGCGAACATCAGAACAGCGGGCAAAGCGCCAAGAATAAGCAACTTTCGAGCAAGTTTGGCAGGTGGGCGGTGCGCCTTAAAGGACCGCGGCCGAGATGTCATGGCAACATTCCTCTGTTTTCGGCATCCGCGGCCGCGTCTTTGGTGGCGGGCATCGCCTGTTCACGCAACTGCTCTATCACCTGTTCCTTTACGCTGGCCTCTGATGGCAGAGGGATGTTTAGCGAGCGTCCGACTTGCTCGTTTATTTGAATATTGAAATCGGTCGGGTACGCCGGTTTCGGCAAGAAACCCTTTTCAAACCACTGTTCCAGAGCGCTAACCAAGGCTTGCGCCACCGCAGAGTAGGGCGCGTAGCTTGAGGCCAGCGAACCGGCTTTGACATAGGCTTGGCTAGGACCAATCACCATGATGTTACGCCGATAGGCGGTCAGCAGAATGTGTTTGATGGTGTTTGGATTGTAAATGCTGGGGTCTTGAGCTGCCAACACGAAATCACCGTAATAGAGCGCGCGCACCAGAGTCGGTATGAGCTCGCTACTACTGTTTACAACAAACATCTGCGCTTCCAGATTGTACTTTGGCAACTGCGACAGCAATTCGCTGTAAAGGTGAGTGCTCTTTGGAGTAGCCAATAGGGCAATCCGGCGGGATTGGGGCAGTATGGCCTTGCCTGTAAGCGCTTGGTTGAGCAGAGGCACGTCGTAGTAAATGGCAGACACAGAGCGCTCCGGTTCCTTATCCGAACGCGCACTGGCTATAGCCCGATAGTATTCTTGTGAAATCAGTGTTGCCAGTATCGGCGACTGCGGATATCTGCCCAGCGCCGTTGTAAACGCTCTGCGGCCAATGGTCACTATGGGTACGCCCGGATTTAATGCCGCTTCAGACTCGTTAACCGGCATAACGGGTACTTCTTGACCAACCAACTGGCGAACTTGATCCAGCAAATAGTTGTCCAGGACATCATTACCTGAACCCACCACATAGATCAACGGAATCGTAATGTCTGAGCGAGCAGCGCCGGCGGCCAGCATCAGGATAAAACAGAAGAACGCAGCAACTGCAGCACGTCTGGGAGCGATAAAATATGTCGTCCGGAACAGGCGTACCTTGCTGAGCGATCGATACATGGGAGCCATTACCTATTAACGTCCATTAAAAACGTAGCCCTGCTTCCACAAAAAACTGGTTTTGGTCTGCAATATTGTTATCAGAGCTGAGCTCAAACTCCCGGTTCAGGTAGTGCTGCATAACAAACGCAAGTTCCGCTGTGTAGCGTGGCTGAATAATCTGCTTGGCCAGGCGTATATCAAAGCGTTCAAATTGGGAGTTGCGGAACTCATCTGCCCAATAGAATACACTGGCGGCGGTCACATTCCAGGGTAAGGTTTGAATGACAGCAATGCTTCCAGAATGTCTGACTGAAAGCCGCTCAAGGAGCCTCAATTTAATGGGTACTTCTTCTTCGCGCAGGTTTTGGCCGTTGTAGCTTAGCGGGCCGCTGTAGCGGGTATCCTGATCCAAATACCCATAACTGGCTCGGAAGGTTGTTAACGGAAAAACCAGCGTACCTTCTACCTCAAAACCTTTCTGGTCGATGTTTACGCTGTTATCAATATTCCACTCTTCAAATTGGATAACACCGCTGATCATATCCCGCATTTCGTCTTTGAAGCCTCGCACCTCCAGAGTGAGCAAAGCGGGTGTCAAAGGAAACTGGCCAAAGTAGCTGATTTCATGAGATCGAATTTTCTCTTCGTGTAATTCAACGCCCAGGGTATCGGAAAATTTCTCTCGCGCTATGTCGCCGGTGGTCAACCGATAACCTTCCAGTTCGCCGGCATACGCGGCATTCACATTACGCAGCACAAAACCATAATTCGGGTTCTGTTCAAAGCTGTCTGGCGTGCGCACGGCCTCAGAGTAAACAAAACGCAGCGCATGTTGATTATTGAAAATCAGGTTGGCCGCTAAGCGCGGGGAGAAGTAACCCTTGCCGGTCGTGTCTGTATGTTCCCAGTTGCCACCGCCGTTAAAGGTCAGCCAATTTGTAGGGCTATATTCCAAATTGCCGAAAACTCGGTACTGTTCACTGGTGCCGCGGCCATTGAAAAAGGTTTCTGAACGATAGGTGTCGTGGCGATAACCCAGCCCAGAGACCAGTTTGGTCGTGTCAGACAGAACCAACGTGTCTTGCAGCTCCAGTTCCAACCGGGAATCTTCTGAATCGGCGTTCAGATTAGCTGATAATGATTCAGGCGCGGTGTTCAAGTTTGAGCAGTTAACGGAACTATCAGCTGGGTTTAAACAGATTCCATTGAATAAAGGCAAGACGTCCTCTATGGGTACCTTAATTGGCCACCGCTGGCGCCGTTTGAAGTTCTCGAAACTTACCTGAACGTGGAAAAAATGATCGGCTGATGGGATGACGTTAAAGCGGCTATCCAGATAAAAATCCTGTACATCAATATCGGGATTGGCTTGCGCCGGGAAGTAGCCCGTTTTGTATTGATCTTCTTCGTTAACGCCGTCTGTAATGCCAGCCCGCAATTCTATATTGAAGTCTGGTTTTAGTTTTAAGCGCGAGTCGAACATCAGAAAGTTCAGATTCTGGCCATCATGAAATGGTATAAATTCACCATCCTCTTTTTGGTAATCGAACCCTCCGAACTCGCGTTTTTCAAACGCCAAGCGCCAGTCAATATCTTTGGTGGCATCGCCAATGCTGGCAAAAGTGCGTCGATAATCCCGCGAGCCAGACATAATGCGCAGCTCGGTGCCAACGGTATCGCCGGGATCACGGGTGATAAAGTTAATAGTGCCCAAGAACGCATTGATCCCGTACGCGGCCGAGTTGGGCCCGCGGCTTACTTCAATTCGTTCAATCAGCTCCAGCGCAACCGGCATGCTTTGCCAGTCCATATCTGACAAAGTGGCGCGGTGGGCCGTGCGCCCGTCGATCAGCACCTGCATGCGCCTTTGTTCGTAGTGCACGGTACCATGGTAGGTTGTTACTGGCGTACCGCTGCCCACCTCACCCACGACCATGCCGGGCACCAGGCGGAAAATCTCAACCAGGCTGTTAATGCCCAGCTGCCGTATCAAATTGCCTTCAATAACGGTAGTACTACCCGGTACCCGGGTTTTGGGCTGCCGCAAGCGGGTTGTGGTCAGCACTTCGGGGATGTCATCGCTGAAACCGTAAAAGCCGCGCAAAGGCTCAACCTTATCGGGAATGTCATTACCGTCAGCCAAGGCCGGTGCTACCGCCGTTGTGACTCCCAGCAAGGTTGCCGAAAAATATAGTCGAAAGCCGCTGAATGCCTGGGTTGCACAGCGTAAAATGGTCGTGCCCGGAGCCACTTGCAAAGGCGTTATTGCAAAACGCGAGTTCGCCCCATTTCTGGTCGGGCAACAGAAGCAGTTCGTAACGTCCATGATTGTCACTCTATACTCGTGGTGTAGTGCAGTTTGAGTAATCGATTTGTATAGCGCAAAACGTATGCTATTGCAGTGGGGCTTGATTGTCTCGCGTAAATGTACATTTGTTAATAATTGGAGACCTGTAGCAATGAACTGCTGGGACTTACTTGGAATAGAACCGACATCCGATCGCCAGCGCGTAGAACAGGCTTACCAGCAACAACTGAAATTTGCCAGCAGCGATGAAGCGCGGCGCCTGGAACAAGCCTTTCGCGAAGCCACCGGTGCAGCACCAGCTGCCTCTGATATCGAGGCACAAACGCCGCTAAGTACTCCTGACGCGCAGCCTGAGCAACCCAAAGAGCTGGACGCTTATTCAGCGCAAGTGGCGCGTGAGGTGGTTATTCAGATCAAAGCGCTGCTGAACGACAGCATCCGGACGGAAAATGCAGATGTATGGAAGGCCATCCTGTGTGAGCCACCAGCCGACCAGCCTGCTTTGCGCGCTGAGATTGCCCGCCTGCTTGAGTCACAGTTGCGGCCGATGGCCGAAAATGGCGTGTTTCCGGCATCGGTAACGGCATTTTTGGGTGACTGGTTTGACTGGTCGAGCCTGCGCGAAGCGCCGAGCAGCCATGGAAAAGAGCGGCAGCCGGACGAACGTAATTATCCCGAACCAGAGATGATGGGCAAGGAAGACGAGCAGAATGAACAGCCGCCGCAATCCGTTAACTTCTGGCCGGCGGTGATTGGTTGGATTATTGGACTGGCTATTTTGACCAGCCTGTTTGGCGGAATGGGCGGGGGCTGACGCACTCCTTAAATCTGATTTAGAAAATCGCCTGCCGGCTGGGCCAGCAGCCGGGTCAGAATGGCAGGCTCGAATCGGCGGCGGATGCTGATGGCGTAAAATTCTTCGAAAACACCGGGTAGGGCACCGTAATCCACAAGGCTTCCAGCTTTCAGTTCGTCACGGACGACCACCGGGGGTAGTACCGAAAAGTAGCGGGTGTCCCTTGCCAGCAGTCGCATCATCGCCATGTCGTCCACCTCTGCTATCAGCCTTGGCCGCACTTTGTGGTAGTCGCAGAATTGATCAAAAGCGTGGCGTATATTGTTTTCGGCCCCGGGGACAATGAGCCGCAAACCCTGGAGAAAGTCTGGGAATACTACGTTGGTGGCGGCGTCGGGAGGCCCGATAATGCTAACCGGCTGACGTGCAATGCGGCGAGAGCGAAATGGGTTCTGTTGGTCGCCCTGAACCGATTGGTTTGACAGTACCAAGTCTAGCCGATGTGCCGACAGGCGCCGCAGTAAATCGTCAAGCCCGCCGCTTTGCAGACTAAGCTCCAGATCATCCTGCTCTAGCAGCGGTGCCAGAAATCCCTCCTGAAAGTTTCGCGAGAGCGTCGCCACAGCACCTACCTTTAATGTTTCTCGCGCCGGTTGGTGTCCGCTTTCAAACAAAGCGGACAGCTCCGCGCCTTGGCGAAATATTTCCTCGGCATAGCTGAATGCCACGCGGCCGGCTTCTGACAGCTTCAGGCGTCGCCCTTCGCGAATAAACAGCGCTTCACCAAAACTATCCTCCAGCTTTCGTATTTGCCCTGACAGTGCCGATTGGGATATGTGCAAAGCTTCCGCAGCGCGAGTCAGATGTCCGGTGCGGGCTACTTCCCAGAAGTAGAAAAGATGATGGTAATTTAGTTTCATGTATTCGTTCTTTAAAAGTGAATGTTACGTTCTTTATAAACTATTTTTTAAATGTATGCACGGTGGGCATAGTAGCGAGGTTGCCTAATTTTCTGTTCAAGGAGTTGCTGAATGAACCCCATCGCCACCGTCGTTGCAGAACTTGCCCTGTTGGGCTGGCTGCTAGTCCCGTTGTCGCTGCTGTTGCTTGCGGCTTATGCCAACTGGACCAGTAACCCACGCAAGCTTGCCCATTGCTGGACAGCCGCCAAGAGCCTATTCGTTGCCTTGATGGCCATCACGGGGTTTATTGGCCTGATGTTGTTGGCCGATGGCCCGGGCTTCGCGACCGGTTTGCCGGAAATTGGTGCCCAGTTTGGCCTGTTCCCCAGCGGCCTGGCACTGTGGATGTCGATGCTGGTTGGTTTTATTGGTTGGGTCATCATTCGTTACGCGGACGACTATCTGCGCGGCGACTCGGGCCGTGCGCGCTTTTTCCCCTGGTTCCTTATTACCCTGGCCAGCGTTCTGGTTCTGGTGTTGACCAACCACCTGCTGGTCCTTGTGGGTGCCTGGGTGGGCGTGAGCCTTTCATTTCACCACTTGCTTACCCTTTATCCCCAACGCGCCGCGGCGAACGCGGCCGCTTTGCAGAAGTTCATAATCAGCAGGGTAGGTGATGTGTGTGTACTCAGCGCCGTTTTGCTGCTGCACCATCACTACGGAACCTTCTATCTTCCAGAAATGATGGCCGGCGGCGGGGCTGGCCATTCGTTGGCGTTGCAATCCGCGTCTGTACTGCTGGCTATAGCGGCGCTGCTGAAATGTGCTCAGCTGCCAGTTCATGGCTGGTTGTTGCGGGTTATGGAAGCGCCGACGCCGGTTTCGGCACTGCTGCACGCGGGCATTATCAACCTGGGTGGTTTTCTATGGCTGCGTTTGTACCCGGTGTTTGACGGTTTTACCCCGGGCCACGGCATTCTTCTTGTTGTCGGCGGTGTGACCGCAGTCGTTGCTGCGCTGGTTATGATGACGCAGTCATCAGTAAAGCACTCACTGGCGTGGTCTACGTCAGCACAGATGGGGTTTATGTTGTTCGAAATTGGTTTAGGCGCTTACACCTTGGCCTTCCTGCATCTTCTGGCGCACTCGCTGTACAAGGCGCATTCGTTCCTGGGCAGTAGCCGCACGGTTGTGGCCAGTCATTCGCTGGCAGGGTACGCCGGAGTGGAGCGGGTTCAGGTGATAAACGGCGTGCTTGCCGCCGTGGTCGCCGCGGTTATATTGTCGGCGGTGCCGGCACTAGTGGAAGGGAAGCTGGTTCTGGGTACGCTGCTGGTGTTGGCGTGCACCGCTGCCGCACTGGGCATTCCAGCTTGGGTCAAGGCTCCGGTTCGAGCCAGCCTGCTGCTTTGTACCCTGATGTTGTTGCCACTTTATAGCTTACTGCATGCGCTGCTGTCGCCGGCTCTGGGTTCAACCAGTAACTTGGTGCTTCCACTTGCAGCACAAGTGGCGGGCTTGGCCATCGTCGCGGCTCTGGCGGCCGGCTCGCTGATGATCTTGCTTAAACCGCTGAGCCGCATCAGCCAGGCGCTCCATCATTACTGCTGCGAAGGCTTAGGGCTAGACCTGCCGTTGAACCGCATCAGTGCTGCATTGGCAAGAAAAACCAACAGCTTGAGCCTTAGCGGCGCCAAACCGACCAACCTAAACAAAGTTATCCCGTTGAGTTCAGGAGAGCGGTCATGAACCCTAGCCAGGTTGTACCAAACGAATTACAGGCGGCTGTAACCGCGGCTTGCGAGGCCATAGCGCCGATATGGCCTCTGGACCAGTTTATTGCCGTTAATCCCTGGTGGGGGATGCGGGAACAATCGGTGGCAGCGGCGGCCGATCAGTTGCAGCGCCGTGGTGGTATCAGCATGTTAATGCCTGCGTCTTTCTACTTGTCAGCCTGGGAAGGCGGACGTATTCGTCCAGAAGACGTGCAGGATGTGTTGCAGGCGGTTGGCCCTGAACCTGCGCCATCGCTTGAAGAAATGATTAAGCGCTTGCGCTTGGGTGATTCTGTTCAGCCGCGGGTGGCCTGCTCTATTTTTCTTAGCCATGAGGGCCTTGCGCCGGCTGGCGATGGCAACTCTCAAGCCGCCGTTGTGCGCCAGGCCGGTCGGTTTTGTGCCCGTTATTTTGATCAGCGCCAGGCACGCTGGGCTGCAGACAAGGAACACGGCCTTTACACGGCCTGGCATCAGCATGTGAATGCCAGCCACCTGGTAGACAAGCAGATTGGCGTTAAAGGCTTACAACGCTTGCTTGCCGGGTTGCCGCAAGAGACCGAACAGGCCCTGGCACAACTGACCAGCGATCTGGCTCTGCCGCCCGCGGCGTTGGAAGCGCTTTGCCACGGATTGTTGCTGGATCTGATTGGCTGGGCGTCCTGGTGCCGCGGAATAGACTGGCGAGCTGAAAATCAAGGGGGCACCAGTAATATCTGTCGTGAGCTGCTGGCTGTGTTGCTGGCATGGGAATGGGCAGGGTTGGCGCTTGCCGATAACGCTACGCAAAAAGCCTGGCGAGTCCAGTGGGGTCTGGCAGCCAAGAGTGGGTTTAATGAGAACGGGCTCGATAACGGCGCAAACACTGACGGCCAACTGTGGTTGTGGCAGCAGGCGTTTGAGCGGGCGTGGCAGCGGCAGCTGCTATCAAGCCTGAATCTTGATGCAAGCCCGGTTGCCGCGGTAAAGCCGGACGTTCAAGCGGTATTTTGTATTGATGTGCGTTCGGAAGTTATCCGGCGCAACCTCGAACAGGCGGACGGCGGGATCCAAACCAAGGGCATGGCCGGCTTTTTCGGCTTGGCTCTGGCTCATCAGACGCTTAGCGACAAGCCCGGCATGCGCCAGCTTCCGGGCCTGTTGGAACCGGCGATTATAGCCGCTGACACCACGGGTACCAGCCAGGGTGATAATGCACAGCGAAGCAGAACCAATCAGCAGGAACTGGTCCGCCAGGCCGTTCGCGGCGCCAAGTATGGCAGCCTGTCAACATTTACCCTGGTGGAAACCACCGGTTTGGCCTGGGCCTGGAAGCTGGTTCGTGACAGTCTTAATAAAGGAAATGGCAGTAAAGGTGAAGGTCACGAGCCTGGACAGCTGCGCATGCATCATGCCGGAACCGGAGATCCGTTGTCTGACGCGAACAAAATCCGCCTGGGCACAGATTTTTTGCGGTCGCTGTCGCTGACGGAACATTTTGCCCCGTTGCTGGTTCTGGTGGGCCACGGCGCCCACACCGACAATAACGCCCACCATGCGGGTTTGGCGTGTGGCGCCTGCGGGGGGCGCAACGGCGGCCTGAATGCGCAGATTGTGGCTGACATGCTAAATGAGCCGGTGGTACGTGCAGGTCTGGAAAAAGAAGGTATCGTTATTCCGCAGGAAACCTGGGTGGTTGCCGGCCAGCACTGCACGGTGACCGACCAAGTTCAGATTATTCGCCGCAACGCCTTACCAAGCAGTCATAGGGGTGTCATGTCGCGTTTTGAAAATGCCCTGAGCATTGCCGGCACCAGCATGCGGAGGGAGCGGGCGACACCACTTCAGCTAAACGGTTTAGGGGATAATGCGCTGCTGGCCGAACTGCAAAGACGTACCCGGAACTGGGCAGAGGTGCGCCCTGAGTGGGGTTTGGCCAATAACGCCGCGATGCTGATTGGCAATCGTACATTGTCGCGCGGATGCGACCTGGGTGGCCGGGTATTCATGCACGATTATGACCCCGAGGCAGACGAGGATGGCAATGTACTGACCACTATATTTGGTGGCCCGGTGGTGGTTGCCAGCTGGATTAATTTGCAGTATTTCGCCTCGGTGACTGCACCGGAAACCTACGGTGCAGGCAATAAGCTTCTGCATTCGGTGATCGGCGGCAATGTAGGCGTGATTGAAGGTGATGGCAGCGATCTGCGGATTGGCTTGCCGTGGCAGTCGGTGCACGACGGCAAGAACTGGCGGCACGAGCCCATGCGTTTGACGGTTCTGATTGATGCGCCCCAAGAGCGGATTGATTTGGCTTTGGAGTGCACCCCGGCGCTCGCCACACTGGTTAAAAACCAGTGGCTGAGTATGACCAGCCTTCAGCTGATCAAGCGAACCCGGGGTGCCAGTTCTGCTTCGGCCCAGTTGACCGTTGCGGGCTGAGCGTCGTTGCCGGTAAACAGATGCCCGACCTCCGGCACTGCATAACGCAGATCGCCGCGAGTAGGGCGCTGACTGTTGAATTCAGCATGGCTGATACCCACTTCCCAGATGTTATTCGAGCCTTCGCTTTGCCAGCCCTCGGGGCGTAACTCAACCCGCACTTCCGAGCCAATCAGGCTGACCGCTTCAATGCGCAGCGGCAAATTGGCATGCGCCACCGGTGCTGTTGCAAGCCGGACTTCATGTGGCCGCAGGTAGAGCTGGGCGTCTCCCTTGTGCTGCACCCCGGGTACGGTTACCCAAGCATTACCTTGGTTCAGGCTGCCTTGCTTTACTTGGCCAGAAATTACATTTACCTGGCCCAAAAAATCGAACACAAAGCGGCTCTCTGGCCGAGCGTAAAGCTCTATGGGTTCATTCACCTGCTCCACACGGCCCTGGCTCATAACCACCACCTGATCAGACAGTTCCAACGCTTCTTCTTGGTCGTGGGTCACGAAAATGCTGGTGAAGTGGAATTCATCGTGCAGATTGCGCAGCCAACGGCGCAAGTCTTTACGTACTTTGGCGTCCAGCGCTCCAAAGGGTTCATCCAAGAGCAGAATTTTCGGTTGGGTCGCAATCGAGCGGGCCAATGCCACCCGCTGTTTCTGACCACCGGACAATTGCGCCGGGTAGCGTTGGGCCAGGTGGGGTAACTGAATCATTTCCAGCAGCTCACTAACGCGCTTCTGAATGCCCGCTTTTGCCGGGCGCTGTTTGCGCGGCAGAGAATCCAGACCGAAAGCAATGTTCTGTGCCACAGTCATGTGGCGGAACAGAGCATAGTGCTGAAACACAAAACCGATGTTGCGATCGCGTACGTGAAGCCCGGTAACATCCCGGCCTGAAAACGAGATTTGCCCGCTGTCTGCAGACTCCAGCCCGGCAATAATGCGCAGCAAAGTCGTTTTGCCCGAGCCGGAGGGGCCCAGCAAAGCGGTGAGTTTGCCCTCGGGAATATCCAGAGAGACGTTATTCAGCGCCTGAAACTTGCCAAAGCGCTTTTTGATGCCATCAACGGTAATACTCATTAAACAGTCTCCTGTGCTTGCAGGCGGATCACGGTACGAGCCTGCCGCCATTCCACAAAACCTTTAGCGGCCAACGTAAACACGGCAATGCCGGCCAATAGTGAAGCGCTGGTGAACGCGCCGACAACGTTGTAATCCTGGTACAACAATTCCACGTGCAGGGGCAGGGTGTTGGTTTGTCCGCGAATATTACCCGCCACCACTGACACCGCGCCGAATTCGCCTACTGCACGTGCGTTAGTCAGCACAACGCCGTAGATAAGCGCCCATTTGATGTTAGGCAGTGTGATGGTACGAAATATTCTCCAACCCGATGCGCCAAGTACCACGCCGGCCTCTTCTTCCTCGCTGCCTTGCTGTTGCATAAGCGGAATCAGCTCTCGGGCCACAAACGGGCAGGTCACAAACACCGTTACCATCACAATGCCGGGCCAGGAGAACATCAGTTGAATGTCATAGTCCGCCAGCCAGTTGCCAATCCAGCCGTTACGGCCATACAGCAGCAGGTACAGCAAACCAGCCACAACTGGCGACACCGCAAACGGGATATCAATCAGGGTGATTAGCAGTTTACGGCCGGGAAAACGAAACCGGGTGACCAGCCAGGCCAGCGCGACACCAAACACCAGGTTTAGCGGCACGGTCAAAGCGGCCACAAACAAAGTCAGTCCGATCGCGTGTAGGGTGTACTGGTCTAGCAGGTTATCAGCGAATGTGCTCCATCCGGAGCTCAGGGCTTCGGTAAAAATAACCACTAGTGGCATAATTAAAAGGCCAGTGGTGACAGCGATGGCGATGCCAATCAGCAGCCACTTTATGGCCGGGCTGTCGCCAACGCGACGGTGTTGTAAAGAACGTGTGGAGCGGGCTCGGTTGCTTGCCATGGCTCTAGCGTCCTTCCAGGCGTTTGAGATAGCGCGCTTGCCATACCGTAATGGCAAACAGCAGCACCAGTGATGCCAGCAGAATAACCGAGGCAATCGCGCTGGCCGCGGCGTAGTCGTATTCCTGCAGACGGATAAAGATCATCAGACTGGTGACTTCGCTGATGTAAGGCATGTTGCCGGCAATGAAGATAACTGCGCCAAATTCGCCGAGGCTGCGGGTAAACGACAAAGCTACACCGGTGACCAATGCCGGCCATAGCGCCGGAAAAATGACCCGGCGAAATACATGGGCGTCGCTGGCGCCCAGGCTTACGGCGGCTTCTTCATCTTCTGGTGCCAGCTCTTCCAGAACCGGCTGCACAGTGCGCACCACAAACGGCAGGCTGGTAAACACCATGGCCACCACAATGCCCACGGGTGTGAAGGCGACTTCTATACCCAGTTTGGTCAAAAATTGCCCGTACCAACCGTTTGCAGCGAACAGCGTAGCCAAAGTAATGCCGGCAACAGCGGTGGGCAACGCAAAGGGTAGATCTACCACCGCATCAATCAAGCGTTTTCCGGGAAATTCATAGCGCACCAAAACCCAGGCCAACAGTAAGCCAAAGGCGCCGTTAAACAGTGACGCAGCTAATGCGGCCAGCGCGGTTACCTTGTAGGAAGCCACAACCCGTGGATCAGTGATTACAAACCAGAATTCACTAAGGCTCATGGCCGACACTTCAATAACCAGCCCTGTCAGTGGCAATAGCAGAACCAAGCTGATAAAGAACAGCGAAATGCCGAGGCTCAGACCGAACCCCGGCAATACCCGCTTACTGCGGCCCTTAGTCAGCGGCCAGCGCTGTGATTTCGCTGCGCTGGCTTGATTAGCAGTAGACATTGATTACTTACGACGCTGCAATTGGTCAAGTTTGCCGCCACTGGCAAAGTGCTCTTCGGTGGCGTTTTCCCAGTTGCCGGCAATGGCGTCTATGGACATTAATTTCACGTCCGGGAAGCGGTCAGACGTTTCTTTTTTCACGGTGTCGTTGTGCACGCGGTAGTGAAATCCGGCCAGCAGGCGCTGGGCGTCTTCACTGTAAAGGTGCTCAAGATAGGCTTTGGCGAGGTCTTCGGTGCCGTTCTGTTTAACGTACTCGTCTATCCAGGTAACCGGGAATTCGGCCAGAAAGCTGACCTTGGGCGTGACCACTTCGTATTCGCCGTTGTCGTAACGGTCAACCAGGTTCAGCACTTCCGACTCAAACGTCAGCAAAACGTCGCCAATTTCGCGTTCAATAAAGGTTGTAGTGGCGCCGCGACCACCGCTGTCGAATACTTTCACTTGACCTAGAAAATCCCGAAGGAAAGCGTCGATTTTCTGCTGGTCGCCGCCAAAGCTGTCTTGGGCGTAGCCCAGCGCAGCCAGGTAGGTATAACGGCCATTGCCGGAAGTTTTCGGGTTGGGCATAACCAGAGCAACGTCTTCTTTTATGAGGTCGTCCCAATTTTGAATATTTTTTGGATTACCCTTGCGCACCAGAAATGCCATGGTTGAGTAGTATGGGGAGCTGTTGTTTGGTAACCGCTCGGCCCAGTTTTCAGGAATCAAATTGCCGCGGGTGTGCAAAATGTCGATATCCGTGACTTGGTTAAAGGTCACTACGTCGGCTTTCAGGCCTTGGATAATCGATTGTGCTTGCTTGGAAGAACCTGCGTGCGACTGGCTGACTTCAACGCTGTCGCCGGTCTTTTCTTTCCAATACTCATTGAAATGCACGTTGTAAGCGGCGAACAGTTCGCGGGCGACATCATAGGATGAGTTCAGCAATTCACGATCGGCCGATACCGCCGCGGGGGCAAAAAGTGAGGCGCTGAGCGCGAGGCCGGTCACCAGGCCTTTGAGTTTACGTTGCATGACATTCCCCTAAAACAGATGATGTGTTGAGGGGTAAGTTACCAAAGCGCGGTTAAAACTGGAAAGAATAAAGGATAACTTAAATATAAACTTTTGGAATAAACGCGAGAGGAGGAAGAGGTACATCCGATTAAATGGCAACAGAAAACCCCGGAGCCGGCGATAAGTGCGGGCTCCAGGTTCGGGCGTTGCCGCTTAGATCCTGATCCAGAGCCCGGACGGGCACAGACCTCTCGAATATCAAGATTTTCGGGTCCAAACCTTTAGCCAGAGTTTCGCCAACCGTGGCGGTTATGTAACGGGCATTTTCGCTGAGGCCATGGCGCCAGCGCTGCCAACTAGTGAACGTCTGCGACTGAGGCTCGCAGGCTGGGTATCCCGAGGTGACATTCTCATCATTTCTTCCTTTTTTTTCTTGATGCACATCGGGTACAAGCTTAAGTCAGCATTTTTAAATGCTGCCACTTAAAACCGTAATAACGCAGACCCCCAGGTAAAACCGCCGCCAAAGGCTTCCAGTAAAACAACCTCGTTACGCTTGATCCGGCCATCACGTACAGCTTCATCAAGGGCCAGCGGAATAGACGCTGCTGAGGTATTGCCATGTTTGTGAACGGTTACCACAACCTGATCCATCGGCATGTTCAGTTTTCTAGCGGTCGCGGCGATAATTCGCATATTAGCTTGGTGAGGCACAAGCCAATCAATATCCGATTTTTTCATATTGTTGTGAGCAAGGGTTTCATCAACAATTCTACCCAGCGTGTTTACCGCCATTCTGAAGACTTCGTTACCCTTCATTTCCACATAACCAAGGCCGGCCTTGAACTTTTCAGGGTTTTCGGCGATGCCACATGGCACGTGAAGAAGTTTTTCATAGCTGCCGTCGGCGTGAAGATGGGTGGACAAAATCCCAGTTTCATCACTGGCTTCAAGAATAACCGCACCGGCGCCATCGCCGAACAACACGCAGGTACCGCGATCGCTCCAGTCAATAATACGAGAAAATACCTCGGCACCAATGACGAGCACTTTTTTGCTGGTTCCCGTTTTGATGAATTTATCCGCGGTGGCCAGCGCGTACACAAAACCGCTGCATACAGCCTGAATGTCAAAAGCGGGACAGCCTCGAATGCCCAGACGTGCCTGCAAAATACAGGCGGAGCTTGGGAATACTTTGTTGGGCGTAGAAGTAGCGAACACGATCAGATCAATATCCGCAGCGTTTATTCCGGCGGCCTCTATGGCTCTTAAGGCAGCCTGTTCGGCCAGGTCAACCGTGGTTTGACCTTTTACCGCAATATGGCGCTGTTCAATGCCGGTTCGTTCGCGGATCCACTGGTCCGTGGTGTCCACGATTTTTTCTAGATCTTTATTAGTAACAATCTGGTCCGGCAGGTACGAGCCGGTGCCGGTAATACGTGCGAAGGTCATTCGTAACTTCCTGCAGCATTGATTTTTTGTCAATCCGCCATGCTATACCGGTCTGTACCAGCGGCGTTATTAGCGATTTGTCGGCTGAACGTTAGTTTGTCGTCTTGCAGCATGGCAGCGACGGCTAGTTAGGTCTAGATTTAATCTTCGACTCGACCGCAATACACTTGAATGGAACGAAATTATGACACAGGGACGTTTTGTGAAATCTACCATTAGCTTTTCTGGTGCAACCTCCGTTAGCCTTGCGTTAAGCATTCAAGCTTGGAGCAGTCACTAATCTTCTGCCGCGGCGGCTCGCAAACCCTTGGTTCAACATCGATACGGTCACCGAATGACACTCACTGAAATGGTTTTGCTGGCTGCCCTAGGCGGGGTCGCCGGCTTTATTAATGTACTCTCCGCCGGTGGCTCAATGCTGACCTTGCCCTTGCTGATGTTTCTGGGCTTACCGCCTCAGGTTGCTAATGGCACCAATCGAGTCGCTATAACGTTGCAGAGCATTACCGCCGTTGGCAGCTTTTTCCGTAACGGACACGGCCAGCTGGGTATTGGTTTGCGCCTGGCTGTGCCTGCCGTGCTGGGGTCCTTGCTCGGAGCCTGGCTTGCGACAGACGTCTCTGCAGCCGTTTTTGAGTTCATCCTGGTTGCCGCCATGATAGCAACCTCGACATTTCTGCTGCTGCCCGCGCCAAAACTGGACACTCGTCCGTTAACCCCCGAGCGGCTCGGCCCGGTGATCTACGCCGCCATGTTTGTGGTGGGTCTTTACGGTGGGTTTATTCAGGTGGGGGTAGGGGCGCTGTTTATTGTCGCGCTGCACCGTATGCTGAAAATAGACCTGCTCCAGGTGAACGTGCTCAAAGTTTTCATCATTCTTCTGTATACCATCCCGGCACTGGCGATATTCGCAGGCAGTGGGCAAGTACGCTGGGCCATGGGCCTGACCCTGGCCGCAGGTAACATTGCCGGGGCGATCATTGCGGTGAAGGTCAATGTTGGGCCACGGGGTGCACAGTGGGTGAAATGGCTGACCCTGATTATGGTGGCCGCCATTATCATTCGCTTGATTGCTAATTGAGGGTATCCACTCAACCCTCCCGCAGCAACAGGGCCGGGTTTAGTCGCAGGGCCCGCAGCGTTGGCAGCAAGCCTGCCAGCAGGGCAAGGGAGCTGACGGCTCCCGCCACCAGCGCGCCAAGCCACCACAGATCGCCTGCCGGCAGTTTTAGCAACATGCTGGCCAGTGGAAGGGCAATCAGCGCTCCGAGTGCGGTCGCGAACACGGTAGAGAGCAAGGTGAGTAACCCGGTTTCCAGCAGCATGGACTGCCGAATAGCCTGGTGCCTGGCGCCAAGGCAGTGAAGCAGGTTGGCTTCGTAGAGCTGTCGTCTGCGGCTGACACTGACCACGCTGGACAGCACAAGAAGGCTTGCCGTCAGGCTTACCAGGGCAATGGTGGCAAGGCCGGCCGCCGCTTTGTTCAGCAGGTCACCGGCGGTCTCGAGCCAGTCGGCTGTGCGCAGTGTAATCACATTCGGAATGTTTCTGGCCAGCCACTGCTGTGACATTTTTGCAGCCGGGTCGGTTTGGTAGACCACGCCTACATACCTGCCAATCAATTCGTCCAGCGCGCCATCTTGTAGAATGCCTTCGAACCAAAATCGGGTTTGAAGGCCTTTTTGCTGGTATATGGCTCTGATTTCGGCGGCAATTGTCTGGCCCTCAGCCTGAAACTCCACCCGGTCCCCTACCGTCAGCCCGAGCTGATTGGCTTCCCGGTCTTCCATCGCCATGAAGGCGGGCTCACCCTCTGGTGCCGGTGACGACCACCAACTGCCACTGACGAGCTCTAGATCTTCCGGGTTTCCAGACAGATAACTGAGCTTGTACTCATCACCCATCGCTTCGCGTCTGGCTTGCGAATTGTCTGCCAGAACATCCGCGATTGGCTCGTTGTTGATCGCCGCCAGGCGGCCACGAACCAGTGGCAATAGTTCAATCCGGCTGGCCGGATCAAGGGATTCGAGGCCAGACTTGAGCGGGTCAACCTGATCAGAAAAAACCTCATACAGGATCAGGGCAGGGGCTTCCGCCGGTATCGTGGATTCCAGCGCTCGAAGGAGGGTGCCCACAAGCAGAGTGCAAGCCACCACAAGCGTCAGCGCGGTGCCCAGCGAGAGCAGGGTTGCCCGCAACGGTGAATCTGGCCTGTGCAAATTAGCCAGCGCCAGTCGACGGGCAAAATTTCGACCAGCAAAGCCGCTGTCTTCCAGAGCTCTGGCAGCGCGTTGCAGTCCCTTGATCAGACCTTCCAGTAAGCCCCAGAGCAGCACGACAGCCAGCAGGAACAGGAACCCGAGTTGTGGAGAAGGCAACCAGAGCAGAGTGGCGGCAATGTAGACCGCTAGCAGAAGATAACTCGCTATCCGCCAGCTACGACGCTCATGACTGGCCGCCTGAACCCGGCCTCGGAACAGCCCGGCCGGCGACGCAGCAAGTGCTCTGGCCAGCGCCGGCAGTGCGAAGACGTAAGCCGTCAGCACAGCAAACAGCCAGCTCAGCAGCAATGGCACAAGCCAAAGAGCGATCCACTGACCAGCTACACCAGCGTCGCCAGATCCGGGCAGCGCAAAGGCATCGCCGGCCATACCAATGGCTGCAGCAGACAGCGCCAACCCGATGGCGCCGCCGATGATGCCGGCCAAGCTGCCCAGCAGGCCGATCTGAAGAAGATAAATGGCCACCAAAGGCCTGCGGCGCAAGCCCAGCGTTTGCAGTGTGGCGATGGTGCCAAGTTTTTCGTCCAGATAGGCGTGTATGCTGTTGGCGACACCCAGGCCACCAATGAACAGCGTGGTAAAAGCGATCAGAATGAGCGCCGTTGCAATCTGGTCAAGCCGTTCGGACAGGCGTTCGCTGCGCTCGGCAAAGGTTGTGGTATCCCAGCGGGTATCGGGAAACGCCCGCTCGAATTCATCCAGCCAGACGTCCAGGTTGCGATCTGTCTGCACCCGGTACTCATAGTCAACGCGGCTGCCGGGTCGAATCAGCCCGGTTGCTTCTACCGCCGCTTCGGAAATCATGATTGGCAAGCCCCGCCAGTTGGCATTCAGGCTGCGATCCGGCTGCGCCTGAATCAGGCCGCTGATGCGAAAGGTTGCTGCGCCAATCTGAATCTGATCGCCAATGGACTGGCCCAGACGCTCAGCAAGCAAAGGATCAATGATGGCGCCCCAAAGATCATTCTTCTGTGAAGTTAGCTCTGCAAGTGGTTGATCCGGCATTAGTTGCAGCTTGCCGTAAAGCGGATAGGCGGCATCCGGAATCAGTATCTCGGCTCTGACGAAGCTTGCGCCGCTATCATCACCCGCTTCACTAGCACCACTGACCGCTGCTCCACTGACCATAGTGTCGAGCTCGCGAACCAGCGAAAGGCTGCCAGTCGCACGAACCCATGCAAGCACTTCATCCGGCAGAGGCTCACTGGCTTCCAGCTCGACGTCGCCGCCCAGAAGCATGCGGGTATCCGCTAGCAGACTCTGCTCGATAACCCGGTAGAGACTGGCCGTGGCAGCCACCAGAGTAACGCCCAGTATAAGGCAAGCCAGGAAAACCTTGAGCGCGGAGATGCGCGAGCGCAGGTCCGAGATCGCAAATTTCAGCATCCATAACGGCCGGGCGGAGGTTTTAGATTTCATAGAGGTGCCCACCGTCCATCCGAACCCTGTGCTGACATCGCTCCGCGACGCGCTCGTCGTGGGTCACCAGCACCAGCGTAGATTTGCTTTTCTTATGCAGGTCGAACAGCAGTGAAAGCACTTTCTTGCCGGTTTCCTGGTCCAGATTGCCTGTTGGCTCATCGCCCAACAGCAAACTCGGTTGATGTACGAGGGCCCTGGCAATCGCTACACGCTGCTGCTCGCCACCAGACAGCTGCGCTGGATAGTGCTGCAATCGATGGCTCAGCCCAACGGCTTCCAGCATGGAAATAGCTTGCTCACGAGCGTGGGCTTGCCCGGCAATTTCAAGCGGTAGGCTGACGTTACCCAGCGCGCTGAGGCCGGGCAACAAATGAAACGACTGAAAAATAATGCCGAGGTGCCTGCTGCGCCAGTCGGCCAGAGCATCTGAATCCATGCCACCAAGGCGCTGGCTGCCAATCAGAATCTCGCCCTTGTCCGGACGCTCAAGGCCAGAAAGCAGCAGAAGCAGGGAAGTTTTTCCACTTCCGGATGGGCCAGTGATCGCCAACGTCTCGCCGGGTGGAACTTTTAGTGATGCGTTGTTGAGCACGGCAACAGCACCTGATTCCGTTGGATAGGCAAGGTGAATGCCGCTCATTTCGACGCTAGTGGACACTGAGGCTCCTTGTTTTGTGATTAGTGAGAAACTGATCTTTTCGTTATGTTACTCTATAACACTATGAAACCTGATAAACGTGAACTTAAACAAATAGAACGCCAGTTTGTCGTGGCGCTCACCGAAGCCTGCGAAGCTGCAAAAACTGAAATACCCGGTTTTTGCTGGCTGACACACGATAACGGCGCAAATCAGTTTCCGGCGGGCCTTCGCGTGACCTGGATTTTTGATACCCGGGCCAACCTCGAGCAAGCGCTTGTTGATGATTTTAAACAGCATGCGCGTGTGCGGACGTTAGCCGCGCTTGAACAAACCGGCCTGGACCCAGGCCTCATTTCCAATTGCCTGCAGTTCGACAGCGAGGAAGCCTGCACGAACTCCCAGAAGGGTAACTGGTTGGCGCGGCTGGCGCAGATACGGCGCACAAGACATTAAGGGTAGGCAACACCTAACAATTCGTAGGCAGGGAGCTCCTATGGCGAAGGAAGTAGAAAACCCCTGCAACTCTATCTGTCAACTGGACAGCGGCGTCTGCCGGGGTTGCGGCCGCACACGAGCGGAAATCAAAGCCTGGAAAGGAATGAAGCGGCCCGAGAAACAGACGGCTATAAAAGCGGCTACCTTGAGACTGAAAAAACAGCAGAAGGTTTTATAGGGAGCGAACCCTGAGCAGGCTCTTTCAGTGCCTGAGCCATACGGACCCATTATTCTGTTCCTGCTCACCTGACCCCCCTGCAAACGCTGTTCCTATACCGTTTTGCATTATGAGTACCGAAACCCTTTTCTCATCCGACGCTTAAGTGTAATGTTATAACATGCTAATCTATGAAATTGTCAGGAGAGCTTAATGAATAAAGTTCCGGTTACAGTCCTCACCGGCTATCTCGGTGCTGGCAAAACAACACTGCTTAATCGCATCCTCTCGGAACAGCACGGCAAGCGCTACGCCGTGATTGTTAATGAATTTGGCGAGATTGGCATCGATAACGACCTGGTTGTTGGGGCGGACGAAGAAGTGTTCGAAATGAACAACGGCTGCATCTGCTGTACCGTCCGGGGCGATCTGATCCGAATTATTTCAGGTTTGATGAAGCGCCTGAAAGGCTTTGACGCCATCATTCTTGAGACAACAGGAATTGCCGATCCGGCGCCGGTGGCGCAAACATTCTTCGTAGACGATGAGGTGAGGGCGAAAACGTCATTGGACGCCGTGGTAACGGTGGTTGATGCCAAGAACCTGCCAGCGCGACTGGCTGACAGTTCAGAGGCAGCCGAGCAGATAGCGTTTGCCGATGTCATCCTGCTCAATAAAGTCGACCTGGTGTCTGAGGAGGAACGTAAAGCACTTGAGAGTCGCATCCTGGGCATGAACCCCTATGCCCGAATTATTCCTAGCAACTACTGCGATGTGCCGCTTGACCAGATTCTCAATCTAGGAAGCTTTGATCTGGAAAGGATCGTCGCGCTGGAGCCCGGGTTTCTCACCGAAGATCACGACCACGAGCACGACGATACGATAAAAAGTATTTCACTGACGAGCAACGTTCCCTTGGATTCGGACCGATTCGAATCCTGGATAATGGAGGTGCTGCGAACACAGGGCGTGGACATTCTTCGGTGTAAAGGCATTCTCGATTTAGTCGGCATGGATCAGCGGTATGTGTTCCAGAGTGTTCATATGCTTGCTGATAGCACTGCCACACAGCCCTGGCGAGCCGACGAAAAGCGCGAAAGTCGCCTTGTGTTCATCGGCCGTGACCTTGATGAAACAGCCTTAACGGCAGGATTCAGCGCCTGTAAAGCAGGCACCGTCCATGGCTAAGGCACCGTCTCTTATTGAACGCCTCGGTCGGGTCTGGCAACTATCAGATCATGTGGTCGCTTGCCGTTTTGAGCGATCGGGTGCCCTGGCATTCGCACTGGGCGACGGCTCGCTCACCATCATTCCGCATGCGGATGGCGAACCACTGACAGTGCAAGCGCATGCAGGAGGCTGTCTGAGCCTGGCTGCGGCTCCGGGCGGTGGGTTTATCAGTGGCGGTGACGATGGACGGTTCCTGGCAATATCCGTGGCCGGAGAAGTGACGGAACTGGCCAACTACCCCGGTCGTTGGCTAGACAATGTGAGCAGTCATCCGGCCGGCGTCATTGCCTGCTCCGAAGGCAAGCGTTTACATCTGACCCGTATCGGCAAACCCACGATCAGTTTCGAGTATCCCAGCACCGTAGGCGGCTTTTGTTTTTCCCCGGATGGCAAGCGAGTCGCCGTGGCTCATTATGGTGGCGTGAGTATACGCGCCGTTGACGACCAACACTCCGGAGTGCTGGCGTTGAAGTGGGCGGGCTCGCACCTGGACGTGACCTGGAGCCCGGATTCAAGATTTATCCTATCGACAATGCAGGAGAACTGCATTCGGGGTTGGCGCCTTAAGGACAAACAGGACTTTCACATGAGCGGATATGCCAGCAAGGTAAAATCCTGGGCCTGGGTTGCTGGTGGGCGTTATCTGGCAACCAGTGGCGCCGATGTTATCCCGTGTTGGCCGTTTAGCGGTCGCAAGGGCCCCTTGGGCAAAGCGCCTGTCTCCTTGGGTTATGCCGAATCCGGACTGGTCACGGCCGTTGCTGCGGCACCTGACTATCCATTGGTGGCTGCCGGTTACGATGACGGGCTCGTGCTAGTTACCCAACTGGCCGATGGTGATGACAATGAGCAGGCTGCAGTCATCAAGCCGGCCGGGGGTGGCGGCGTTACCGATATCGCCTGGGCGCTCGACGGGAAATATCTTGCGGTAGCAACGGAACAGGGGTTTGCCGGTATTCTGCCAACAGCCGCTTAATATTTGCCAGCCCGGTCCCCTAGACGTGGAGTGAAAATTGCTAAATCAAAGAGTATCAGTATGAAAATCACCAAAGCAGTGCCAACCAATATCATTACCGGATTCCTGGGCGTGGGCAAAACCACGGCCATTTTGCACCTGCTGGCCAATAAACCCGCCAATG
The DNA here is from genome assembly GCF_000169375.1 of Marinobacter sp. ELB17. GTDB lineage: Bacteria > Pseudomonadota > Gammaproteobacteria > Pseudomonadales > Oleiphilaceae > Marinobacter. The sequence goes on from NZ_AAXY01000006.1 coordinate 230,617, forward strand.
AGCGTTGGGCGGTATTGGTCAATGAGTTCGGCGAAATAGGTATCGATGGCGGTTTAATAGCTGGAGGCCAGACGGCTCAAACCGGCGTTTTTATCCGCGAGGTGCCCGGTGGCTGCATGTGTTGCGTTTCAGGTTTACCCATGCAAATGGCGTTGAACAGATTATTGATGGTCGCAAAACCAGACCGGTTGCTCATCGAACCGACGGGGTTGGGGCATCCTCAGGAAGTGATTGAGTCGCTGATCCAGCCGCATTACGCCACCGTTATTGACTTGAGAGCGACGCTGACCCTGGTTGATCCTCGGCGCATACGAGATTCGCGTTATGCCCGGAACGCCACATTCATCCAGCAAATTGCAGTAGCCGATGTACTTGTGGCGAATAAATCGGATCAATGTACGGATGAAGATTTTTCTTCCCTGAATGCTTACCTTCTGGAAAAAGCCAGTCACGAAAAGCCGTTATATCGAGTGAGTTTCGGGGAGATCCCGTTCGGTGCCCTGCTGGCCCCTTCTGGCCACGCAACGCCCGAGACTGAATCGTCGAGGCGCTTAACAATACCCGCATTATCAAAAAACGCCGTTGGGCAACCTGAATCCACAGAGCGTTCAGATCACAAGCCATTGCCTGAGGGTGATTACATTAAAATCAAAAAACAGGCTGACGGTTTTACGTCGGTTGGCTGGCGTTTTCACGCCAGTATTCTGTTTGACAGAGGCCGGCTGTTTGAGTTCTTTTCCGGTCTCACCCTTCAAAGGGTTAAAGCCATATTCATTACGCCAGACGGTGTTTTTGGCTACAACTTCAGTGATCAGGCGTTAACTGAGGTGGAGTTGGACGAGGCCCAGGAGAGTTGTATCGAAGGCATCGACAATGACGAGACGGTTTTTGAAGGTTTTGAAGCGGGCCTTCTGGCCTGCAAGGCCGGCGTTAGTTGATGTCTTGACGCTCCTCATCTTTTTCAGTGGTTCGAGTGGATTGCGGCGACCTAATTGCCAAAACAAGATCGGAGCTGATTCGAGACTGCATGGACGCCAGTTGTTTGCCGACTTGTGCCTGAAAGGAGGCAAGTTCGATATCAGGCACTTTGGCGGCAGTCGGGATATCCGCGGTCAACGGATTAACGGGCTGGCCGCCCACATGAAGCTCGAAATGCAGGTGGGGCCCTGTTGAGCGTCCCGAATTGCCTGTTAGTGCTATTTTTTGGCCCCGCTTTATTCTTTGACCCCGTTTAACCAGAACTTTGCTCAAGTGGAGGTAACGTGTTTCAAAGGTCCCACTGTGATTAATATCGATATACCGCCCGGCAAAGGGATGGTTGCCAACACGCGAAACGACGCCGTCGCCGGTGCTTACAATGGGTGTGCCGACAGGTGTTGCGAGATCGACACCGTTATGGGGTGATCGTCTGCCGGTAATCGGATGGAGACGATCAGGACTGAACGGGGAACTTATTCTGAAGCGTTTTTCGGTTGGCCAACGCAAAAATGCCAGCAAAACGCTCTCGCCGGTCTCGTTATAGTAGTTGCCATCGTCGAAGAGAAACGCGTTATAGGTTTTAGGCCCGCGAAGCAGGGATACCGCTTCAATTCGTTGGCGGCCCGTTGGCGTATCGTGAGTCATCTCGCGGCCCGTGATAACAGCGAAAGTATCGCCTGATCTCAGGTCCCGCCGAAAATCAATTTTGCTTTTCAGTAGGTGAGCCACCTCGGCCACCTCGGCTTCACTGAGTCCCGACTTGACGGCGGAGGCATAAAAACTGCCATTAATGGCACCCCCGATAGCAGTTGATTGCCAGTGCGTCTCGGATTTCTGTTCACGGGCGAAGAATGTGCCATCGTCCTGGCGGGCAAAGGTAATGGTTCTGGCCGCATCAATGCGCAGTACTAATGCCTTGAGCGCCAAGCGCTTGTCGTACTTGAACGTGACCTGTTTTCCGGGTTGCAGTGTTTCAAGGGATAGATACTCGACGTCAGCTTCAAGAACCTGGTGCAGCACAGACGCAGAAATACCCTTTGACTCGAAAATGTCACTTAGGGTATCCCCCTTTTTGATCACATAACTTTGTGTACCGGGCTCATCGGCAAGCGGCGAGGGCAGGGCTTCGGGTTCAGTCGCAAGGGCTAAATGCCCATTCGGCTGAGCATTCAGGGAGCGGGGATTGTCCAGTTGGATTGATACGGCGCCGGAATGCTCTGGTGAAGCGAAAATAGCGACGACAACGAAAATGATCGCCAATGACAATAGGATTTTGTGGGTAAGTGTAAAGAAATGTCGAAATAACATGGTTGCGAACTGTCTCCCCGAGCTGCCCAGAATCGCCGGTCAGGCATGAGTTTTTTGTGGCCGGATGAAGTACCGGAAAACGCTGGATACACCGAAAAGCACAGCAACAATACAGACGATTGTTGGGCCTGTCGGGGTGTCCATAACGTAAGACACCTGCAATCCTGCCAGTGAGGCACCGCACCCGATAATCGCTGCAATAATGACCATGGTTTCTGGTGTTCTGCTGAAAGGTCGAGCCGTCGCTGCCGGTATGATCAGCATGGCGGCAATCAGCAATACTCCCACTACTTTAATGGCCACAGCCACAACGACCGCCAACGATAAGGTAAGAATCATGTTCTCTCGCTTGGGTGAAATGCCACTTGCGCAAGCGAGTTCAGGGTTAACGGTTGATGTAAGTAAAGCCGACCAGCGCCAACCAACCAGTGTGAGAACAAGGGCTGCGCCACCCCAAATCACACCAAGGTCAAGGGTGCCCACAGAAAGAATATCACCAAACAGATAGGCCATAAGGTCGATGCGAATACCCGACAGAAAGGACACTGCCACCAGACCAAAAGCCAACGAAGAGTGCGATAAGACACCAAGCAGGGTATCCATGGCGTAACCGCGCTCACTCAGAGTTGCAATGGCCAGAGCCATTAGCAGCGATACGACCAGGACTCCTGCAAATATTGGCATGGATAACGTAAGTGACAACGCTACCCCCAGAATGGCGGCATGTGCGGTTGCATCGCCGAAAAAAGCCATACGTCGCCAAACAATAAAGCAGCCAAGCGGCGCCGCGGCGATTGCGACACCGAGGCCGGCAAGGGAGGCGCGGAACATAAAGTCATCGAACATTAAACAGCTTCCTCGTGCCGGGGAGTCGCATGGTCATGGTGGTCGTGGTCGTGGTCGTGGTGATGGTAACTCGCGAACATTTCCGCATCATCGAGGCCAAATAATAATCGATATTCGGGGGCGACCCTGACAACCTCAGGCGCGCCTTCGCAACAAATACTGCCGTTCAGGCAGATAACGCGATCCGATGTTCGCATCACAGTGTGCAGCTCATGGCTGACCATCAGGATGGCGCAACCCAGTTCCTGCCGCACCCGCTCAATCTGTCGGTAAAAGTCTGCTGAGCCAGAATGATCCAGCCCTTGGGTGGCCTCATCCAACAAAAGCAGATCGGGTTTCTCTATCAGGGCCCGGGCCAGCAAAACGCGCTGGAACTGCCCTCCGGACAGGGTGCTTAACTGTTGTTTGCCAAGGCCGGACAACCCCGCTTGCTGAAGGGCAGTCTCCATGTTGTCCCTTTGCTGGCGCTTGGGAAGCGATAGAAACCGGTAAACCGTCATTGGGAGTGTTTCATCAATATTGAGGCGCTGTGGAACGTAGCCAATAATCTGTTTACTGATAATTTCAACCTTGCCGGACGTGGGTGCCTGGGCGCCTATAATCGCGCGCAGAAGCGTCGATTTTCCTGACCCGTTCGGGCCGACAATCGTCACAATTTCGCCCCGCTCTATATGGATATTGATGTCTTTTAGCACACTGTTTCCGCCAAAACTGACGGACAGGTTTTTGGTGGCAAGGACTCTCATTTGTTTTCCCATCGAAAACAGGTTTCACACATCCGCACAGGTCTGGAGCATTTTTCAGCTTTCACGACAAAAACCTCTTTCCTAGTTAATGGCAATGTTATAACATAACGTTCAAGCAATAAAGCTTCCATTACGAAAAGGCTGAAAAAGAATGAGAAAGCGCCAAAAATTAATGGCTACTGCGTTTATAGCGACCTTGCCGTTTAATGCAAATGCTGTTCCCAATGTAGCGACCGACGTCACACCCATTCACTCACTGGTGTCGCAAGTAATGGCGGGAGTAGGCAAGCCGGATCTGCTTGTTCAGTCTGGCGCTTCGCCGCATAACTATTCGCTCAGCCCGTCGGAAGCTCAAGCATTACAGGAAGCGGACCTCGTGTTCTGGGTAGGTGAGGGCCTGACACCCTGGCTGGAAAGGTCTCTGGATAACCTGTCTCCCGATTCAAGGAAAGTCGAGTTGCTGGAGGCGGTGGGCACAACGACCTATGCCTTCAGAGAAGGCGCCACGTTCGACGTTCATGATGATAGCCATCATGACGGAGAAAAGGAGGGTGAACACGACGCTCATGATGACCTCCATGATCGTGAAGAGAAAGAAGATGAGCATGATGAAGGCCATCATCACGACCACACCGGCACTGACCCACATGCGTGGTTAGACCCCAACAACGGAAAGGTCTGGCTTGATGTGATCGCAGCGGCTCTGGCAGAAGAAGATCCTGAAAATGCCGCTCAGTATCTTGAAAATTCAGCGACGGGAAAAGCTGACATTGATGCCGCAGTCAGTCGGATTGAAATCACAATAGCGCAGCTCAAGGATAGACAATTCATTGTTTTTCATGACGCTTATCAATACTTTGAAAAACGCTTTGGGATTCCGGCAGCAGGGGCGATCTCGATCGGGGATGCATCAAAACCAAGCCCCGCCCGGATTGCAGAAATCAGAAAAGTTGTGACGGATTTAAACGTAAGCTGTGTGTTTACTGAGCCGCAATACAACCCAGGTATCGTTAAAGCGGTTTTTGGCGGAACGGGTGTTAATACGTCTGGAGTTATTGACCCATTAGGATCAGGCCTGGCTACCGGCGCCAACCTGTACCCTGACTTATTGATCGAGATCGCTGACGGCCTCCAATCATGCCTTGGAGAAAAGTAGAGGGTTACGGACCCTCAACGTTTCTCATACTTTCCGCTCGCGGCCTTCAAACCGCTTGCGGGCCTGATCCGAGTTAACGTAAACCGACTCGGTAAAAGCCGCGCTGGCATGGCCGAGTTCTTCGCTGATGTGGCGAATATCCGCGCCGGATTCGATGGCTTGGCTGGCGCCGGTGTGGCGCAGGTAGTGAGTTTCTGACCTTATAGCTTCAAGCTGTCGGGCTTCGTCGACAAAACCGGCTTCCTCCATGCGCGCAACAGCGAACATAACGGCCTGCTCGTAAATGCGTTGAACCTGACGTTTGCCCAGTGCTGCGCCATGGGTTGAA
>NZ_AAXY01000005.1 GCF_000169375.1 Marinobacter sp. ELB17
AGGCGCTGTCTACCAGCACTCGCGACCGCTACAACGATGTGCGCCAGCGCTTGCACACGGCCAAACAGCGGCAGGAACTGGTCGCTCGCCTGCAACAATGGACCGGATGCATTCAAGCCCGCGGCCAAGCTCCTATCGATAGAACCGACGTTCCCTTGGAATGGACAAAATTTAATCAGCTCGATCAGCCTATCGATTTTCAGGAACTGGCTATTCGTACCGAAATACTCGCCGATCAGCCATCACCCGCAGCAGACCAGCGTAAGCGCTTGGAGATTCAAGTGCAGCGCCTGGCGCAAAGCATTGGTGCTGCCGAACAATCGGCCAGTCCACTCACCGATGCCGAAAAGCTGGTGGCATTATGGTGCCTGGCTCCGGCTTCCACCGCGGCCTCCAAAGAACTGGAGCAACGCATGGTGAATGCGCTTGAAAGCTTGGTTTAAGGCTCCTGCGCCAGCAGACATAATCATCCGCATACACCTTTGCGCCGTAATAGTGATGAATAGATTGTCACCTGGCGCAACGGTACATCTATAGCCAGGCGTGTAGCGCTTGCCTACAATCATTAAACGGGTCGCTGGTTGAACACCTTAACCGCGACCACCAGCATTTAACTCGGTTAGGTAGGTTCTATGTCCATTGTGGAAAGACTGTGCTCACAGCGCGTAGCCCGCAGCAAGCCCGTAAAAGCGTTGGCGCTCGCGATTTCGCTTTCCGTGTCTTTCGGGGCCGTCGCCAGCAGCGAGTCGCTCCAAAGCTATCAGCCAGTTGCGCCCACCATTGATCAAGCACGGGCTAACATACTGATTGCAAGGCAACTGCAGTTCACCCATTTTCGCGACTTGCGGGTTAGCGATGATTTGTCTGGCGACATCTTCGACACTTATCTGAAATATCTGGACGGCCAGAAGGTCTACCTGACCCAAGACGATCTGGACGGTTTCGTCGATATTCGAGATCACTTGGGTTCAGCCCTGCGCACCGGTAAGTTGCAGCCGGGATTCGATATTTACAATCTGGTGCAAAAACGGATCATCGAGCGTCTGCATTTTGCTCTGAACCTGCTGGACCAAAGCGTTGGCACCTTAGACTTCGGCAGTAACGACAGCATTTTGCTAGACCGTTCTGACAGCGACTGGGTCGCTAACAGTGCCCGGCTAGACGAACTTTGGACCAAACGCATAAAAAACGCCGTGCTGGCTCAACGCCTGAACGGTAGCGACGACGACGCCATAACAGACACTTTGCGGCAGCGTTACGAAGCCCAGCTCAAACGTGCTTACCAAGCCCGCAGCGAAGATGCGTTTCAGGCCTACATGAACGCCTTCGCCGGCATGTGGGACCCACACACATCGTATTTTTCACCACGCACCTCTGAAAACTTCAACATTAATATGAGCCTTTCGCTGGAAGGCATAGGTGCCGTGCTGCAAGGAGACAACGAATACACCAAGGTGGTGCGATTGGTTCCTGGCGGCCCGGCATTTCAGCAAGGCCAGTTACAACCCGCAGACCGGATTGTATCGGTCACCCAAGAAGGCGAAACGCCAGTCAACGTGATCGGCTGGCGTCTGGATGAAGTGGTCGATCTAATCCGCGGGCCGCGTGACTCCGTGGTCACACTGGAAGTCATTCCGTCTGGCGCGGCCGATGAAACCATTACCAAAGCCATCGCTATCAAGCGCGATCAGGTCAAGCTGGAAGAACAGAGCGCCAGCAAAAAAGTGATAGAGCTCGATCGCAACGGTGAAACCTATAAGGTCGGCGCCATTACCATTCCTACCTTTTACGCCGACTTCCAGGCCATGCAGGCCGGCGATCGCAACTACAAAAGCACCACCCGCGATGTGCGCAGTCTGCTGGAGGAGCTTGAGGCTGAAGGTGTTGAAGGATTAGTCATTGATCTGCGAAACAACGGCGGTGGTGCCCTGCACGAAGCCAACGATCTGGTGGGATTGTTTATAGACAGCGGCCCAACCGTGCAAATTCGCAACGCTAATAACGACGTGCAGATTCTGAACGATGAAGACCCAGAGGTTGCCTTCAAAGGGCCGATGGTGGTGCTGGTAAACCGAATGAGCGCATCCGCGTCTGAAATCTTTGCAGGTGCTATTCAGGATTATGGCCGCGGCCTGGTAGTGGGCTCCCAAACCTTCGGCAAAGGCACTGTACAAGCAGTTCGGCCGCTGAATCACGGCCAGCTGAAAATCACTCAGTCCAAATTCTACCGGGTTTCCGGCGGCTCAACCCAGCATAAAGGCGTTATGCCCGACATCGAAATTCCGTCGCGCATCGATAATAGCCTTATTGGGGAAGATGCGCTGGACCGCGCCCTGCCCTGGGACCAAATTGATGCTGTTGATCACACCCAGTATTTTGACTTCAGCAATATAATTGACGAGCTGCGCCTGCGCCACGATAAGCGCTTTGAAGCCAGCCCCGAGTTTAGCTTGCTACAACAGGAAATCGACTTTCTGAAGCAGCAACGCCAGCAGAACTCCGTCAGCCTGAATATGGACGAACGCCAGCAACAGCATAAACAAATCGAACGCACCCGGCTGACCATTGCCAACGCCCGCCGTGAACTGCTCGGCGAAACGCCATTCGACACAATGGAAGAACTGGACGACTGGCAGGACCTGCAGGCCGCCGACCTGAACTCCAATGATGAAGAAACGGATTTTGTTATCCGCGAAGGCGGCGAAATTATGGCGGACATGCTTGAGCTGGACCGTCGAACGGCCGCGCTGCCGGCGATGGGCTCGCCCCTGACGGCCAAAGCACAAACTGCACGGGCGTCAACCGAGCTCTGACCAGGTTCAAACCGAACGTATGCGCCTTGGCGGCTGCGATGGAATTCAACACCGCTGCCGCCAAGGCGCAAATACTATTGCCGGTGCACGGTTAACTGCGCCCCGCCCGAAAGGCTGATTCATGACGGCAGAGACCATTATCGCAGCGGATACCCGTATCAACGCCCGCTGGGTGATTCCCATCGAACCTGCAGATCAGGTTTGGCATCACCACGCGGTGATTGTGCAAGGCAGTCATATTGTTGCCGTATTGCCCCAAGCCGAGGCCGACACTCATTACCGCACTCGCGAAACCCTGAATTTGCCACATCATGTGCTGATGCCAGGGCTAATCAATTTGCACGGCCATGCCGCCATGTCGCTTTTCCGCGGCGTAGCTGACGATATACCGCTAATGACTTGGCTGAACGACCACATCTGGCCATTGGAGGGCGAATTTGTGTGCGAACAGTTTGTTGCCGATGGCACCCAGTTGGCCATGGCTGAAATGCTGCGCACCGGCACCACCACATTTTCGGATATGTATTTTTTCCCGGAAATTGCCGCCCAATGCTCCGCTGATGTTGGCATGCGTGCACAAATTTGCTTTCCGCTGTTAGACTTTCCCACCTGCTGGGGCAGTGGCCCGGAAGAATACCTGCGCAAGGGCGAGCAGTTGATCAACGCCTGGCAGGGCGATGAATTCATTATGCCCGCCATAGGCCCCCATGCGCCCTACACCGCTAATGATGACACTCTGGCTCGCGCCGTGGCTCTGCAAACAAAGACCGGCGTAAAATTACAGATCCATCTGCACGAAACCGCGCTAGAAGTGCAGAACGCCGAACAGCACTCAGGCCAGCGCCCAGTCAGCCGAATGGCGCAGCTGGGCGTGCTGGGGCCAAACACCCAGTGCGTGCACATGACCCAAGTTGATGACAGCGACCTTGAACACTTGTTGCACAGCGGCGCCCACGTTGTTCACTGCCCGGAATCCAATATGAAACTGGCCAGCGGCCAATGCCCCGTGCAGCGCCTGAGCAAGGCCGGTGTTAATGTCGCCATAGGCACCGACGGCGCTGCCAGCAATAACGACCTTGACCTGTTCAGCGAGCTGCGTAGCGCAGCGATGATGGCCAAACATCTGGCCGGTGACCCTGCCGCGCTTTCTGCCCACCAGGCACTGCGTATGGCCACCTTGCAGGGCGCAAAAGCCCTGGGCCGGGAACAGGATCTGGGCTCACTGGAAGCCGGCAAGTGCGCCGATATCATTGCCGTTGATCTTAGCGACCCGTTTTTACAGCCAGTGTACAACCCTGCTTCGCACCTGGTTTACAGCCTGCACGGTCGCGCTGTCAGCCACAGCTGGATCAACGGAGTGCCCCAGATACAAAATGGCGAACTAACACGCATTGATGTGCCCGACCTCATGCTGCGTGTGGCAGACTGGGCCGAACGCATTGGCCGTTATCAGGCCGGCTAAAAAAGCCAGCACGGCCAGCTGTATGTAACCGTATTTAAATCGCATCACCAGGCAGGCAAACATGACGACTCCTAACCCAGGCCGTAATTCAGATCACTCTTCAGATTCCAACTTGAACCACAATGTGGATCGTAACGAAATCGCCAAATTTGAGGCCCTGGCCAGCCGCTGGTGGGATCCCGGCAGCGAATTCAAACCCCTGCACGACATCAACCCGCTGCGCCTGAACTACATCGACGAACGCGTGTCTCTGCCTGGTAAAAAAGTCATCGACATTGGCTGCGGCGGCGGCTTGCTATCAGAAGGCATGGCCCGCCGTGGCGCCCACGTGACCGGTATCGATATGGGCGAAGCACCGCTAAGCGTGGCGCGCCTGCACGGGCTGGAAAGTGGTGTTCAAGTCGACTATCAGAAAATTACCGTGGAAGAAATGGCCCGAGACCCACAGCACGCAGGCCAATACGACGTTGTTACCTGTCTCGAAATGCTTGAGCACGTGCCAGATCCGGGCTCGGTCATTCGCGCTTGCGCCAGCCTGCTAAAACCCGGCGGCCATCTGTTTGTGTCCACCATCAACCGCAACCCGAAATCGTTTCTATTTGCCATTATTGGGGCCGAATACGTGTTGAGCCTGCTGCCAAAAGGCACCCACGAATGGAAAAAGTTCATTCGCCCGTCAGAAATGTCAGACCACCTGCGCAATGCCGGCCTGGATATTCGTGAACTGACCGGAATGACTTACAACCTGTTGACCAAAGTGTATAAGCTTGGCCGCAATGTCGATGTCAATTATATGATGCATGCAAAGGATAGCCGTGAAGCCTGAACTGAATCCTTCAGCGGTGCTGTTTGACCTGGACGGCACTTTGATTGACACCGCGCCGGACTTTGTCCGTGTTCTAAACCGCATGCGCACTGCCTATGGCCTTGACCAGTTGCCAGTGCCGTACATTCGCTGCATGGTGTCAAACGGCGCCCGTGGCATGGTTCGTGTAGGATTTGGGCTAGAGCCGAACGATCACGGCTACCAACAGAAACACACCGAATTTCTAGACCTTTACGAACAGGGCATGACCATAGACACCTGCCTGTTCGAAGGTATGGACAGCTTGCTGCGCAATTTGGAGCAGCGGGCTATTCCCTGGGGCATAGTGACCAACAAACCGGTGCGTTTCGCTGCGCCCGTGGTGGCCGCCCTGGGGCTGGCGGAACGCTGTGGCACCTTAATTTGCCCAGACCACGTCAGCCAGCGCAAGCCTCACCCGGAACCCATGTTTCTGGCCTGCAAAGAAGTCAATGTAGAGCCGCAAACGGCTATTTACGTAGGCGATCACCAGCGCGACATAGACGCCGGTATGAACGCCGGCATGACCACCATCGCCGTGCGTTACGGTTATATCGAAAAGCCTGAAGAGGCGGATCTATGGGGTTCTCACTATACCGTCGATAGCGTCAGCGAACTCGCAAAGCTGTTACAATAGTTCCCATTACTTACCGATACCGGCGGGCCAGTAACCTGTCGGATTTTGTTGTGCACTTTTGCCCTAAATGGAGACAGGTCATGCAGAATTACCAGGCCCCCGCCGACTTACTGAAAGATCGCATTATTATGGTCACCGGCGCCGGCAGTGGTATTGGCCGCACAGCGGCTATTGCCTACGCCGCCCACGGCGCAACGGTGATACTGGTCGGCCGCACCGTGTCTAAACTGGAATCTGTGTACGACGAAATTGAAAACGCCGGTTATCCAAAGCCCGCCATCGTTCCCATGAACTTTGATGGCGCCGCCATGAAAGACTACGAAGAACTGGCAATGACCCTGGAAGACAATTTCGGCAAACTTGATGGCCTGCTGCACAACGCCGCTATTTTGGGCGATCGTAGTCCGGTGGAACTGTCTGACCCGGAAAAGTGGGCCAAGGTGATGCAAGTCAACAGCATGGCGCCGTTCCTGCTAAGCCGTGCGATGATACCGTTGCTGCGCAAATCCGGTGATGCATCGATGATCTTTACCTCGTCTAGCGTAGGGCGTTCCGCGCGGGCTTACTGGGGTGCCTATGCAGTATCGAAATTTGCGGTAGAAGGGTTGAGCCAGCTACTGGCCGATGAGCTCGATGACGAGCGGAATAACATTCGCGTTAACACCCTGAACCCGGGTGCTACCCGCACCAACATGCGAGCCCACGCGTACCCGGCGGAAAACCCCCAGCAAAACCGGGCACCGGAAGAATTAATGCCCATCTACCTGTACCTGATGGGCCGTGACAGCGCAGGAATTAACGGCCAGCAGCTAGACGCTCAGCCAAAATAATGGAGCTGTTGTTCTACACCACAGACCAGTGCCACTTGTGTGAGCTTGCAGAGGCGCTATTGGCCAACACCCCCACGCCACAGCCAATACCCGTGAACGTGGTGGATATTGCCCAATCAGAGCAATTGGTTGCCCGCTACGGCACTCGCATACCAGTTTTACGCCGCAGCGACACCGGCAATGAACTGAGCTGGCCATTTACCCAAAACCAGCTTCTTAGCTTTTTACAATGAGGTTTGCCTGACATGCTGATGGTTATTTCCCCTGCGAAAACTCTGGATTATCAAAGCCCGCTGGCAACCGAAGACCACACCCAGCCCGACTTTCTAGAGCCCGCACGGGCGCTGATTGACCAGCTAAAAGAACTTGAACCGCACCAGGTCAGCAACCTAATGGGCATTAGCGACAAGCTGGGGCAGCTGAACGCCAAACGCTTCAGCGACTGGAGCACACCGTTCACGCCCAGCAATGCCCGCCAGGCCATTCTTGCGTTCAAGGGCGATGTTTACACCGGGCTGGATGCCGAAAGCTTTAGTAACAGCGAATTTCAGTTCGCGCAGAAGCACCTGCGCATGCTGTCCGGCCTTTACGGGGTGCTCAAACCGCTCGATCTGATGCAGCCTTACCGCCTGGAAATGGGCACAAAATTTGAAAACCAGCGCGGTAAAGACCTGTATGCGTTCTGGGGCGATACCATCACTCAAGAGGTCAATCGCCTGCTAAATGACGACGACGGCGTACTGGTTAATCTGGCGTCTAACGAATATTTCAAAGCAGTGCACAAAAAAGACCTTGAAGGACGGCTGATCACCCCCAATTTTAAAGATCAGAAAAACGGCCAATATAAAATCATCAGTTTTTATGCCAAAAAGGCCCGCGGACTGATGTGCCGCTACGCCATACAAAATGGCATTACCAAAGCCGAAGACCTGAAAAAGTTCGACCTTGATGGTTACTACTTCAGCCCCGAGCAGTCTGATGCCAACAACTGGATCTTCCTGCGCGAGGAGCAAACCAAGGCCTAACGTTACGCCTTGGTAGGTAAAGCGTGAATACTCCTTGCTTGGCGTATTTCCAGCCGGAGCACAATTTTCTATCGCTGATTTTAAACTTCTAAGGAGTCTGTTTATGAACGAAGCAGTATTCTCACAAATCTCCATGGCCGTTCTGCTGACTGGTCTTGTAATCTGGATGGGTTTTATTGTCTGGGATCTGGCCAAAAAATCCAAAGCGGGGAAATTCGGCACCTTTATGATGTTTACTATCATGGGTGCGGGCGTACTGGGTTTTGTCATCAAAACCGTGCTGGTTGAAGTCATCCAGATATAACAGCGCTATCTACTACAGTTGAACCTTTTACAGTTCAGCGTCTGCTTTTTATTTTCTACCCGTGCACGATCTGTTTTTGACTCAAGGATGCTTCCAGTATGTGGTTTCGCAATGCCCGTGTTTTTCGTTTTACCAAACCCTTCGATATCACCACGGATGAACTGGAAGAAAAGCTCCAGGCAGACACGTTCAAGCCCTGCGGGCCTCAAGAAACCACACGCCAAGGTTGGGTAGCGCCACTAGGCAAACACGGCGAGACACTGGTGCACAGCGCCAACGGCTATCATCTGATTGCACTGCGCCGGGAAGACAAGATTTTGCCCAGCTCCGTGATTAAGGAACTGATGGAAGAGCGCGCCGAAGCCATTGAGATCGATCAGGGCCGCAAAGTACGCCGCAAGGAAAAAGACGAGCTGAAAGAGCAGGTCATGCTGGAAATGCTGCCCCAGGCGTTTTCCAAAAACCGTCGCAGTTTTGCCTATCTGGCACCGAAAGATGGCGTGATGGTGGTGGATGCAGGCTCGGCCAAACAGGCCGAAGAAATCGCATCGGCGCTGCGCAAAAGCATCGGCTCATTGCCCGTGCGGCCACCCGCCGTGGAACAGGCGCCCATCTTCACCTTTACTGGCTGGCTGGACGAATCCATTGATTTACCGGCACAAATTGAGCTGGGCGATGAATGCGAACTAAAAGACCCAGCGGAAGACGGCGGCGTTGTGCGCTGCAAAGGTATGAACTTGCAGGCGGATGAAATTCAAAACCACCTTCAGGCCGGCATGCAAGTCACTAAGCTGGCTATTACCTGGGACGACAACGTGTCCTTCGTGCTCGACGAAGAGCTGGGCATTCGCCGCCTGAAGTTCGGCGAAACCCTTCAGGAACAGCTGGAAAACGTTGACGCTGACGACGCCCTGGCAAAATTCGACGCCAGTTTTAGTTTGATGACCCTGGAACTCGCAAAGCTGATTCCAGGGCTGCTCGAAGCCCTGGGCGGCGAAGATCGTTCGGCTTTAATCGATGGTGAAAACCGCCCTGCCCCGGTCAGCGAGTAACCCCACAGCGGACGGCGTGATTTGAAGATCAGTGGCCGCCCTTGTTTAACCTTTCTCTCTGCCAGTCTTTTTCAGGTTCGTTCAATACCAGGCTCAGGTCCATCACTTCCTCATCCTGATTGAACTTGATGTGGAAGCCCAGATGCTCGGCCAGGTTCAGCATGGGCCGGTTGTCTGGCAGTACATCCCCCACCATTTCCGCAGTGCCACGGGCCCGGCAGTAGTCGATCATTTTCCCCATCAGGGTCTTGCCCAAACCTTCGCCCTTCATTTTGTCGTGCACCATCACCGCAAACTCACAGCGCAAATTATCGGCGTCTGTCCAGGTGCGCACGGTGCCCAGGGTTTCCTCGCCTTCGCCGTCTTCGCGGGGCGCGTTGGCAATGAACACCATCTCGCGGTCGTAATCGATCTGCACCATCTGCGCCACGTCTTCGCGGGAAAAATGCTTGCGATACTGGAAGAACCGATAGCGAATAGATTCTGGTGACTGAAGTTCGTGAAACGCCCGGTGGGCAGGCTCGTCTTCTGCAAGTACCGGCCGAATAATCACACGGCGGCCGGATCTTGGCAGCACTATCCACTCCTCAAACTCCCGCGGATAAGGCTGAATGATCGGTTTACCTGGTTTGTCAGACAGGTTGATTGCCACATTAACGGCCACCGCGCCTTCGTCGTTAAACAACAGCGGCGAAATTTCCAGCCCCTGAATCTCCGGAATGTCGATCACAATTTGCGACAGAGTCACCAGGGTTTCCGACACAGCGCGAATATCGTGCTCCGGTTTCAGACTGTGCTCTTTCAAAAGCTTATACATATAGGTGCGCCGCAAAAGCTCGCGCGCCAGCACCATATTCAACGGCGGAAATGCAATCTGCCGGTCGGTCATGACGTTGATCTGGGCGCCAGCAGCACCGCACACGACCAAGGGCCCGAACAGCGCATCACGGGTGATGCCCACGCTGAACTCAATCCCGCCCACATGCTGATAGGAGAACTGCACCGCAAAACCCAGGAAACCGCTTTCCGGGAAATGCTTGCCGTATTCCTCCAACAGGCTTTGACAGCCCTCAATAATGGCGGCCTCGCTGTTGAGTTTGGGCATGGTGCAGTTGTAGCGTTTCTGATTGGGACTGTAGGACTGAAACGGATGGCAGGCCTGCTCGTGCACCAGCGTAATATCCATGGGCCGGCGTTCTACCGAAAATGCCCCCAGTACCTCATCCACATCGTCACAAAATATCGTGTCTATGGCGCGAATGTTGTAATCACTCAGCACGCCACGCGCTTCTTCATTGGTTAAATAATGACGCCCGGCATGCAACGCGTTTACGATCACCCGGCGGGTCTTGCTGTGGTCTGACAAATGATCGGTAAACGACTCCGGGGTTTCTGTCAGCAGGCGCTGCACCCGCTGATGACGTACGTGCTGCATGAACGCCATCACCGCTTTTTCCGGGTTAAAAAACGACGGCACGCCGGCGCGATAGAACTCCTCGCGGGAATCCATCACCGTGCTCTGGCCCAGCCAGCAGGTAAACACGTTCAGCCGTGTGCCCTTTATGCCCTGGATCACCGAGTTGGCAATCTCGCGGCTGTCGCCGGTCAGGCTTGGCGCGTACATCACTAACACGTTCGCAAGCTCCGGTTCTTTCGACAGAATCTTCAGTACTTTGGCGTAAAGTTCCGGCGACGCGTTGTATCCCAAGTCAATAGGATTGCGACGCGTCCAATACGGTGGCAACAGCTCTGCCAGCGCCTCAATGGCCGATTCCGATAACGTGGCGAGCTCTCCACCCAGATACGCCAAACGGTCTACTGCCAGCACGCCTGGCCCAACACCGTTGGCTATCATAACCAGCGATTCGCGGCGCAGGGGCTTCATGCGCGTCAGTGTTTCCAGGGCATCAAACATCTGTCCCAGGCCGTCTACCCGCAGCACACCGGCGCGTTTGAGCATGGCCTCGTAGATAGGGTCGCTGTGTTTGATGCCGGCCGGCAGTTCGTGAACGAACCATTCTGATTCCGGCACCCGGCCAGACTTCAAGGCAATAACCGGTTTTGTGCGCGACGCCACCCGCACCGATGACATGAAACGGCGCGGGTTCGGCACGTTCTCAAGGTGCAGTAAAATGGCGCGAGTGCGCGTGTCTTGGGCCAGGTAATCAATAAGATCGTCATGGTCGATGTCCATGCCATCGCCCAGAGTCAAAAAATACGAAAAGCCGACACCGCGGGCAAAGGCCCAATCCAGCACCGCGCTGGCAATGGTGCCCGACTGGCCAACAAACGCCACCCGGCCCGGAATAGCCCCCATGTGGGCGTAGGTGGCGTTCAACTTACGTGCCGGCACCATCAGCCCGATGGTGTTGGGCCCTAGCACCCGAATTCCGCTTTCACGAGCGGCGTCCCGTACCGAATACATCAATGGCCGGCCGGTTTTGCTGTGGCTGCGCGACATACCACCGGTCATCACAATGGCGGTACGCGCACCGGCCTTGCCCAAGCGCCGAATCATTTTCGGTACGGTTTTCGGCGGCGTACAAATAATCGCCAGTTCTGGTACGAACGGCATGTCGGCAACGCTTTTAGCGCAGGCCACGCCGTGCACGTTGTCGTAATCGCTCGGGTTCAGAACCAGCAGCTTGCCAGGGTAATCGCCGCCCAGCAGGTTGCGCAGAACCATACCGCCCAGGTTGTCAGCCCGTTCAGAAGCACCCACCACCACTATAGACTCAGGATTAAACAGGCTTTCCAGGTATCGAGTGCTCAAGCGCAGGCTCCTTAGTAATCGGGATCACAAGAATCAGTGTATCTTAGGCGCTGTTTAATTGATGTAAAACGTCAATTGGCGCAATTTTGACCAGGATTAAGGTTAGACCAAAGAAAAACCTCAACCGATTTTTTCCTGATATGATAAAAAAAATACAATAAACCAGCGGGGCAGCCAACGTATTATGACCACGGCCTTTTTTTCCCACGACGACTGCAACAAACACAACATGGGCCCAGAGCACCCAGAACGCCCTGAGCGCATGGCCGCCATTCAGAGTTACCTGGCAGACACCGCGCTCAACCAGGATCTTGACTACGTTCGCCCGGATGAAATTACCCGCGATCAACTGCTGATTGTTCACCCGGAAAGCTATCTAAAGCAGCTCGACATGATGCAGCCAACCCGTGGCCGCGTGTTCACTGACCCAGACACCGCGATGATGCCCGATACCCTGCGCGCTGCGCGCCTGGCGGCCGGCGCCAACATTCAGGCGGTTGATATGGTGATGAGCAGCCAGGTCACCAATGCGTTCGTGTGCGCCCGCCCACCTGGCCATCACGCCGAACGCAGTAAATCCATGGGTTTCTGTTTTTACAACAACGTGGCCCTGGCAGCCATGCGTGCACTGAGCTTCCATCGCCTGGAACGGGTTGCGATTATTGATTTTGATGTTCACCAGGGCAACGGCACCGTAGACATTGTCGGCGGTGATGAACGCATTCTTATGTGTTCAAGTTTCCAGCACCCGTTTTACCCGCACACTCATGTGCACCGCCAGGCTGAAAACATCATTAATATTCCACTGCCGGCGGATTGCTCAGCACTGGATTATCGCCACGCCGTGGAAGCTGGCTGGCTGAAACGCCTACAGAACTTCAAACCACAGCTGGTGCTGATTTCTGCCGGATTTGATGCCCACAAGCTGGACCCGATGGGCGAGTTCAATTTGGAAACCGAGGATTTTCGCTGGTTGACCGAAATGCTGGTCAGCGTTGCCAAAGACCACGCCAACGACCGGATTATCTCGTCGCTGGAAGGTGGGTATCATCTAAAGGCCCTGGCGGAAAGCGTAGCCACCCATCTGGAGGTGCTGCACGCCGTAAAATGAATCAGAGCAAGCCTTGCGCGCCGCTGTTAACCGCCGCCATTAGCCTGCTTAATTAACCGGCCATCAACCAGCACCAGGCTCAGATATGGCGGTGGCCTGCTGCCATTGTGTGCTATCGCCCTCACGCTCCATGCGAATAACAACGCGCCGGTTTTGCGCCGGGTTTCCGGAAGCCGCGAATTGGTCACCGTGGGCGCGCACTGTAATTCTGCTTTCCTCAACACCCTGGCTTTTCAGGTAGCCCGCCACCGCATCGGCGCGATCTTGCGCCAGCTTCCGGTTGTCAATCCGGCTTCCCCTTCTGTCGGTATGACCGTCCACCAATACCTTAGTCACCGTTGAATCGGCCAGTACATAGACCACAACCTTATCCAGGCTGCGCCTGTCAGCG
This sequence comes from Marinobacter sp. ELB17, assembly GCF_000169375.1. Taxonomy (GTDB): domain Bacteria; phylum Pseudomonadota; class Gammaproteobacteria; order Pseudomonadales; family Oleiphilaceae; genus Marinobacter. The sequence goes on from NZ_AAXY01000005.1 coordinate 13,243, forward strand.
TCGCTCAATGCCACACTGGCCGAAGAAAACAGAATCTGCGAACCCTGTAACTGATCCAAATTGGCCGGCAACAGACCACCCGCACAGGCGCGATAACCTTGAAAGGGCGAAGCGAAGTTGATGTTCGACACGTGCACCCGTACCGGTTGAGTATTGAACCAGGACTGCCGGGTAAGCGTCGGCGAGAGGCCGTCCAGCAAGCCATACGCAACCTGCATACTCTGGCCAGCGCTTAATACGACCGCACTGCGACCTTCCGGAACCGTAACCAGGCCCAGTGGTCGCGGCGCAACGCCAGGGCGCCAGCTTGGCGCCTCGGCCACCAACATTCCCCTGCCGGGGCGCATCAGCGGCGTGTCGGCTTCCAGCGAAAACAACAGGCTCTCACCCGCGCGGTGGCGAAAAGTTGCGCGGCCGTAGCCGGGCACCTCGTGTACCAGCGCACACTCAAAGACCGATTCTGTCAAATACCACTGGCTGTTTTCGATACCCGCGCCAAAGCTTGTTGCCAGCGCAGGCGCGCTCAGTAAAGGGCAAACCATCAAGGCTGCCGGCAAACAACGGGTTAACAATTGCGTTCGCAACGTCATCGATTACTACCTTTAGGGGTCTTCGTGGCCACACGGGTTGGCCGTTCAACGCTCGGTTACCTTAAGTATCGGCCAGTCGCTTTGCATCTTTAGGTCACCGTCCATTTTTATAATGTGGCCGTTACCATCGCGACCCGTTCAGTAAAACAAATCGCACAACCTTCTGTTATACTTCAGCGAATTTTTCGGCGCCGCCGCGTATCTTTTGCGCATTGCATCTTTCACGTTTTTAAAACGCATCGGTTTTTTAATGAGTGGCTCGCAATCATGACCCAGCAACTAACGATTACCCGCCCCGACGACTGGCATCTGCACGTTCGTGACGGCGCCATATTGAATGACGTGGTACCCGCGACCGCTGCGGTATTTGGCCGCGCCATTATCATGCCCAATCTGGTACCGCCGGTGACCACTGCCGACCAGGCATTGGCCTACCGCGAGCGTATTCGCAACGCGGCCGGCAACAGCCATTTTGAACCGCTGATGACCCTGTATCTGACCGAAACCACTACGCCAGAATGCGTGCGACAAGCCAGGGCCCATGGCGTAGTCGCTGCCAAGCTTTACCCGGCCGGAGCGACCACCAACTCAGATTCCGGTGTAACCGATGTAGCCAACATCTTTCCGGCACTTCAGGCCATGGCCGATTGCGGCATGCTGCTGCTGGTGCACGGCGAAGTGACCGATGCCGACATCGATATTTTTGATCGTGAAAAAGTATTTCTAGAGCGAGTTCTGGCGCCTACACTGGCGGCGTTTCCAACCTTGAAAGTGGTTTTAGAGCACATCACTACCGCAGATTCCGTCGACTTCGTGCGCCAACACCCGGGCGACAATCTGGCCGCCACCATCACACCCCAGCATCTGATGTACAATCGCAACCACATGCTGGTTGGTGGTATTAGGCCTCATTTGTACTGCCTGCCTATTCTTAAGCGCAATCGCCATCAACAGGCGCTGCGTGAAGCAGTGGCCAGCGGCGACAAACGGTTTTTCCTGGGTACCGATTCTGCGCCCCACACCAAAGACCGCAAAGAAACGGCGTGCGGCTGCGCCGGTTGCTACTCAGCGTTTGGTGCTATCAGCCTGTACGCACAAGTGTTTGAAGAGTTGGGCGTGCTGGACAAACTCGAAGCTTTCGCCAGTTTCAACGGTGCCGATTTCTATGGCCTGCCGCGTAACACAGACACCATAACCCTGGTACGCGAGCCCTGGACCATGCCTGATGAGCTGCCGCTAGCCGGTGGCAGCATCGTGCCATTGAGCGCCGGTGAAACCATTTACTGGCGCCTGGCGTAATCCTTCATTACATTACCTTTTCACATAGCGCCATCGTTGGAGTTTGAGTGACCGAAGAAAACAGCCAAACGCACCCCATGTCCCGTCGCTTTCGCGGGTTTCTTCCTGTTGTCGTAGATGTTGAAACGGCCGGATTCAACCCCGCCAAAGACGCCTTGCTGGAAATAGCAGCGGTGATGGTCACCATGGACGAAAACGGCTTTCTGCACCGTGGCGAAACTTACCTGCAGCAGATAGACCCGTTTGAAGGCGCCAATTTCGAGCAGTCATCGCTGGACTTTACCGGCATAGATCCGTGGGACCCAGAGCGTGAAGCGGTGCCGGAGCGCGAAGGCCTGAGTGAGATATTCAGCCCAATACGCAAAGCGATGAAAGCCTTCGACTGCAAGCGTGCAGTTCTTGTAGGGCACAACGCTACGTTCGACCACAACTTTGTGTTCGCCGCCAGCGAGCGCGCAGACATCAAGCGAAATCCGTTTCATCCGTTTTCAACGTTTGATACCGCCACCCTGGCCGGCCTGGCTTATGGCCACACAGTGCTGGCCCAGGCCTGCAAACTGGCTCGTATTCCATTTGACAGCAAAGAGGCCCACTCTGCGGCTTACGACGCGGAAAAAACCGCCGACCTTTTCTGCAGTATCGTGAATCGCTGGCAGGAACTTGGGGGCTTTCCACCCCCGCCTTTCGAATAGTATTGTTGCAGAATTGAAAAGTTGCAGAATGAAAAAAAGCGGCGGTGCCAATGCACCGCCGCTTTTTTATTACCAGTGAATTCACCCTGCAGTGTTTGCTACCAGTGAATGCCTCGCATAATAGCTGCAAATGCCACCTGATCGGTGGATGCACCCTTTTCAGCGCTTACCTCTTTGCCTTTTTTAGGCATCGAATCCGGGAACATCTTGTAGCCGGTATTCATTAGAATTTCACTCGCCTTGGGTGCCACCGCGTTTAGTACCTGAGCAAACACGCCCATCCGCGTCGCAATGCGCTTGGGCCGGTAAACAATCGCATTCACCACCATGTCCGCTGCCTCTTCCGGGCTCAATGTGGGCACAGAATCGTAGATTTTAGTGGGCGCTATCATCGGCGTTTTCACCAACGGCATGTTGATGGTGGTAAAACAAACGTGCCGGTCTGACCACTCCGCCGCGGCGCAACGGCTGAACGAATCCAGTGCCGCTTTAGAAGCGACATAGGCCGAAAAGCGCGGCGCGTTGGTCAGCACACCAATAGACGAAATATTGATGATGTGGCCGCGGCGACGTTCTAACATGGCCGGCGCAAAGCCCATGATCAAACGCAACGAACCAAAATAGTTCAGCTGCATGGTGCGTTCAAAATCGTGAAAACGATCAAAGGACTTGTCCAGTGAGCGGCGTATGGAACGGCCGGCATTGTTTATCAGCACATCCACTGCACCGTGATTCTCGCTGACGGTTTGAATAAACCGGTCACAAGCGTCCATATCCGCAAAGTCACACTGATACGCATGTACGTCGGCACCTCGCGCGTTTAATTGCGCGCTGACTTGGTCCAACGTTTCCTGGGTACGTGCTCCAATCACCAGAATCGCACCCGCGTCCGCCAACTTTTCCGCTGTCGCCAAGCCAATACCGGAGGTGGCGCCGGTTACCACGCACACTTTACCTTCCACGGTGCCGCGCAGAGTGCGGTCTGTGAACAGATCGGGGTCCAGATTGCGCTCCCAGTAATCCCAGATCACCGGTGCATAGTCTGGCAGGCGGGGCACTTCTATACCGGTGCCTTGCAACACGCGTTCGGTTTCGCGAGCATCAAAGCGGGTGGGATAATTGATAAAAGACAGCACCGACGCAGGAATACCCAGATCGTCCAGCAAAGCGCGACCCATGCGCTTCACCGGCGGCAAATTTTTCAGGCTCTGGCGAATAAAGGGCGGTACAAATCCGAACATGCGCGAATCAATACGCATGCCCATCTTGGGTGCGTGGCCCGCCTCACAGAATATATTGAGTATTTCACCCACCTTGTACGGGTCAGAATCCACCAGATGGAAACACTTGCCGTCTTCGTCTGGCAGGTGGGCGATATGGTCTAACGCATCAGCCACAAAATTCACCGGCACAATATTCAGGCGGCCCCCTTCAAGACCGATGGTGGGCACCCATTGGGGCAGTGCGCCGCGAATCTTCTGAATCATCTTGAAGAAGTAATAAGGCCCGTCGACCTTGTCCATCTCACCGGTAGCGGAGTCACCAATCACCATACCCGGGCGGTAAATGCGGAACGGCAACTTGCACTCGTCGCGCACCACCCGCTCAGACTCGTGCTTGGTGCTGAAATAAGGGTGGTCGAGCTTACCAGCCTCGGCAAACATGTCTTCACGGAAGGTGCCTTTAAACAGACCTGCTACCGCGATGGACGACACGTGATGAAAAATCCCGGCGCCGAGCGCCTCGGCTGCGGCCACGGCAGCGCGAGTGCCATCAATGTTGGCGGCTTGCTGTGACTCTTCACTGGCAGACATATCGTAAATGGCCGCCAGGTGAAAAAAGTGATCAATCTTTCCACTCAGTTGCTTTAATGTTTTTTTATCAAGGCCAAGGCCCGGGGCGGTCAAATCGCCTACTACCGCCTTGATCTGTTTTTCATCAGCGCCCAGCTTCTCCCGCAAATCCGCCAGCTTTTGCACCGACTGTTCACGCACCAGTACATGAACGATAGCGCCGCGCGCCAGCAACCTGGCTATCAAAAACCGACCGATAAACCCGGTGCCGCCTGTTACAAAATAATTCATGCATTATCCGCCCTAATTGTTACGTTATTGTAAAATAAGTTATAGCAGTGTTTGCGTATAAAGGTCTAAGGCATTGATGTTTTAGCAACCCATGACCATCAATGCGATAATCGGGAACTTTCGACGCACACCCGCGTCTGCTATCCATCGTATCTGTTGTTTGGAATAACGTCATGTCCCAGAAAAATCCCAACGCCGAGCGCTACATTGCCATCGCTCGCGCCTGCCTGAAAGCCATCAACGACACCGCCGCCAAAGCGGGCGACCGGGAGCAGAAAATCCAGGCCGTTTACGAAGCCATAGACACCGCTTTTCAAGCCGAATTCAAAAGCCAGCGCCAAGCTGTTGCGGTTATGGCAACAGTACTGGAACGCATTGCCTCTGGCGAGCTCAGCGCAGAAAAAGCCGCCGAATTGGCGAGAAAAACCTTAAATCAACAACCACAGACCCATGGCAAAACAAGGATGCACTGAAATGACGCCTGACCTGACGCAGCCAACAAGCCGAAACCGATTCTGGCCAGCAGCCCTGACCTTCTTATGTCTGTTATTCGCCAGTTCATTCAGCCTTGCCGCCCAGGAACCGACAAAAAGCCCCAACGACGCCAATCTGTACCGTTATTTACAATTAGATAACGGCCTGCGAGTTCTACTGGTGTCGGACAAAAGTGCAGACAAAGCCGCTGCGTCTTTGAATGTAGCCGTTGGCAGCGGTGACGACCCCGCCGATCGTGAGGGCCTGTCTCACTTCCTGGAACACATGCTGTTTCTGGGCACCGAGAAATATCCTGAACCCGGCGAGTACCAGCAGTTCATCGCCAGCCACGGCGGCAGCCACAACGCCTTCACCGCGTTTCAGGACACCAACTACTTCTTTGACGTGCAGGCCGAATTTCTAGAGCCGGCTCTGGACCGCTTCGCCCAGCAATTCTCCGCCCCCCTGTTCACCGCCGAATTGGTAGACCGCGAACGCAACGCGGTGCATTCGGAATACAGCTCCAAGCTCAAAGAAGACGGCAGGCGCTTTTTTTCAGTTCGCAAAGCGGTTACGCCTGTCGAACACGCCTTCCACCAGTTTGCCGTGGGTAACCTGACCACACTGGAAAACAGCGAACAACGGCCGTTGCGTGAAGACCTGGTCAAATTTTGGCAGCAACATTACTCTGCCAACTTAATGAACCTGGCAGTTTACGGGCCGCAATCGCTGGATCGCCTGGAACAACTTGTGCGCGGCCGCTTTGACGCCATCGAAGACCGCAAACTGACGCAGAAGCGCCACAGCGCGCCTTTGGTTGATCGTAAGCAACTGCCCACAAAAGTGACCGTGGCGTCGCTGAAAGACATACGCAACATGTCCCTGGTATTCCCTATTGCCTCACAGCAGGATCAATACCGCACCAAACCAGCCCGCTATGTGACCAATCTGTTGGGCCATGAGGGCCCTGGCAGCCTGTTTGACGTGCTGAAACGCGCGGGACTGGCCGAAAGCCTGTCGGCGGGCCTGGGCATGGACACCGGCGATGGCGCCACACTGGAAATCTCCATGGCCCTCACCAAACAGGGCCTGGAGCAGCAAGACACCATTCTTCCGCTGGTGTTCGCCTACATCGATAAAGTGCGCGACAACGGCATCAGCGAGCAACGTTTTGAAGAAATGCGCAAGCTGGCCGACATTGATTTCCGCTTTAACGAAAAAAGCGACCCCATACACCAGGTAATGCGCCTGGCCGGGCAACTGCAACACTATCCGGCAGCCGACATACTGCGCGCGCCCTGGTTGCTGGAAAGCTACGCGCCCGACCAGTACCGCGAAATTCTTGAGCAACTCACCACCGACAACCTTCTGCTGTTTGTGCTGCAACCCGAGCCCGATCTGGGCCAAGCTCGCGCTACGCAGTGGTATAACGCTCAGTGGCAACAGGAACCCTTAAGTGCTCAACAATTGAACCAACCCGCCAACGTCGCTCTTGCCAGCCAGCTTGCGCTGCCGCAAGCCAACCCCTTCATACCGGAAAACCTTGCCATGCTCAGTGGCAACACCATGACCCAGCCCGAACAACTGCTGAGTGCTAGTGCCAATAACAGTGCCGATGATGGCGTCAATAATGGTGGCGGAATTGAACTATGGTACGCCCGGGATACCCGTTTCGGCACCCCCAAAGCCAGCGTATACCTGAGCCTGCGCACGCCTCTGGCACTGGAGTCCGCCCGCAACGCTGTACTGCTGCGATTGCTGACAGACGCCCTGAATACCAACTTGAATGCCTGGGCCTACTCCGCGCGCCTGGCCGGGCTGGACTACAGCATTTACCCCCACCTGCGTGGGTTAACACTGAGAGTGGGTGGCTACAGCGACCAAGCCAACACGCTGCTGCGCCAGATTTTACAACAGGTAGCCAACCCGGAACTGACCCAGCAACGCTTTGACATCGCGCGCCAGAACCTTGTGGACAGCTTGGTGAATGAATCCCGTAATCCTCCCAGTGAACAGATTGCAGACTATATTCAAACCGCACTTCTGGAGGGCGTCTGGCGGACCGAAGACAAGCTAAAAGCCGCTCAAGAAGTCACCCTGAATGACCTTCAAGCCTTCCAGCAACAGCTAATGACAGGTTTGGACCCTGTCATGCTGGTTCACGGCAACCTCAGCGCCGCGTCTGCACTGAACATGGCCCAACAGGCACGGGCTCTGATCATGGCCGACAGCCAGTACACGAACGTAGAACGCAGCCGCATACGCCAGATTCCCGCAGGCGAAACACGCGTGAATCTAGACATAAGCCACCCGGATGCCGGCTACACCTTGTACCTGCAAGGTCCGAATACCAGCCTAGCAGAGCGCGCGCAGTATCGGCTACTTACTCAGATTATCCGCAGCCCGTTCTACGAGAACATTCGCACCCAGCGCCAACTGGGCTACATCGTTTACGCAACATCATTCGAAATGCTGGAAACCCCGGCGCTCGCGCTAGTCGTGCAATCTCCAGACACCAACCCGCAGGCTATTAATGCCGCTGTGGACGAGTTTATGGCAAGCTTCGCCAGTGCCCTGGCAAGTATTGGAAGCAAAGAGTTGGAGCAGGAAAAGCAGGCCGTTATCAGCGGCATACTGGAGCAAGACCGCCAACTGGGCGATATCTCCGGGCGTTTCTGGCAGGAAATTGACCGCGGCAACAGCAACTTTGACTCCCGCGAGCAACTGGCCAAGGCGATTGAAAATGTCAGCCTTGCGCAATTGCAAAGCACTTTCCGCACCGCATTGGAACAACGTGAGCGGGCGTTACTGGTCACTTCGGAAGGCCAGATTACAGACGTAAGTGCAAACAAAGCCCCAGAAGCAAGCCAGACCGCGCCAGCAAATCGCGACAACGCAGACGAACAAATGCAAAAACTCAGAGCCCAGCCGCCAGTCACAGAGGGATAACGGCTCTTGAAACAACAGAGGCAGCGATTTCAGCCAACAAACTCACGCTGAAATCGCTGCCAGTCTTCAGCTTCATCCACATCCCAGCGCATGGGTAACAAGCCAACGCTCAGCCCCGCACTTTCCAGTTTCTCACAGGTTTGCCGCAAAACATGCTCGCTACCCCAGCGAATGCCATCCAACATGCCAGGCACCACCTTACGCGCGCCAATCAACACATAGCCCCCGTCTTCCGACGGCCCCAACACCACATCAACGTGAGTCAGCTTTTCAGCGGCCAGAAGAACATGATCGGCATCCACTGACGGGCAATCGCTGCCTACAATCATAGCAACTGTGTGGCTACGCAAAGCACAGCTCAAAGCCGCGGCCATGCGATCACCAAGATTGCCGTCGCTCTGGAAACGTTGCTGCACGCAGTGCTGTTGCAATGCTTCCAACACTTGAGCGGCTTCTGCCGGGGGCGTACGATCACAGTCCCACCAAAGCTGCAGCGGAAAAGCCGTCGCCAGCAAATTATCCAGCACCGCCAGAGTTAACTCGCAATGCGCTGCCAGAGCCCCCTGCTCGCCCAGTGCGGGTATTAAACGCGTTTTTACCTTGCCGGCTTCAGGCCATTTGGCAAACTGCATGACCAGCGTTTGGTCAGAGTTGTTTTCATTATTGGGCATTACGAACATCCGATGGGTAGGCTTGGGCCAAAGACTCAGCAGACTCGCCGCGCCAATAGCGCCAGCGCAGCTGCCACATCAGCAAAATTGTTGCCCAGGCGCCTCGTTGTTGCCAGCGCCGGCTGTCTGTCGTTACCGGGCTTGCTATACAGAAAGGGCGCGACACGTCACGCAAACGCCGCGACAACTCAACATCTTCCATTAACGGTTGAGGTGCAAAGCCCCCCAAAACTTCAAAGGTATCGCGGCGTACAAACATCGCCTGATCACCGGTACAAATACCGGTCAACCGCGAACGCTTATTCATAAACCAAGAAATCACACGAAACAGCGGCCGCGAGCCACTCAAGCAAACGTCGAATCGACCCCACACGTTCGGCGTTGCCAAAAATGCCTGCAATTGCTGCACGGCATCTACAGGCAACTGCGTGTCGGCATGCAGAAACAACAACACGTTACCCTGGGCAACCGCAGCGCCGGCGTTCATCTGCGCCGACCGCCCCAATTCCGCACCCACCAGCTGATTACACATAGGGCGGGCCAAGTCTTGAGTACCATCATTGCTGCCGCCATCGGCCACAATCACCTCGTGGCCTGCAGCCCGCAACGGCCGAAGCGACTGCAACAAAGCCCCAATCACAACGGCCTCATTCCACACCGGCACAATCACACTCAGCCTTACATCCGTTTTCAAATCCGTCATTAAAGTATTAATTGCGCCGCTTCCAAGAATAAACAACCCGCGCAAGGCCTTGAGCCACACGCCTCAGCCCGTTATCATACCGCCCTTCTTGGCATTATGCCTTCGTAGCTCATCTGGATAGAGCGTCCCCCTCCTAAGGGGAAGGTAGCAGGTTCGAGTCCTGCCGAGGGCACCACTCTACTATATAAATCATATAGTTACTGGCCATAATATACGCTACCCACCATCATACCCCCCATTCTAGAAATGCTCAAAAAACAACCAGAATGTATAAATCTGCCATCTGAATTCTTTTTCGCACCTATCTAACTCGTATTCGCTCAGATAAATCGCTTAACTCACTGTTCTATCGAGCTATTCGAGCACAAACACGTGCTGAATACCATCGACTTGCTGCTCAGACGAAATAGCGTAATGTGGAAATAGGCCTCAACCACTGAGACCAATTTCAAATCAGCAAATGAGCAGGAACATAATTATGAAATTTTTGATCGAACAGATTAACGGGTTACTTCAACAGGCCAATACGCTGGCCGAAACCTTGGACAACTTCAAGGCAAGCAAAGCCAGCGTGACGATCGAATGCACAGATGGCAAAGAGCTGGTCATCAATGACAGCCTCCATGACTATGGTGACGGCACCATTGGCGAAGGCTCCAGCGCACACGTAACTCCTCCACGCTCACGATTGATTGATCAACTCGGCGCGATAAAAACTAACGTGTGGTTCTAAGACCCAGGAGCAAATGATGGATTTCATGACTCAAGTACAACAGCTCGCCTGCGCCCTCACCCTCGAATTTGGCAGTGAAGAAATGCACTTCAACGTTCAGATGCGCCGTGGGGACGATTGGATTACTCTGGATATGTACCGAAACTCAGAAGAGCCGCACAGGCTGCATACGACACTCGACCTTCAAACCGGCGCCCATATTCTGCTCGACCCAGCAACGACCATCCACTGAACGATCAGATTGTCCATTCTCGACGACTAAGCGCGTGCTGCTGTCGAGAATGGACCGATTCATATTCACACCTTCGCATTTCTAAAGTGCACCAATTCGTCAGGCTTAATTAATTCATATCCCTCCACTCACAACATGGCTCGGGGGTTAATTCGAATAGGCCCTAAAAAAAACGTTACTGATTCCCACCGTACCGGATAAAAGTTGCCTCAAACGCCTTTGACGATCGATATTTTTGCAGACGATTAGCAAACGCAAATACGTCGTTCATCTCGTAGTGTTGGAAAATGTCCAATCCCCTATCAAGAGATATCTTCCATCCGGTGTCAGTAACGATGTGGCGGGCGTGGATTGTGCCAGTTTCATCGAATTCCCAGGTAAAGTTGATTCCGACGGTATCAGCAGAACTCCGCATCTTCTCAAAACTTTCGTCTTGTAATTCACCTTTGAATTCGTCGCGGCTGGTGACCAGATGAACCGATATTTCGTCTTCTTCGGCCTTGGTTTTGACGATCAGCTCCAACAATTCCATCAGATTTCGGATCTGATAAAACAGTCGAATGTACGGGTCTGTAATGGTGATTTTCGTGGCATCTTTCAGATAAGGGCCGAACAGAAGCTCATACGACACACCTTTTTGGTTCTCTTGAAAGGTAATGTGCTTCTCTTCCAGAATGACCTGGGGGGCACTGGCGACAGGCTGCGACTTAACTGCGGCAAAACCCTCTGGGGCCGCTAGGTCAACATCTTTGACATCATCCTCATCATTGATCTTTTTGTGATAATAGGCCGGGTATTCTTCCTCTTCCAGCGTTGTCACCTGCTGATTTTCACCACCGGCGCTTTGATAAGAAAAGTTAACCGTGGCGTAGGTTGAGTCCACGCGCATCAATTGATCTTTTACGCGCTTGCGGCCTTCCATTGAAAAACGCAGTATTTCCTCAACCTCCTCCTCAGTCTCCCCACCATGGGGAAAAAGGATCTTCATCAGGCCAGAAAAGGTCTTGTTGATACCATCCCGGTCACGGGTTGAAATATCTGACGAGAGAGTGAAACGATCCTGATAGCGATCAGAAAAATCATAGCTGCGCAGGGAGCGAAGTACCTCAGCAAGATAGTCCACAACAAAGCCAAAACCGGTCGAGAACATATCATTGCGCAGATTGTCCATTTCCCAGCCAGGTAAAAAGCAATGAAGGCGATCCAGAATGGCTTGGCCGTCGCTGTTTCTATAGGTTTCTGGCAAATCCATGAACAGATGCTCGTGTTTGAGCATGTACGGGACATTGTGTGAGGTGTTACCAATGAAGACCATGGACGCCTCTGCACCCTGCGGGCCAGTACCGCGGTTAAAGGATTTGTTGGCCATGTAATTCTTCAGCGTATCAATGAGCTTTATATCAGGTTTTTTGCCACTGCCAGCAAACTCATCCATAGCAACCACATCCCAATAACCAACCAGCCCAATTTTGCCCGTGGTATTATTGATGAACAGTTTTGCCAGGGTAGCTTCTCCCCCGGAAACCAGAGTTCCGTGGGGTGAAAACTCAGAGTACACATGGGATTTACCAGTTCCCTTCGGGCCCAACTCAATCAAATTGTAATTCCTTTCACAGAAAGGAATAAGACGCACCAATTGAATCAGCTTGCTACGGCGACCAAACGCTTCGGGATTCAGCCCGATGCTTTGCATCAGTACATCAATCCACTCACTGGTAGTGAACTGCTTGCGCCCTTCCAGGTAAGCATCGTAATCAAGACTCGAAAGCTGGATCGGTTTTAAGGATAAGAGAACCCACGGGGTGGATTGGCCATCCTCGCTGAAATCATACTCAATATCACAAATGCACCAAACACCACCCACCAATAGCTTTGGGTGCTTCTTGATCGTGCCCGAATCAACCAGTACCTTTTTGATACCAAGGTTTTCGAACTCAGCCTCATACACATCTCGGCTGTCATTTAGCGACACAGTCACCTTATCGATAACCTTGTAACGCCCTTTCTCTTTGATATTGGAGCGAATCAGGCCGGCCTCGTTGCGATGAACATAGTGCTTGGCCAGAATTTCCTTAACCGTACTTATCCCGGTTTCAATGGTCGCTTCGTCATCCGTGGCACAGTATTGCCCAAGCAAGTACTCCAACACGTATGAGGGAACAATGGCGTTGCCCTTAACCGCCTTCACCAGATCCTTGCGGACAACCACGCCAGGAAAATGTTGGTTAATCTTCGCATCCAGTGAGCTCACAATGTTTCCTCTGGTGTTTCGTTATTTAGAACGGCAGAGTAAAAATCACCCATCTGCCTGTTCCCTCAGAAATCAAAATCGCTGGTAAAGGACCGCCGCATCATATAATTGAGCGACTTGTACTCCTTGTAATGAGACGTACCGGCATGCTGCTCGTCAAGTCGCAAGGACACTTCCTGGCCATTCGCTTCATCCGCCTTGCGGGACAGCAAAAAGCGCACCTGCAGCTCACGCTCACGGGGGTTCTCTGATGTCAAATCAAACACCAGCTCGTGGCTGTCGGAAATCAGCTCGCCAGCCTCGGTGTAGATGCCAGCACGCAGCAAGCGCGGTTGAATTTTTTCCGTTACCGGCCCGGACTGATACAAGGTGACAGCAAGTTGGCCAGAGGTAATCACCGAGCTGGCTCCGCGCAGGATATCCACCTCAACGGCGCTGACATCGCTCTGGCGTTTCTTATTCACCTTCAGCACCGGTATCACCACCTCCTGTAACGAAGCACCGCCATGAACAAAGCGACTGCCGGAGCCCTTCAGGCGCAACCGGTTGATGGATTTGGGAACCTGCACCTCCATGTCGCCGTCCAGACCAAGCTGCTCAGACGAGAAGTGATGGAAAGCCGGAGACGGTGCCAGGCCCTTCCCCAATACAAAGCGGCGGTCGCGGTAGAGAATAGTGTCGCCGTTGGCGGGCACACTGAGGAAATCGCTCTCGTCCAACTCACGATTCTGATAGATAAAGCCGTGGTCGGCGGTTACCAGCAGGTTGTTGGCATTGGCTGCCGTCAGCTTTTTGATCAGGCGAATCAGGTCGTCCAGGGTCTGCTCCGCCGCCTCGAAGGCCTGCCCTTCTGAGTGCATTTTATCGCCGGTGTGGTCGATACGATTGTGATAGATGTACAACACATCGTTGCCTTTCAGCACATCCCGGCTGTCGTCACGGTTAAGCTGCATAAACTCCTCAGCTCGTATCGCCTTACCACGCCCTTCCAGGGCTGCCTGCAGGATTTTGGTGCGATTCGCGGTGCCCTGAGAACTCTGGCCATCCACCAGCGTTGTGCCGGTATCGTTATCCGCAATCGCCAAGGTTTTATTGGGCAGCAGAGCGGCCATACCGAGTTGGGTGTAACTGGGCAACATGGAGAGCGCAGGCTCAAGCTCGGCGCTGTAGCGGTCTTCCTGGCGGATAAGGCTCAGCAGCTCGTCACCGATCTCATAACGCATGGCGTCGGAAATAATCACACACACCCGTTTGTCCTTGCGCAGGAACGGGCGCACCCAATGCTCAAAAAAGGTGTTTTGCTGAACGACCGGATACGCTTCCCAGCGGGCACTCGAATCCACGTGTATCTGGAATGCGTCCCCAAGCTTCAGCAAATAACTGTTGGAGTACAGATTCTCCACCTGCTCACTCAACGCCCCCATCAGTGATGGCTGGCCAGACAGTCGCACATGATAGGTAAACTTGCGGTAGAGCTGGTCGAGCTGAAACCAGGCGCGGCTGTATCGCTGCACGCCATCGGCCAGGCTGTCCATGGTGAGATTGGCCTCGCCCAGCATCTGAATAAAGCGGGCACCAAACTCGATGGCCTCATAAAGATCCCGGAACTCCTCGTACCAATGCCCTTGACGACGCTGCCGGACCCAGAGGGCCACATCACCACTGGTTACCGTACGCTCAACCACGGCTCGCACCAGGTCACTGATAATCTTCTGGTCGATCAGGCGAAAGTAATCCAATTCAATCAGGTTCCGGAAATCCCGCTTTCCCAGATCCTGCTCAATGCCAAGCACATCGGCACACTCGGCGGATAAGACTTCGAACCCTGACTCGAACTGACGGCTGTCCTTCCAGCGCTTAAGAAACACCAGAGCATCGCCGGTCATTTTGAACTCGCCATCGGTACTCATGGCATAGCAGGATTTAAATAACGCGATAACGAAATCCCGCAGGCCTGGCTCAGTGAATTCATAGCCATAAAAGCGCGTGAGTTGCTCCCAGAGGAAAGTGTCCAACCCGCAGCGTTCAACCAGCCGCATCCCGTCAACCCTGTCATCAGCCAACTGCTGAAGCAAAGTCTCCACCACCGAGTCCATACGGGGTTCGCTGCCCGCACACACGGCCAGCATTTTCAGCCGCAACTGTCCGGCGGTATCATCGGGTTTCAGCCACTTTTTCAGGGCGTCTTTGCGTTTCTCGGCTTGGAAGAATTCTGCGTGAGCCTGCGCAATCTCGGAAAACTCCAGGCCCAACTCCAACTCAGACAGCCAGATAGCCACCTGATCGGTCCGGAACTCACCATGAGCCAACTGCACGTCCAGCAACCAATTATCCAGTTCCGCTGGCTGCGGCCCTTCTTTATACAGCAGGAACTTCTGCGTCGGCGCTTCGCGCAGAACACGGTATTTCAGCCCGTACTGATTGTTGGCGATTTCCAGCTTCTCCACATCCGGAAGTGACACCGACTCAAAATCACTGCGCAGCTCGTGCTTGGTGTCGTACCAGAACACAATGCGGTGGCGGTCGAACAGTTTTGTCAGAGCTTGGGAGATTCGATTGCTCATGCGATGACAAAGTCTCCAAATAGAGTCTTGATCGTAGTCCAGAACTCGCCTAAACGGTCCTCTGGCCCCGTGCTTAAATAACCATCAACAAACTGGCTCAACTGATCCATAGTCAAGCTCTCTTCCAAAAACGGCTCGATAGCGCTGGCGCGCAGATCATTCAGCTTTGGAATATCCAGGCCAAGCCTGGCAATGGTTTCTCTCGCGGCGGCATCATGCGCCTCGGCGGGCGTAATAAAACCGTCGCCCGCAAATATAAATCGACCTTCACAGTCTGGATTTAAAGGCGAAACCAATAACTCAGGGTCATACCAGTCACCCTTCAAATTGCCGCAATGGCGGGGTTTTCCCTTCTTGATCTGGTTCTGACAGGAGCAGAGAAGATTGCTGTAGTCCAGCGGATCAACCGCCGGGTCGCGTTGGGGCTGGAGATGCTCGATGTGAGAGTCACTCGCCGTTAACCGTCGCTCACAGTAGCAGCACAGAAAACCTTGCTCTTGCATCAATGAGGTTTTGACAGACGCCTTGGTTTCGCCACTCAAATCGTTGTAAGTTGGCTGCCATTCGTCATTAGCCAGCGCCTTCCATTCAGCAAATGGCACCGGTTCTTCGTTTTTGATCACATATTTCATCTGCCAATCAGCTCCTTGCGCCTGATCAGCACCTTCGCTTTGACCAATTCAGGATCTTCACCGATCTCTTGTTCCAGCGTTGTAATGGAGCTCTTGGCGGCTTCAAGATGACCCTCGCTAATCTGTGTATAGATGCCCCGAATGTCACTTTCCACCTGGTTGGGCCGAGTTGTTTGAAGCCCCATCAAATCCTCAAGCACGCGGTCAACAGTCTTTCCGTAAGATTCCACGGGGCGGACGGCGTCCAGCTTGCCCTCATCGGTCATACTGAGCAGGAACAGGTTCTCAGGACGCACATGGGTAATCACATGCGGTGAATGAGTGGATATCAGAAACTGACAGTTTTGAAACACCTCCATAAGCCTCGGCACCACTAACCGCTGCCACTTGGGATGCAGGTGCAAGTCAATCTCGTCGATCATAACGATGCCATCCCCTTGGAGCGGATCTGCTCTTCGCGGGTTAGCGATGGCCAGGCGCCGAGCCAAATCACCGACCATCGCCATCAGACACTTTTCACCGTCTGAGAGCTGATTCACGGTCAGTCGCCGACCTTTCTTGAGGACTTCCATTCGCAGCGGGTTGCGCCTAACGGTCAACTCCGTGAAATCCGGCATAAAGATTTCCAAAGCCCGCCTTACAGCTGCAAGCTGAGGGTCTGGAAACTGGAAATCGTCAGGCTTTATGAGATCATCCCTGTATTTACGATGTTCGTTCTCAAGGTCTTCTCTTTCTCGAAACCATTCAAAGAACGTGCGGAAGTTTGCGCCGCTGGTCAGCGACTCCTCATAGGCCGACAGCAGTTCGAATTGGTGCTTTTCGCGGATACGCAAAGGAATGTCGAGTACAGCGCGGTTAACAGGGTAATAAGCAAACAGCGGGATATTAACGTCACCCACATTTTCGGTTATTGCCCCTTGTATCCGTTTCGCGGCTTCAGAGGCAGAAATCAACACGGAAGCCAGATCTTTTTTACTGTACCCCTTGCGAACCTTGGCCAGGTTCCACCCAAAGTAGGAGCCCTGTTCACAGAGCTGAACTTTCAGATTGGCTGAAGACTCGCCATTCTTGATGTCATCTTCAGCAATTGGCCTACCCGAGGCGCCAGAGTGCTTAATTCGATTGGCCAGCCAGGAAAGCAAAATGGCCGACGCATCCAGAATGCTCGATTTACCCGCGCCATTCATTCCGACAAAGACGTTTAACTTTTCGCTCAGGTCGAGCGATAGATCCTGTGCACCGCGGAATCGTTGCAAAGTGAGGTTGTTGATATGCATCCTTGTGCTCCTAGCCGGACAGGCCGGTTATTTTCTTCAGGGCGTCGCCAAACTTCGGGTAATTCACTTTTACACCGTCATCCAGATCGATTTCTACCTGCCTGGTAGCCAGCGGGTAAAGCACGTCACGCTCGTAGTCACCCAGCTCAACAATGATCTTGCTGATTTTTTCGATGTCTTTTATCGCTTTTGTCTTTTCCGCCGAAGAGGCACTGGCGCTGATGCTGACCGCTTCCAGATGGTCCCGGCGGGACGTCAGTTTGGTGCGGAACTCGCGCAGGTAATCGTTGAGCACCACGCTGACTGTATCCGGGCGGTAGCGGTGCATATAAATCAACGCATTGAACGAGCCCTTGGGGGATGAGAACAGCCAGTAAATGGGACGTTTCTTGTAGCGCCGCACATGGTCGTTGTAGAAATCTTTCAGGAAGTACTTGCGAATATCCTTGCCCAGCGCCTGCTCTACGAAGCGGAGGTTCTCTTCGTAGTGCTCCTCGCCGAAGGTGATTCGAAGAAACTCGCGGAAGCGTTCGGAAATGTCGTCGTTGAACCAGTCGCCGTCGAGCATAGGAATCACATTGTCGTCATCAGCAGGGAAACTCGGCTCCGGGATCTGCTTCAGATAGTCCTCGATGGTATCGCCCTGGTTGGCCAGGATTAGCCCCGGTTTGTCTAGCGCGTAGCGACCGAACATGCAGCCCACGGCGTAGGACAGAAACTCGGCCACGGTATCGGCACGCAGACGGGTCTCTCGGTCTGCAACCGAGGCCTTGCCGCCGTAGCGATAGGCGGGGTTGCAAGTGAGAGTGATCTCTTCCAGCGGCACTTCGGGGGTCAGTTCATCTTGCAGACCGTAGGCGTCGATGAAGATGCGGTTGTTCTCTTCCTCCAACCGCTGCATGTCGCCTGTCTTGCCCTGCCAGTGAGTGTGCAGGGCGGTGTAGGTTAGCTCCAGCGTCTCGGCGCGGTAGTCGGGTTGGAGCAGCGGGAGTGTGGTGAAATCCCAAGATGTTTCATAGGCATCCCAGTCTGATTTGGCCAATGCAATGAGGTTTGAAGTGTTCGTGGGTAAAAGGTTATCGGATACAAATTTATATGGCAACTTTTCGATGTCGCCGCTAACAATACTTAATGTTGGCGACAGAATCTCAGTAAAAACTGAAACAAGTTTCGAATTCATATATGCGATAGATCTATGTTCATCTTTCAGAGTTGGAAATCCTTTTAAGCCAACAGAGCTGAAAACAAAACCAACATCATCGTAGCGAACACTAATTTTGAAAGATGTAATTTTGGACCAGGTTATCCCACTTAAAAAATACTTGTCACGTGATGGAAGATGGTTTCCCAGCTCAAGCAACTCATGATAGGACTTTCTTCCAAGTTTAATAACTTTCTCGTTGTTGCCATACCAGCGTCTAAACTCACCTCCCTTATCTAAAGGAAAATATCTCTTTTCTGAATTGAGCGCTGCGGTGAGTGTAGAATAATTAAACCCAATTAAGGTTTCATCCACTTCATGCCAAAATCGAACGTATGTTTCGTCATCACCAGTAGAGGTTCCCTGTTTAGGTGCGATTATTTCTTTGAGCGCTTTGTTGTCGTAGAAAATGTCACGAACTTCATCACTTACCCAGTATGCAATCGGGCTCGCTGGAATTTTCTCAAAATCTTCCGCTGAAGCGCGATAAAGCCAGCCATCGTTCGCAGCGACAGAGTTGCGCTCATTATGTGGCGGAAATACAAGCGGCTTGCCCTCACCATCAAGGTCTTCGTAGTCGACGAAACAGAATGCTCCCTTGTCTGACACCATTCCTCGCGACTTCCAAACGGTTCCAGCTGTACCGAACGCAATACCCATCACCATATTTCCCATGTGGATCATGGCGTTAATTGAAGAATTTTCTGCCAACTTCACACGAAGTTTTTCATAGGAAGACAAGAACATCCAAGACTGCATTGTGACCATCGCACTATAGCCAAGGCGTGGCACAAGGTTGAACCCACGTTCAATAAACATCGCAAACAGGTCAGATTTGCTATCAGGACAACATTCCTTGGCGAAGTCCTGAAGCTTCCCATTCATCCCTTTGCCGCCCATATACGGCGGGTTGGCTACCACCACATGATACTTCGGTGAGAGGGCCTCGGCCATGCGCAGCACGGCCACCACGCGCGCCTGCACGTCGTTCAACAGCAGATCACCGGAAAAATCACGCGCTTCAACCAACCGCAGCGTCTCTGCCGGATCGCTCAGCTTCGGCACGATCAGCGAGCCGAAGTTCTTGGCCTGCTCGAACTGGTCCAGCGTATCGCGCAGCTCGTTCGTGAATAAGTCATGCCCGATCACATCCATATATTCATTGAGTTCACCTTCATCAAAGTGAACGTTTTCCAGCACGCAGATATGAGGCTGTATCGGATTGCGGAAAAAACGCCGCTGCTTAGCCCGCGCCTTCATAATCAGCGCAAATGCTGCCAGCTCCCCGGCGCGCTCGTCGATCTCGATACCAAATAGATTGTTAGTCAGGATCTTAGTCGGGATATCAGTGGGCTCGTATCCTTCCTCTTCGTAGATGGCATAAAGCAAATCGAAGGCGTAGGTCAGCATATGGCCCGAGCCGCAGGATGGATCGCAGATCTTGATCTCTTCCGGTTTATTTATGCGCAGGAAGTCGGTTTCCGGTTGATCGCTACCATCCGCCGCAGGCGCTGGCTTAATGTAATAATCCATCTGCTCGACCAGCCTGGAATTCGGCCGGTTGAGCATCCAGAGACGGCCCAGAGAGTTTTCCACCAGATAACGCACAATCCAGTGTGGCGTAAAAAGCTGGGTAGCCGCGGGGATGTTTTCGGCCGTAATCTTAGTGTTCTTCTTCAGCCCTTCAAAAACCTTATCTTTCCTCTCAGATATATAGAACTGGTACAGCCAGCCGATCACCTCCACATCCTGACAGGCGTCTGGCGTCATGGCCTCACGGGTGTGGGCGAGAATAGAGTTGCCCGAAAGTAGGTCACCCGGCATCAATAGTTCGGTGTAGTCGTCGATGCGTTCAAACAGGAACGGCATGGCACCGTGCCAGTAGTTACAGGCGGCAACCACCAGCAGGCGATAGGCTTCACCTTGTGGGTCTTGGCTGGGCGTTTTTCCATCCAGAAAAGCAAAAATTCGTCGCCGGATCGCTTCCGCTACCATCTCTTCATCAATCTGGCCCATCTTAGCGTCAGCCAGAATCTCAGGCTGAAACTGCCCTTCTGCGGGTGAAACGATGCCAAGGCGGTTATAGCGGTTCACATCCATAAAGCGTAGAGCGCAGAATCGGTTGAACCAAATATAGGCAACCCGTTCTATGACTTGCTCCTTGCCCTGCTCCGCAACCGCTTCTTCCAGCTTTTTAATGACCTGTGGGCGCTCCCGCCGGGCGGGGTTTTCTTCCGCCAGCACCAGTTTGAGTTTGGCGCTGACCTGTTCAATCAGGCTGCGACGGGCGAACTGGGCGAACTTTTTGAGTTTTGCGGTTTCCATTAATGCTTACCTTGGCTCTGATTCATTGTAATGGAGGGGCTTATTTACGCTGGCGCATAAAAGGCGCATATATATACGCTGAGCGCATAAATTAACGCGGGCGCTCGTAAATGGCCCCTTTGCGCTCGCCAGCCTGCTTAATCAAGCCCTTTTTCTTCAGCCTCGCTAATAGCTTGTAAGCCTGATCTGGGCTGATATGACACAGTTCAATCACATCCGCTCGCTTTATGCTGCCGTGGGTGTCGATAAAGTTCAGCACCATTTGTTCCTGCTGTATGGGGTCAAACCCCGCCTGGCGCACATAAGCCGCTTTTTGGCCTGCGCCCTGATACACCTTCGCGCTCAGGGTATAGGTGCGGCCCTTGCCAGTGCTGTGGGCTTCCACCATGCCGGCTTCCACCAGCTTCTCCAAGGTGCCCCGAACCACAGTTTCTGGCTTTTGTACGGATCTGACCAAATCCGTTGTCCTCAACCGCCGCTCATTACGCAACCGCGACAGAATTATCAAACTGTCGATGGGCATGGCGGTGCCGGTTTGTTCCTCGCGTTGAACGATCATGCGTAGAAATTCGGCGTCTGCGTCCGCTGCGCTCATGCGCACGGCGACAGTGTAAGCAGATGACATAGAGTAATCCGGGGCGGTGCGCCCATAACGGAGCATGCCCTCAAAGATCCGGTCAATGCCCCGGCCGGTGCGTTCAGCCAGGCCAATACGTTTAATGATGTCGGCTAATAACGGATTGCGGGAACGGGGGTCGGCTACCAGCAGGTTGTCCAAGTTAACGCCTTCTACAAAGCCGCCGGGGTTGCTGATGCTCAGGCCATCGTCATCCAGCCTGACGTGTACTGCACCCAGAGCGCTATAATCGCGATGCACAAGAGCGTTTACAAAGGCCTCGCGGAAAGCTCGCCGATCAAAATTGGGAATGGGCACGCGGAACAAGCCAATCTGAATCTCTTCTTCTTCCACCCGAGCCCGGAACAACAGCTCGACCTCCTCAAAGGTCTCCAGCAGTGGCTTGCGGTAGAACTCGTTGACTAGAACATCGGTGCCACGCAGCACCTGAAAAGCCACCTCATGAGACGGCAGGTGTTGCCGCAGCTGCCTCTCATTGCCCAGCAGCAGCAAACCCGCCACTGTCGGGTGACGCTTGCCGTTTATCGTCACAGTCAGCCCCAGAGCACCATCCAGATCTTCATCCGCCAGCGGCAGCAAGCTTTGGTCGCCGCCGTATTTCTTGATGGCATTGCGGATGCGAATGCGCTGAATTGGGTCCAGGTCTTCAACCGCCAGGTTTTCCAGCGGCAGCGCGGAGGGGTCGGTGACACCAATGCTGGATTGGCGCTGCACAAATTCGTGGGGATAGAAAGGCACTGCCTCTGGGCTGCCGTCCATTTTCAGGCGGCGCCTTTGTGGCAGGCGAACCCGCTCTGCGTCGTTCATAGCCATCCCTTTGGCTTGCATGCTCTAATTCTGTGCACTCTAAATCCGCACATTCTAAATTTGCACCTTGCGGCCTTGCTGAATTTCTTGCAGCAAGGTTTCGCGTAGGGACGCTAGGTAGCGGTCTACATCATTTTCATCGGCCAGCCAGGCTTTGTCGTAGGCAACGTGAAGGTTGCGCGAATGAACGTACTCGGCGGGCGGTTCCTTAACCTGGTGTGGCTTGTCGGCACCCTTTAAGCCAGGAGCTTGCTTTGGGTCTGTCGGGGGTGCAGATTTTTGATTGGCCAGGTCCACCATTCTGGCCAAGACCTTCTGATAGCCCTCTTCTTCAAAAAAGCGTAGGCGGTCATTAATGACAGCGATGATCTGTTGCCCGTCGATGTGCTCGCTCAGATCCTGGAACGGCTTGTTCAGTTCCGCCTTACGGGGCTCCGGCAGCAACTGGTATTCATCCATGCTCTGCATGCGTTCTTGCATGGTGTTCAGGGATGCGGCCGCTCTGGAACGAGTTTGGTTAACCTTTTCATCAATGCGCTCTTTCAGGCTGTCCAGTTGCCCCTTGAGCTGTTGGATGCGGCCGCCTTTGTAGCACTTGGGATCGTTGAGAATCGAGCGAATTTGCTCGATCTCATCTCCGGGCACGTAAATGAAATTGGGTTCCTGGCTCTGTAGCAGTGACCGCGCCTGGTTGTAGATGTCTTTCTGTGACCCGCTCATGAATTTTCGAATGGGGTCTATGGCGTCCTCTTTCAGATCCAGCAGCTGGTCTTCCTGCTTACTTAATTCGGTCAGGTGCCAGGTGTAAGGTTTGCCAGCAACGTCCTTCAATGTTTCCAAAGCAGGCTTTAAGGCACTGAGAAACGGGTACTGGCCAGCCTGGGCTGCCAGTGGATTAAGCTGATGGAACATGTCCTGGAAGGCTTCGCCAGTTTCCTTGCCCAAGGCTTTGGCTTCGCCGCTTCGGGGCGGGCCGTCGAAAAAGTCCTCGTAGAACGCCTTGAGGGCCCGCACCTGGGACGCTGTAAACTCTATTTGCGGTTCCAGAACCAGGTTGTTGTGCCCGTGGGTATTGCGTAACGCGCGTTCGAGTTCAGCGTCTTCCAGGATGTTACCGTCGAGACGAACCTCTACCTTTCCGCGTGCACACAGGTTGGCCAACGTGCAGAGAATAGCGGCGTAGTACCAGCCATATGGCTTGCGCTCAAATTTTTCCAGCAGGCCCTTCAAGGTGGTGCGAACACCGCCACGATTGTTGCTCTGAATAAAGGCCAGCACTTCCTGTTCGGACTCCGCCAGGGCGGTCGCATCATTACCAAACAAACCGTCTTCTGCCCGCTTCAGGCAGTTGCTTATATCGTTTTCCGAGTAGGAAACACCTCGCAGCATGCGGAGGTTGGGGTAAGCGCGGGCAATCAGCTCATGAAAACCCCGAATAATGCGGGTTTGAGGGTCTTCGTTGGGCACCTCTACATCCGCGCCGCCAATCAGGAGCTTGGACTTGCTGAGGAGAGACTGAACTTGCTGTTTTATCCGGGCTTCACGTTCACGATTCTGGAAGCCTTTGTCGTTCAGAATCCGTTTAACAGACTCCTGTTGGGTCACCGAGATGTTCTGTTTGATGTATTTTTCTGTGCGTTTGAGCATTAGCAGATCACGCACCAAACGCTCATCAGAGGGCATCAGAACGAAGAGTTCATCGGCTTTGTAG
Organism: Marinobacter sp. ELB17; assembly: GCF_000169375.1. Lineage (GTDB taxonomy): Bacteria > Pseudomonadota > Gammaproteobacteria > Pseudomonadales > Oleiphilaceae > Marinobacter. Next base: position 37,075 of record NZ_AAXY01000005.1, read on the forward strand.
GTTGAAGCGGTGCGGAGCATTTGCTCGTTGTCGGTATGCTCGTGAAATGGGCTCACGATATTAATACCCAGTTCGTATTCGCGCCCGTGCAGCCGGTCATCCAGCTTGCGCGAATAGGTATAGTCCTGCCCTTGGTTCTGGGAAGGTCCTGCATCGTAGCGAATTTTACGCTGCTTGATGACGTAGTCGAAGATGATCTTCTCAAGCTCATCTGCAACGTCGGATGACTCGACTTCCACATTCTTGATTTCCTGTTCGACGTCTTTCTCTTCGTCAGTCAGGTACTCGTACTGGTCGCCGTTGCGCTGTATGTAGGTTTGCTGTTCCAGCAGGCTGAGTGCCTCTTCGATTTTCTTCCGAAGTGTCGGCAGATCCTGATCGAATGCGTCCAACATGAGCACACAGAGGTTACGAACGGTTGGTTTGAACTCTTTGACGTATTTCACCAAAAACAAAGCTTTCAGCAATCGAATCGCGAACGGGCCGTCCAGGTGGTTTTCGGCCTGGATGATTGCGCGTTGTATTTGTGACTTCAGTGCAGACCGGATGCCTTCGAACATAAGGTCGAAAGTCGCTAACTGACCTATCTGGTGATCACCGATGTGGATGGCGACTTGCTGAAATACGCCCAGCATGGAGCGTTCACCCACCGAGCTGTGTTTGCCTTCAAACGCACTGTGCTGCGACAAATTCTGAATCGCCGACTGGAAGAGTGCGAATTGATAGGGAATAAACGGGTAGCTGTGGATGAAGTGGTCCCGATCGCGAAAATTACGGTAGGTGGCTGAACCGTCCGCAAAGTCGAAAAGGGTTTTGAAGTTGTTGGACTGCGAGCGGTAAACATCCGATAGCTGATTAACACCCTCCTCGGTCTTTGTCAGCAGGCGTTTCTGAATCACTTCGGCCACGTCTGCGCTGGACAGCTTCATGCGGTTGTTAAAGCGCGCCTGAATTTTTGAGAAGTCATTCCCCTGCTGCTTGCCCAGCTCACCGACGACGTTCTTCATCTCTTCCTGAGCAGTGACCACAATCCAGGCGCGGCCCCGGCACTTGGTGGCCAAACTTTCCGCGATGGTCTGCAGGTTGGTCATCAGCTTGATGTTGTCGGCAATGTACTGGCCTACTTCGTCGACAAAGAAGTTCAGACGAAATTCTTTATGCCCGCCTTCAGCCGCTTGCTTCTCGATATACGCGTTAACGTTGTCCGCAAAATCTTCAATCGAGACACGGTAATCGCTCCGATATTTATCAAGGATACCCATTGCCGACTGTTGGTCGGTTCCGGTCACCGCAGCGTAAGCCTTAGCAATATTCGCCCCCTCCAAAAGCGCCTGCTCACGACCTCTCTGCCAAGGCCGCCCGGCCACGTTTTCATATTCGGCTTTGAACTGCTGGTAAAAGTCGCGGCTGTCCAGGTCACGCTCGAATTGGGCGATGTGCCCTTGTTTGCCGTAATAACCACGCATTTCGTCAAAGACTTTAACGAATACCGCCAGCAGCGCATCGATTTGGGTTTTGCTGATAACGTCGGCTTTCTGATCAATATTGAACAAAATACTCTTTGAGGGAATGGCGACTGCCCTCTTCAAACCAGCTCGGAGAATTTCGTTGTCGATGCATTTTGGAAGGAAACGTTCCAGGGTTGAAGCACCATCCATCTCTTGACTTTCGAGCACCCGGTTCTCAAGTAACAGGGCCAGCATTTTAAGTAGATGCGACTTACCCGACCCAAAGAAGCCGGAAACCCAAACACCGTTCGCACCTTCGTAGTTGTTGTAGGCATCCAGAAAATCTTCAAGGCGCTTTTCAACTTCGTTCGTCAGCACGTATTCGTCAATTTCGAGGCGAAGGCTGGCCTCGTCGTCGGCTTTGATGACACCTTCGATCGGGCGGTCAACGGGTTTTAAAAAGATGCTCTTCAGTGTCATTGCACTTCCCTTAATAAAGGCGCCTCGATTTTTACGTCCGATCAGGCTTCGTAATGAAAGATGTTGAACGCGCGGTAGTACTTGTCGTCGTGAAGCCTGCCAAACAAGTCCAGTGAGGAACCCGTTTCCAGCGAATGGGTATAGGTCCCCGGGAAAAACATCACCGTTGGCTTGTCTTTCGCCGTACTTTGTAAGTTATTGAGCACATTGTGAGAACGGATAAAAGGAAAGACCTCCCCTACACCCGATAGAAACAGCACGTCGAACTCTACCGCGTGTAACTTCTTCGCGATCGCCGGCACAAGGTGCGCATCGGGATCCAGAACTCCTTGAAGCAGATCCGTCAGTTCGCCTTTTGAAACCGTCGGTTCAAGATCAATGACCTGGCTCCACAACTCTCTTTCTTTCAAAAGCTCTACGGCGAGATCGTATAGATTGATGCTGAGAACCTTGATTCCTTTCTGCTCCAGGCGGTTGACCAATTGGCTTTGCAAGCGCTCCATTTCAACCGCTTCTTCGATTCTGAAAGGGCAGATAAAAAATGGCACTTCATTGCCGAGCCCTTGTTTATTCAGGAACCGCTGCCCTGAAATAACGCTATAAAGATGCTGAAACCGGTCTTGCATCGGCATTCTGGCAATGTCTTTACTCACAGTGACATCCCTTTGATATCGGATTCAAAAACGGGAAAGTAAAGAAATTCATCAGGATGGTTCTGACGAATGAGCCCTACCAACCTGGGGCTGAGAATGACTCTATTGATCGTTTTCCCTTTGGTCACCAGCTCGGCCTCCCGGAGCATCCTGAAGGTTACCTGGCGTAACTTATCCCTTGTAGACGGGCTCGCTTGATCAAGCTCATCGTGCCACTCTGATTTTTTATTGAAAAAAGCATCAAAGTCTTCATAGGTCAGATCGATTTTCATCGACAGGAAACGCTCCCTTATAACCTCCATAGCGAAATCGGCGACGAACTGGTAAAGCCTGCAAACCGCCAGCCATAAAATATGCGCTTGGTCATGAGGGCTGCCCTCAGTCAAGAAATCCAACTCTTCTTCGCTAAGCGTTTTCAAACGAGCAACGGTTTCACGGCATACCCGCTTGGCGGTGCTTTCTGTTCTTGTCTGGAGAAGGTTACGCTTTACACCTTCTACCCGCACAGACTCCCAATCGCCAAGCTCATGAAAAAGCCCGGCCAGAAGAACCGATTCACGATGATAAAGGCTGCCAGAGGTAAAAGAGATTCGATACCTGTTGTTACTTGCCATTCGATTTGCGCGCTCTCGTGTACTCAATTCAACAGATGGTCAATATTTGAGCGGATCCACTCCTAATTTTACACAAAATGGCCCGAATTTCCGACAAACCCCAATGTAACGATGCGAGTAGCAAACCTCAAATCACTTCCGGACTTACTAATGTCAGGAACTATGTTGGTATGGCCACTATCACATTGCGCGATCACCCTAACCAGGCACCTGAAACCCACTGATTATTTTCTGGATGCAAATTCAGATTACTCACCTCTTTCAGCCTGTTATCCGCTGCGAGTTCCGCTTGCTTGAACATCACCTGATTCTCGCTGGAAACAGAATTCAGCGTTCCCGTAAAACCTTTCGTTTTCAACCAACTCCCGAAGGCTTCAGGGTTTGTTTGTACTTCACCATTGGGCTTTACAAGATAGGCCGTATATTCCTGCCTCATTCGGTTGCCCTGATCGTTTTGCCAGCGAAGGAGGCTGGTCAGCAGAGCTCCTTGCCCAAGGGATTGATTCTTTATCACGGCACTCAAACCCATAAAATCGTAGCTTTTCGCTTTTTTGAGTAGAAATTGCATTAGAAACGAGTCTAAATCCAGCATGTGAGTGTTCGGTCGATTTACAACCAACTCCCGGTCGAGGGTGACCTCGTAACGACTGCGACTAATTCCCAGCTCCTGCTGTGCAGATTCTGATAGCCGGATATGAAAGAGTCTTCCTTCGTGGGTGGTTTCAACAATCTCAATATCCAGCATCTGGAACATCCCCAGAACAAACGCCACACCGTGCTCATGATCAATGCGCAGGCTGCTGTCAGTCTCATTGGGATTAAAACCTGCCGCATGCTCGAAAAGCTCTCGCTGCTTCTCTGTTGCGGATTTTGCGCGATCCAGGGCATCTGATATGCGCTCCTGAGTTCGCGTAATTCCCTCCATAGTCGCTTGTTCCAGAATCTGGTTTACATCGAGCAAATCCGCCAGCTCACCCAAAATATCGTCACGCAGCTGTTCGTTGTATTCGTCACTCACCCCTGCCAGGTCGTCAACGACTCGTTCAATTCGGGTGTACATCAGTTCCATTACCTGCTCATCAGCCGTGTCTGGAGAATGGAGATTAAACACAACGACACGCTTTTTCTGCCCATATCGATACAATCGGCCGATTCTTTGTACCAGCCGCATGGGGTTCCAGGGCAAGTCGTAATTCACCATGATGTGACACTTCCGCTGAAGATTGATACCTTCACCGCCAGCTTCCGTGGAAACTAAGAAGTTTGCGCCTTCTTCGAACCGCGCAATGGCATCCCTGCGCTGAGCGTGAGGCATTGAGCCGTTAATCAACTCTACTGAGCCCTCGCCGAACCGTTTTTCCAAAATCTCGCGAATATAGGCCTGAGTCGCACGATATTCAGTAAAGATCAGAACTTTTTCTTTAGAATTGGGCGTAAGAATCTTGGCGATCAGCTGGTCGGCGAAGCCCTGCAATTTCCTGTCGTCATCACGCAGTGCCCCCGCCTCGGAAATCAGCTCATCGAGATGCTCCAGCTCACCTTCAAAGAACTCCCGTGCATCGGAGTGAAGCTGCTCTTCCCATTCGCCGAAAAAGCGCTGGTCCTGTGACTCAAGTTCTTCCAATTTGAACCCTTTAACCAGTTCGCCTTCAAGTCTGGCTTTTCGATTGATCAACGCTTGATGAATGGCCGCTACACTCGAAGCCGCCAGCTTGCGGTACACAGTCATTACAAAGCCAATGGCGTTCCCCCTGACTCCAAGGGCTGCGCCTGCTGCATAGCCTTTGCGCAGGTAGTCCTGAAGCTTCCGGTCAAACTCCTTTGCCGCTTCGGACACATGCACTGGAACAGAGCTGGTTGTTTTCCCTCTGAACAGAAAATTGCCTTCTGCATCCGTCACATCCGCTTTGTTATTCCGAAAAACCATTTCGCCGATGATTTCCGGATTCAACGCGAGCGTGGCGATATCCTCTTTGCGTTCCGGGTGCAGCAGTTCCAACAGTGCCTGAAATTTATCTTGCATACCTTGATGAGGAGTCGCACTCAACAAGATCAAGGCGTCCGTATGGCCTCGCAAATTTGCGGCCAACTGAAATCGTTGAGACGCCTCCAGCTTCATTCCGTACTGCCGGCGACTCAACCGGTGGGCCTCGTCAAAAACAATTATGTCCCATTTGCCAGCCTGCTGAATTCGTTCTAAATTTTCCGGAATCTTCAATCGATCGATTGAGGCAATGACAAAATCAAACATCTTCCAATGGCGAGGCTCATTGATTGTAAAATCCTCACCGAAAATCTGGAACTCGCCCATCTTGAATTTGTAATTCAGTTCTTCCTGCCACTGTTTTGTCAGACCTGCTGGCGTGACTAACAGAACTCGTTTCAGTTGGCCTCGTTGTTTCAGAGCAGCCAGAAGCATACCGGTTTCGATTGTTTTACCGAGACCAACATCGTCGGCGATCAGCCAATTTAAATGGCCAGATGCGAGTATGTGGTGTACCAGATGTATCTGATGTGGGAGTGGATCTATCTCTAAATGGGAGAGCGAGCCTGTGTTCTCGTTCCAGATCTCCAAGGCGTGGGCCAAAGACTTAAGTCGAAAGCGCTCTGCGCTGTCATCGGGGCCTGTATCACCCAAAATAAAGCGGTGCCTCGCCCCCTTTATCTGGCGCAGATTTTCATAGGGTAACCAAACCTGCTGGCCCAGCTGGTAGAAGTCGACCAGTGCCTGGTCACAGTCACCAATGGTTCGCACTCGTTGAATAACACCTTCACCAAGCGACGTTCTGACTCGCGAATTTGGGAGATCCTGAACCTCCATCTGCAGCTTGAATCCGCTTCGTAGCTTACTCAGAGATTCCGCGGAAACTTGCCCGGTCTTCTGCCATTTTACGCTGACAATGACGTCATCACCCCTGTCCACTGAGCTAACGACGCGGCCCAAAATACTCTCTTCCGCAGAAGACACTTTTTTAACCCAGCAGTTTTTGACCGGTAACAGACGCCTCTTGGCTTTACTCACTTGCTTTCCTTTTCGTCGTCAAACGCTTCCTTCGGCAGAACTTTAAACATATTGCTAACTCCGTGGATCTCAAACCCACTATCTGCCCCAAGTTCTCTCAGCTCTACCCTCATTTTCGATATTGAACTGATAAGCTCTGAATTATCGGCACCCCACTCTTCCTCCACTGGCAAACTAAACATGAAATTAATATCGCTAGGAAGAGTTCGTTTAGTTGCGATGATTCTATAATGTAAATACTTGAGAAAGGCTTTGAAGTGCTTTCTCAAACGGTTGTGGGAATACCACTCGTCGTATAGTTCATCGATGAAAGCTTCTATTTCAGCTTCGTCTGGGATGTTCGGAAAGCACCGAACTAGTCGAAGTGCATCAACCCAACTAAAGTTCTTGTACACCGCATCAGCCTGCATAAGCGGCGCATTCGATTTCATACGGAAGCACGTCCACAGATGCTCGCTACTGAACCAAATCGACCGAACATGCCGCGCTAGCAAAATTTCCTCTGGGACCGCTCCCCTCTCAATTTGATCTTCGATCGCTATACGCGCGGCACCCCATCCACTTTCCACAAAGATCGCCTCAAGCAACGGCAGATGTTCACGATCCCACTCAACTCGACTCAGAACTTCAATAGCGACTTGGCGAGCCCTCGCGGCACGCGTGATACCTTTCTGAGCGAGTTCTTCATCTTCATTATCGCGGCTTGCATCTTCTTCAAAGTCGTCGAGATCTTCCCAGCCAAAATCTTCCGAAATAGAATCGTCATCTAATAGACTGCTTTCCACGAAATCAAATTCGGGGCCGGCTTCATTCAGGTCGTCATCAAAATCATCGTCTACGTCGATAACATCAAGGTCATCGACATCTAGCTCAGGGAGTTCAAATTCTTCGTCGGCTTCTTCAGACTCGTATTCGATTGGGAGCGCCAATTGCCTGGCTTCGGTCTGGATAAAAAATGCTGTGACCTGTGGGTCTAACGGGGGCTCAGGAGCATCATTTGTAAGGGCATATTCTGGGTGCTCAATGGCATCGCTTGAGCTTTCTGCTTCAATAACAGTATTTGACTCTATTTCCTCCGACACGAATAGCTCATCTGCGCAAGCTGGTTTTTCTTCAAACGCAATTGGTTGTTCGGGTTCTGCCCTCCTCCAGAGCTTTTTGACTACCGTAATCCGAGGCTCATTACCTTTACTGGCTGTTGGTTCAGTCCGCTTTGACCCATTTCCGTTGAGATGCAGTGTCCGAGAGCTATTTTCTTTAGGCCTCTCGTCTGCCGCATCAGTAGCTTCCAATTCATCCAGAATAGAGAACTCGTCGTTTGACGGCTCTTCTGCCCTCTCCTCCAGGTATCCTGCATCAGCTTCGGTGAAAGCCTCCGGTGCATAGTCATTGTTATAAACAGGATTCGAGCTTGATTGAGCGAGGGATCGCCGCAAATAGACCACGGCTTTTTCAGGTTGACGATTTAAAAGGTAAACACGGCCTAAGGCACTTAGAAGTGAAGAATCATTCGGAGAATAGGAAACCGCTTCCTCTAGTACATCTATTGCGGCTTGCCGCAACCCTTGGGTTACAAGCTTATTGACTTGAGAAAGTAGGGATGACGAAGCTCCTGGCAGATTGGAGCCTAGTTCTTTTTTTTTGTTGATCCCTACCATCAGGCATTCCTTTTATTTTCGCAAAACTCCAATAGCAGCCCGAACACAGAAGTCGCCAAGCTAGCTTGAATTTGCTATTGCCCCGCATAAAGTCCCGAAATTTCACGCATAAATCGACGCGCTTTGACGACAAAACATAAGCCGAATCTGTACTTTCATTTCGCTCAATACTGCTTGATCTAACGACAGATGCCAAGCATCAAAATTCTGGCAACTAATACAGAGAAAGAACACTTAGGAAAAACGGATATTAACTAAAAAGTGGCGATCATGATCGCCTGCGATGACCAGCACATCATCCTCAAAAGCCATCACCAGCCTAACACTCCTATAGCAGTAACCATTGCCGATTGAATGCACACAGGACGCAATCGCGCTCACCCGACGCAGTGGGAGATAATGAGCTATGGGCATGACGACCATCAGGAGAATTCCTGACGCCGTACACAACGCGTTGAGAGCACAGGCCAAGCGGCACAACCGCAGTGCCGAGGCTGAGGTGCGCGACAAAACACCGGCCGAACCGATGAGGTTTGAGTGATCGTTCTGGATACCAGCGTTATTTCCGAGGCGATGAAACCCGAACCGAACCCTGCTGTCCGAGCGTGGCTCAATGAGCAATCGGCCGAAACGCGATACATGTCGACTGTCTCGCTGGCAGAGCTATTCTTTGGCGTCGCTGCCCTGCCCAACGGGAAACGCAAGGATATGCTGAGCGAGGCACTGAATGGTCTTATGGAACTGTTCAAGGGGCGGGTCTTGTCCTTTGACGCTGGCGCCGCTCGCAAGGCCGTGACCGCTAGATTGATGCCTCACAGCCGGCCACGGGTGAGCAACGATAACCCGTACTCAGAGTCGTTGTTTGCGTTCCAGGATCTGCACTTCGTCGTCGGCGGCTACGGAGTAATCGAGGTTTGCCAGCATCCAGTGCTTATCCGGATGGGAATGCTGCAGTACTGCATTCACCCGGCGCACTTTGCGGCCTGTCTGCTGGCTGTATTGCTCAGCTACGATGGGCTCCAGAACATGGCCCCAGTAGACCGGAGAGCTGGGGTCGTCGGAATCCGGCTTTGGCAAGATTGCATCCCGCCCGGTTTTGACCATCCACGGCTCAAGCTGGGATTGATAAGGGTTCATGCCAATGGCTGCGGAAGCATCGCAAGAGCACTGGGCTCAAACGGGGCTTTATGACGTTTTGATTTTGGTAAGGGGTGTTAAATCATAAGTGACATGGCCTGCTCTAGTGCACGGTTTTTTAACAGCAGCGCCGGTTCCGAACCAGGCCAATACGCTGATCGAAAATATGCAGCGTCAGCTATCTTGTTGGGTTCCTAGAAAAGCAGCGAGCTGAGTGCTGAGCTCGGAAACCTGACCACCCTGATCGAACCAGCTCCGAACTTGAAGGAAAGTACCCCACACCTGAGCGAGCTCCCATGACTGGTTCCGCTATATCGGCAGCGATTCTGGTTGAGAATCTTTCGTGCTCTAAATCTTGGGCCTGAGCCTCCAGTGCCCATCTCAGCAATTCCCGATTTCGTAACCCTGGCGAGTGATGTCGTGATGGCCGGCAGTGAGAACAGGCCCATCTGCACGCCCTGCCCCTCAGGGCCACTCCAGCAGGGGCCTCTCCAACAACAGGGAACGGCGTTGATTAATACCCCATTACGCCTGGCAGCCAGGTGGCTAGGCCCGGCACGGCGATCAGAAGCAAGATGGTGGCAATAATTGGCAGCAAGAAAGGCATTATGGCGCTGACCACTTGGCCGTAGCGTAGCCTCGTAATGCTCACCATTAAGAACAGCACCGTGCCAAACGGCGGGGTGATCACCCCCACCGAGAGCGTAATCACCATGACAATGCCAAAGTGCACGGGGTCTAGCCCAGCGCTTAGCGCAGCCGGCACTACAATCGGGGTAAAAATCAGGATGCTTTCGATCACCGACATAAAGCAGCCAATCAGCAGGAAGAACAGCGCAAAACAAAGCAGTAGCACCACCGTGGGCATATCGATGCTGGCCACCTGACCCGCCAATGCCTGAGGGATGCCCATGCGCACCAGTATCCATCCATAGAAGCTGGAAACGGCAATGATCAGCAGGATAACCGCGCTAAACTTCAAGGTGCGGTTAAAGGCCGTAAACAGATCCCGCCACTTCAAGTCGCGGTAGATCAGTCCGCCCAAAATCGCCGCGTAAAGCGAGGCAATCGCCCCCGCCTCAGTGGGCGTGAAGAAGCCGCCCCAAATACCACCGACGATTATCGCAGGCATCATCAACGGCAAAATAGCGCGCTTACCGGTGCGCGCTACTTCGCAAGCATCGAACGGGATGGGCTTGGGCATCACTACCTTGCCAGTTGCGCCTAGCAATACGGTCATACTCATCAGCAGCAGCGCCATCAAGATACCCGGCAGCAGGCCCGCCATAAACAATCCGCCGATGCTTACATTTGCTAGCCAGCCGTAGACAACCAGTGCAATGCTGGGCGGCAGAATTGGCCCGATAACACTGGATGCTGCAGTAATACCAGTAGAGTAACCTAGCTCATAGCCACGCTCTTTCATCGCCTTGATTTCAATGCTGCCAAGCCCAGCGGCGTCGGCCACGGCAGTGCCCGACATGGTCGCAAATATAGAGCTGGCCACCACGTTAGCGTGACCAAGGCCACCTTTGGTAAAGCCGACAAGCGCCGTTGCAAAGTCGAAAATCCGCGTGGTGGTGGAGCCAATATTCATAATATTGGCTGCCAGGATAAACAGCGGAATGGCCAGCAGTGTAAAGTTATTGAGCGTTTGCACCATTTTTAGTGACAATAGCTCAACGGGCAAACCGCCGGTACCTGTAGCCACTAAAGCGATGAACGAGGTCACCCCAATGGCAACAACAACGGGCAAGCCAATCGCCATGAGTACTAAAAGCCCACCGACAAAAATCAACAGTTCGACCATGGCTAATCCACCTCTTCTTCATGGTGTGCTTCTAGCCACGCTACCGGGCCGCGCAGGGTTTGCCACACGGCTATCAGAGCCATGCCCGCAAAGCTAAAAAAAACACCGTAGTAGAGGTAACTGAAACTAATGCCCAGAGAGACAGTTGTATTATTGGAACTCACGTCCGACATAATCCATGCACCCCAGGCAGCGAGGGCAAAAAAGCCGCAAGAGATCAGCGCGGTGAGTCGGTATTGGACGTTTTTAGCCAGTCCAGAGAGCCTATGGCTAAACAAATCAACGACGAGGTGCTCGCTGCGCACCCATGCGGATATCGACCCAAAGCCAATCGCGTAGATGATCAACATAGGCGCCATTTCTTCGGTCCAGGGCAGGCCCAGGGCTAGCAGGTCACGGGCAATAACGGCCGCCACAATCAGTAGTAGCATAGCTGCCATTAACGCTACGCCGACTCCATCACATAGGCGGGTTATCCAGCGCAGCGTATAAAAAGCAATTCGATCTGGCCCATTACTGGGCGCTACAGCGTCATCCACAGGAGAATTCCTCAGACTAGACCTAACGTTTTTGTCTCTTACGAAAATACAACGACGGCCCGATAGGCCGACGTTGTTCATTCCAAGCGTGTATTACTCGTTTTTGTCACCAAGTGCATCTTCGCGTACGCCGTCTGCCATCTCGGCCATTACACGATCAATCGCCGGTAACGCAGCTTTACGGAAAGACGTAACTTCCGGCCTTATAACGGTCATACCTTCATCCTGCAGCGCTTTCAGGTAGAACTCGTCAAGTTCACTTTCGCGATTAGAACCGTATTGGCGTGCCACGTCGACCGCTTTTTCAATCAGTGCTTGATCTTTCGCTTCCAGCCCATCCCACCAGCGCGCACTCGCTACCCAGCTCCATGGGAACTGGACGTGGCTGGTCATAATGATGTAATCCTGCACTTCCCACAGGCGGCGGGTGTAGGGCGAAGAAAGCGAGTTTTCATGACCGTCAACCTGGCCCGTTTGCATGGCGAGATAAATCTCTGGCGCGGGTACGCTCACCACCTGGGCGCCCATCTCTTTCCAGACTTCCATCCACACTGGCAGCGCAGGCAGGCGCAAACGGAAGCCCTCAAGGTCATCTGGTGAATTGATAGCCTTGTTGGCCGTCATATGCCGCGGACCACGGTGCTGGGTGCCGAAGAATTTAAGGCCCCCTTGGCTTTCCGCTTGCTTGATCATCGCTTGGCCGGAGGGACTTACCATATAGGCGTCCACTTCATCCCAGGTGGTGAAAACAAAGGGGACCGAGATGGCATCATACTCGGGCGCATACTGCTGACGCCAGTTACCGCCGGTCAGTGAGAGCTGGGTCTGGCCAAGGTTGAGCAATTCCAGGATAGCGTTCTCACCGCCCAGTGAACCCGCTAAAAAAGGACGCACCTCAAAGCGGCCTGGGGCCTGCTCTTCTAAATATTCGGCGAAGCGTTCCACAGCGGCACTTTCCGAGCCGCCCTCACTCATGGTGTTGTTGACTTGAATTTCGATCGGGGCTGCTAGGGCGAAGGGTGCCGCCGTTAGCATCCCAAGGGTAGCCAGCGTGGCAAACAGTTGTTTCCGCATAGGATCAATCTCTAAAGTTGTTATTGGGTGTGATTCTTCTCAGATGTTCTTATCGTGTCGCTCTGGTGGGACTCATTTGATATTGAAGCAAACAGTCAAGTGTCTCAAGTCCACGCTTATGAAGGGTGACTTCGTTAAAGACGATGGCTAGAAATGCCACTAGTGGGCTATTTTGACGAAGTTCATGCTGTCATACGACCAGAGATGAATGCCTATCGGCAGCTGTTGACTAACTCAATGGACAATTACGCTGCTTTCCAATCACAATTTATGTCGGGAACTTTCACCATGAACGAATCTACCCCTGTCGCCTTTATTACCGGCGCCACTTCCGGCATTGGACATGCCTGTGCCCATCGTTTCGCCCGGGCAGGCTGGGCGCTGGTGCTGACTGGCCGCCGCCAAGAGCGTTTAGATGCTCTTCAAGCAACGCTGGAAAAACTTGTACCTGTGCACACTGCCCAGTTGGATGTGAGCGACCCACACGATGTGGCTAAGGTGGTGGCAGAGCTGCCTGAGCCCTTTCAGCGTGTGCATGCGTTGATTAATAACGCAGGGCTTGCTCTTGGCAAAGGCCCCGCGCAAACCGCTGATTTAGATGACTGGTACCGCATGATCGATACCAATATCAAAGGGCTGATCACTGTCACTCGACATCTTCTTCCCAAACTGATCGCCGCAGGCCCAGGTGCAACAGTGATCAACCTGGGCTCTATCGCGGCCCATACACCTTACCCCGGCGGCCACGTTTACGGCGCCACCAAAGCATTTGTGAAACAGTTTAGCTACAACCTGCGCTGCGATGTCGGCCCCAAAGGAGTACGGGTCACCGACCTAGCGCCCGGCATGACGGCCAGTGAATTTACCCTAGTCCGTATGAAAGGTGACAGAAACATCGCCGATAGTTATTACGAAGGCACCCAGCCGTTACAGCCTGAAGATATTGCCGAGCAAGCTCTGCATGTGGCCTCGCTGCCTCCTCATGTCAATATCACGCTTTTAGAAGTTATGCCGCTTTGTCAACAGTGGTCAGCGCCTACGATACTCCGGGATTAACCTGCTTTTTCTTCTGAGTAAGGTGGTCCACTAAGTGTCGGGCAGTGACATGCAGCGAGCTATACCGGCGCATGCCAATTACCAATTCGCGCTGCGCCCAAGGGTCACTAAGCGGGATGCTTTTGAGCTGCAAATCGCCCAGATCACGGTAGATGGTTCGCTCAGGCAGTACACCAACGCCCATGCCGTGGTGAATCATGCGGCAAATGGCGTCGAAGCTACGTACCTGAATACGCATTCTCAGTGTTTTTGATGCCAAATTAGCCTGTTCATTCAACAGCGTTTGCAACGAAGCATCCTGCTGCAAGCCAATAAAATCGAAAGCCAGCGCTTCATTAAAGGCGATGCTTTCACGTCCAGCCAAAGGATGATCAATGGGTGTCATTAACATTAATCGATCTTGCCGGTACGAAAGCTGCTGGAGGTCAGGCGCCGCCACATGCTCGGCGAAAATACCGATATCAGTAAGTCCTTCGCGCACAGCGGTAATGATTTCGCTGCTTACCCGCTCTTCTAGATCAATTTTAATTTCGGGGTAGAGGCGGGAAAAGGCGCTGAGATCCTGTGGGAGAAACGCAATGATCGCCGACGTATTGGAGTGAATCCGCACATGGCCACGCACGCCTTCGCCATATTCGCTTAGTTCGGCCTGCAGTCGCTCAACGTTATCCAGAATACGCCGTGCATGGTGCAAACACGCTTGGCCTGCAGGGGTCAGTTCGACGCCTCTGGGGCGGCGATAAAATAGCGTAGTGCCCACCAGTGCTTCCAGGTCGCTTATCCGCTTGCTTACCGCAGCGAGTGCCAGATGTTCCCGCTCGGCAGCAGCTGTCAGGCGGCCTTCATCCGCCACGGCGATAAACAGTTGCAGAGTGACAAAATCGAAGCGACGCATAGAACAAACTCCAGGGAGGCAATCTGCATATGCTAGCGCACACCTTCGTCAGTCACGAACCCTTTGTTGCCGATTGCCGGATTGTCGGCCATGAACGGCTAACCCATACTGATGATTAACAATGACACCAATGAGTAGAGGAAAGCTTTATGAATGCTTCCGAAGAGCGCAAGCTTCCGTTACAGGGCTTAAAAGTGCTTGAGCTTGGCCAACTGATTGCGGGGCCTTTCGCGACCAAACTGTTGGGTGAATTCGGTGCCGACGTGATTAAAATCGAGCCGCCAGGAACCGGCGACCCGCTTCGCAAGTGGCGGATGCTAGAAGAGGGCACCTCGCTATGGTGGCACGTGCAAACCCGCAATAAGCGCTCGGTGGCACTGGATTTGCGTAGTAAAGAGGGGCAAGGCCTAGCACGTAAGCTCGCCGCCGAGGCAGACGTGGTGGTGGAAAACTTCCGTCCAGGCACCCTAGACAACTGGGGGCTGGGCTGGGAAGCGCTTTCGGCACTCAATCCACGACTAATTATGGTACATATTTCCGGCTTCGGGCAAACGGGGCCTTACCGCGACAAGCCCGGTTTTGGCGTGATTGGCGAAGCTATGGGTGGGCTACGTTACCTCACCGGCCAGCCGGGGGAGCCTTCGATGCGCGTGGGCGTGAGTATCGGTGATTCGCTTTCAGCCCTCTACGCGGTAATCGGTACCCTGTTGGCGCTTCAGGAGCGCAACCAAAGTGGCCTGGGCCAAGAGATTGATGTCGCGCTGTATGAGTCGGTGTTCGCGATGATGGAAAGCCTGCTGCCGGAGTTCGATGCCAGTGGCCATGTTCGCGAGCCCAGCGGCAGCGCTCTACCCGGTATTACTCCTTCAAACGCCTACCGCTGCCAGGGTGGCGATTACGTGCTGATTGCCGGCAACGGCGACAGTATCTTCAAGCGCTTGATGGGCGTGATTGGCCGAGAAGACCTAGCCAGTGATGAGTCGTTGACTCATAACGATGGGAGGAGTGAGCAAGCCGAGATGATCGATGCGGCGATTCAGGCTTGGGCCGAAGAGCGCTCACGGGATGCCATTCTTCAAGCCTTGGATGACGCCCGCGTGCCTGCAGGCTACCCCTATACTGCGGAAGATATCGCCCACGACCCCCACTATTTGGCCCGGGAGATGATTCAAACCTTTACTCGCCCCAACGGCAAACCGCTGAAAGTACCAGGTGTTCTTCCTAAGCTTAGCGCTACCCCCGGACGACTCGGGGACGGCGGACCCTCTCTTGGTCAACATACCGACGACGTGTTGGATGAGATGGGGATTGATCAACAAACTCGCGCCAAACTGCGCCAAGCAGGAATTATATAAGGAGAGCACCATGAGTCAACCATTGCCCTGCCCTTTAAAGGTAGAAATTAATGAGGTTGCCCCCCGGGATGGCCTGCAGATTGAGGCGCGCTTTGTACCCACAGAAGAGAAAATTCGCTGGATCGATGCGCTGTCAGCCACTGGCCTGCGGCGTATCGAAGCGACTTCTTTTACTTCACCAAAAGCGATTCCCACCCTCAGGGACGCCGCTGACGTTATGACCGCCATTCAACGCCGGGAAGGGGTCGACATGACGGTTCTGGTGCCAAACATGAAAGGCACCGAGCGGGCGCTCGCCTGCCAAGTCGACGAAATTAATCTAGTAATGTCAGCTAGCAAAAGCCACGGCCTAGTCAATTTGCACATGACACCGGAGCAGTCTCTTGAACAGTTCGCGACTATTTTGAATGTCAGCAAAAACAGCGGCGTGTTTATCAACGCTTCGCTCTCCACGACCTTTGGTTGCCCGTTTGAAGGCGAGGTACCCGAGGCGCGGGTATTGGAACTGATTGCAAAACTGATCGCCTTGGGCATTCAGGGCGTAACGCTATGCGATACCACCGGCATGGCCAACCCTGCCCAGGTAAAGCGTCTCTGTGAAGTAGTACTTAGGCGCTGGCCAGAAACACCTTTTACACTGCACTTTCACAACACTCGCGGCATGGGCCTGGCGAACGCGCTGGCGGCCTGGCAGGCTGGCATTAAACGCTTCGACGCTTCATTAGGTGGAATGGGCGGCTGCCCCTTCGCCCCGGGTGCCACCGGCAATGTATGCACCGAAGACCTTGTGCATATGTTTGAAACCATGGGCGTAGACACCGGCGTCGATTTAGATGCATTACTTGCGGTGGCCTCCACCCTCCCCGACCTCATTGGCCACGACGTGCCAGGGCAGGTGGTGAAAGCAGGAAAATCGACTCGCCGTTATTCAATGCCAGCAGCCCATGTCTGAGCGCTAGTCCTGAGTAGACCTATCCAAAAGCATGCATTTTCAGCCAGCTCAGCTCGCATCTGGCGGTTAGAGCAGAGCTAATTGGCCTCAAAAAGTCGGAATAACACTCAAAACAGGCACTTTTTATGCTCAGCCAGCGTGCGTTAACCTACCTAAACGAAGTCATTCGCCGCGGGTCCCTAAGGCGCGCTGCGGCCCATCTGAATGTCGATGCTTCTGCCGTTAGCCGTCAATTAAAAGCGCTTGAAGAAGAGCTAAATACCCGACTATGTGAGCGGCACGGGCGTGGAATGCGGGCGACCGCAGCAGGTCAACTACTTGTTCATCATTTTCATGCCCAGCGGGCTTCAGAAGAAGCCGTACTTTCTCAACTCATGGCACTTCAAAACTTAGTAAAAGGGGAAGTTCGCATTGCCGTGGGGGAAGGATTTATTGCTGATCTGATCGCCGCACCTTTGGGCACGTTCATGTCAGCGTTTACAGGTATTAATGTAGAAATTCGCATGGCCGGCGTTAACGAAGCAATGTCACTACTCAAAGATCGTGAAGTCGATATAGCGCTACTTTACGCACCGCCGGTAGATCCGCAGTTTTTCTGCCATGTGGAAACGCGCCAGCCACTCGATGTCATTGTTCCTCCTAATCATTCGTTAATTGAGCTGAATCGACCCGTAACGCTGAATGATCTAAAAGGTTGGCCTCTTGCGTTAATGGATAATCCTTTCGGTATGCGGCAAATGGTCAACATGGCAGCTCACCAGGAGCGTGTTCACCTTGAAGCTCGCCTTCATACGAATTCTGTATCCGTTTTAAAAAATTTCGTCCGTTCAGGAATCGGAGTTACGTTTATGCCGGAGCTCACAGTAATGGATGAAATAAAGCGCGGAGAAATTTTCACCCTACCTATGCAGTATCCCGTTATGAACGACGCCCACGCGCAAATTGTGAGCCTAAAGGGCCAAGAATTAACGATAGCGTCGGCTGCCTGTATCGATCATTTACAAAAAGGTATGCGGTTTTTCTCGGCTGACGCACCTCGACTGTTGCAATAAAGTCCACGCTTCAGGTATTGCATAGTCAACACTTCAACACCTAATCTTCTAACAGGCACCCCGATAAATTTGTGGGTTCGCACGTAGTACCTCGTAACTAATGACAGTAAAACAGGAAAATTACTATGATGACGCAAAACTTTTCACCCAAGCGACTCATCTCGGCTTGCCTAGTGGGTTCCGCCTTAATAGCCGGAAACGCCCTTGCAGCAACCACGATTAACCTGAGCTACAACGGAGCCCCTGACCTAGAAAAGAACGCCGTGCACGTTTTTGCCACTAATCTAAAAGAGTTGGTTGAAGAAAAAACCAACGACCAGCTTCAGTTAGCCCTGTATCCCAACAGTATGCTGGGAGAAGAGCAGGAGCGCATGGAGCAGACTATGAGCACACCGTCGCTCAACGTAGCATCCTTTGCTGGAGTTTCACCTCTCGTCGATGAAATATTCGTCAGTGCTATTCCATTCCTGTTCGACGATTTTGCTGCGGCACGCAGGTTCTTTGATGACGGCCAGTATTGGCAAGGCGTCGGCGATGTTTTACAGGAGCGCGCCGGTATCGATATGTTGGCGGTCGTGGAAGAGGGAGGGTTTTTGGCGTTCACCAACAACAAAAAACCCATCAGCCGCCCTGAAGACTTTCAAGGTCTCCGCTTCCGCGCGATGGACCCGAGTCAGGTAGCACTCTATGAGGCATTTGGTGCGTCCGGCACACCCATTCCCTGGACCGAAACTTATATGGCCCTGCGGACGGGTGTAGCTGACGGCCAAATGAACCCGCCGATGTACATTGCCCTGGGCAGCCTTCATGAAGTGCAAAAGTACCTGACCCTTGCAAATATTCAATACTCCAACCAATTTCTTGTTGGTAATAGCGAGATGATTGCAAATTGGGACGAGGAGATTCGCAGTGCCTTTATGGAAGCCGTCGCCGAGGCTAACCAAAATGCCAGAGAGCATAACGAGGATCAGGTTGAAAAGCGTATCGCTTTCCTGGAGGAGCAAGGCATGGAAGTTATTCGCCCTTCTGAAGAAGACCTGACTGCTTTCCGCAACATTGGCCAGCCCGCCTATCTTAAATGGCTAACAGAGCGTGACATTGAGCAACGCTGGATTGATATGGCGCTGAAAGATGCAGGCATGAGCGGTCTGCTCGACTAACAACGGCGAATACCTTTGCCGCGGCAGAGGGCTGGTGCCTCGCCAGCCCTCTATTTTTTTGTGCTTAATGGAAAGCTGCAATGCTCAATAAGCTTCGATTCCGCCTACTGGCTATAAGCTGTCCGTCCACCCTAACCCTGGCGGGGGCTTTATTATCTCTCAATGTTGCGGCCATTTTGTTTGGCGTTTTTGCACGCTACATAGCGGGTGGCGCCCCTATATGGACAGATGAGCTCTCTCGCTTCTTGATCATAGCCACCGTTATGATCGCGGCTGGTGCCGTCTGGTCGGAAGGAGGCCACATGCGCGTCGGTCTCCTGGAAAAACTGCTTCCCGCTCCATTTGCTCGTTTGCTGAATCTGTATCAATGGCTGCTTACTCTGCTAATAGCCGTGGGAGCAGCATGGGTAAGCTACCGCTATGCGTTATCGGTCAGCATGTTTACCACGTCCGGGCTTGGCATTAGCCGCACAGTGCCACTGCTTTCGTTACCCTTTGGCTTTTTATTACTGGCTTGGCATGTGCTGCTCTACGGACCTGCCCCCCTCAAGTCCATAGAGGACCAGATATGATTCTCAGCATGCTGGTCGTTTTTCTTATCCACGTTTTACTGGGTCTTCCTTTATTCATCGCATTGATTACAACAGCGATAGTAGGTTTTTTGTTTGTTGACCCCTCGATGATTCCACGGATGATGCCTCAGCAATTTTTTAGCGGTATTAATGTTTTTTCGCTGATGGCTATTCCGTTATTCATCTTCGCCGGTAATCTGATGAACGTCAGTGGGTTAACGGAACGTTTGATGGGGCTGGCACGCCTGATGGTTGGGCACTTACGGGGAGGCATGGGCCACGTCAACGTCGTTTCGAGTGTTTTCTTTGCGGGCATTAATGGCTCAGCGGTGGCCGACACGTCGGCACTCGGTTCGCTTTTGGTACCCGCTATGGAGAAAGAAGGATACTCAAGGGCCTTTTCGGCAGGCCTGACAGCGGGCAGCTCGTTGATCGGCCCGATCATTCCGCCCAGTATATTTATGATTCTCTACGCCTCACTGACGAACACCTCAGTTGGAGATCTTTTTCTGGCGGGCGTTATACCGGGCCTCCTGCTAGGTGTTGCATTCATGGGAATGAACGCTTGGTATGCCTGGCGCCATCGATTGCCAAAAAATGGCAAGTTGCCATCGCTCGGCCAGCTTGGAGTAGCGTTTTTAGCGGCCCTGCCCGCGCTTATCGCGCCCTTCATTATCGTTGCAGGCATTGTGTTTGGTTTTGTTACCCCTACGGAATCGGGAGCGTTGACAGCTCTCTATGTCGCCTTATGCGGTGTCTTTCTTGGTGGGTTACGTTTGAAAGAGTGCTGGAAAGCTATCGTTGATACGGCACGCCTAACCTCTGCGATTTTTCTGATTATGGCGGCTTCCGCTACGATTAGCTGGCTACTCTCGTATGCTCAAGTTCCAGCGCAATTCGTGTCACTGCTTTCTCCCTATGTGGACAACGGCGTCGTCATTTTATTAATGCTCAGCGTTATCACCTTCTTCACGGGGATGTTTATGGAGGAGGTGTCGGCATTGATGTTACTAACGCCAGTCTTTGCGCCAGTGGCTATGATGGCAGGAATTGATCCCGTCCATCTCGGTGTCATCATCACTCTGAATATTACGATTGCCTTAATAACACCACCGTTGGGCGCCTGCGTTTTCGTGGCCGCGGCCGTTAGTCGGCTTGAGATCGTCTCACTGTTCAAAACCATTTGGCCCTTTGTGCTAACGGCTATTGCGGTACTTATTCTACTAATCCTTTTTCCACCGCTAACGCTGTGGCTCCCTACCCTATTTGGATAAGACAATGCCTTTAAATACACTATTGAATGCCTTGCCACCTATACCCACTCTCCCAGCCCCGTGCTGGGAACAGCTACGCTGCGCACCTATTAGAGACAACGGTGAGCGCCTGGTACCGATGAGCCTCGCGCCGGCACCAGTCAATGTGTTTCCCGCCTACGCTCGGATGGGCATTCCTGGTGCAGTACAGGAGTGTTTTGTGCGTGAAGGTGTCTATCGGGCTTTGCTAGCCGCAGCGCGCAGCTTACCCAACGGTATCGGTATAATCGTGCTGGACGGTTGGCGCCCGTGGCAGGTACAGCAGTATTTATTCGATACCCTGCATGAAGCGATTCAGCACCAACAACCTGGCCTCAGCGAAGCAGCTCTGCTTGAACGAACAAGAGAGTTCGTCTCAGTACCAAGCCGCGATCCTTTAGCTCCCAGCCCTCACCTCACCGGCGGCGCCGTCGATGTCACGCTTTGCGATGCCGATGGTTTGCCTTTAGACATGGGCACTTTGTTTGACGAGGCACTGCCAGCCTCCCACAGCGACTATTTCGAGCACCTAAAAACACTGACGCCGCAGCAACAAAAAGCGCGAGATCATCGCCGCTTGCTTTACCACTCCATGCATCAGCACGGCTTCACCAACCTACCCAGCGAGTGGTGGCATTACGATTTCGGCGATCAACTATGGGCGTATTATGGAGCCCATGACCACGCCTGTTACGGCCCAGCCGAGCTGGACACCATTAAAAATCGCTGGAGTAAACAGCTAGGATAATTGTGTAACGAACACCAGCCTAGTGTAGTTATGAAGTGGTTCAATGATCTCGGACATCAACCAAAACGGCAATATTGCCGCCCATCGCCCAAGTATAAGCGCCTCAATCAAAGTAGAGTCATCGCCCGGCAAGCTTCGTTCGTAATCTCCTGGACATCAACAAAACGACACACTCATGCCCCCATTACTGATTGATCAGAAGCATAAGGATAATCTTGCGAGAACGGGCGTAAGCCGGCAGTTCCAGCAAGAGCTGAGGTGCAGTCACGCAGGCGAAACCGGTGCGGTGTGGATATATCGTGGCATCCTGGCCGCACGGCCGACCGGAGCTCTGCTGGAGTTTGCAAGGGAACATCTGCAAACCGAGCAGCAGCACTTGGGTATGTTCGATGACCTCAGTGTTTGTTACCGCCGCAGTTTGATGTTGCCACTGTGGCGATTGGCAGGATTTCTGACTGGATTTCTGCCTTCTTTAGTCAGCAAAAACGCTGTCTTTGCCACCATCGAAGCCGTCGAAACCTTTGTTGACTTGCATTACCAGGCCCAAATCCAATCACTCAACTCTTGCGTTCATCGCGAGGTCGAGCGGGCGATACTGGATCTGTTTGAAACCTGCCGCCTGGATGAGGTGGCACACAGAGATGACGCAGCCCAAAGGCGTACCGGGAAACCGACAGCCAGCATGAGCCTTTGGACGACCATGGTGGGCGGGGGCTCCCGAAGTGCCGTCAGTTTGGCGCGATTCCTTTAGATAAGAGGTCACCGGTTGGGGCTGGATAAACACTTCACCGAGTGCCCGGGATGAGTTGACCAGTACAATTCCGGCACTCCCCTCCCGCCTCATAGCAAAAAAGATCAGTGCTCGGCCGCTTGCGCCATAACAGGGCTCCCTCGCCATCACCGCCTCAAAAGAAGGCAAGTTTCTTTAACCCTTGTCTGTTTCAGTGAACCGAAACCTGTGTTCAAGAGACTTCTGTCGTTCAGGCTCAAATATTGCCTACTACCTTGAGGCGAACTCAAGGAGCGCAGTATGAGTAACGGGCTATGAGCGAAAAAGAAGCCATCGATGTGCTCTGGCTAATTCTGGCCGGCATTCTCGTACTTACCATGCAAGCAGGTTTTCTGTGCCTGGAGTCGGGCCTGACCCGCAGCAAAAATGCCATTAACGTAGCGCTGAAAAACGCCTTTGATCTGCTGGTGGTGATGGCGGTTTACTGGTTCATCGGCTTTAACCTGATGTTCGGGGAGCACAGTGCCTGGGCCCTGGACTGGCGCTGGGTCGCAACCGACTTCAGTCAGCTGGACTTCTGGGATGCGGGCTTTTTCTTTTTCCAGATGACCTTCTGCGCCACCGCCGCCACCATCGTGTCCGGGGCCATTGCTGAGCGCAGCCGCTTTATTACCTATGTTCTGGTCACCATTCTGATTGCCGGCGTAATCTACCCGGTAGTGGGACACTGGAGCTGGAGCGGCATATTCAATGGCAGTAATGGCTGGCTCCAGCAAAAGGGCTTTGTGGATTTTGCCGGCAGCAGTGTCGTGCATGGGGTCGGTGGCTGGGTGGCCTTGGCGGCGGTGATCGTCATCGGCCCGCGCCAGGGGCGTTTCAAAGACGGCCAGGTCCGAGAGATTTCCGGCAGTAACCTGCCCATGGCTATGCTGGGCCTGATGTTCTTTATTATCGGCTGGCTAGGCTTTAACGGTGGGAGTGTGCTGGCGTTTGATGCCCGGGTACCCGGCATCATGGTTAATACCCTGATGGCCGCGGCGACAGGCGGCATGGTCGCTTTGTTGATCAGCTATTGCTTGTCTGGCCGCCACCGGGTGACGACCATGACGATCAACGGCACCCTGGCCGGACTGGTCGCCATCACCGCTGGAGTGCACAGCGTTTCAACCCTGGCGGCCATGGTGATTGGCGCCCTGGGCTGTCTTTGCATGCTGGCAGCGGAACAGTTGTTACTCAAATTTGAACTGGATGACCCTGTTGGCGCCGTCCCGGTACATCTGGTGGCGGGTATCTGGGGAACGTTGGCGGTGGCGTTTTTTGGCCGAGCGGAACAGCTGCAAACCGGCTTATCCTTCAGCGGACAGCTCCAGGCACAGCTCTTTGGCATTGTGGCCATCGGCTTGTTCAGCTTTTCTCTGGCCCTTGTGTTTCTGTGGCTGCTCAAGCAACTGATGCCTCTCAGGGTCAGTGCAGAAGGGGAACGAGACGGGCTTAACGTATCTGAACATGGGGCCCGAACCGAGTTGGTAGACCTGTTACAGGCTATGGCTGGGCAGGAGAAAAGCGGCGACCTGCAGCATAAGGTTCACGCTGAGCCTTTCACCGAAGTCGGGCTGATCGCAGCCCAGTACAATCGGGTGATGGCCAGGCTGAACCAGGTGATCACCCGCACTCGCCTGATTGTGCGCGACATCCGCGATGGGGTGATCACCTTCAACAGCAAAGGAATTATTTCCAGTGTTAATCCCGGCGCGGAGCACCTGTTTGCGCGCTCCCGGGCGCAACTGATAGGCCAATCCACGGCATTATTGTTGCACAGAAACAATAGCGCCCTGTATACCCATGCCAACCCGGAACAGGTTTTTCCGCGCTTGGCCGCCAGCGAAAATGTCGGTCCCCATGAACTCATCGCGCGGGGGGCCGATGATCAGCCCTTCTACATTGAAGTCACTACGGCCGCCAGCCCCACCGAAGCGGGCGTACAATACAGCGCAGTTATCCGGGATATCAGTGAGCGCAAGCGCATTGAGGAGCAGTTGCACCGCCACTCGGAGCTGGCTCAGGTGACCCTTGAAGCGATTACTGAGGGCGTCATTACCTTTGATGCACAAATGCACACGGTCTATTTGAATCCCATTGCCGCCGCGCTGACCGGCTGGTCCTCCCAACAGGCGTTTGGTAAACCCGCCGAGCACATATTGTGTTTAAAGAGTATCGAAGGGGACAACATGGCGGTATTGCCCCTGTTTCAGCAACAGAAAAAGCAATGCCTGCAGTTGATTAAAAAAGGCGGCAAGTTTTCTGATATTGAACTGACTCCGGCCCCCTTGCACAACCATGCAGGTGAGCCGGTGGGGTGGGTTGTGGTGATGCAGGATGTCACAAACAGTAAACTGTTGCAGCAGCAACTGAGTTTTCAGGCGATACATGACCCCCTCACCGGGCTGATCAACCGGCGCGAGTTTGAACGTTCTCTGCAGAGCCTGATTCAGGATGTCGAGCACAATGCCAGTGAGCATCTGCTGTGTTATCTGGACTTGGACCAGTTCAAGATCGTCAACGACACCTGCGGACACCAGGCCGGTGACGAATTATTGAAACAACTGGCCAACACCCTCAAACCCCTACTGCGCCAAAGTGACATCCTGGCACGCTTGGGCGGCGACGAGTTCGGTGTATTGCTCAGTCACTGTCCTTTAAACCAGGGCCAAGAGATTGCAGAACAACTGCGCGAAGCGGTCTGTGGATTTCATTTTTCCTGGGACGGTCAAGTGTTCGCCGTGGGTGTCAGTATCGGCATAGTGCACCTAACCCAACCCTGCGGTGATCTGGGTATCATGCTGAGCAAAGCGGATACCGCCTGTTATCTGGCGAAAAACCTGGGGCGTAACCGGGTGCACCTGCACCTGCCCGACAGCAGCGAAGTCAAACTACAGACCGATCAAGTGCAGTGGGTTAACCGCATTCGACAAGCCCTCAATGAAGATCACTTCCGTCTGTTTTGCCAGCCTATCATGGCGTTGGATCAGGCGGATGCTGACCCGACCCACTATGAGATTCTGTTGCGGCTTAAGGATGCGCGGGGGCACATGGTGCCGCCCGGCGCGTTTCTGCCTTCAGCGGAGCGGTTTAACCTGATGCCACAGATAGACCTCTGGGTCATCCGTAACACCTTAGCCTGGATGGGCGGTCAGTTGCGTGGCAGTCATCTTGACCTGCACTGTGCGATCAACCTGTCCGGGGCCTCCATCGGCCATCCCGAGTGTCTGCAAACCATTCGCGAGCAGCTGACCAAACACCGGGTGCCAGCCCACCGGGTCTGTTTTGAGATCACGGAAACAACCGCCATGGCGGACCTGAAAAAGGCCCAGGATTTTATCGGCGAGCTTAGAACTCTGGGCTGCAAGTTTGCCCTGGATGATTTTGGCAGTGGCCTGTCATCCTTCGGGTATTTGAGGCATCTGTCGGTAGATTACCTCAAAATTGACGGCATTTTTATCCGTGAGTTGGCGCAGAGCCCTATCGACCGGGCGATAGTGGACTCCATCAATACCATCGGGCACATTATGGGCTTAAAGACCGTTGCCGAATTTGTGGAGGATGGCGCCACCCATGAGATATTGCACCAACTGGGAGTCGATTATGCCCAAGGCTACCATCTGGGCCGGCCACAACCGCTGGAAAGCCTGGGGAATGCGCATGTAATGCCCCGTTAAGCGTGGCGACCTAAAAACTATCTCACCGACAGGTCTCATCACAAGCCTATTTTTTGAAGGTCGCCGGGGTAATCAATATCCAGGGTCACTCCAGGATCATCAACGTCAACCCAGATGCAGTGGTGGATATGATGTTTAAACAACTCCCGCGCCCCGCCCTCTCCTTTGACCTGTCGCAACTCTGACCAAAAATTGCGGCCAAAAATAACCGGGTGCCCTACCTGGCTTTTATACCGTGGGCGGACAATGTTTTCTGCTGTCGCCAAAGCGATTAATCTCTGACATGTTGCGGGTGATAACCAAGGCATATCGCCGAGAAAAATGGCTGCCGCAAGGCCATGAGCGTTTTGAAGCATCTGAAAAGCATCGGCAAGGCTACTACCCAAGCCACAATTGGATTGAGGAGCTCTTAGGATCTGCACTTTTTGTAAGTACGTCGGAGATAACAACGCCTTCGGGTCATCTTCTGCCTTCAGTACCACATAAGTATGCGAAAAATTAGGGAGCACGGCAGACAGGGTTTGGCCTAACAAAGTCTCGCCATCCGCGAAAGGTGTCAGGCGTTTATCAGAACCAAAACGTTGTGAACGGCCTGCGGCCAGCACGATGGCAATCACATCTCCATTGGCTGCATCTACAGGCATCTCCATGTTATCTATCTCGGCCATAATAAATTCGGACAATGTCGGCCATCACGGCCAGCGCGATCTCGGCGGGTGTTTTACTGCCAATATTCAACCCTATCGGCATGTGAATACGGGATACATCCTGCTCGCTAAGACCTCCCGAGCGGCGCAGTCGCTGAGCCCGGGTTGCAGACGTTTTCTCAGAGCCCATAACCCCGATGTAGAAAGCAGGCGTTTTTACCGCATCAATCATCGCCAAGTCGTCAATGCGGGGATCATGGGATAAAGCCACAATAGCCGTGTCGGCATGACAGCCTTGCCGCGCAAGGTATACAGACGCTAACACCGGCTGAATATTCACACCTGGAACATCAAAAGTGGACAACACATCTTCCCTAGGGTCACAAACAACAACTTCAAAACCCAGTGTTTTGGCAAAATCCGCGCACGCTACCGATACCGGCGAAATACCCGCAATCACCAGTCGGCGCACCGGGCCGATTCTGACTCGCACAATGGCTCCCGACCTTTCTACTCGAGGGCCTTCACCGGTGTCCGGCAGAAGGCTGATTTCTGACGTTTCCAGGTTGATTATTCGTAGGCAGCGCTGCTGCCCTAGCAACGATTGCTGCAATTGATACAACTGTTGCTGGTGTTCTTCGGAAGGCGGAAAACGCTCAACCAGCACCTCAAGTACCCCGCCGCAAGGCAGCTTTAAACGCTCTTTGTTTGCCTCATTATAACCATAACGAATAACCTCGTTGGCAGAGGAAAACCTCCCAAATTGCAGCTGATCTAGAAAGTCTTCCTCGACACAGCCGCCAGAAAGCGACCCGACATGCCGACCATCTTGACGGGCCACCAGCAAGGCTCCTGGAGCACGAGGTGATGAGCCATAGGTCGCCAATACGGTGCACAGCCAAACAGTGCTCCCTGATTTACTCCAGTTAAAAGCATGATCAATAACGTCAAGATCAAGATACTGCATGATTACCCCCCGTTTTCCCGGTTCAACTGCGCCGTTTCGGCTTTGCTGTGCAGGTGCTTTTCAAACACGGATGCTACTCATCCCGATTGAACATGCTCGGGTTCCCTTTTACAAAATCCTGTATCCAGCGCTCCAGAAACGATTCGTTCTTGCCGGTTCTGACATACCGATAGCCCAAAATCGAGATAACCAGCGCACCCAGAGTATCTACGATCAGGTCCCACATGGTGTCGGTCAGGCCTGAGGGGTCGCCCAGCATGGGTTTTTGCATGTTCATACCAAATAAAGTGTCCATGGCAAATTCAAAGATTTCCCACAAGGCGCCGATGGCCACGGCGAACAGAAAAGCAAAAAAAGCGACAAAACCGGGGCGCATGTGCAGATTAATGTCTTCGACTTCGTTCATTACGTGCACCAGCAAAAAACCGACAATGCCCAGCAAGAAGCCGGAGCTGGTGTGCAGGGCAATATCCCACCACCAATAACGGGTGTAATAACCGCGCACCTCCCCTAAAAAAAGCGCCGCAAACACAAACAGGATGGCAAGAAGCACAAATTCAGGTGGTATGAAAACACGAAAAAAACGACTAATGAGCAGTGGCGCCAGCGTAATCAGCAAAATGCCAATGGTAAGTACCATCGCAAGCCACTGTTGCTGCCAGATGGCGACCAGTATTTCGGCTACCAGAATAATCTGGAGAAAAAATGTCAGGCGCCGGTGAATCAGTCGCTGTTGCATGCAAGGCCTTGAAGATTATGGTTTGGTAACCGCGACCAGATCAATTCTCGGCCACTAGTTGCAGAATTTCCTGATCAATTGCTTTTGCATCTACCAAGTGCGAAAACCACACTTGCTCGCTTTGGCCACGCAACAAACTCAGGAGAACGCCCAGCACAGCCCCACGATGAACATTGTCGCCACCCACGTGGGTATTGGCCAGCAATGCTTGTTGTGGTTGATCGCGGTAGCGGCATAAGAAGTACAACAACGCGGGCCAGGAATCGGAAATATAGCACGCGGGGGATAGCATGCGGCCCACCACGTCGGAATCTGGGGCCTGCTTTTCAATCGCGGCCAATAGTGCTTTGCGCGTGCGAGCCGGAACAGATTGCAGCAGTTCCTCATTGGTGGGCTGCTCACCGTCGGGCCGAAGCAACAGTTGCGCTATCAGGCTTACGTAAGCATCACAGACCAACGCCAACTCGTCGCTGGGGTGGGTTAGAAACAAATGCTCTCGACACTGCGCTTGTACTTGTTCTAATGGAAGGCCGTTTAACAGGCTTTGCAGCGCCAGCGGCGCAATTGTGACCAAGCCGCCGACAGAGGCTGTGTCGTGAGTTACCGCTCCACATTTGCGCGGTGGCAAGCCCTGAGCGTAGTTGTGAAAAAAGCCACGATGGTAAGACTCAGCGTAAGTGTCCGGATGTTGTGGCGCATCGGCTGTCATGAAGTCGATGTAGCGAGCGGCAAAATCGTCCACGCTGTATGCACTACCCTGCGTTTTACCGCCATTCTCTGAGCCACTTTCCACACCGTCTGCATCGCCACGGTTCTGTTCAGCCTCTGACAAGGTGCGCATCAGTAGTCTGGCACAGTGGGCGTTCAGGGTATTGTCGCCCGCGGCCATTCCCACATGGTAGTGCACGTTCGCGCGATCCCAGTGTTGGCGGCGGCCTTTCAGTATGACGTCGCCAACCACATCTGGCGCCGCCTTGGCCGCGGCTTTGCGGCCACCCTGAGCGGTAGAATGCAGAGACATAATAGACGACGGATGCCATTCTGGCGGCGCATCAAAAGCGCCAACGCCGTTTGGAAACGCGGCGAAAATATCGCCCACCCGGTAATACCAGTGCACAGGCATAGCTAAGGCGTCAGCCACAAATAAATTCTGAAGTGCGGCGCGAGCGCGCTCTTGCATCAGAGAAAGCTGGGGTGAGGTCATAAAATCGGGTTCCTTCAGTTAAGTGCCATTGCGGTGAAAAAGATAAGTGGCATTGTTGTAGAGTGCGCATAGTGCTTTTACGCCCTTCGCCCTGCGATGTATCTTTACACATTGGTCAAATCGTTTTATTCCCAACGCTCACAAGGACACGCCATGCATCCGGAGAAGCCATTTTCGCAAGCTTGCGAAAACAACAAGGGGCCAATACTCGACGCACTGCGACGAGTTTTCACAACGCCAACCACGGTCTTGGAAATTGGTACTGGGACAGGGCAACACGCAGTGCACTTCGCCACTAACCTGCCCCATCTTTACTGGCAAACCAGTGACCACCCCAATCATTACCAACTGTGCCAGCCCTGGCTGATCGATGCCAGGCTGCCCAATATTGGAGACCCCATTGCTTTGAATGTGAGCCAAGAGCCTTGGCCGGTGATGGAGTTCAGCGGTGTATTTTCAGCTAACACCGCCCACATCATGGCCTGGCACGAAGTAGAAGCGATGTTTGCGGGCGTGGGCAGAGGCCTGGCGGATTCAGCCGTATTGGAGAACGAAGAGCGCGGGCAATTCTGTCTTTACGGCCCGTTCAAATACAACGGCGATTTTACCAGCGCCAGCAATCAAAATTTTGACCAGCACCTTCGAAGCCACGCGGCGCACATGGGCATTCGCAATATTGAGAACCTGATCGAACTGGCACAAAACCACGGTATGGTTCTGGCGCAAGACCACACCATGCCCGCCAACAATCAGCTGCTGGTGTGGCGCACAACCACTAAACCAGAAGCACTTTAAAGCCAATCAAAATGAGCACAACGCCCCCAGAAACTCGGCTTTACTTTCCAGCCAGGTTCCACAGCGTGCTCTCCCAAGGAGACACCTATTGCGCTGAATACGAGCGTGGTTCCGCCAATCAGCAGCAACGGCGACGGCGCTCATGCTAAGCGCCAGCGCTAGAATAATGAGTTCGATCATAATGTAGACATCTGAATTATTTCGCTGTGCTTTGGAGTCGAACGATAAACTACCGATTTTTCCCGCAAAAACCAGTCATAGATTCAACAATGGAAGGCTTGTGGAAGTTGGCAAAAGGTTATAGATTGAGTGGAAGCTTTTACAGGCCAAATTCTCACTGTATTCCCGCGTAAAAGGCCCTGTTGGGAGCAATTTCCTTCTAAAGTTGAACTATTTATACTTTCGCATCTTCCGCCAGGCTGACGTGCAAAGTGACTTTTTCGCATTTCTTACTGTTCGCTGAACCCGCTCTTTTAACGCCAGGTTCGGCGTTTTATCTCTGCATTGCTTTATACTTTTTATTCTCTGGAGATTACGATGTCCGAATTGCCAGCGATTCTGGTTGCTGAAGAAGATTTTAACCGCCTGTCTAGCATGATTGAAAAACAGGGTAACTTAGAAACCGCTGCGGCGCTGGATGAAGAGCTCAGCCGTTCAACTCTAGTGCCGCTGGCAGATATACCCGACACAGTAGTTACCATGAATACAGCTGTACGTTTTCAAGACGAAGACAGCAAAAAAGAGCACCAGTTAACCCTGGTCTACCCCCACGAAATGGGCGACGGCGAAGGTAAAATATCCATTCTGGCCCCGGCTGGCTCGGCGCTGCTGGGTTTGAGCGTGGGCGAATCCATCAAATGGCCAGTACGTGGTCGCAAAAACCTGCACCTGAAGATCATTTCGGTCCAGCGCCAAAAATAAGTTTGCCCCGCGCCTTAGTAACCGGCGCCCCCACTTATCACCTAGGCTTTGTTGTGCAAAATGTCAGCAAACGCCTGGGCCGATGGCGACAAGGGACGGTCACGGAATCGTAATTCATACAGTGACCGGCTCAACTGTTCAGCGCCGGGTAGCGCCACTTCCTGTAACCGTTCTAACTCCAGCAATTCGCTGATGACCACCCTGGGCAAAAGCGCAAAACCCATACCGTTGGTAACGCAGCGAGCAATACCCTCGTTTGACGCTATCTGCAAGGTGGTTTTCGGTATAATTCCCAGACTTGCAAGTAGGCGGTCGCAAACCGAGCGCGTTCCAGACCCCTCTTCCCGTTGAACCCAGCAGCCACTGTTCAGTCGCTCCAAAACACCTTCGCCTTGTGCCCACTCAGTGCCGGCCACCAGCAATAAGCCTTCATCACGCCAATGGCGACTTTCAATCCGTGGGTCTTCCACATCCCCTTCAACGATCGCCAGGTCCAACTGACAATCCAATAGCCATTCGCTGATTACCCGGGTGTTTGCCACACGCACCTTCACTCTGATGTGCGGATACCGGCGCGCAAATTCGGCAATCGCCGCCGGCAGCCAATAACCGGCTACGGTGGTGCTAGCGCCCAGTGTCAAGTTGCCAATATGCGCACCTACCCGGGCTTCTATGTCATCCACGGCGGCTTTTTCCAACGCAAAAATACCGCGAGCGTGATCAAATACCGCGCTACCACCGGCGGTCAGCTGAACTTTCTGACTATGCTGGCTTTTGCGCGACTGAATACGGTCGACCAGCGTCAGCCCCAGCTGGCTTTCCAGCTCACGCACGCCCTGAGATACCGCAGGCTGACTAATATGCAAAACAGTAGCCGCGCCGGAAAAACTGCCTTCCTGCACCACCGTATAAAAAATCCTCATTAGATGCAGATTTAACACTATAACCTCAGCTTATAATCGTTTAATAAGAGCATATTCGATCAAGTCATAACGTGGGCGTAAGGTAGCGCCATCTCAACCCTATTCGGAGAACGCAGGTGAATACTGCAGAGCAACAAACAGCAACAGCAGACACAGCAGACACAAAAGGTACAATAACAGAACCCCCCCAAAAGCAGATTGTGCCGGGCCTTGCGCTAGTAGCTACGCTGGCTGGCGCCGCGTTTTTTCTGGCCCAACAATCTTGGTTTCAGAGTATGAGCATGGGCCCGCTTACGCTGGCTATTGTTCTCGGCATTGTGGCGGGCAATACGGTTCTGCGCAATCAACCCGCTATTCTGGCCGATGGCATATTTTTGGCAAAGGGCTTGCTGCTAAGGCTTGGCATTATTCTTTACGGCTTTGGCATCACTTTTCAGCAAATCAGCGCGGTTGGCGTTAACGGTGTGTTATTAGACGCCACAATGATTGCCTCTACCTTTGCGCTGGCGCAACTGATTGGCCGGCGCTGGATGAAGATGAAAAAAGAAACGACCATTTTAATCGGCGCAGGCGCTTCCATTTGTGGTGCGGCGGCGGTTTTGGCGACCGAGCCCGTTGTTAAAGGCAGAAGCGATCAGGTATCTGTCGCCGTCGCAACGGTGGTGATTTTTGGCACCATCAGCATGTTTCTTTACCCATTGATGTATCCGCTATTGGGTATGACAGAACACCAGTATGGTATTTACGTGGGCTCTACCATTCATGAGGTTGCGCAGGTGGTTGCTGCGGGCCAGGCAATCAGCACTGAAGCGGCTAACAGCGCCATCATTGAAAAAATGGTGCGGGTAATGATGCTGGCGCCGTTCCTGCTTATTCTGGCCAACGTACGCCGGCCAAGTCGCAGTACAAACGCCGGCGATGGCAAAGAGGAACGGCAGAAGCTAGTCATTCCCTGGTTTGCGGTTCTGTTCCTGGTGGCAGCTGCGGTTAACTCTGTGATTGCCCTGCCCACCATGGCCACCAACGCCATTCGCCATATCGACCTGTTCCTGCTATCCATAGCGATGACCGCACTGGGCTTGAGCACACAGGTATCTGCAATACGACGTGCGGGACTGCGCCCACTGATACTGGCCGGCTGTCTGTTTGCCTTTCTGACAGTTGGCGGCTATATCTTAAACCGTTTGCTGATCGGCTAAGCCATCTCTGACCGGGGCTAAATAGCCTCTGGCGCAAGCTTGAACTGGTCAATTGTCTGGCGAAGATTTTCGGCCATTACCAGCAATTCAGCCGCTATTTGCGCGGTTTGCTGGGCTTCCAATGTCGTTTGCTCGGCGGAACGACTAATTTCAATCACGTTCTGATTGATGAGATCAGACACGTTGCTTTGTTCGTTAGCTGCGCTTTCCATTCCTTGGTTCAGGCTGGTAATTTCGCGGGTAGCCTCGGCGATGATTTTCAGCTCGGCCTGTACCTTCAAAATGGCATCTACCTGCTGGCTGGCGCGGTCTGACGCACCGCGCATGGTCAACAAACAACCCGCAACTTCTTCTTTCAGGCCGTTTATCGTGCCGCGAATATCAGCCGTAGACACCTGGGTCCGCGACGCAAGAGCCCGCACTTCATCGGCAACCACAGAAAATCCACGGCCGGCTTCGCCAGCTCGCGCTGCTTCAATGGCCGCGTTCAACGCCAGCAGATTGGTTTGATCAGCGATATTGGAAATGGTCTCCAGCATCGTCGTCATTTTCGCGGTGCGCTGGTTCAAAGCTTCAATACGCTGGGCACCGTTTTGCACCTCGGCATTTAATGCCTCAATGCCGCCAACCGCACTTTGCGCAAGCTCCTCGCCCAGCCCGGCTGCTTCGGCCGTAGCCGCCGATTTTTGCGTGGTGGTAATGGCGCTTTCCCGCACCTGCAGCGCTGATGCCGCCATTTCCGTGGTCGCACTGGCCACCTGGTCGGTGTTGTCACGCTGGCTCAACACCTCCCGTTCGCTGGCGCCGGCCTTGCTGGCAATATCACGCGCGGCTTGCTCAACATGCTCGGCACTCACCATAACCTGGTTCATGCTGTCTCGTATTTTACTAATCATGCGGTTGAACGCGTTGGACACCAAGCCAATTTCATCGTTACGCACCACATCCAGCTCAAGAGTCAGATCCGAGTTACGGGATATTTCATCCATGCGGTCACGCAAACGGCGCAAGCGCGAAAACACCAAGTGCCCCAACACCCATGCAGTGATTGCAAATACCCCCAACAAGAGAACCGCCTGAGTGCCCGCACTGGTCAGCAACTGCGCCTGCAACCGTGCATCGGTCTCAGCCACGGAATATTCGATACGGATAGCACCCAGCACATCCCCTGCCTCAGCCTGGTGGCACCCCAGGCAATTCACACCCTGATAATCTGCCATCGCAATCACCGGCTCAATCAGGGTGTAAACCCGGCCGCTTTCATTGCTTGAATAATGCTCTATGCGCTCACCCGCCAGCGCTTTCTCGTCAAGCGGGCCGCGCGTTTGTTCTGCGATGTTACCGCTGCCAAAAACCCGGTTCAGGTGATCGCTGCGCACCACTCGCACGTTCAGCACGTCTTCCGGCGCCATCGTCTTCTCACGCAGAATTTCACGATTGTGCATGGTGCCCGTCACCATCATGGTGTTGAGCGCATCAAAATAAGACTTCGCCAAGCCGTCTACATATTTGTGGCTGAATTCCTCCACGTGTTCACGCTGGGACTGTGCGCTAAAAAATACGGTGAACGCGAGCACCAGTGAAAACGCCGTCGCAAGTGCTAAAAGAAGCATAAAGCGAATGGAATATTGTTTTTTCATAGTTAACCTGGCTTGTAGATGGCTTTGACGACAACGGGAATTCAAGCCGCAAAACGGGGGGCACGAATCAGGAACTTCAACCGACGCTGCTTGTTTAGGGTGACGGCCAAAAGACGGCGAACTTTACCGCAAAACTCCCTGGTGTTCATTGGATCCAAGTCAATTTAACGTGCGATCACGTCAACCGCGAGCTGGCCCGCTACTTGCTTAAGTGATTACAGTGGCTACAAACCTCGTACGCCAAACTCGACACTGCTGTTGGAGGGCATCGCCATGTCACTACTGTCTACCCTGCTTCGTGCCGGCAGCGAACTACACACGGCGCTGGAAAAACGTCCACCTGCTCGGCCAGTTGGCACTGGCAGCCGTGCTCAGGGCAAAACAGAGCCAACTGCGCAACCCGGGGCAGACCGGTTCACACCTTCCGAAAGCAAAGAAGACGACTCGACTCGCAAGGTAAGCAAGCTCGCGATTACAGATTACAAAAAAAGCGTCGGGCAAGATCTTGCCTTTATCAGAGAAACACTGCGGCACAAACTTGCCGAGTACAACATGCCCCCGGCAACGGCGGTTCACATCAAAAATGACAAGCAGGGGAACATCGCGGTAGAAGGCAAAGGCCAGAACCCGGCGTTTGCACGCATTGCCGGGGACTTGAACGTAAACACCGCGTTTCAGGATGCGTTCCGGCGCATGAGTGTGAACGAACCCACGCTGCACTTTATGGACAACGCTCTGAAATTGGGAAAGGCCTACGGCGTGAACAACTCGCTACTGAACACACTGGTCAGCGAGAACCAGCAGTTCAACGGCCTGCAAGATCTGGTACACCGTTACGACTCGCTGCGCCGCAGCGCTGGAGCCGTGTCAGTGGTCCCTGCCAACACAGCCCGGGATTACGCGTTGAGCTTCAACGCTCGGGCCTGATGTGGAATAAACTTACTCAAACGGCGACGGGTCGCCCTTGCCTACCCGTGTCACTACCGGACTGCCACTGGTAAAATTAACCACTGTGGTGGCTTCCATACCGCAGAAACCACCGTCAATAATCAAATCCAACTCGTGTTCGAGCGCATCGCGAATGTCTTCCGGATCGGTCATTGGCTCGGTTTCGCCGGGCAGTATCAGCGTGCTGCTCATGATGGGTTCGCCGAACTCCCCCAAAAGTGCATGCACAACCGCGTTGTCAGGAACACGGACGCCAATAGTGCGGCGCTTGGGGTGCAACAAACGCCGTGGCACCTCACTGGTGGCGTCCAGAATGAAGGTGTAAGCACCGGGCGTGTAGGTTTTCAGCATTCGGTAGGTGGTGTTGTCGACCTTGGCGTAAGTGCCAATGTCTGACAAATCCCTGCAAACCAAGGTGAAGTTGTGCTTGTCGTCCAGCTTGCGAATGCGTTTTATTCGATCAGAAGCAGATTTGTCACCCAAATGGCAGCCTAACGCATAGCCCGAGTCGGTCGGGTACGCAATAACGCCGCCTTTGCGAAGAATATCCACCGCCTGATTAATAAGGCGCTTTTGCGGATTATCCGGATGAATCTGAAAAAACTGACTCATGAATCAGCCCTCTTGTTGAAGCTTGCCCCAGGGTCGTTTTTTGAGCCGCCCAGGCAGTTTGGGGAATCGGGTGTAGATTGATTTTGCGCAGCCCATTCCTCAGGCGTGAAAGGATGCATAGCCAGCGCATGCACACCAGCGGCCAGCTCTGCAGCCAGCACTTGATAGATCGCCTGGTGGCGCTTCACCTTTGATTGCCCCACAAATGCCGGTGATACCAGGGTCACCTTGAAATGGGTTTCCGAATTGGGCGGCACGTTGTGCTTGTGACTTTCGTTCTCGATCATCATCACCTGGGCATCAAAAGCCTGGCGCAACTTAGCCTCGATTGTTTTCTGCACGTCCATCACTCACTCACTCTTCGTTGCTTGTATATCAACAGTCTACTATATATCAATCGCTAAACCCGACAACCTTGACAGCGTTGCGGCGAACCGCCACATTCGCAGCGAACACGGGTAGCGGGCTACTCTTAAATTCAATCTTAAATTCAATCTTAAATTCGCACTCCACGTCAGTTTTAAGCCAAACGGGAACACCATGCACCTTTATATCGCCGAAAAACCCAGCCTTGGCCGCGCCATCGCCGCTGCCCTGCCCCAGCCCCAACAAAAAGGCCAGGGCTGGATTCGCTGCGGCAGTGGCAGCAGTGCGGTTACGGTCAGCTGGTGTATCGGCCATTTGCTGGAGCCCGCCGAACCCGCCAGCTATAACCCGGCCTGGAAAAACTGGCGCGCCGACCAGCTGCCGATGTTCCCGGAACAGTGGCAGCTTACTCCGAAAACCGGCGTTGCCGCCCAGCTTAAAGTACTGCAATCGCTGATTCGCAAAGCCAGCGAAATTACCCACGCCGGCGACCCGGACCGGGAAGGCCAGTTGCTGGTAGACGAGGTGATTCGCTATGTGGGCACGGATGCACCCGTAAGGCGCCTGCTGATTAACGATTTAACCCCGGCTGCGGTAGCAAAAGCACTCAAACAGACCCGCGATAACCGTGACTTCCTTCGGCTGTCGGATTCGGCCCTGGCACGCCAGCGCGCAGACTGGCTCTACGGCTTGAACCTGACCCGTTTTTATACTCTGCTCTATCAAACAAAAGGCCAACAACAAGGCCAGCAGGGCGTTTACTCCGTTGGCCGGGTGCAAACCCCGGTACTGGGCTTGGTGGTTAAGCGCGACCAGCACATTGAACAGTTTCAGCCCCAGGACTTTTTCCCGCTGGAAGCCCGTTTTCACAGCATGGAAGAAGACTCTGACACCCGCACTTTTAGCGCGCGCTGGGTGCCAGGTGAAGATTACCAGCACCTGCTGGACAGCGAAAACCGCTTGCTGGACCGCAGCGCGGCGGAACAGGTCGCCGCCGCGGTTGAAGGGAGGCCAGGCAAAATCTGCGAATCCCGCTTTCGTGACCGCTCAGAGCCGCCACCACTGCCCCTGTCGCTTTCGGCGTTGCAAATCGAAGCCGGTCGATTGTTCCGCATGGCCGCCAAAGAAGTGCTGGATACCGCGCAAAGCCTGTACGAACGCCACCAGCTCATTACCTACCCACGGTCTGACAGCCGTTACCTACCGCTGGAACATTACAATCAACGCCAGCAGGTTATAAGCGCTGTCGGCAAGGTCGATATCGACCTTGCCGAAGCCTGCAACACAGCCGATTTGCAACGAAAAACCGCAGCCTGGAATGACAAAAAAGTGGACGCCCACCACGCCATTATTCCCACTAGCCGGAGTAGCGCGGGTGGTGCGCTATCTGGAAAAGAAGCCCAGATCTACAATTTGATCAGCCGCTACTACTTGATGCAATTTGCAGCAGATGCCATCCATCGCGAGGGCAAATTGGGAGTACGGTTAGGCGACCACCTGTTCCGCACCTCAGAAACCGCTGTTTTACAGCCCGGCTGGAAAGCGCTTGAACTTAAATTGCGCGACGCCAAAGCAAAATCAGAAAAACCCGCACTGCCTCGGCGGGGCACCGGCGATCCGGTGCTATGCGACGGCACTCAGGTGTTGCAGCAACAAACCCAGCCCGCCAAACACTTTACTGACGCGACGCTGCTAGCAGCAATGACCAACATCGCGCGCTTTGTGGACGACCCGGAACTGCGAAAAACGCTGCGCGAAACGGATGGACTGGGCACCGAAGCTACCCGCGCTGCTATTCTGGAAACCCTGTTCAAACGCGACTACCTGTTTCGCGATGGCCGCCACATCCGCGCCAGCGATAAGGGTAAAACCTTGATAAACGCGCTGCCAGACTCTGTCAGCAAACCTGACCGCACCGCCGTTTGGGAAGCCACATTGGAAGCTATTCAGCGCGGCGAAGCGCAGCCGCAACAGTTTCTGGATTCCCTGAAACAAGAAATTCAGGGATTTGTTGGTTGCCCGGCACCCCTAGCTCCTGACGCGGCCGAGGTAGCAACCAACCCGGATGCCCCGCATTGCCCCAAGTGCCGCGCCGGCATGGTTGAGCGCAAGGGCAAATTCGGTGCCTTTTACGCCTGCAGCCGCTACCCGGGTTGCAAAGGCACCCGCCCGTTGGAAGACCACAGCCCGGAAGATGGTAGCAGCCAAAAACCGGTTCCCTGCCCATTCTGTTTTTCGCCCCTGGTCAGGCGCAAAAGTAAAAAAGGTTGGTTTTGGGGCTGCAGTTCTTTCCCTGCCTGCCGTCAAACAGTGAACGATGTAAACGGACAACCCGACCTGCCGGCAAAAACGGTTATATAATGAAATGGAACCCGATGCCGGATTTTGCGACACTGATGTAGAGTTCACGAGCGTTTGAACAAATAAAGCCGGACAACCCACGCGGAACAGCCACTTACTTGTTGCAGGAGAGCCAGATGCGCATTGCGCTGCTTGAGGGTGAGCCGGAGCAATCTCAGCATTTAAAGGGCATTATTTGCGGACGCTGTCAGAGTTGCGACGCTTCTGAAACAGGTCAGGATTTTCTGGGTGCTGCACTGCACAACAATAACGATTTACTGGTGCTGAACTGTCAGATTTCGGGCATGTCCGGCCTGTCGCGTCGCAGCCAGCAAGCGCAAGTGATGGCGGCCCATGACTGATAAAACGCTGCATAGCAGTATTCTAATAGTACGTATTTTACCACTGCTCTTAGTTGCGCTACTTTCCAACACATATGTACAAGCCCACTTGCCACTTGCGATGGGCTCGGGTGTGCCCGCAAACAGCTCGGGTACGGCACTCGCTGAATGGGTTTACACCCTGCAAAAAGGCGACAGCGTTCAGCAGCTGGCCAGGCAGTTACTGGCCCCACCCCACAACGCCCAGCAACTGCTAGAACACAACAGCCTGAAAAATGCCCTGCTGCCGGTGACAGGCGAGCAGGTGCGCATCCCTATGGACTGGCTCAAACGCCAGCCCCAGCCCGCCCGCGCAACCTCTGTATCGGGCCTGGTGCAACTGCTAACCAGCAACGGCCAGCGCCGGCCACTGACCGTAAACACACTGATTCGCGCTGGTGACGAGTTACTGTCCGGTTCCGGTAGCACCACTGTCATCCTGGCCGAAGGCTCTGAAATCCGCCTGTCACCAAATTCTAGACTGGCGTTTAACCGCATGACCCAGTTTGGCAAGCCAGGCATGATTGATACCCGCTTGCGGCTGAATCGAGGCGAGGTTTTTACCAGCGTAAAGGAAGTGGTCAGCGGTGGCAGCCGTTTCGAAATCGAAACTCCCTCGGCAACGGTCGCGGTGGATGGCACTCAGTTTGCGATTCAGGCAAACGACGGGGGCACGGGCTTGCAGGTTATCAATGGCGAAGTTAATTTTGGCCAACAGGGGCGTTCCGTAGAAGTGCCCGCGGGTTATGGTGCTCACGTTGCCGCACCGCCCGGCGGCGATGTTCGCCTGCACAAACTTGCACCGCCACCCATCGTTACCAGCCTGCCGGCCATTCTGCGTAAGCTGCCCGCAGAACTACAATGGCAAAGCCTTGCGAAAACTCACAAGCTGGATATTTTTGATACTGGCAGCGGGCGATGGGTAGACAGTCGCACACTGGCTGGTGACCGTTTTGACATAAGCCGGCTGAACAATGGGCGTTATGAAATTCAGCTCGCAGCATTAGACTACCAGGGCATAAAGGGTTTGCCTGCGGTTGTGCCATTCAGCGTTGACCTTCAAGCCCGCGCCGCCAAATTGTTAGAACCTGTCGACGGCACGACCACCACCAATCAGCCCGAATTTAGCTGGGACCTAAACGGCGACAGCGAAATTGCCCAAATTCAGATCTCAGCCACGCCGCAGTTCGAAAACCTGGTAGCAACCAGCGAGTGGGGACAACAAAGCAAAGCACAGCTATCGCAACGACTGCCTCCCGGCCAGTATTACTGGCGGGTTAAAACCGAAGCCGGCGGCGACTCCACTGCCACCAGCAACGTCCACAACCTGATTATTGACGGCAGTTTGCCACCGGTGAAAATTATCTCGGTAAACTACTTGGATCAACAGGTGCGAATATTCTGGGAATCGGTGGAAACAGCCAGCAAATATCGTATGCAGCTGTCTGCAGACCCTGATTTTTATCCGATCATCAAGGAAGCAGATATACCGGGAACTACGGCAGGCTTGCGCCTGATTCCCGGAAAGCGATATTTTGTGCGCCTAAAGGCACTCTCTGACGGGCCACTGGCCAGCCGCTGGGGTCCGGCAAGGGAGATATATATCGATTAACTGTTGAGTAGGCAATAGTGCAGGAAGCGTGACCCGGGACTGGCTAAAAATCACAACAATGATCTGTCTATGCTCCGTGAATCGAGCAACAACCTTCCATTGCCTTGAATATAAGGCAGTGACCTGTTAACCGGGGATATTCTTGCTAACAACAACTGAAGGTGAGCTCAGCAGCCCATTGTCATCTCTCGCTTGAATGGTGAAATACCAGGTACCAGCAGACAGATTTTCAATGGTGTAAGACATGTCGATTAGACCCGCCGCGCCGTCAAAAACTGCTGAGCGATTGAGGTTTTCGGCGCTGGTGCCGTAACGAATTTCGTAGCTGGCCAAGTCTTGACCGCTTAAAGCATCGCCATTTACTCGTGTTGCAGGCGCCCTCCAACTCAAAGTCGCCTGATTGGCGGTCGAATTTACTGTGCTACGCGCCGTGCTATCTTCTGTAATATTTGCCGTGGCAACCACCGCACTTGGCTTCGCTACGCCAGCAGTACCCGACTCATCTCCATCACCACCACAGCCCGTCAACAAAATCAGCATTCCACCAAAAACCACGCCGAAGTAAAGTACACTGCTGATCCACTTTTCCACTTTATGCACCGCTTTGCCGTCATTCAGTTACATTATAAAAAAAGTAGTGAACCTATGATGTTAGCCAGTCCTCAAAAAACACGGCCAAATCGCCATGCTTATTGACTGTAGCCAAATTGAGCCAAAGAAGCGACAAAGGCAATTTGCTAAAACTGAACCCGCATAGGCTCGGAACTGGAGTCCGGCATACCGATCATTTCGTCAGTTCCAGTTGGCGGAATCAAGTCAAAATCCGCCACAATAAAACCACGCATTACTTCACGTGCTGCGCAAGCACCCGAAAACAACCTCACTTTACCCTGATCATTCACCAGAATGTAGCCTGAGCCCCCAATATAAAAGCGGACCATGTAATATCGACCCTCCATGGACACAATCTCTGCCAGGCTGATGGGTTCGTGCTTGCGGGATTTCAGTTCGCCAAGGGTCATGTGCATGGACGTTGTTCTCGCATTGGGTGAATTAGGATTTACGCCAGCTTGTGAATTGCAGATCATTCGGCAGGTTGATAATGGTGTTACGATGGTGATCTGGGCAGTCGGTTACGCATCCGTTTGTCGTATACATCTCGATAAAAGGGTGTGCACTATCGTTAGTTGCATTCTCAAAAATCCACTCCTGGAATGCAAAATGTTCGTGATTAATCGCCTATCCGCAATAATTCCGATGACACCCGACGCTAGATCCGATGTTTGGAAATTGAGCTGCATGCTCCTGGATGCTGGGCCTGTCGCACTATCAACCATAAATTTGCGTATTGGCATGCTGGCGACGCACGCTCCCTCAAATCCAAAAATGATTTTGGAAAACCGCCGCATGGTCACCGAAAAACTCGCTGTGCTCTGGGACACAGGGCTAGAGGTGCAAATGGCGTGGTTAGATATGCTATCCGGCGGCCACACGCCTTGGTGGACAACCAGCTTGCGCATTCTTGAACCCCTTCATAAACGTGCTATCGATAACTCAAAACGCCTTTCTTCCGAAAGCTGATGCAGGCTCAACTAGAGCGGTTACCGCTCTCATTGAGCTTGGGCCTGCTCCCGATATAACGCTCTACCCAAGGCCTGGAAGTAGTTTTCAAACGCTTCGTTGATCGCCTCTCTGTGCTGGCCCCTTGGGTACAGCCCAGTCTTTGCCTCATCCGAATAAACAGTG
The DNA here is from genome assembly GCF_000169375.1 of Marinobacter sp. ELB17. Taxonomy (GTDB): domain Bacteria; phylum Pseudomonadota; class Gammaproteobacteria; order Pseudomonadales; family Oleiphilaceae; genus Marinobacter. The sequence continues at coordinate 80,077 of NZ_AAXY01000005.1, forward strand.
CCACTTACCAGAAAACGATTGCTGGGCCTGCTGTCTTCAACAAAAGCTTCAAAAGCCCGTGCGCAGAGCTCCTCCGGCCGAGCGTAATACAGCACCTTCAGTTTCTTGTCTGCTTGTTGCGAGCACTTAAACTGATCACTGGGTTCAGTGCCGCTCTCGTTCAGTAAAATGGTGCGAAAGCAGTGTTCCAACCGGTTGTTTAATGGATGTTGTTTCTGTTTTTTGCTGTCAAGCCACGCGCCAGACGCAAAGCCATGCTTAACCGGGTCGTGGAAGGCCTTGTTGCCCATATAGTGATCGAAAGCATGAAACCACTCATGGGCCAGGCTACCCGCGCCGGCATTTTTGGCCAGCGCCAGTTGTCGTGTCGCCGGAATATAGTGTGCAGCCACACCAGGGCGCCCACCAATGCCGTACTGGAGGCTAAGCGTGCTCCGTAACGAAATCAGCAGCTCTGGACTCTTGAGGATTGTCATCAAATCGCACAGCGCCTGGTAGAAGCGGACTGCCGCAAAATCACGCTCTTCTGGCGTAACCCAGCGACCCACTTCAATACTGCGAAAATCAAACTGGCGTCTGATCGTGACGAACGATGTCGCGGTGGCGGTCATCATGATTTTCACCGATTACTGTTTATTTATACGGGGTATCCCTTTAGCTCCACAGACTTCAATTTCCAGATTTTCCTCGCCGTGCCACCACCTTTTGGTAGGTGACCGGCTTTGTCACAACTGCTTGCTGGAGCAAGCGATAAAACAGTAAGCCTCTTGATTTGGATTTACGGCGATTAAACCGAAATACATATTCATCAAGATAATTATCCAACTGTCCTGGCTGGACTGCGCCATGGTGTGTGCCCATCATCCAGCGTTGCAAGAGTGATGCCACACGGTGAACGCCTGGCATTGATTCATGGGCTGGAGTGGCTGAACCAAGATGAACCGTTTGTCGGTGCTCATATCCACTCTCCGTGAGCAGGCGGTAAGCAGGTGAGCCATCGCTATGGATGAGCGATCCTGGACGAATGAAGGCTTTGATGAAGGGCATCAGGTTATCGTTGTCACCACGCTCAATCCGTTGAATCCGTATTCTTCCAAATCCCTTGGGTTGCAGTATCTCCACTGCTATGGCGACCAACACCTTGGTGGTGTTGCTTTTACGTCCCACCGCACTAATCGGGTTGGCTCGGTCGGTGAGTGCAAGATAGGTTTCATCGACCTCAACCTCTCCATGGAGCAACTCTCTGTCTGTGCGTACCATTGCTCGGCGCAGCCTGTGCAGCATGGTCCACGCTGTCTCATAGCTGCCAAGGCCAAGTACACGCTGCAACCCCAATGCGCTGACGCCATGCTTTTGGTTGGTGATGTACCAAATGGCGGCAAACCAGACGCGAAGCTCTGTGCGCGTTTTATCAAAAATGGTACCCGCTGTTACCGTTGCTTGATGTCTGCATGCTGGACAGATCAATCTGCCGCGACTGCGTCGATGAACTTGCGATATTACCCCACACTTCGGGCAAACCAGTCCGTCCGACCAGCGTAGCTGTTCCAAAAAATCCCGGCACGCTTGTTCAGAGTGGAACCAATCAAGGAATTGAACCCAGGTCGTTGGATAATCTTTTCCACCTATCGGAGCAATTGTTGGCACATCCATTGAGAGATTTTGCCATTTGTGGAGCTAAAGGGATACCCCATTTATTTATACAGTATTCTGAAGTGAAATTTCGAATGGGTCAAATCTGCAAACGAAAAACCGGTGAAGGTGGTGTTCGACCAAAGTCGCTTTCAATTACCAATTTGGTCTTGTGTACAAAACCACCCTGCCTGAATAGCAGCGGCTCGTTCATCGCATGAAGCCCGTGGCGCAAATCAGCACGGGCACTGCGTTATTGCACAGACAACAGACTCGTCAGCAATGCCCGCAAACGGTTGGGTTTTACCGGCTTGTTTAAAATCGATAACCCCTGCGCCCGCATCAGCGTGCGCAGTTCATCGCCCCGATCTGCGGTAATCAGGGCCGCTGGCACAGGCGTGCCCAATAGCTTCCGTATCGCTGAAATGGCCTGCCAGCCTGTTTTTTCATCATCCAGGTGGTAATCGGCGAGCAGTGCTGCGGGTACGTTGTTTGTCTGCCGCAGGTACTCCAAAGCCTGATGTTCGTCAGGACTGGCTATTACCAAACAGCCCCAGCACTCCAGCAACAGCTTCATACTCGCAAGTATGGCCGGCTCATTATCAATCACCATTACCAAAATGCCTGCGAAGCCGTGAACAAAGCTGGGCACAATTTCAGTGGCCGGCAACGCGGCTCGACGGGCTGATTGCATGTCCACCGGCAGCACCAGCGCGAACCGCGAACCTCTGCCCGGCCGCGAAACCACTTCTATCCGGTAGCCCAACACCGACACCATTCGCTCAACAATCGCCAGCCCCAGCCCGGCACCTTGGCGACCGCCGGTTCCTTGCGGCAACAATTGATGAAATTCGGTAAAAATATCCTTCAGCTTACTTTCGTCAATACCCACACCGGTATCCCACACTTCAATACGCAGGCTGTCGCGGCGGGCTCTCAGTGCCAGCAGAACACGGCCGCTGAGGGTGTAGCGAAAGGCGTTGCTCAGTAAATTACGAAGAATGCGGGTAAGCATACGCTGATCGGTTTTTATCAGCGCCGGAATAGTACGAACGTGGAACCGCACGCCGGCGTTGGTCGCCACCGCTTCAAATTCTTCACCCAGGCTTTCGGCCAGAGCGGCAACGTCGGTCAGTAGCAAATCCGGCGCCATGGCCTGCTGGTCCAGTTTTGAGATATCCAGCAAATCCGCCAGCAAGTCTTCGGCACCTTCAAGCGCGCGATGCACCTGGTGCACCATCCTCGCCTCTTCCGCCGGCAGCGCGCTTTCCTGCAGCGCCGATATGGTCAGGCGCGCAGCATTCAGAGGCTGCAGCAAATCGTGGCTGGCCGCTGCCAGATATTTGTCTTTGCTGCGATTCGCATCGCGCGCGGCTTGTGCTGTAATTACCAGTTCGCGCTCGACTTTTCCCCGTTCGGCAATCTGAAAATGCAGCCCAACGTTGGCGTTCTGCAGCGCCTGGGTGCGCTCTTCTACCCGGCGCTCCAAGTCTGCGTTAACCTGCACCATCTTCTGCTGCGCCTGCACCCGCTCGGTTATATCCGCCACAAACGCCTCAACCACCTCTGGCCCCAGATCTGGCCGCCTGAGCAGGGTGATGGCGACATTAACGGGCGTCGCATCTGCACGACGCAGGCGAATTTCGCGGGCGCTCAGACTGCCCCTATCGAGCAATTCCTGACGCAATGCATCGAACTCATTGGCGCTGCAAAAAAGCTGTTCCCGCAAGCGGATAACCCGGGCTTGCAGGTCTTCAGCACTGACGTAACCGCAGATTTTGGCCATGGCCGGGTTGCAGGCCAGAAAACCACCGCGTAAATCACCCTGAAAAATACCGTGGAGTGCTTTTTCAAATAGCCACTTATAGCGATTACGCTCTCGCTCTAACTCCTCCAGGCGGTCTTGCAGCGCGAGGTAGTAGTTCTTGCGCACGGACTGGCGACCCAGCCCCAACAAATCACCCACCTCATAGCCACGATCGTCATCAAAGGGCTTCTTCATACACAACCTGAACATCTCTGAGCGACGACTTGCGAGGATTGGTCAAAATACACGGGTCCTGTAATGCAAATCCAGAGAGAGACGGAATATCAGACACCCTGACCCCCAACTCTGACAACTTGGCCTCTAGCCCCACGGCGCGCTTGAGCTGAATAATGCGACTCATCAAGCGTTTCTGAATTTCGGCCTGGCTCATGCCACGAGTGTCGATATTCATGGCTTCTGCAACACGACGAAAGCGCTCTTCCGCTGAGTGGAAATTGTAAGCCACCACGTGTTCTAACAGGACGGCGTTGCATAATCCATGGGGCAAATCCAGAAAACCACCCAAGCTGTGGGACATCGCGTGAACCGCACCCAAGATGGCATTGGAAAACGCCAGACCGGCCTGCATGGACGCCAACATGATCTGCTCGCGCAAATACGCATCGGCGGTATTAGCCACCAAGGGCTCCAAATTGCGGTTAATCAGCCGGATCGCTTCCAGCGCGTTAGAATCGGTCAACGGCCCGCTGCCTGTAGACACATAGGCCTCTATGGCATGCACCAAGGCGTCAACGCCGGTGCAGGCAGTAAGATAGCTGCTCATGGTTTCGGTCACTTCGGGATCGATCAGCGAAACATCTGGCACAATCGCTTTGCTGATAATGGAAAATTTGAAGCGACGGGCAGGGTCAGAAATGATGGCAAACTGTGACACATCAGCCGAGGTTCCGGCCGTGGTCGGAATCAGTATCATCGGCGGCGGCGGGTTTACGATGGTGTCCACCCCTTCAAAATCCAAAATATTGCGGCCATCGCTGACCACAATACCGATGCCCTTGGCGCAGTCCATGGGGCTGCCGCCGCCAATGGCCACAATCACATCGCACTCGGAGGATTTGTAGAGCTCGGCGCCGGCCATAACCTCATCGACACGGGGATTCGCCGAAACACCCGTGTAAACCGTGGTACGTATGCCGGCATCGGTCAGCAAGGTAGCGATTTCGCCCACCCAGCCGGCGGCCGCGACGCCTGGGTCAGACACCAGAAACACATGTTTTGCGCCGAAATTACTGGCAAAGTTAGCGACAGACTTCCTTGATCCGGCTCCGAATACGATCTCTGGCGAGACAAATTTTCTTAAAGCGGATATGTCGTGACCCATGAACAAGCACTCGACGTTAAGTTTATTTTTGTACGTAATAGCCGAGAGTTTAACTCAAGCTTTCTATGCATTCATCGGTGTTTCGACCATGCCGTTGATAAAAGCTGCAGAGTGCCTCTAGCATGGCCGCCTGATTCGCCTGTTGTAAAAACCCGTGGCCTTCGTCCTGGAACCAGTGAAGCTCTGGTTTCTGCCCGGCTTGCTCCATGGCCGCGACCATCATGCGGGTCTGTTCGGGGACGACCACTTTGTCTTGCCCGCCCTGAAAAAAAATCACCGGCGCCGCCATTGTCGCCGCGCGTAACCGGGGCGTGCGGTCCTGCCAGCGTTGCGGATGCCGTTCGGGACATCCCAACAACCAGTCCAGATAACCGGATTCAAAGCGATGGGTCATACGCCGCAGTTGTATAGGATCGGTCACGCCGAACTGGCTGGCGCCGGCGCGGTAGCGCTGACTCAGGCTTAAAGCCATCAACGCGGTATAACCGCCAGAACTACGGCCCTGAATAAACACCTGGTTGCCATCGGCGTAGCCTGCGGCAACCAGGGCATCTGCAGCCCGCGCCATGTCTTCCACATCAATTTCGCCCCAGCGCTCCGCCAGTGAAAGCCGGAACGCCCTGCCGTAACCGCTGCTGCCACGATAGTTCACCTCCGCTACGGCAAAGCCTCGCTGGCACCAGAACTGAATCAGAGGGTTGAAGACCGGATAGGCCGCGGAGGTTGGCCCACCGTGGGCCACCAAAATCAGTGCCGGTAGCTCGTTACAGGGTGTCAGAGGCGAATATAAAAAGCCTTGGGGCGCGGTCGTTTCCTGTGCAAGGGCCGGAACTCGAAACGATACTGGCTGCGCCAGGCCGTGCCCGGGCAACGCTGGTTCGCCACCGGCCACGGCACTCGCCTCAGCACTTTGCGGGTCGATTCTAAGCACCGCATCCAGGCGGTCCGGGGAACGAGCAATGGCATAAAGAAAATCGCCACAGGTGCACAAGCTGCGAAAATCGCTGAACGCCGGCGCAATCCGTGCAGGGTTTGGATGGCTAACGCCCGATAACCACAGCTCGCCACGGCCTAGGTTATAATGAGCGCGAGCCCAACCCCCGCCCGGTAGCGGGCAGTGGTGAGCTTCACCCAGTTGCCAGGGTGCATTGGCGTGGTCACATTCGGGCACCGCGGCTTTTGTCCAGAGGCTCGCGGGGTTCCGGGTGTCGAGTTGCCAGGGTTGCCACCAGCCCTCATGGTCGGACATCACCCAAAGGTCCTGCCCCGCAAACACCGGCTGCTGAATAGACGCTGGCTGGGGAGCGGTATGCACTCGAGGATTCTCCAGTGTGCCATCAACCGTTATGTTCGCCGTCCACACACGGGTTTGCAGCCAGGGCATATCGGGCAGTTGCCAGCTCACCCAGGCAATGTGTCGGCCGTCTGCCGACAACGCGGGCGCACTGTAAAAATCTTCGCCCTGGTGCAACACCGTCAGCGTGCCATCGCGAGCCACCGCCACCAGTTGTTGGCGGCCATTCGCCACGCCCTGCCCGGTTTCGCGTACCGCCAGCACCCGTTGCCGCAATGGGTCAGCCCGCAATCCGCCATAGGCGGCGGTATCAGTCGTCAGCGCCCGGCTTTGCTCTACACCCAAGGGAATAAAGTGAATGCGTTGATCATCGCTAACGGCAAACACGCCATCCGGTGCGGCAGCCAGGGCACCACCCCCGTAGCCATTCACCCGACTGCGAAGGTTGCGCAGATTCGTACCCAACGCCAACACTAGCCCTTGGTCATTCAGGTGCCATATTCGGCTGGCGCCGGTTTCGGGTTCGTTTTGTAGCCAAAATACGCCAGCGCCTGACGCCACCAAACCGCTGCGCTGGGTATAGCCAGCACAAGCCTCGGTGGCGCTCAGTAAGCCTTTGACTGACGGCTGACTAACTGCGGAAGAACATGCGGGAGTTGCCTGCGTTGCGATAGGTCAGTTCCTCAATGCCTGCGGTGGCATGGTCGGCGGCCTGGCGTGCCGCAAGGATACGGTCGTGGTAGGCCGATTTGCTGCACACCGGGTCGGCATTATCGGCGTTACCGGTTAGCAAGAATGCTTGGCAGCGGCAGCCACCAAAATCTTTTTCTTTTTCATCACAGGACTGACACGGTTCCGGCATCCAGCCGTCACCGCGATAATGATTGAAGCCCGGGCTGTCATACCAGATGTGTTTCAAGTCGTTGTCGCGCACATTGGGAAAATCGATGGGCAACAAACGCGCGCTGTGGCAGGGCAGCGCCGCACCGTCCGGTGCCACTGTCAAAAACAGACTGCCCCAACCGTTCATACAGGCTTTCGGGCGCTCCTCGTAATAGTCGGGGGTGACAAAAATCAGCTTCATGGCCGAACCGTCGTCCAGCAGGCGAGCACGATATTGATTCACTTCACGCTCGGCCTTCTCCAGCTGTGCCCGTGACGGCATGAGCCCTTCGCGATTTTTGAATGCCCAGCCATAATACTGGCAGGTAGCCAGCTCTACGAAATCCGCCCCCAGACGCTTACACAGCGCCATAATGTCGTTCATCTGATGAATGTTGTGGCGGTGAATTACAAAATTCAGAACCATGGGATAGCCGGCTTCTTTCACCGCCCGCGCCATTGCCAGTTTTTGTTCAAACGCCTTGCGAGAACCGGCCAAAGCGTTGTTCAGCTCTGGGTCTGAGGCCTGAAAACTGACCTGAATATGGTCCAGCCCGGCGCTGGCGAACGCCTCAACTTTGGCGTTAGTCAGGCCCAGACCGGACGTAATCAGATTGCTGTAGTAGCCCAGGTGCCGAGCTTCAGCAATCAGCTCTTGAAGATCTTGACGCACCAGCGGCTCACCGCCGGAAAACCCTAGCTGGGCCGCGCCCATCTCCCGCCCCTGGCGTAGCACTTTCACCCAGTCTTCCGTGCTGAGTTCACGCTCGGTCTGTGCGAAATCCAATGGGTTTGAACAGTACGGGCACTGCAACGGGCAGCGGTAGGTCAGCTCCGCCAGCAACCATAACGGTGGCCCAATGGTGGCCGTTTTCTGGCCGTTCAGCGTCGATGAAGGCATATTCATGAAAGTTCAATCCAATGTTGCTCGCAAGCGTGTTGCAGAAACTCGTTAACATCGCCCGCCAGCGACCCGGCCTCGGGAAAGGCCTGTTCCAGCGCACTAACAATGTCCTGCACGGAGCGCTGGCCGTCCACTTCGCGCAGAATAGCGCCGGCGCTTTCGTTAAGTTTCACCATGCCCTCGGGGTAGAGCAACACATAGCCGTTCTGTACCGGCTCCCACTGAAACCGGAAGCCAAGGCGGAAACAGGGTATGCTTCCCGCTGTTTTCCCAACTGCTGCCGAGTCTGCCATCATAGCCCCCTGTGCCAGACTTGCTGATCGGTAACCGTATGGAACGGCGGCGTTTTGTGGCTGTAGGCCATGGTCAGGGCGTCCAGCAGGCTCCACAGAATATCCAGTTTGAACTGTAAAATTTCGAGGGCGCGGGCCTGCTCGGTAGCTCTGGTGAAATACTCCAGCGTAATCGCCAGGCCATGTTCCACATCGCGGCGGGCTTCTGATAGGCGCTTACGGAAGTAGCTATAGCCGGCCTCGTCAATCCACGGATAATGTTCTGGCCAGCTGTCCAGACGAGACTGGTGGATTTCTGGCGCAAACAGCTCGGTCAGCGAGGAACAAGCCGCTTCTTGCCAAGTCGCGCGGCGCGCAAAGTTCAAGTAGGCGTCCACCGCAAAACGCACGCCGGGCAGCACGTGGCGCTGGTCGATCACCTCTTCCCGAGTCAGCCCCACGGCTTCCGCCAGGCACAACCAGGCTTCAATGCCGCCCGCATCACCGTCGTGACCATCGTGGTCAAGAATGCGCTGCAACCATTGCTTGCGCACGCTGGCGTCGGGGCAATTGGCCATAATGGCCGCATCTTTACGCGGGATCATTACCTGATAATAATAGCGGTTGGCCACCCAGCCCCGGATTTGCTCAGGGCTGCACTGGCCACCATACATGGCCTGATGATACGGGTGATGAATATGATAGAGCCGGCCCTTATTGCGTAACGCCTGTTCAAAATCCGCGCGATTCAGGGTGGTGTTCACAATGGCGTTCATGGCGTCCCCGACAGATCTATGTACATTCCGTCCCAGGCCACCTCGATTCCGTGCTGCGCCAGCTGCGCTCGCTCGGCGGAGTCCTCGTTCAGAATCGGATTGGTGTTGTTGATGTGTATCAAAATCTTGCGCCTGGCCATCATAGTGTCCAGCACTTCCATCATGCCACCAGGGCCACTCTGGGCCAGATGGCCCATGTCCTGACCGGTTTTGGTACCGACTTGCTGGCGAATCATTTCGTCGTCATGCCATACCGTGCCATCGACCATCAATACATCGGCCTGACGCATCCATTGAAGTATGTGCTCGTCAGGCTTGCCCAGCCCCGGTGCGTAAAGCACGGCAGCACCCGTGCGTGTATCCTCAATAAACACGCCAATATTGTCACCGGGGTGCGGCTGGTCGCGGCGTGGCGAATACGGTGGCGCGTTGCTCAGCAACGGAATAGCGGTCAGTTTCAGATTCGGCGCACAGGGAATAACAAAGGCTTCGGCCGCGCCGTCACCAAGGGCAATTTCTTGCCAGCGTAACCCGCCGTTCCAATGTTCCAACATCGGGAACAGAGGAAAACCAGAGCTAAGGTCTTCGTGCACCTGTGCGGTACACCAGATGTCCAGCGGTAAACCTTCGCGCAGGGTCAGCAGGCCGGTTGTGTGGTCCACCTGGCTGTCGATCAAAAGGACGGCTGCAATACCGGTGTCGCGCAGCGCACGCGCCGGCTGCATGGCAGGAAACGATGCCAGCTGGGCACGAATATCGGGGGAGGCGTTAAAGAGAACCCAGCGTTCGCCGTCTTCACTAACCGCGATGGATGACTGGGTGCGTGCGTGGGCGTTAACAGTGCCTTTTCGCAAACCGTCGCAATTCGCACAATTGCAGTTCCACTGGGGGAAACCGCCGCCTGCCGCTGAACCAAGAACCTGAATATACATAAGCAGAAGCTCCGGAAGTAAAACAGCCAGCGCCGAGGCGCTGGCTACTTCAGACTTCAGCGGTTGGCGAAGTACATAGTGACTTCGAAACCGATACGCAGATCTTCATAAGCTGGCTTTGTCCACATAATGCATACCTCTTTTATAGTGATTGTTTGCGCATCAAGGGAATATCGGCGCTTTCACCTCTTCCCTGAAACCCATCGTAAAGGTAGCAGCAAATGACCAATATGGTACTTTCGCACTGTTTTTGGCGCGCCTTAAGTTGCAACTGCATTGTCCTGAAAACATAGACGCCTAAGAATGCACCGCGGCAAAAACCAAAAAAGGCCCGCGGGGGGCCAAAAAAAGAACGGCACATAACGGCCCTTCAAAAGGAAAAGCCCCGGCGAAAGCCGGGGGAAATTCGCACATCCAGCGCGCAAGCCTGTGTTTAGAAAAAGCCCAACGGATTTATGTCGTAGCTGGTCAACATGCACTTGGTCTGCTGGTAATGATCCAACGCCAATTTATGGGTTTCACGTCCGATACCGGACTTCTTATATCCACCAAAAGCGGCATGGGCGGGATACGCGTGGAAGCAGTTCATCCATACCCGGCCCGCCTTAATGTTGCGACCCATGCGGTAAGCTACGTGGGTATCGCGGGACCAGACACCTGCGCCCAAGCCAAACTCGGTATCGTTGGCGATGGCCAGCGCTTCTTCCTCGGTTTTGAAGGTGGTTACCCCCACAACCGGGCCGAAGATCTCTTCCTGGAACACCCGCATCTTGTTGTCGCCCTTAAACAGCGTGGGCTGGATGTAGAAGCCGTTAGCAAACTCACCTTCCAGATGCTCGCGGCCGCCGCCGGTGAGCACTTCAGCGCCTTCCTGCTTGCCAATCTCAAGATAAGACAGAATCTTGTCGAATTGTTCTTTGCTGGCCTGGGCGCCTACCTGCACGTCGGTATCCAACGGGTTACCGCGCTTGATTGCTTTGGTACGGGCAATCACTTTTTCCATAAACTCGTCGTACATGTCTTCCTGCACCAAGGCGCGGGACGGACAGGTACACACTTCACCCTGGTTAAAGAACGCAAGAACCAAGCCTTCAATACACTTGTCGATGAATGCAGGCTCGGCTTTCATCACATCTGCGAAATAAATGTTTGGCGATTTGCCACCCAGTTCCACGGTGGACGGAATAAGGTTTTCAGCGGCGCATTTCAAAACGTGCGTGCCTACCGGTGTAGAGCCGGTAAAGGCGATTTTAGCAATGCGCTTGCTGGTCGCCAGTGCCTGGCCGGCTTCAATACCGTAACCGTTGACCACGTTAAGCACACCCGGCGGAAGCAGGTCACCAATCAGTTCCATCAGTATCAGTATACTCGCGGGCGTTTGCTCGGCCGGTTTTAATACGGTGCAGTTGCCGGCCGCCAGGCAGGGGCCCAGCTTCCAGGCCGCCATTAGAATCGGGAAGTTCCAGGGAATGATTTGCCCCACCACACCCAAAGGCTCGTGGAAGTGATAAGCCACGGTGTTGTGGTCGATTTCACCCATATGGCCTTCCTGGGCCCGAATACAGCCGGCAAAATAGCGGAAATGGTCAGCGGCCAGTGGGATGTCAGCGTTCAGGGTTTCACGAACGGCTTTGCCGTTGTCCCAGGTTTCTGCAACCGCCAGCAATTCCAGGTTTTCTTCTATGCGGTCCGCTATTTTCAACAGGATACGGGAGCGTTCCTGCACCGACGTTTGTCCCCAAGCCGGCGCCGCTTTGTGCGCAGCATCTAGTGCCAGCTCGATGTCTTCGGCTGTGGAACGGGGAATCTCACAAATCACATTACCGGTAATCGGCGTGATATTGTCAAAATACTGCCCTTTTACCGGGGCAACCCACTCGCCGCCAATGTAGTTTTCATAACGCGCTTTGAAAGAAACGACAGAGCCTTCCTTTCCTGGTTGTGCATAGATCATGGTTTCGACCTCTTTTTGTGTTTGTTGCTCGCCAACGTGGGCTTTCGTATTCACCCACTCAATGTAGATACTAAACCTTTATCATTGAATGATGCGATAGGGGTGAAAAACTCATCCCTTAGTACTAGTCGGCGCCAGCCGGCTGATCATTAAGTCCAGCCCCCTGGCGCCTGCTTTCATCGCATTCAGGAATCACTTGCTGGCAACACGATCCTTCGGCAGTTTGAAGGTCCAGACCATCCCGCCCTGGTTGAAGTCTTTGATTACTTTAGCCACCTCACCACCCCAAAGCGGAACGGCGCCACCCCAGCCCGACGCGACCGAAACGAACTGCTCGCCGTCCATGGTCCAGGTCACCGGGGTGCCTACCACGCCTGAGCCGGTGTTGAATTTATAGAGTTCTTCGCCGGTTTTAGCATCAAATGCTTTCAGGAAGCCTTCCGGAGTGCCAGTGAACACCAGGTTGCCAGCGGTGGCCATTACCCCGCCCCACAAAGGTGCCGGGTTTTCATAACGCCACACTTCCTCGCCGGTTTTCGGATCCATAGCCCGCAAAACGCCAATGTAATCGTCATTTGTTGGTTTGATGGTAAAACCTGCGCCCAGATACGCTCCGCCTCTTTTGTAGGATACGGGCTCGTTCCAAATGTCCATAGACCACTCATTGGAGGGCACGTAGAACAGGCCTGTGTCTTGGCTGAACGCCATAGGCATCCAGTTTTTACCACCAAGGAACGATGGCTGCGCCAACACTATTTCACCTTTCATCCCCTCGGCTGACGACGGATCACCCGGGCGTCCACCTTCGGCAAAAATCGGCCGACCGGTTTTTGGGTCAAGCCCGGTTGCCCAGGTAATTTTGTCTACAAACGGAAAGCCGCGAATGAAGTCGCCATTTTCACGGTTCAAAACATAGAAAAAGCCGTTGCGGTCAGCGGTAGCCGCGGCCATCACGGTTTTACCATTTTCTTCGTAGTTGAACGAAATCAGCTCGTTAACACCGTCATAATCCCAGCCGTCGTGGGGTGTGGTCTGGAAGTGCCATTTGATACTGCCGTCGTCTGGATCAATGGCAAGGCGAGAGGCCGAGAACAGGTTGTCTCCCGGGCGCAAATGCGAATTCCAAGGTGCCGGGTTGCCAGTACCAAAAAATAACGAATCGGTATCCGGGTCGTAAGTGCCGCCCAGCCACGTGGCCGCGCCGCCGTTCTTCCACATGTCTCCAGGCCAGGTTTTACCCGCTTCGCCGCCAGAAATACCGTTTTCAATGGCCTTACCATCTTTATAAACGTAGCCCATGTGGCCTTCTACCGTGGGCCTGGTCCAAACCAGATCACCGGTTTCCGGATCGTAGGCTTCCACTTTACCCACTATGCCAAACTCACCACCAGACACCCCAGTAATCAGCTTACCTTTCACCACCAGAGGGGCTGCAGTAATGGCATAGCCGGCTTGGTAGTCTGCTACTTTTTTAATCCACACGGGTTTGCCGGTGTCTTTGTTCAGGGCCACCAGTTTGGCATCCAGGGTGCCGAAATAGACTTTGTCGCCGTACAAGGCAACGCCGCGGTTGACCACGTCGCAGCAAGGCATGATGCCATCCGGCAAGCGAGCATCGTATTGCCATATTTCTTCGCCGGTTCTTGCGTCAATGGCGTATACCCTTGAATAAGAGGCGGTTACGTACATCACGCCGTCTTTAATCATTGGCTGGGATTCCTGGCCGCGCATTTTTTCGCTGCCAAAAGAAAACGCCCACGCGGGCTGTAAATAGCGGATGTTTTCAGTGGTCAGATCTTCAATTGTGCTGAATCGTTGCCCTTGAGTACCCATGCCATAGCTGACAATGTCTTCAGGCGTGTTGGCGTCATTAAGAATGTCTTCGTCGGTTACCGCCTGGGCCCCGCAGGAAACGGCCAAAGCCAGGGCACTGACGGCAATGCGAATGCCGAATCTATTCGATCTCATGGTTGCGCTCTCCGAGTTTCTTGTTGTCGGTTTTCGGTAAGCCGGGAAGTTTTCCCGCCTCTGTACAGATTCTTAGCTTTACCGGTGCAATCAACAATCAGTCCCCAGGCGTGGTTTTCTCATCACTTGGTCGTACTACCCACAAAGAACCCACGTCAAAGGCGTGGGTTTAAACCAAAATTGCGATAGCAAGCCACACGCAACGGGCGTTAGGGTTTGCCCTCAGCCTGCGCAATCGCCTCTTCGCTTAGGAACGCCCGATAATACTGGGGCACGCTGTAGCGCAGGTTAGCGTCAGCAAACAGCCCTTCCAACCCCCCCGACTTAACGATGTTGCCAACAATCTCTTCAAGGGCATAACCCAGCTGTCGGTGTGTGCTCTTGATGGCCATCCCCACATCCCAAACTTGCTTGCCAATACCGGGAAAAGCATTACCCGCCTGCCTGAACCCACTGTTTTCAGCTTTCGACAGCTCATGATCGATTTCAGCGCGCATGCCCATAACGGCGCTGACGTCGCCATTAAGCATGGCGTTGAATGCCTCATGAACGTTGGTGTAGTGGCGCACCTGGTCGCGCAGGCGGCCGTTCAGTCCGGAGGTCAGGTAGAAGGCCGGCAAGGTGTCGATTTCTACGCCAATCGGGTGGTACTGAAACATGGCGATGGTTTCCACCGAATCCATCTTTTGCGGGTTGTAGGCGATTTGCCAGGTTTCCTGCTGATAGGGACCAAACAGCACAACCTGCTCGTTCATGTACTCGCCAGTAGAATCCTGCATATAGGCGTATTGTTTGTCGTAAGGTACCCGCATCATCACGTCTGCCAAGCGTCGCTTGGCCAAATAGTGCCCTTTCCAGACGTTGTTGCGCAGGTCGTCCCCCAGGTTTTCATCCGGCACAATCCAGTGCACTCTGAATTCCACGCCCATAGCGGCAGCAATGCGTTTGCCCAGCTCCACATCAATACCCTGGGGTTCGCTGTTCACCAGGTAAGAATAGGGTGGAAAATTCTGGTATACCCCCACTTTCAGATAACCGGACTCAATAATGATGTCGTAATTACGCTCAGCGGGCCGGTTCAGCAGCATGTCGCCATCATCCACTTCCTGAGCCATACCCGTTTGAAAAACCAACATCATTACCAGACATCGTAACAGCGCCTTCATTGATTTCTCTCCAACAGCGAAAGGCCGGCACGATGCCCAGCCCGGTAACGAACCGAAAATATCTTTGGCTAGCACCATTCACTCAGGCTTTGGCAAGGATTCAACATAAGTTCTGATAGCCCAGATCGCATTCTGATCCAACGTTTTTTTCCACGACGGCATGCCCCGGTCTGTGCCATTCTGGACCCGGCCCATATAGTACTCGTCGTCCCATTCTTCGAGTTCGCGCAAATCTGGCGTTAGGCCCCCAGACATTGCCCGAATACCGTGGCAAGCAGCGCAGTTGCCGGCGTAGGCGCTTTCGCCAATCTGAACGGCCAAGGCGCTCGCATCACCGTGGGAACCGCCCTCACGGAACGGATTTTCAAACAGAATTTCAGCGCCCAATACCGGGAGGTCGCCGGTATCTACCGCTTGCGGGGTGACATTGCCGTGCGCGATGACCAAACCCGTTGCGCCCAACAAGGCCGCCATTGCCAGTGCTTTAAATGGAAAAGAGATTGCCATGGTTGTTACCTCTGTTGATTCTCCGTGCTCTGGCTATTGGATTTGTAAGACGCCAGACACATCAGTCAGTGTAAGAAACTCGCCAGCAAATCCAAATGCCACTTTGGAGGTTTCGGCTTAGTTCCTTGGTAGTAGTACAGTCGGAGCTAAAACCAAAGCGCGAGGGGGCCAACGCAAGCCTTATCACCATGCTAAACAGGCTGCCTGTGAGCGGAATAGTCCTTTAGTACTGGCAGTTTCCTACTTTCTGAATATTCCCGGGACTTTTCCCCTTTACTAAGCTGATCACACAAGAAAAAGCCGGAGAGCCCCATGTTTCGAACTGCATCCCTGATCGCCACGTTTCTGTTTATCACACTGGCTGCAATGCCTTCCGTTGCGGCAAGCACGGTGGATGTAAAAGTCGGCTACGTGCAGTGGACACCAGACTCAGGCCCGGTGCTGTCAAACGTGCTTCCCGAGCCAGCGGATGCCGGCCTGCGCGGCGCCGAACTGGCTATGGCTGACAACAGCACCACCGGAAAATTCATCGGCCATCGCTATGAACTGACCCCCTACGTGGCTGATTCGGAACAGGCCGCCATTCTTGCGTTTGAAAATCTCCAGCAAGAAGGTGTGCAATTGTTTGTGGTCAGCGCGCCGGCCACCACACTGGCCGCCATTATGGACAAAGCCACGGCCGACACGCTGGTATTCAATGCAGGGGCTGCAGACGACGCACTGCGCACCCGCGAGTGCCACAACAACCTGCTGCACACCATCCCCAGTTACGCCATGCTCACTGATGCCCTTAGCCAGTGGCTGCAGCTACGACGCTGGAACGAGGTGTTTCTAATCACAGGCCCGACCGAAGCCGATGTGGCCTGGGCCGATGCCTTTCGCCGCTCAGCCAAGCGCTTTGGAGTGAAAATCATTGAAGACAGGCCTTGGACCTTTGATGCCGATTTGCGCCGCACGGCCTCCAAGGAGTTGCCATTATTCACTCAAGCCAAAGATTACGATGCGGTGGTGGTGGCCGACGTGCGCGGTGATTTTGGCGAGTACGTGCCGTTTAACACATGGCTGCCACGGCCGGTGGTAGGCACGCAGGGCATGTCACCCGTAGCCTGGCACCGGGTAGTAGAAAGCTGGGGCGCAGCGCAATTGCAGAGCCGTTTCAATGACTTGGCTGGCCGCGATATGAACAGCGCAGATTATGCCGCTTGGGCCGCCGTGCGCTCTATAGGCACCGCTGTCACACAGATTGGTAGCGCCGATCCCCGCAGCGTTCGCCAGCTTGTCTTCAGTGACCGTTTTCAATTGGCGGCTTTTAAGGGCCGGAAGCTGACTTATCGCCTGTGGAATGGCCAACTGCGCCAGCCTATTCCGCTGGTGCACCCAAGGGGGCTGGTGGCAACGGCACCGTTTGAAGGCTTTATTCATCCGCTTACGGAAATGGATACCCTCGGTTTTGATGAGCCGGAAAGCACGTGTCGTATTAACGGCTGATCGCCTGAGCGCTCGCCATTCAGAATAACAAGGAGCTTCTCGATGAAATTGCTGCTCAGAAAAACCGCTTTTGCCGCCCTGATCGGATTGTCCGCGCCTGCGATGGCAAGCGTGGCTTATGTGTCCAATGAAAAGGACAACACACTGTCTGTTATTGACACAGAAACAATGGAAGTTATTGAAACCATAAACGTTGGCGCGCGGCCGCGGGGCATTTTATTGTCCAAAGACTTCACCAAACTGTACATCTGTGCCAGCGACGACGATACCGTTCAGGTGCTGGACCTTGCGACCCGCAAAATCATCGACACCCTGCCCTCGGGTGAAGATCCGGAGCAGTTCGCGCTGCACCCTAACAACAAGCATCTGTATATCGCCAACGAAGACGACGCCATTGTGACCGTGGTGGACGTAACCACCAAAGTGGTTCTGGCCCAGATAGAGGTAGGCATTGAACCCGAAGGCATGGCCGTAAGCCCGGACGGAAAATGGGCGGTGAACACCTCAGAAACCACCAGCATGCTGCACTGGATCAACACCAAAACGTTTAAAATCGAGAAGAACATTGTGGTTGGCCAGCGCCCGCGCCACGTGGAATTCAGCAAAGACAGTAAGGTCGCCTGGGCCTCCGCCGAAATCGGCGGCACCGTGCACATTATTGATGTGGAAAAACTCGAGCAAATTCATGAAATGTCGTTCAAAGTGCCCGGCGTAAATCAAGACCGGGTGCAACCCGTGGGAATTGAGCTAACCTCTAATGGCAAATACGCTTTTGTCGCCCTGGGTCCCTCTAATCACGTGGCTGTGGTAGATGCCAAAACTTACGAGGTTCTGGATTATCTGCTGGTCGGCAGTCGAGTGTGGCAACTGGATTTAAACAAAGACGAAACCCAGCTTTACACCACCAACGGTGTGTCCGGCGATGTGTCGGTTATTGATCTGGAGGATATGAAAGTCATTAAATCCATCAAGGTAGGCCGCTACCCCTGGGGTGTGGTTATCGACCCGAACTCATGACACTGGCAGCGCGGAATATCGGTTTTTGCTACGGCAGCAAACCGGTACTGACCGACATCAGCTTTGCCCTCGACAGCGGGTGTTTCCACGCCCTGCTGGGCCCCAACGGAGCTGGCAAGTCGACCCTTTTTGGCTTGTTGACCCGGCTGTTGGCGTTGCAGCAGGGTGGCATCCTGTTCGCCGGACAGTCTCTGAAAAAACACCCCGCCGAGGCGATGCGCCAGATTGGCGTGGTGTTTCAGCAAAACGCGCTGGATCTCGATTTAACAGTACGCCAGAACTTGATGTATCACAGCGCGCTGCATGGGCTTTCGCGCAAACAGGCGCGGCTGCGGGGCGACCAGGAACTGGAACGCTTCGGTTTGCTGGACAGGGCCAACGATCCCGTAAGGGCACTGAATGGGGGCCATAGGCGACGGGTAGAAATTGCCCGCGCTTTGCTGCATCAACCAACACTGCTACTTTTAGATGAACCCACCGCGGGGCTGGACATCGCTAGCCGCAAGGCGCTAAACGACCACGTTCGCCAACTGTGCGCAGACGATAACCTGACGGTACTCTGGGCCACCCACCTGATTGAAGAGGTTGCCGCACAAGACCGGGTGTTGATTTTACACCAGGGAAGGCTGTTAGCAGATGGCCCCGGGCAAGAATTGTGCAGTCGGGCCGGCACCACTACCCTGGCTGAAACCTTTGAATTGCTCACCGGAGTTGGCTCATGAAACCCGCAGCCTACTGGCATTGCTTTGCCGGCATTCAAACCCGTGAATGGCTGCGCTTTTGGCAACAACGCACCCGGTTTGCCAGCGCGTTAGTTCGCCCACTGCTGTGGCTGGTGGTGTTTGCCGCCGGTTTTCGCGCAGTCCTTGGCATTTCCATTATTCCGCCCTATCAAACCTACATCACCTACGAAACCTACATTGCACCGGGGCTGTGCGGCATGATTATTCTGTTCAACAGCATGCAGGGCGCGCTATCGATGGTGTACGACCGCGAGCTGGGCAGCATGCGGGTGCTACTGATGAGCCCCCTGCCGCGGCCCTTCCTGCTGGTCACAAAACTTCTGGCCATGGGCGTGGTGTCGGTGATTCAAGTCTATATCTTTCTATTTGTCGCCTTGTTGGTGGATGTGGAACCGCCAGTGTGGGGTTACCTTGCCGTGCTGCCGGCACTGGTTTTGACGAGCTTAATGCTGGGCGCGCTGGGACTGTTGATTGCCACCTGGATCAAGCAGCTGGAAAATTTTGCCGGGGTGATGAACTTTGTCATTTTTCCGATGTTTTTTATGTCCTCCGCGCTCTATCCGCTGTGGCGAATGAACGAAGCCAGCCCCTGGCTGTATTGGGTGTGCCAGTTCAACCCGTTTACCCATGCGGTGGAAACCATTCGTTTCTCGCTGTATTTGCAGTGGAGTCCTTTAGCTTGGGGAGTCAGCGCGGGGGTTACCGTGGTACTGGTTATTTTAGCTACGGCTGGCTTTCGGCCCCAGCGAACCAAAATACTGGGCGCTAAGCCAGCCTGAATATTGAGCTGCGCCAGGGCAACAGTCGATGTTCCTGAAACAAAGACCCAATTCGAATCAGAGCGACGCGCAAAAATTGTACTTTGGTGTCTGTTTTTTGGTGCGATGGTCGCATTCAACTCAACACCGATATAACGTGTAATAGTTTTATTACAATAACAACCAGAGGTCCGCGGCCCGTACCGGCCGCCGGAAACTTGTTGCCTAGGGATCGCTATGCTTGCCAAGCCGCATGCCACACATTCGCCTGAAACCGGCTATGATGAACCCACAGCAATCCTCGATAGCGAAAGAAAACAGGTAGAGACGTTCATGGAGCCAGCCTACAAGATCCTGATTGCCGATGACCATCCATTGTTTCGCGAAGCGATTAGCAGTGTTATCGCGTCAGGTTTTGAAGGCAGCGAGATCCTCGAAACCGACGATCTGGACAGTGCGCTGATAATCGCCAAGGAAAACGACGATCTCGACCTGATTTTGCTGGATCTGAATATGCCGGGCATGCACGGTCTGAACGGGTTGATTACGCTGCGCAACGAAGCGCCCACCATTCCGGTGGTGATTGTGTCAGCCGAGGAAGAAAAGCAAGTGGTGCTGCAAGCCATCACCTACGGCGCCGTGGGCTTTATCACCAAATCTTCGCCCCGGGTCAAGATGACCGAAGCCATTCAACAAATACTCAACGGCAACGTGTATCTGCCCTCTGACATCATCCGCACCGGCAAAGAAAGCGCGGGCCGGCGCCGACGTAACGATGACAACCCGGTTTCCCCCGAACTGCTCAACTCCCTGACCCGGCGCCAGTTACTGGTGCTGGAGCGAATGTCCAAGGGTGAATCCAACAAGCAGATTGCCTACAACCTCAATATTGCCGAAACCACCGTTAAAGCTCATGTTTCGGCAATATTGCGCAAACTCAGCGTACACAACCGGGTGCAGGCTATTTTGTCCGCCAGCGATGTGGACTTCAGTCAATATTTGAAGCGCTAACCACCCGCCTTACAGAGCAGGCACCACCCCGTTTGTGTGGGGATTTCAGCGCCCCATTCACTCTGGCCCGCCAATCAGATGGTTTAGCGTGCTTCTGAGCTTCAATGGCTTGACCGGCTTGTTCATCAGCACGTAGCCCAAGTCACGGATTTGCTGCCTCAGTTCGTTGGTGTAGTTCGCAGTAATCATCACCACCGGAACGGGGTAATGCCGTCGACTATTAACGCTGGCCACAACATCCACTCCGGTTTCGTCATTATCAAGGTGATAGTCCGCCAGTATCAGGTCCACCGGGCTGGTCACCGGATCAAGCTGGCGCTCCAGATCTGCCAGTGAAATGGCGCAGGTTACCCGGCAATCCCAGCCTTCCAACAGAGTTTTCATGCCGTCGCAGATAGCGCGATCGTTATCGATGACCCAAATCCTGGCGCCCTCCATGCCATGACGGGCTGCCACGTGCTGCACTTCAGTGGTTGTACACCTAGGCTGCAATTGCCCCAAAGGTACCCGCACACTGAACACCGAACCTTTGCCTTCCACCGACGACACCGTAATGTCGTGGTCTAACATCCGCGCAATTTTATCCACAATGGCCAGGCCCAGGCCTAACCCTTTGTCGGGGCGTGATCCCTCCGGGCGAATTCGTTTGAATTCCTGGAAAATTTCGCCGAGTTTATCGTGCGGAATGCCTGGCCCAGTGTCCCAAACTTGCACCAGCACGTGCCCCGTTTGCCGCCTGCAGCCCAGCAAAATTCGGCCACTGCTGGTGTAGCGAATAGCGTTGGTCAGAAAATTTCGCAGAATGCGGGCCAATAGCTGGGAGTCGGACTCCACAATGGCCGAAGACGGCACAAAGTCCAGAACAAGATCTTCAGCAATGGCCATTTGCTGGCATTCACGGGCGATATTATTCAACAAATCACGCAGATCAAACGCGGTCACGTCTGGCTTGATGACGCCGGCATCCAGCTTGGAAATATCCACCAGAGTACCCAGCAGACTTTCCACGTCATCCAAAGAGGTGCTGACCGAGCGTACCAGGCTCTCGGCTCTCGGGCCAAACGATTGCTCTAATAAGGCACTGGTGAACAGCCTGGCGGCATTCAGGGGTTGCAGTAAATCATGGCTGACAGCGGCCAAAAATTTGGTTTTTGACAGGTTAGCCTGTTCCGCTTCCTGCTTCGCCTCGGTCAGAGCCGACGTGCGCTCCTTGATGCGGCGTTCAAGATCATCATAGGCCTGCTCTAGTGCAAGTGCCGTTTTACGACGTTCGGTAATGTCTCGAATGAGCACAAAAAAGCCGACAACATCGCCTTGTTCGTCGAAGTTCGGAACGTAAGAGCGCAGCATATGCCCCACCTGACCCTCCTCGCCGGTTTCTTCGAATTCGAAGTTAACATTATGACCAGCCAGCACCTCTAACATCTGCGGTAGCAGGCGCTGATAGAACTCGTCGGAATGCACGTGGTCAAGGCGTTTGCCCAGAGGCGACTCGCCGTTGCGGCCATACCAGGCTTCGTAAACCTGGTTACAGAACTGAATGCTCAAATCGGCGCCAACATAGGCGATCAGGGCCGGCACATGGTCAGTGACAACACGAATCCAACGCTCGCTCTCTTCAAGCGCTTTGATTCGGCGCGCCATTTCACTGTTTTTTACATCGGTGATATCGGAATAGAGCACCACCAGACCGCCCTCTCGGGTGGGTCTTTCGGTCATTTGCACCCATCGCTCATTGGACAGCAGAAACACCACGCCGTCTGAATCAGGCTCGCGATGTTCCTCCACAATCAAACCCGACGCGAACGCCAGCTCCCGAACGGCTTCGATACTGGTACCCGCAGCGGGCATGGCAACACCGGCATGGCGCCAGTAACTGCGAAAGCGGCTGTTGCTCTGAACCAGCAGATGGCGATGGTCGAACAACACAAACCCGTCAGCGATGCTCTCAATGGCATCGCTAAGACGTTGGCGGGTTGTTTCCGCTTCCTCGCGGGCACGGTTCAGCGCCTTATTGCTGTTACGGAGCTCGTCCATGGCGTCGTTCAAGGCTTCTGTGCGTTCACGCACTTGTTCCGCCAGCACCACCGAGTGCTCAAACGCAGCATAAGGTTCAGGTTTGTGGGCCGTTCCCGATTCCACCCTGACAATCAGCGCATCGCGAATTTTGCGCAGGCGCTCGTTCTCAGCTTCCAGCAGATCAATGCGTTGAATCAGCGCCGCGTTCGGGTGCGCCTGCTCGCTACAAGGAACCGGCATCAGGCTGGCCAATAACCACCCCCGTAAATGTCTGGTTGATGTGCATACCGTTAAACTGCTCGCCGTAGCTGTTAAAACCAACCACCTTGTGCTGCCGTAAAAACGCCGACACTTCTTCTGCCTTACCGGTTACTTCGGCTTCAAGGCGGCGCAGAAAGCAATCGCAGCCGATGGTAATTAATGGCGGCCCGACAATTTTTTCAGAGATTTCAAGCTGTTCACGCACGCTGTCTAGCAGCGACTGAGGCTCCATAGACGTCATCACAATCCCGGTCTCGACCGCGCAATAAAACGTCAGGCTTTTATCAGGGTTAACGCATTGAATGGAGCGCACAAAATAGTGACCGCCGACTTTCACACCCAGTGGACGCAGCGCGAATACCGTGCGGTCTAATTCGTCGGTCGATACCCCAACCGCTCGGGCGTAGGCATCTGCGGCAGGCTCGGCGTTTAGCTCATACACCGTTCTACTGTCTGAGCAGGCACGCGTGACAACCAGCTTTTCCTTCCCTTCTGTCATGTGATGGCTGGAAAATACCCGAAATTCTAAAGGCGTATTCACCAACATCACTGTGGCTGCGCCAGCGTGAAAAAGGCCGTCATGAAATACATGGGTGTTGGAGAGACGCTCGTCATCGCCGGCGGATCCACCAAATTGCGGGATGCTGCCAAGCGCTGCATTGAGCGTGGCAAGCACCAACTCTTCACGGCTTGAAAGCCCGTCTAACAGGGTGATGGCAAACGTATTGCCTTTGATGGGTGCCAGACGCGCGTTACGACAATTCGTTAGCAGGCTATTAATAACATTTTGAGCATCAAGGAGCGAAAATCGATCCATTTCACGAATCAGCGCGCAGTCGATCGAGAAGAAACGGCTATCGAAGCCAATGGCTGTAATACACCCCCGATCGTAACCACGAGTGGTAATTTCACCTGCCGACGTACAACCTGACAGGAGAATATTCGGAAACACCTTCTGCAAAGCCGGCCCAAGCCGCTCCAGGTCGTACTCTGCAGAACAAAAAAACAGAACATAGCCCAAGTGCGAGTGGCTGAGTTGACTGGCAAGACTGTTTGCTGCCAAAACCGGCTCGCGAAGGCACGTACTGGCTACACGAACAGCGGGCTGAGTGGTTACTGGCTGCATAGAGAGTAGTTCCGCAGAAAAAGACCTTCTATCACATTCTACGGACTGCAGCCTGTTCGCCAATGCAACTTCAGTGCTTTTTACGGGCGCACCAAAATTATCGTAAGCCATTGATTAGAAAACTCCTTTATCAATGTCAAACAGCAAGGTTGGTACACCCATCAGAAAACCAGCACTTTAGTTCTAGCCAGCGACGCAAGCAAGGCGGCAGAGCCATGGCTCCACCGCTTGTGGCGAAGCGTTTTTAGAAGGTGACAACCGCGCCAACGGCGATGGTGTCCGCGTCGGTGGTGGTGGCACCGGTCGTGCGATTCTGCTGTTCAAACATGTTGTATTCCGCCACCAGCTTGAAATTGCTGTTCACATCGTGGAAGAAGCCGAGGGTGGTGCTCTCGGTTTCGAAGTTCCCAATTTCGGCATCCGTCTCACCGTAAGACAACACCGCGCGGTTTGGCCCAAAGGTGTAAGAACCCTGCACCAGAAAGCCGTCGGCATCGTCTTCAGTAACCGCACCGTTGCCAATCAGTGTTGGATTATCACCCTTTGATGTAAAACCAGATGCCGCTAGTGTCCCTTAACAAAAATCCGTATAGATAATTTTTCTGTCCTGTATAATCTGACAAACAGACACAGGAGAGGTGCTCATGGCGCGGATAGCTAGACCCCTTGAAGTAAGTGACTCTGAGCGAGAGGAGTTGGAGTCGTGGTTGCGGCGACAACGCATGCCGGAGGCTGAACAGTTGCGAGCGCGCATCATTCTGCTAAGTACTGAAGGCCTTCCAGGCAGGGTGGTCGGTGACCGCGTTGGGGTGACCTCCGAAACGGTGAGTAAGTGGCGAAACCGTTTTAAGGCGCGCCGGGTTGCAGGCCTGACTGATGCGCCCAGAACCGGTCGGCCTCGAACCATAAATGATCAAAAGGTTACTGATTTAATTAATAAAACGCTCAGGGAAAAGCCAAAAAATGCCACCCACTGGTCGACGAAGCTGATGGCAAAAGAGGCCGGATTGAGCGCTATGTCGGTGAGTCGAATCTGGAGGGCTTTTGGTTTGAAGCCGCATCGCCATGATACGTTCAAGCTGTCTACCGATCCCCATTTTGTAGCCAAGGTTCACGATATCGTTGGCTTGTACATGAACCCACCAACGAAGGCGTTGGTGCTGTGTGTTGATGAGAAAAGTCAGATACAAGCTATCAATCGAACTCAGCCAGCGCTGCCCCTGTCCTTCGGGCACACAGAAACCAGAACACATGATTACGTCCGACATGGCACCACGACGCTGTTCGCGGCACTTGATATAGCGACCGGGGAAGTGATTGGCAGACTTCATCGCCGACACCGTGCAACGGAATTCCTGGCCTTTTTAAAAGAGATTGATCGCGCCGTCCCACACGATTTGGACGTTCATCTAGTCATGGACAATTACGGGACACACAAAACGGCAAAGGTGCGCGCCTGGTTTGCCGCAAGGCCGCGCTATCACGTGCATTTCACGCCGACTTCAGCATCCTGGATCAATCAAGTCGAGCGGTTCTTTGGGCTGATTTCAGAGCGCTGGATTAAACGAAATTCACATCGCAGCACACGTGAGCTTGAGAGCTCGATCAAAGACTATCTGAAGATTTACAATGACGACCCGAAACCCTTTGAATGGCATAAATCTGCCGACCAGATTATTGAGTCAATCGCCAGATTATCAGACAAACTCAATAAACAAACGGACTTCTGTTAAGGGACACTAGTGAAGGACATGGCGGCCTGGATGATGATTGCCAGCGCCGCAAAGATGATGATGGGAACGGCAATACCAAGCACGTAACCCTGCCCAAACTCACCGAACCATGTTGCACCCGGATTGGCGATATCAACATTTTGACCACCGCTGTAAATCAGCACCAAGCCCTGAATCGCCGAGAGCATCGCCAACGTGACAATGAGCGAATTGAGTCGCATAAACCCCACCAAAAAGCCGTTAACGGCGCCCAACAGCAGAGTGGCTGCAAACATCACCAAAATAGCTTCGGTCGGACCAATTTTATCGTGGAGATCCACCACCAGGACGGTGGAGAAAGACAGCATCGACCCTACCGAGAGATCGAGATTCCCACCGATGATCACCACGGTGACACCCACTGCAATTATCCCGATGATCGACGCCTGCCTGATCACCGTCATGATATTCCCCTGCGAAAAGAACTGATCAGAAAACAGGGATAATACAAACATACCGATCAGGAAGAACATCAGGATCCCCTGAGCTGAGAGAAAGCCCAGAAGATCAGCTTTGCTTTTCTCGCCAAGGATAGAACCTTGCTTGATGTGCTCTGCAACAGCCATAACGTTTACCTGCGTAGGCGCAAACTTGTCCCGACAATGATGAACTTTTCGTCCAGTGACCCGACCTTTACTATCTTGCTTTTAATGAAGGTCTATTCATCAATCACGGAGTGTCTATCGCGAAAAGCTCCCATATGACACCAAGAGACGTCATATGGGAGGCCTCACGTCCTTAAAACACCGGCTTGTCAAACTCAGATAGATTTGCAGCCGTGATCTTTGGTGTCTCAAAGAAGTTCAGCTTTGGAACGTCCTTTCCTTGCAGGATATCTAGTGCAGTCTGGAGAGCCGCTTCGGCATCATCGACAGGTGATTGGTATATAGATCCATAATATTCGCCTCGGCTAATGGCTTCATAACCAACCGCGAAGTTGGTGGCACCAATGAAGGCGATGCCTCCAGATCTGTTGGCACTTTTGGCCGCGTTCAGGGCACCAACGCCCATGTTATCGTCGCCGGAATAGACACCGTCAATGACATCGTACTTGGTGAGAAAGTTCTCCATGACCCGCTGGGCTTTCTCACGATTCCAGTCTGCAGGCTGGGTTTCGAGAATCTCTACACCGGGGCAAGCCTCCGCAAGCCGATCTTCAAAGCCCTGAGAGCGTTCCATCGCAGTTGTATAGCCAGGCTGGCCGGCAACCTGCACTATTTGACCCTTACCATTAAGGGCTTCGCACATCATTTCGGCGGAGGAAATACCTTGTTGAACATTATCAGGACCTGAGAAAGCGGCGATGTATTCCAGGCCGGCCTCTGAAATCTGCGAGTTCGTCACCACCACAGGGATGCCAGCTGCATGCGCCTGACGAAGAACGGGAATGACTGCCTGGCCGTTGGTTGGCCAAATAATGATGGCATCGACCCGCTGTTGAATCAGGTTACGAACCTGGCCTATCTGGCGAGCAACATCACCGCCAGCGTCGAGCACGACGATATCGACTCCCGCATTTTTTTCAGCGGCATTTTTGAAAGCGCTTTGATAGGTGGTCTGATAACTGTCAACGCCAACGTTGTTCTGTGTAATGCCGATTCTGTACGAATCGCTTGCATGAACACTTCCACCAAGAACCAACATTGCAATACTAAGGGTTGCTGCTTTTGTTTTTAACATATCGATCTCCAAGCTTTTTGTAGTAGTTATTGCTTTTTTAGTGTTTATTACTTTTTATAATGCTTAATACTTTTTGTAGTGTTCAATTAACTTCAGCTCCGCTTAACCTTACTTTTCCGAACTTCTGTCCGCAATGTGCATTTAACTCAGAAATGTCCAAATTGGTTTTTCCTCACCACAACT
This sequence comes from Marinobacter sp. ELB17, assembly GCF_000169375.1. Lineage (GTDB taxonomy): Bacteria > Pseudomonadota > Gammaproteobacteria > Pseudomonadales > Oleiphilaceae > Marinobacter. Next base: position 107,571 of record NZ_AAXY01000005.1, read on the forward strand.
CTGACAAAGCACTATATCGCCAGATCTGATCACCTGGATGCTTGCTTCATTAAGAGCAAGCTAACGGGTCAGACTCGCTCGATCACCGTCGCAATCCCCTGCCCTACACCGATACACATAGTGCATAACGCATATTGCTTTTGCTGCTTGTGCAGCTCATGGGCGGCAGTAAGCAGCAAGCGCGCACCGGTCATACCCAGAGGGTGGCCAAGTGCAATTCCGCCACCATTTACATTGACCCGCGGGTCATCGTCAGCAATGCCAAGTTCACGCATGCAAGCGAGGGCCTGGGATGCAAAAGCTTCGTTGAGTTCAATGATGTCAATATCATCCATCGACAAACCAAGACGGGTAAGCAATTTGTGAGTCGCTGGCACAGGGCCAAAACCCAGAGTGGTGACAAAATCAACGTCCTTGACGAACGTGCGCTTGGAGTCCTTTAAGGTCACAAAGACCTCACTGGCATTGGTCGCGATTTCCGGTGCGCCGCCCCCACCAGGCAAACGCACCTTGGGTGATACGTAATCTCCGATAATGTCTTGCACCAGGACGTTGCCCTGTCGATCAGCCTTTTGGGCGTGCACAATTGACACATCCGGACGCACCGAAGGCACGGCTGCGTGGCTGTGTTCAAGAATCTCTATCTTGCGAGGCCAGCCATTTGCTACAGCGTCACGCAGTCGATGCAGTGAGCCAACACCCGGATTACCGCCCCACGAAAAAATCACCTTACTGGCGCAACCAGCACCGATCAGCTGATCATAAATCAGATCTGAGGTCATGCGGATCAGGGTAAGATCGCGCCTTCCCTGACGAATTATTTCGTGGCCCGCGGTAAAAGGGGATCAGTTGAGTAAAACCCTTCATGGCCAAAGCAGTGCCGTCTTTAACGTAGATCGATACAGCATCATGCAGACTAAGGAACTCGGCCATAATAAAATAACTCTTGACTTATTCTTGTTCGTATAGCGAATATATATTTTCTATACGAACAAATTAGCCAACTATTGCGATCCCGTCAAACTATAAAAATGCGTGCGGACCTTCAAGTGCACGAGGAATTTGATATTTTCAGCTAGATATCAAAATCTTATTTAAAATCAGGAAAATTTAGATGATAAATAAAAGTTGAACATATATCCGCCACGCGAACTTTTCGGTAGATTTGGATAACGTTTAACTATCTTTTATCAAGGATGCGGATTCTTATGGATGCTCTGGAGCAACAAAATACTCTAAGCCCCGACGATCGGGATTTTGTAACAGCACTGGCAAGTGGCCTCGACGTCATTCTGGCTTTTGACGCTGCCAACCCGTGCATGACATTGAGTGAGGTGGCGGCACGAACTGACATGAATCGCGCCCGGGCCAGGCGCTTTTTACTGACGCTGCATGCGCTCGGTTATGTGCGCAAACAAAAACGTTATTTCGAGTTAGCGCCTAAAGCGCTGCAGCTCGGTTATTCTTTTCTTTCCGCGAACAACTACCATGCGGTCATCCAGCAATTCCTTGAAGATATAACCCTTGAGTGCGGCGAATCCTCATCGCTGGGCGTTCTGGATGGCGACGAGGTGGCCTACGTGGCTCGCTCTGCCGCCAAGCATCGCTTAATGTCGATTTCGCTTTCCGTAGGCACCCGATTACCCGCAGCCTACACGTCAATGGGCCGAATGCTGCTAGCACATTTGCCAGAAGACGAGCTCAAAAACTATCTCGACAGAGTGAAGCTTGAGCGCCATACCGAAAAATCCATCGACGATCGAGCCCAACTACACGACTGTATTCTCAAGGTACGCGCGCAGGGCTACTGTATCGTCGACCAAGAGTTGGATTCGGGGTTACGCTCCCTGGCGGTACCCGCTTTCGATGCCAAAAATAAACTTTTGGGCGCCATTAACATAAGTACCAACGCATCACGTATCAGCCTCGATACGTTGCACAATACCTTCCTGCCACTATTGCAGGACAAGGCTCGGCTGATCCGTGCCAATGTCAGCTAACTCGCCACGCTTATCTAAATATTCATGCCATAACTCTTAGGCCATTATTTCAGGCCTCAGGATTTTAAACATATTCTCAGGCATTCGTAACAACCGCATGACCCGTCAATCGCTCCCGGTCATGGGGTTGTTCGAAGCTGAAAACCGGCCCTTTCGGCACAATGCGAGTGGGATTAATGGTGGTATGACTGCAGTAGTAGTGGCGCTTGATGTGTTCGAAGTCCACGGTCTTTTTCATGCCTGGCCACTGGTAAAGTTCGCGCATATAGTTCGCTAGATTGGGGTAATCCTCTATGCGTCTTATGTTGCATTTGAAGTGACCGTAATAAACCGCGTCAAAGCGAATCAAAGTAGCAAACAAACGAATATCCGCTTCAGTGAGCCACTCTCCGGCGAGGTAGCGCTGCTCCGAGAGGCGCACCTCCATTCGATCAAGTGCCTCGAACAGAGCAGCCACGTGCGTGTCGTAAACCGCTTGTTCAGTGGCGAAGCCTGCCTTATAGACGCCATTATTGATGTGTTCGTAGACATCATCGTTGATCGCGTCGATGATCCCGCGCATGGATTCAGGATAGAAATCGAGACGATTGCCGGTGAGCTCGTCAAACGCGGAGTTGAATATCCGTACCAAATCCGCAGACTCGTTATTAATAAGCCGGCTCTGTTGTTTGTCCCATAGCGCAGGCACAGTGACCCGACCGGTATAGTCCGGGTCAGTCATTGTGTAGAGTTGGTGGTGGAAATCCACGCCGCTGACGGCATCTCCGCTCGAGCCTTCCTCTACGTGGTAAGACCATCCCTGGTCAAGCATCAGCGGACTGGTGTACGACACCGAAACAAGATCGTTCAGGCCTTTAAGCTGTCGCAGCATCAGAACTCGATGCGCCCATGGGCAAGCGAGGGATACATACAGATGATACCGATCTCGATCCGCGGGAAGCCCTCGCTGTCCGTCGGGGCCCGACCTGCCGTCAGGTGTTATCCAATGGCGAAGCTTTGAGGATTCACGAACAAACTCGCCTCCTTCCTTTTTGGTGTCATATCCCTGGTCGTGCCATTCGCCTTCAATCAATAGGCCCATAAGTATCTCCGGTAATTAGCTGATAAATTCGGCCGAAAGCATAAACGGTTTATCTCGACCATTCCGTTCAAGTTTTTCAACTCTTTAATCGCGATAATCGAATGGTTTGAGACTGAGCACAGCTTCTTTGAGCCACCTCGCAACGCTCTTTATAGCCGGGCCCGCTCCATCCCGATCTTTGAATATCAACTGCATGGGAACCAACCGCGAGCCTACATCACCCAACGGTAGAGGTTTCAGCCTGCCACTTTCGAATGCCTCGCGGAGCCGGATCTCCGGAAACCAGGCAAAACCCAGCCCACGTTCGAGCATGTCCTGAGAGGTGGATAAGTGGCTGACCGTCCAGCGCTGTTCAGCCTCGAGCCATCCGGCATCCGTCGACTTATGAAGCGCCGAGTCACGCACCACAAGCTGGCGATGCTGTTCTAAATCACGCAGATCGAGCGGGCGCTCCAAAAGGTGCAGGGGATGATTCGGGTGCGCTACGGCAATGAAACGCAAGGTAATCAGTGGCTCACCGAGAAAACCGCGGGCGGCAATGCTCGATACAACAAGGTCGGCGCGGCCATCCTGGAGTATCTCCACACCCCCATTGAGAACCGTTTCATACAACTTCACACGCACGAACGGATACTCCTCGGAGAAGCCCTCCATCGCGCGAGCTAGAACATCAACAGGAAATATTTGGTCAACCGCCAAAGTAACTTCTGATTCCAATCCCCCTGCCACGCTCTCTGCAACCGCCTCTAGCGCTTCAGCGTTCTCGATCAGCTGCCTTGCGCGGCGCAACAACATCTCCCCTGCCTCGGTCAAACGCACTTGTCTACCAACAGGCTCAAGCAAAGTAACACCCAGCTGGGACTCTAATTTGTGTACAGCATGGTGGAGCGTCGAGGCGCTCTTATGAATCGCCACAGCGGCCCGGGCAAAGCCTCCATGATCGACGACTGCCGCCAGCATCCGCCATTGCACTAAGGTTACACGTGACATTTCGTTTTACTCGAATGATAAGACGAAAATTATGCGATTAACGTTCGAAAAACTAATTGTATAGTAAATGAACTCATCAGGACTACGGGATTTTTATGACAACGCGCACCATCCAACGCAAAACAAAAAGTCAGCCCAGCCAAGATGGCGACGGCGTCAAGATTTCGCGAATTAATGACTTCAAAGGCGGACTTGACCCATTTCTGATGCTCGACGAACTCCGGTCAGAATGTCCCGACGATTACATTGGCGGCTTCCCTTCCCATCCACACCGGGGCATTCAAACATTGACCTATGTGCTCCAAGGGGGACTCACCCACAAGGATCATTTGGAGCACACCAGCACCATCGGTGTGGGAGACGCCCAGTGGATGCATACCGGCCACGGGATGATCCATTCCGAAATGCCTCTAACCGATGTTCATGGACTGCATGCTTTCCATGCTTTGGCTAAACCTGCCGGCCCGCGACAAGCTCAGCGACGCCACATACAGAGATGTAAAAGCGGTCGAAATGCCGCGCATCAAAGCCTCTGGAAGTGAACTGATCGCCTTGGGCGGTGACTGGCGGCTTGAGGGTCAAAACATCAGCGGCCCCCTTGAGAATTTGGCGGGCCAGGGAGCCGTGGCGCATTTATGTTTCGAACCAGGGTCGCTCACTCTCGAGCATTCGGCACCAACGCTGCTGATCTATGTATTCGAGGGACAACTCGAAGTCAGCGGCCAGGAACTCAAACAGGGCGAACTGGGATGCCTGGGCCCGGGCAGCGAAATACACCTGAGCGGTGATGCCAAATCGCAAGCATTGATTTTAGCGGGCGTTGCACATCGCGAACCCATCGCTCACTACGGCCCCTTTGTAATGAATACCCAAGAGGAAATCGAACAAGCGCTGCGTGACTATCGAAATGGAACCCTGGCGCTATAAAAGACTCGCGAAAGCGGGGTAATACTCACTCCAAATAAAAACCACGTTAGAGAGTAAACAAATGACTTACAACAAAAAGCAACGTAACTGCATGAGTGATCAGCGAACAAACCTGATGCCCATCCGCGGCCTCACCTATGTCAGCCTTATGGCGTTGGCATTACCCGTATTGGCGCAAGATAATCTGCCCGCTGGCATTAACAGCGGCAGTGACACCAACAGAATGACCTCCATCGAAAACCGCTTAAACACAATAGAAGAAAAAGTACCTTTGCGGTTGAGTTTGGGCGTTGAAACGCTGTACATCCTCGCCGACCACGATGAAAGCAGTCGTGAAAAAACAGGCAATTTTTTTGCAGACAAAATTGAAATTATTGCCAGTGGTGAATTCGATAACGGGCTCTATTACAGCTCTCGTTGGGACTACCAGATAACTCAACAAGGCTTCTTTCCGGCTTATACATACCTGGGTTACGACCTTTCCGATAAATGGACGGTACAGGGTGGTGTTCTGAACCAACCTCTCGGCGCTGGTGTTGACGGTTCATACTACGACAACAGCTTTCTCAGCGATGTTCCATTATGGCTGGGCCTGGCAAACAACCCTGACATGGGCGTAAAAACCATCTTTGAAGACGACAGTCTTGAGCTGGTTTTCAGTTTTATGAAAAACACGGAAGCGTTGAGCTCCAACCCGAACGCCCGTTTTCGCCCAGATGTGGTCAGCCAAGGTGCAATCAATCCTCGCGGATTTAGCGGTGATACCTTCTTTGCAAACGTTGAACCGATAAACACGTTTGGCGGTGGGGGTGCTTACACATTTAACCTGAACAACAGGTCAGATTTACAACTCGGGATCAACGGACAGGCGGGCGACTATTACAACACAGCGACTAAATCAGACGGTGGCGACCACTGGGCTGCCGCTGCCTTCGCCAATTACAGTAACGGCGGGTTCGGGGGCACCCTTCAAGCCTTGACGTATAAGCACAACATTGAGGAAGACCGAACTGCCCCGGGCCAAACTCGAGATTCCATCGCCCTGTCGACCGGTGCACTTATTCCGGCCAATGGAACGGTCTACTCGTCACGGCTTTCATACACCATGCCTGCCGACCTCGGGATTTATAAAAGCGTCCAGTTCTACCACGACTATGATTACCTTAACAGCGGCAGTAACGACAAATTTACGGCGTTGGACACCCAGTTCAATATCGTTGGCGTGCGGCTCACAACCGGCAGTTTCTATACATGGATCAGTATTCTAACCTCGAAAAATGCCAACTTTGCAAACGGAGGACCAGCACGAAACGATGATAGCTGGAGCACACAGTTCAACATCGTGAACTCACTCTATTTCTGAGCCGTTAGAGGTAAGGTCCCGCTCACTGACTTCAACACAGTTTGCGGGACTACCTACGCTTATCGAGTTAACAAGGTTGGCCCGATATTTTCACTAAATCGGTCTCAAGGCAGTCTTATGAGCATTATCTGTTCTGTTCTTCAACGCAAGATGCATGAACACACCAACCTGGCCGTTATGACATTGATTGCGACATTGGGTGTGACATTGAAAGCCATCCAATGGAAGCGGTTACGGGACCTGGCGTTACTCGGCACCTGTTTTCTTGTTTTAACCGCGTGCTCTTCCGTGCCTAACCGTTCGAGCGCAGACCTTGGCATTGGCGACGCTGTAAAAACAGTTCCAATTGAACCTGGCACCGCCAACAACGATCACCCCGTTAAAATCTCACCCCAAGTTTTGGCCAGCTTGCTGAATGATTTAACAATGAAACCGTCGCCTGAATCAGATGATTTTTTTGGATTATCCAGACAACCCCTCAACCAATCAGTCTTTAAAAGCGATCAGTCTCGGCGCATAGCAATGGCGCTAAGCCGCAACCTCGCAGCCGCTGCTCCCGATGAAGACATCGCCGTCCGTGCTGAACAGCAACGCACCGATCGCTACGTAGGTTTGAAAGATGCTGACATAACCGCCTTCCGCGTTTTTTTTGTCGACGGTAAGCTTAACCTGATCTTCGGGACTTTGGCTAAAGACCCTCGCACAGATGCGAGCGGCGTAGCACCGCCTCCTATTGATGCACCTAAGCGCAGACTGAACCGAACGGCCAACATTATTACAGAGATCGGTTCGCGAACTAAACCAGGTGAAGGCCCTGCAATACTGCTGCCAAATGTTAATGCGAGTCCAGGCGGAGCCAATCGCGTTGACTGGCTGAAGTTCAGCAAACTGACTGGCTCAAGTAATAGCTCTACCAAAACAGTGTCTCAAACAGCACCGCGGAACATACATGAGAAAATCGATTCAACCGATGACCTTCTAATGCCAACAGGAGGCAAGGATCTCGCAGAAAAACTGAAAGTAATAAAACAGCTTCGTAACCAAGGGTTGATAAGCGACGAACTCTATCAGGAGAAATTGCGGAGCTTGGTCGATCGTTATCTCGAAACACCGCCTTATGCTAAAGATTGAGACGTGCATCAAAATGAAAATTTGCGGAGGGGTCTTTTGAATAGAAAAATCTGTCGCGGTTTTTAACATCACTCCAAACGTAAAAAAGGCAGACCAGTAAGTGACTGGCCTGCCTTTTTTAAGATGGCCGGCGCATCAGGCGCACCGCCATGGGACGTTTTACCCCAAGGTTTGCCGAACAGCATGAACGATGTCAGAGAATGACTCAGGACGAGGTGTGGTGTTCACCGAAACACCAAGGCGCCGGCTGAGCTCGTCAGCAGACAAAAGCCCGCGGACAACTTTATCCTCTTCACCGGCAACCGTTTCTATTACCAGAAGATAGTCCGAATGCAACTCCCTGAAAGTGGACAGCAAGTCATCAACGGTCAGGTTTTGCAGTTTGTTGAAACCAATCGTTGGCAGGCTCCAAACCGGCCGCATAACATCCTGTGCCACCAGGTCAGCGATGGAGCTTCCACGCTGGCTGGCAAGGCTCATGGGTAAGGAACCGATCAGATCTTTCATGTGCAGCATTCCGATCACATCATCCTTGCGATTAATAACCACGCACAAGGTTTCTCCGGAAAGCTCCAGCTTTTTCCCGATCGCGTGGATATCCTCTGATGAGCGGACGGTTAGCGGGTTTTGCCTGTTAAAGTCTTTCAGTAGTTCGGTTGCAAGATCGTCGTGGGTAAGGGCATTTTGCGCCCGAGACGCAAGCCGGTAACGGGCACTGACCGGTTGTTCAGCCATAACATGCAGTTGATTGCTCATGGTAATTCCTCATTACTAAAGATCATTCCGTCAGACACAACCTGCCCAGATATAGGCAAGTAAAATCCGGGTGTTCGCAAATGTCTAAAGCAGTGAGGGGGGCGCCTGTGACTGGCCGGGGTAACTGAGAAGTCGTGAAGGAGGTCTTTCAAAGGCCAAAAGGTGCAGGGCATGGGAAGTGAGCGCCAGAGACGGAAAGCCGATAGTAGAAGGCTGCGGTATCGCATCCCCGGGAGAAGACGCCCCCTCGGTTGATCCCGCCGTGCCCTGCCAGTCGCCCAACGCAACGGCGGTTGCAACCGGTTTGCCCTGTTCTGGAAGAGCGACGGATACCAATGTCCAGACAACAAAAATCAATCCAAGCAATGCGACAAAATTGCCTGTCAAACTGACTTTTTGTTCGGGGCGACTGGTCATCATTTCACCGTTAACTGCCTAACCAATGTCTGGGTTAATGTCTATAATAACGCCAACTCCAAGTAACAATACAAGCTGGCTAATGTAAAAGCACGCGTAACTATTCAGCTCAAATTTTCTAAAAAAGTTCTTGACAGGGTTTTGACTTCAATTCCGAGAACTTTGGCCGCACTCAGTGCGAGGCCATAAAGTCGTGCGCAGAACCTCCACCATCCTCTCGGTGCAGTCTTGTGCTGTCGCTCATCCCCGGGGCGCAGTGGCCTTGAAAAAGTCGCTCAAATCCGCGCTCAGGACGAAAAATTCGACCTAAGAAAGTCGTGCGATAATAATGAATCACTCGACGGTACTCAGACCCATGAAGATCAGCAACATCGATGTCGACGCCGCGCTGGCGAACGTCAGACACCAACTCCAAGCAGACACAACCGTCGCGCCTTCCATGCGGACGGCCATCGAGTTGCTGATTGTGCTGGTCCAGATACTGAGTGGGCGGATTAACACCCACAGTGCCAACAGCAGCACGCCGCCGTCCCAGGATCCGAACCGCCCCAGACAGAACCGTTTGAAGAGCGGGCGCAAGCCGGGCGGGCAGCCCGGCCGCATTGGCAAGACGCTGCAACCGGTGGTAGATCCGGATGCCATCCAGCGGGTGAAAGTGGATCGACGCACCTTACCCAAAGGCGGCGCATTTCGGGTTGTGGGCGTCGAGAAACGTCAGGTCATTGACCTGGACATCCGCCGTTTTGTCACCGAGTACCAGGCCGAGATCCTGGAAAATGCCCAGGGGCAACGTTTTGTGGCGCCTTTTCCGGTCGGTGTAGAACGCTCGGTTCAGTACGGCCCGCAGCTGAAGGCCCACGCGGTCTATCTGTCGCAATACCAGCTCCTGCCCTATGATCGCATCCGCGAGTACTTCGAAGACCAGGTCGGCATCCCACTGAGTGTCGGCTCACTGTTCAACTTCAATCAGGACGCTTTCAATAAGGCCGCTGAATTTGAGCCGTGGGTCAAGGATCGCCTGGCCGAGGCGTCGGTGGTTCACGCCGATGAAACAGGCGTGAACATCGGTGGTCAACGTCACTGGCTGCACGGCGCATCGAATGACCGACTGACCTGGCTTGCGCCCCATGCACAACGAGGCCAGAAAGCGATGAATGCGATCGGCATCCTGCCGCGCTTCAACGGTGTGCTCTGTCATGATCACTGGAAGCCGTATTACCGTTATTCATGCTTGCACTCTCTGTGCAATGCGCACCACCTGCGAGAACTTCAGCGCGCCTGGGAGCAGGATAAACAGGTGTGGGCTCAACGGATGCAAACTCTACTGAACATCATGACCGACAGCGTCGACGACGCCGGCGGCTGCCTGCCACCGGACAAAGCGCAGCGGTGGCGCAAGGTGTACCGACGCTGCCTGGCAAAAGCGCAAAAAGAGTGCCCGCCACCGGATGAAAGCCTGCGCCAAGGCAAGCCCGGGCGGCTCAAACGCACGCGGGCACGCAACCTGCTGGAGCGGTTGATCGCCTACGAATCGGATGTGCTACGCTTCCTCGACAATCCAGAGGTACCGTTTACCAACAACCAAGGTGAGCGGGACATCCGTATGTTCAAAGTGCAGCAGAAAATATCGGGTTGTTTTCGATCCTTTGAAGGAGCCGAGATCTTCTGTCGCGTGCGCAGTTATCTGTCGACGGCGCGTAAGCAGAACGTGTCTGCCTCGAAAGCCCTGATGCATTTGTTCGAGGGGAGTATGCCGCCGTTCATGGCGGTGGGTGCGGGTAATGATACGACCGTTTTAAATCAAACCAGCTGAATAGTTACAAGCACGCAATCTATTAAGCCGGCATTGACACCCACGGCTTTCGGATTCTCAACCAGTTTCGCGGCGCGTCAACCAGACTAGGTCTGCGGTGCTGGGGATAGCATTAGCCAAAAGACACTCGGCTGGACTAATCAGCAGCTCTTTTCTAAAAAAAACAAAAGTAGTCGTAAAGTAGCAGACGGCTGACTCTGAGGTCGCATTGAACCAATGCCCAAATCCAATAACATGGGACATATTACTAGAAAAATAACAGGGGTAACCCATGGTCGGGCGCATCACGCTCCTTATGATTTGCTTCTTTGCCTGTTTTTCCGCAGCTCAGGCCGAACTCTCCGAAGACAAAAAGGCGCTGATACAGGAATTGTTTCCGTCGGCAACGGTTATTGAAGAGAAGTTAGCAGACTTTCCCGTTTACCCCGTTTATCAGCTGCAAGAGCTACTGGGCTATGCTTATGAGTCGATTGATTTAAGCAGGCTTCAGGGCTTCGCCGGCCAGCCGATCAGCATGCTGATCGGCATGGACACCCGTGGCCGCTTTACCGGCGTGAAAGTGCTGAATCATCACGAACCGGTGTTCTTGCACGGCTTGGGAGAAGAGCCGCTGTTCGACTTTGTTAATCAATACAAAGGGCAATCACTGCGGGAACAAATCATTATAAACACGTCCAATACCGGCCGCCCGAGGCGAACCAGTGATGGCAATACGGTGTATTTTGACGGTGTCAGCAAAGCCACTGTCTCTGTTCTTATTATTAATGACACTTTACTGTCATCGGCTTTAAAAGTGGCCCGCAACAAACTGGCGGGTTTTGTGCAGACCGCACAAACACGGGCAAAACCAGACTTTTTTGAAAGGCTCAGCTGGCAACAGCTGCTCGAGCGGGGCTACATTGGCCATTGGAAGCTAAGCCGTGATGCCATTGAATCTGAGTTTGGCCGCCCACTTACGGACTATCCCCAGGGTTTTGAAGGGACTGACAACAGCCCCTTCACCGAACTGTTCTTCGGCTATATCAACGCCCCTATGGTAGGCCGCAACCTGTTGGGAGACCAAGGCTATCAAAAGCTAATGGCTTATATAGCCCCGGGCGCGCAAGTAATGCTGGTGCTGTCCGGCGGAGCCTTTCCCCACGTATCCGAAAGCTTTATACCCGGCAGCAATCCAGAGCGGCTTAGCCTGAGTCAGAATGGGCTGGCCGTGGAAGTGCGCGACTTGAACCTATCCGGCCAGGGCCTGGAGTTGCAGGCCGCCGGCATGCCCGATCTGGCAGCCCACAATTTCTTCCGCATAGGCGGAAGCGCTGGCTTTAGTCCCGGTGCCGATGTCACGTTGAATTTTCACATCGAACTTGCCCGTAACCATCTGGTGCGAGATAGCATCATTATGGACGTGCCTGTTCGCTTCAACGCGGATTTGTTTGAAACGGTAGAACCCGCTCCGTCGTTTATGGATGAACGCGAGCCTATATGGATTGGCCTGTGGAAGCAGCGCTGGTGGCAAATCGCCATTTTGTTAACGGCACTCACAGTATTGACTGTTTTTTTCTCTCGTCAAAAAACATTAAGCCGACAGCCAAAACTAGTACATCGGTTTCGCTGGGGGTTTCTGTTTTTTACCCTGTTTTACATTGGCTTTTTCGCTCAGGGCCAGCTGTCGGTGGTTAATATCTACACGCTTTTCCTGGCGATCTGGGATGGTTTTTCTCTCAATGTGTTTCTACTCGATCCCATTATTTTCATTCTATGGGTGTATACCTTTATCAGCCTGTTCATTTGGGGCCGCGGCCTGTTCTGTGGGTGGCTGTGTCCGTTTGGTGCACTTCAGGAGATGGCCGCCTGGCTGGGCGAAAAGCTTCGCCTGCGCCAGATCAAAGTGCCAGAGCAATGGCATCGTCGCCTGATTTTGATCAAGTACCCTATTCTGATCGGCTTGCTGGGCACGGCTTTTTACTCTCTTACGCTGGCGGAAAAGCTGGTCGAAGTGGAACCCTTCAAAACCAGCATCACCTTGCTTTTTGTACGTCATTGGCCGTTTGTGGTTTACGCCGTCGGGCTGCTGGTGATCGGGATGTTTATCAACAAATTCTATTGCCGCTACCTGTGCCCGTTGGGCGCCGGATTGGCGATCATCGGCCGGCTAAGGCTTTTCAGCTGGCTGGACCGGGTGGAGTTGTGCGGCACCCCTTGCCAGCATTGCAAGAACGCCTGCGGCATTAACGCCATTCGCAAAGACGGAAGAATTGATTACGACGAATGCATTCAGTGCCTGGAATGCGTAGTGATACTCAACGACGAAGAACAGTGCGTAGACAAACGCCTGCAGAATAAAAAAAGCCAGCGTCAGGCCCACATACTGGCCACCGACGCTGGCAATCCTTAACAGGCCGGGAAGGCCTGAACGCTATGAAGAAACGTCACAGCCTTGTGATGGGCCACGGATACAGCTCACATTATGCCCGTGTCAAAAAAGCATCTGTGGCAATAACCTCAGCGTAAGCAAATGCCAAGCCGGCCATAAACGCTGCGTGCACATGCGCCGCCGGCACTTTAACGCCATTGAACTCGGCGTCTAGCGTTGCACATGCGTCGTGCAAAACAACGTTGGCGTAGCCCAAGTCGCCGGCAGCACGGGTGATGGCGTCGATGCAAATGTGACTCATCGCACCCACAATCACCAAATGGGTAATCTGCTCGCGCTGCAGCAGAGCTTGCAGCTCGGTGCCTTTGAAGCTGTTTACTTCGTGCTTCAGAACCTGGAACTCACCGTTTGCCGGTGCCAGGCTGGCGCGAATGTTGGCGCCGTCAGTGCCCGGCACAAAGAACGGAGCGTCGCTGGAGGCAAATTCATGGCGAACGTGAATCACGGGTTGCTGGCGCTCGCGGAAATCAGCGAGCACCTTTTCAACGTTTTTGGCAGCAGTTTCAACGCCGTTCAGCGTCCACTTGCCATCAGGAAAGTAGTCATTCTGCATATCGACGATAATCAGGGCGGTCTTGGTCATGTGTCTCTCCAGTTAAATTGATACTGCTTATACTAACGTGCTCTGTTATCCTACGCGGGTGGCAATACTGACAATAAAAAGGCAAAAACTGACATGTTGCAAACCGTCAATGTTGCAATTCTGGTTGTGCCTGGCACCGCACTTTCAGCCGTTTACGGGCTGATAGACCTGTTTCAAAGTGCCAATCGCATTCTTGGTGAATTTCAAAGCACCCCTGACATTACCTTCAGCGTCAGCCGTTGGCAGTTGGATGAGGAACAGGTTATTTCGATGGATCCCGGGGCCGTGCCCCCTGCCCTGGTCATTGTTCCGCCAATACTCGACGGCCAAGCTTATCTTGATCCGCAACCCATCATCGGCGCCCAATTAGCTACTTGGCACAAACAGGGTGTAGTCATCAGCTCGGCCTGCGCGGGTGCTTTTTTTCTGGCGCAAGCAGGCCTGCTGGAGGGGCGTCGCGCCACCACGCACTGGCAGTTGGAAAGCGCTTTCCGCTGTGCATATCCAACCATCGAGCTGGACACCGATGCATTGCTTATAACAGATCCAGACCTGGTAACCGCCGGCGGGGTAATGTCCTGGATGGACCTTGGGCTGCACCTGATCGGGCGCTATGTGACGCCAACGGTGGTGCAGGCATTGGGCCGATTTTTACTGGTCGATACCGGTGCGCGCCAGCAAAGCTACTACCGCAGTTTCATACCCGTGCTGGACCACAACGACCGGGCGATCCTTCACGTGCAGCACCATATTCACCGGGCCTATGACCAGCCATTAAATATTGCGCAGATGGCGGCGATGGCCGCGCTTACGGAGCGAACGTTCATCCGTCGTTTTATAAAAGCCACACAGCTACGACCGGCGGAATACCTGCAGCAACAACGGGTTCATAAAGCACGGGAAAAACTGGAAAACACCGCAACAACCATCGAGCGGATAGCTTGGCAAGTTGGCTACGAGGATATAAGTGCGTTTCGCCGAATGTTCCAGAAAAAAACCGGGCTGACACCGAGCCAGTACAGAGAACGCTTCGCTCGCAACCAAAAAGAAATTTCCGGCAGAAAACACAAAAGCCCAGACCGGTAAATTGCGGGTCTGGGCTTTTCAAGCCATAAATCTATCTTACACACTCATCGCCTAGTAGCGATTAACCACTTACTGCTGTTGCGGTTGCTTCGCGCTTGCTCGCCAGCCAGTTAGCAGAAATGACAAACATCATCACCACCATACCGGCAATTTCAGTCATCAGATTGGGGTAAAACACGCCAAAAATTGCCGCAGTAATAGCCAGGCGAGGCAGCCACGACATTCTGGTAAACAAATACCCTTCCAAGGCTGCAGCAAAGGCCCCTAATGCCAGAATGGCAATGACTGCGTTCCAAGCCACCAAAAGCACGGGACCGCCCATGATGATTTCTGGATTAAAGACCATAAACAGCGGAATCAAGTAGAGCCCTTTGGCAAACTTCCACGCCTGGAAGCTCGTTTCCATCGGTTTACTGCCCGCAATGGCCGCCCCGGCAAATCCTGCCAAGGCTATTGGCGGCGTTACGTTGGAGTCTTGGGAGTACCAGAACACCACCAAGTGCGCGACCAGAAGCGGCACACCAAACTCAGCCGTCAATGCAGGCCCAACAAGCACAATCAATACGATATAGCTGGCGGTAACAGGCAGCCCCATACCAAGAACCAGGCTGGCCAACAACACCATCACCAACGCTAAGACAAGGTTACCGCCAGAGAAGGCCAGCATCATGGCGGAGAATTTCAGACCTAAGCCGGTCAAACCCACCACCCCGACGATAATCCCAGCGACCGCGCACGCCATAGACACCGCCACCGCATTGCGCGCACCTAGCTCCAAGCCTTCTACAAGCTTGGCCAGGCCGGCACGCATAATATCTTTGACGGCTGTAACAGTCACCGGTTGCCCCTGCCGGGGCGCCAGGACAAAAAACCACACTGAGTAGCGCAACACGGCTACCGCCGCTATTGTCACCACCGCGTAGAAACCCACCCGCATCGGCGACATACTCATCGCCAGCAGCCAAACCAGCATGGCTAACGGAAGCAGGAAGTGCCAGCCATCTTTCATTACCTGACGCATTTGCGGCAGTTCTTCTTTGGGCAGCCCCTGCATACCCTGCTTGAGGGCAATGATGTGCACAAACAGATAAACCGTAGCGAAATACATAATCGCGGGCAGGATACTGACCTTAACGATCTCCAAGTACGGCGTATTGGTGTACTCAGCAATCAAAAAGGCACCTGCACCCATCAACGGTGGCATAATCTGCCCGCCAGTAGAGGCTGCGGCTTCGATACCGCCCGCCTGTTTGGCCGAATAACCCAGCTTCTTCATTAACGGAATGGTAAAGGCGCCCGTGGTGACCACGTTGGCAATGGCGCTACCGGAAATAGACCCCATGCCAGCCGAAGCCAGCACCGCTGCCTTGGCGGGCCCGCCGCGCTGGCGACCGGTGGCTGCATAGGCCATATCAATAAAGAATTTACCGGCACCGGTGCATTCCAGGAAGGCTCCGAACAGTACAAAAATAAAGATATAGGTTGCCGCCACGCCCAGCGGCAAGCCAAAAATTCCCTCTTGCCCAAGATAGAGCTGGCCGGCAACACGATCAATGTTATAGCCCCGGTGTTCCAAAATACCCGGCATCCATTCGCCCAACCACGGCAGCTCGCCTCGCGGGCCGGCAAACGCGTACACAATTGCCAACAGGCCAATCACGGTCATACCAAAACCCACTGCACGGCGACTGGCTTCTAAAACGGTCACTGTGGCGATACAGCCGACCAGAATATCGGTGCTATTCCAAAAACCCGCACGGCTGAAAATCTCGTCCAAATTGAGTACTAAATAGCCGCCCGTCAGCACTGCACCGGCTAAAAATATCACGTCCAGGCCCCATCCCATTACCCCGCGTTTACGGGTTGGACCGAAGGCTGGAAACATTAAAAACGCCAGCACCATGATGAGCGCCAGGTGAATGCTGCGCTGATAAAAAAGCCCTAAAGGCTGAATACCCGCGGAATAGAGTTGAAACAGGGAAAGACCCACCGCCACAATGGTGATGGCCCACAACACCGTGCGGGGTTGAATCACATTCCCCCTCGGCATTGTGATCGGCGGTTGCTTGGATTCGTTCATGAAGTCCTCGTCAGACGTTGTCTGGCTTACTTATAATTCACGCTGGGCGGTGCGGGTTTGATAAGTTGAACAGTAACGCGTTGTCCCGAAGCATGGTCGCTCAGACTCACTTCCCGACGGTGATCGCCTACCAGCCATACCACGCGGTGATTTACCGCATCAGCGCCCACACGCAAAACGTATCGATTATTGACCACTGGTTCGTCAATTTCATTGATCCAGTAGCCGCCTTCTCCGTCAGAGACTTGCTCACCTCGCCCTACCGTATGGCCTAAACCCGCCGCAAAATCGGGCTGATGACTTCGTTCTAATTGCATCACACCGGCAACGTTTCGATAACAGTCCAGCACGGCAAATTTTTTCACCGAGTGGTTCCACTCAATGCACCAGCGCATTCCCGGTAGAACAGCGATATCGACCAGCATTTTGCCTTGCTCAGTAACAACTTGAAGGCGGTCAGACGAAATCGCCGGAGCGGGAGATGCCCCGGCTCCGGCGAGCGGCAAACACATCAGCAGCAGAGCAGTCTGCAAACGCTTGGCGAACGCAAAGCGTGACAGAACAGTGCCGCATTGCCTTTCCATAGCTAGTTAACCCTTCACAGTTAAGGGCGCAGACGATCCGGGATAACAGCGCCAACTTCTTCGAAGTAACGAAGCGCACCCGGGTGCAGAGGCACCGGCGTGGAGTCCATAGTGAACTTCACGGTGGTGTCGTTCGCCGCGGGGTGAACGGCAATCAGCTCATCCGTATTTTCAAACAGCAATCGCGTCAGCTTATAGGCTAACTCTTCGTCCATATCAGCATTAACAACGAGCACATTGGGAATGCCGATGGTCTGAACTGCTTCATCCATACCGTCATACATGCCTGCTGCCAGCTCAAACGGAGCAAAAACCGCTACTTCTTTCTGTGCATTGGCGACTTCTTCACTGGAGAGGCTAATCAGGCGGATATCACGTGTTGCGGCAAGGTTGAGAATTGAACTGGTCGGTGGGCCTACACTCCAGAAACCGGCGTCGATATCGCCATCACGAATCGCATCAGCAGTTTCATTGAAATTCAGACGCTGCGGCTCGAAATCGCTGTAGCTAATGCCATTAGCTTCCAATAATGCCCGCACGTTGAGCTCTGTACCGCTGCCCGGTGCGCCCACTGACACCCTCTTACCTTTCAGATCCACAATAGACTTAATATCCGATTCCGCCAGAGTCACCAGCTGCACGGCATTGGGGTAAACCGAGGCCAGAGCGCGAATATTTTTGATCTGGCGGTCTTCAAAATTATCAGTGCCGGTATACGCTTGATAGACCGTGTCTGCCAGTGCAAGCGCAAGATCCGCATCGCCGCGCATGATCAGACCCATATTTTCAACCGAGGCGCCGGTTACTTCAGCAGTCGCCTTGGCGCCTTCAATATGATTATTGATCATTTCGGCGAAGCCACCGCCGATAGGATAGTAAACGCCCCCGGTGCCGCCGGTAGCGATCGAGAGTTGTTGTGCGCTCAAGGGGAGCGCAACAGCCAGCATAGATACCGCAACTGCATATTTTAAAATTCGCATGAACGTTTCCTCCGCCCTATTGGACTTATATTTATGATTGACGAAAAAGGAGGTGTTAAATCCTCGGCTTCTATTTGCCATTAATGAGTACGTAGAAGCAACGATTGAGAAATTAGCACGTCTTGGGTGCTGATGTCTCGTAACAAAAGATCGCCCTGTCACTCAAAAGACCAGAAACTCATGACCAAGATGGTGCCTGGGGCTTCGAACCAAAAGCGCTCCAGATCCGGCTGACTGCCATGGCATTAGGCCCGGCTTCTTTAACCTCCAGGGTCTTGAACCACTGCACCTTGTGACCCAGGTTGATGGCCACTACACTAACTCCAGATAAGGAAAGACCTGGATGCTATACAACGAAACAACAAAAGGACCTTGTCATGAAACTCGCGTTTACCTTGCCCCTGATCATCGGCTCGCTGGCGGTGTTATCCGGCTGCACCACCACCGGCATCAACGCTAATACCAATCAAGCGGCACCCGTCGAAAGCGGCCAAACGTTGGTTCAGCTTGGCCCCCGGCCTTACTTTCTGATCAACGATATGGATGCCGGCGAACTGAAAAACACGCTGCAAGCGTGTGCTTCGAAGCTGTCGGCACCGTCGGATTTCTCTATTGCCCATCGCGGCGCGCCCCTGCAATTTCCTGAACATACCCGCCAATCCTATGTAGCAGCCGCCAGAATGGGGGCCGGAATTGTCGAGTGTGACGTCGCATTTACCAAAGACCGGGAATTGGTCTGTCGTCATGCCCAGAATGATTTGCACACCACCACCAACATCGTGGCCGTGCCGGAGCTAAACGCCAAATGCACCCAGCCCTTTGTGCCCGCCGATCCGGCCACCGACAGACCGGCCCAGGCTGAATGTCGCACCAGCGACATTACACTGGCTGAGTTTAAATCACTCAGGGGGAAAATGGATGCCTTTGACCCTGAAGCCACCACGCCCGAGGCGTACCTTGGCGGTACCGCCGATTGGCGTACGGACCTGTATTCAACTCGAGGCACTCTGTTGAGTCATCGCGAAAGTATCGAATTGTTCAAGGAGCTCGGCGTCAAGTTCACTCCCGAACTGAAAACACCGGTAGTGGATATGCCTTATAGCGGGGGCTATTCGCAACAAGACTATGCCCGCCAGATGATCAATGAATACATCGAGGCGGGGGTCAGCCCTGAGGATGTATGGCCACAGTCCTTCCTGCTGGATGACGTTATCTTCTGGGTCAATCAAATGCCCGAGTTTGGTCGCCAGGCCGTATTTTTGGATGAGAAACCGAACGAGCCGAATAACGTCTCCATGGTGTACATGGAAAATCTGGTCCAGCAAGGGGTTCCCATTCTGGCACCCGCGCTCTGGAAAATGCTGACTCTGGACGACAAACAAAAGATTGTACCGTCCGAGTACGCGATCAACGCCAAAGCTGCAGGTCTTGACCTGATTGCCTGGACAGTGGAACGCAGCGGGCCGCTCAATAACGGCGGTGGCTGGTACCATCAGAGCATCACCGATGCCATTAACAATGATGGCGACACCTTCACAGTGATTGATGTGCTGGCTCAGGATGTGGGTGTCATCGGGATTTTCTCGGATTGGCCTGCAACCACGACTTACTACGCTAACTGCATGGGGCTTTAGGCGCGATTCACACACCAAAAGCATAAGGAAGTTTTGAAAGACGTAAGCGGACTACCCCGTGCCTCCAGCAATTGATGTTGTTATATAGCAGCAACCATCGTAATAAAACCTGCTGCCAGAACTGGAATAACCACGGTAATCACGCCTATGTCTTTATAGGCCTCTCGGTGAGTCAGTTTGGTTATCGTGAGCATAGCCACCAGAACGATAGCCAGAGGGATGATAGACAGCGGCCATCAAACCATAGTGTGCGCCCGCAAAAAAGTCCGTACCCAGAGCAGCCGACAAGATCACGTTCTGAACCGAGGGTGTACCAGGCAAGGCCGTCAGGATGAAAGTTCCACTGCCCAGAGCAATTGCGCCCAGTAGAAGGCGCTTAGGTATATTTGCTTCTCTTAATAGCCGCAGACCCAACGGATAAATAGCAAAAATCACAACGAACACCACAACACCGCCATAGGTCAATAAAGCGCAAGCGAATGTCACAATCCAGAGCGTTCTGTGGGAACCAAACTTGTTAGATAAGGTTAGGGCAAGGCTGGTAGCTGCGTGGCTCTCGCCCTTTGGCCTAAGCTGATGGTGGTTGGTCTCGGTCTTCTATAAAGTCCTCTGTGTCACCTTCGTCGGAATTAAAGAACGTTGGCCAGTCGCTTGGTGGCTGCGTCATTCAGCCAGCTGGACCACTCGTCGCTGTTGTTGCTCAGAAAGTAAACCGCAGCTTCTTCGGCGGAGGCGTCATTCTCATCCATCCAGGCCAGCAGAGCACTCATGGTGCTGGTCTTGAAGGTCATCTTGCTCAGCATCTCAACTATTTCCGGCTCGCGCTCGCCGAAGCTGGTGGTGACCACGGTCAGGATAGTGGCCGCAGGGAAATCGGAAACGCCGGGGTTGTCGACCTCCTGGGTCTGATTACGGGTATGAACGTCTGCCTTGTACTCACCCAGACTTACACGCGTCATGTCGTACTTGCCAAGTGGCACAGTCGGACCCCAGTAGTAACCGAACCAGGACTCTTCGCTTTGGACAGCGGATGCCATGGAGGTCGCCAGGGTTTCACCAGAACCGTGGTCGAATACCTCGATACCTGAGGCTTTCAGATCCAGAGCGCGGACCAGGTTGTCACTTTGGATACGGCAGCCCCAACCGCTCGGGCAGTTGTTAAAGCGGCTGTCTACCAGTTCCGGATTCGCCATAATGCCTTCAATGGTTTTCAATTCCGGGTGTTTTTCGGCCAGATACGTAGGAATCCACCAGCCTTCGATACCACCCGGGTCCAGTACTTCGGCCACGCGTTTGATCTTGCCTTGCTCTTCCAGTTGCAGGAGCGCCTCGCTGACAGCGTTCAGCCACAGCTCGGTTACAATATCCGGTTTGCCGTTTTCGGCGACCGATGTGACGGCAGGAACTGTGTCAGAAGGAATCACCGATACGTCACAGCCGTAACCCTGTTCCATAATGAATTCGGCGACGCGTGTTACGACGGTACTCGAGGCCCAGTTCATTTTGGTGATGGATACTTCACCGCATTCGGCGGCAGCGAGCGAGGGTGCAGACAGGGCGCACAAAAGCGCCACGGGCGTTAATTTTCGCATGGTTGGTACTCCATTTTGGATTTGAACAGACGCGGCGCTGGGGCTGCTGAGGAGGTCTGGAAGACCTCCCGAGAGGTGAATACGCGCTGTTGGTGCGTGTTAACGGGAAAAGATAAGCGTTGAAATCTCAGTTACTACCTACACTAACGGTAACGATTTGAGCAGGAGTTACAAGCAATTCATGATAAATGTCGCTGAAAAGTCCATATCAGGGCCGTATTTCTTGCCGAATTGGGCGGTCGTTGCAGCTTGACGCGTCAGTCTTTTGAGCGTCTAACCACCGACCTATCGGGTCACACGGAACCCACAACCATGAAAATTCTTAAGACCAAAACCGCCCTCAATCCGCGCCGGATGCGCATGTTCATGCCTGATAAGGGGTGCCAACTGCGCTCGCGCTGCTGGCCATCGAATTCAAGTGTCGGAATCGAATCGGTCAAATCGATTTTGTATATTTTGGTTTGTTTGTTGCCTAAAACGAATGGAACCCATCGAATTTTTGGCTTAAGTTGCCAGGCTGCGCTATATTCTATGCATACGCATCGAATATAGGTTTTGTGATGAAAATAACCGTGTCTAGCGTTAAGCAGGCTGGGATGCTTGTCCGGGCAGTGCGAAAAAGCCAGTCCCTGAGGCAAGATGACCTGGCAGGAAGTGCCGGTGTCGGTCACGTCTTCGTGCGTGATGCTGAGCGAGGTAAGGAGACCATCGAATTCGGTCGTTTTTTGCGTTTGCTCGACGAATTGGGAATCTGCGTGACGTTCGACATACCCGAGTCGGCTTTGCCGCAATACGAACAACTGAAAGCAACGGGAATGAAGCCACTCCCACCTCGCGAAAGAAAACAAAAAGCTAAGGATTCAAGCCCAATCTCATCGGGCCATAAAACATGAGAAGTCTGGTGATTTATCACAACGGAACAACGGTAGGCGTCCTGTCTGAGCAAGAAAACATCTGGGAATTTTCATACGCTGACGACTGGTTGTCATTCGTGGATGGGTTCGATCTGTCTCCAGCACTATCTCGAGATGAAAAAACCATCAAAGATGGCTCATCAACGCGCCCCGTCCAGTGGTACTTTGACAATCTTCTGCCAGAAGAGGCTTTACGCCAGGTCGTTGCAAAAGAAGCCGGGCTGAAGTGGGAAGATTCCTTTGGTCTTTTGGAATACTACGGCGCCGAGTCTGCCGGCGCTCTGGTTTTACTCGAACACGGATATTCGTTAGATCTTCCAACTGGGCGGAGAAGACTGACCAACGAACAGCTGAGTCAACGAATCAGGAACCTTCCCAGATCTTCTCTACAAAAAGACTCTCCAAAGCGGATGTCACTGGCCGGAGCTCAACATAAGATGCTGATCGTTCTGGGCGGAGAGGAAATCTATGAGCCGGAAGCGGGCACGCCGTCCACACATATTCTGAAGCCCAATCATCCGGGGCCAGACTATCCAGCCTCAGTAATGAATGAGTATTTTATTATGCGGCTTGCTCGGGAAATGAAGCTGAATGTCCCTGATGTCAGCATGCGTTATGTGCCCGAACCTGTGTACATCATTGAGCGGTTTGATCGGTGGTCCGATGCGGCGGGTGTGGTTCATCGCATTCACGTGATCGACACTTGCCAGCTCCTAAACAGAGGCAGGGCCTTCAAATACTCCGGCGCAAACACGGAGTCCCTCAATAAAGCCATTTTGAAATGCCGAGGCAAAGCTGTTGCCCGTTTGGAATTATTCCGTTGGTTGATTTTTAATGTTCTGACGGGCAACGGTGACAATCATCTGAAAAACATATCGTTCATTGTTGATCCGAAGGGCATTCGTGTGGCCCCCGCTTATGATCTTTTGGCGACAGCTGTTTACGAGACGAAAGCCCTTGCATCACAAAACGCACGATGGCCGTCATCAGAACTGGCGCTTCAAATCAGTGACGGCTCCAAAAGCTTTGGCGCAGTCACTTTCAAAGATCTGGTAAAGGCCGGTATGGCACTGGGGTTGGCGAAGGGTACAGTGTCGCGGGAAATTACCCGTCAACTTGACACAATCCTTCCAACTGCCCACAACCTTTATAAAAGGATTTGTGAGGAACATGGGAAATTGGTTGAAAAGTCGCCAGATCCGGCTGAGGCCAAAAAGAACTGGGGCATCGAGCAGAAGCTAATTCTATCTATCCTGCATATCATCCTAAATGACATGGAACACAGTCTTCGCGCCAGTATTGACGTCTAAGCCCCTAAAATAAGCAAGGAGAGATGGGGTCGGTTGGTCGGTCGTAACGTTTGACTGCCCCCCGGAGCCGTTCTAGAGGCTCTAGTTCGTGCGGGAGTGGTTCATGCGTATTCCAGACCAAGGTTGCCACTGATTCCAGACGAAGCCTGCCACCCATTCCACGCGAAAGCTGCCACTGATTCCACGGCAAAGCTGCCACCCCGGCAGGTTGCCTGACTCACCCCATCAAACCGTCCGACGCGGGATAACTTAACGGTACTCTGAGTCTTTTCATCCGGAGAAGACCAGGTGCCAGCAAAGAGGTTGTCCATGCGTAAGATCAAAGAAGTCCTCCGCCTCAAATGGGAGCGAGGGCTGAGCAACCGACAGATTGCGGCGGCCTGCGGCGTCAGCCGCCCAACGGTCAGCGAGTACCTTCGGCGTTTAGCCGAAGCCGGTCTGAACTGGCCATTGCCGGAGAATCTGGATGAAGCTCACCTGGAGCAACGGTTGTTCCCGCCCCCTCCAGACTTGCCGGCCGAGGTTCGAGGCCTACCGGACTGGCATCAGATCCACGAGGAACTGAAGGGTAAATACGTCACTCTGTTCCTGCTCTGGCAGGAGTACCGGGAGGCAAACCCAGAGGGGTATCAGTACAGCTGGTTCTGCGAGCACTACCGGGCCTGGCAGGGCAAGCTGGATCTGGTGATGCGCCAGAATCACCGGGCCGGGGAGAAGCTCTTTGTGGATTATGCCGGCCAGACCGTGCCCGTCATTGACCGCACCACCGGAGAGGTCCACGAGGCGCAGATCTTTGTGGCGGTTATGGGCGCTTCCAATTACACCTACGCCGAAGCCACCTGGAGCCAGAAGCTGCCAGACTGGATGGGCTCCCACATCCGAACCTTCGAATTCCTCATGGGAGTGCCTGAACTGGTGGTTCCGGATAACTTGAAGTCCGGTGTAACAAAAGCTCACCGCTACGAGCCAGACCTCAACCCGACCTACCAGGACATGGCCGCCCATTACGGCGTAGCCGTGGTCCCTACGAGGGTTCGAAAGCCCCGTGACAAAGCCAAGGTGGAAGGCGGTGTGTTGATCGTCGAACGCTGGATCCTGGCGGCGCTGCGCCACCGTCAGCACTTCTCGCTCGGGCAACTCAATGCCACCCTCCGTGAGCTGCTGGAAAAGCTCAATCGCCGCCCCTTCCGAAAGCTGCCCGGCTGTCGGCGCGACCACTTCGAACAGTTGGACAAACCCGCCCTACAACCCCTGCCAGCTGAGCGTTATGTCTACGCGGAATGGAAGAAGGCCCGAGTGAATATCGACTACCACATAGCCGTTGACGGGCACTACTACTCGGTGCCCTACACCCTCATCAAGAAGGAAGTGGAGGTCCGAATCACCCACAACATCATCGAGTGTTTTTACCGGGGCAACCGGATCGCCAGCCACCGCCGCTCGGACCAAAAGGGACGGCATACCACCATCGCTGCCCATATGCCCGAATCCCATCGGCAGGCGGGTGAGTGGTCGCCGGAACGGCTGAGAACCTGGGCGGCCAAGACGGGTCCCGCCACAGAGAAACTCATCCGTACCGCCCTGGGTGCCCGCAAACACCCACAGCAGGCCTACCGCTCCTGCCTGGGCATTCTCCGGCTGGGCAAGAGTTACGGCGAAGCACGACTGGAAGCCGCCTGCCGGCGGGCCCTGATGCTGGGTAGCTGTCGTTACAAAAGCATCGAATCCATCCTCAAGCATCGCCTGGACCAGCAGCCCCTGGAAGAGCAACAGGACCTGGCCTTACCCGATACCCATGACAACATCCGCGGCCCGGCCTACTACCACTGAGGGAACCTGACATGCTGACACATCCGACTCTGGACAAACTCCATGCCCTCAAATTGACCGGCATGGCGTCCGCACTGGCTGATCAGTCGGCCACGCCTGACATCACGGAACTGAGCTTCGAGGAGCGCCTTGGACTGCTGGTCGATCGGGAGATGACCGAACGAGATAACCGACGCCTGACCAGCCGGCTGCGCCGGGCTGGACTGCGACACACCGCCGTTCTCGAAGACCTGGATTACCGGAACTCACGGGGTCTGGATAAGGGGCTGATCCAATCCCTGGCAAGCTGCCAGTGGGTGAAGGAACACCTGAATGTGCTCATCACCGGCCCCACCGGTGTTGGCAAAACCTGGCTGGCCTGTGCCCTGGCACATAAGGCCTGTCGGGGAGGCTACACCGCACAGTACGTTCGCCTGACTCGGCTGCTACGAGAACTGACCATCACCAAAGGAGATGGTCAGTATCCCAAGCTCTTGGCCAACCTCGCCAAAGTGGATGTGCTGATCCTGGATGACTGGGGGCTTATGAAACTGAGTGCAGAGAACCGAAGAGACTTGCTGGAAGTGCTGGAAGACCGTTACGGCCGTCGCTCCACCATCGCCACCAGCCAACTCCCTATCGAGGAATGGCACGACGCTATCGGTGACGCCACTCTGGCGGATGCTATTCTGGATCGGCTGGTTCACAACGCCTACAAGATCAATCTCAGGGGTGAATCCATGCGAAAACGACAAGCAAAGTTGACGGGCACCACAGCTTCGGAGTAACAATGAAACCCCCGCGTCGCGTCTCTCCGATGGGTGGCAACCTTCAGCGGTTTACGCAAGCCAGGAGCAGAAACGACCCGAGTGAACCCGGTGGCCGCTTGCTCCTGCTGCAGACAGTCTTCAGTCGGAGCCAGCTTCCGGCGCCGGTAAACGAATTGATGGTAAACCAATGACTGCTGCTTGCAGTAAGCGCTGCCGGACACGCCGGAGACTTCCCAGTCAGCAATATGCTGCTGCCAGACGTGTGCTCGTTCGGTTGGGGTCATGCTGAGTCCTCATGGAATAGGTGAGGAAGTCAGTGTGTGCAATCGGCGAGCCGAGATGTAGGTGCCGATTTATTGGCGCTTACCTATCAATAAACTGGAGTGGAAGGTGAACCTCCCACTCAGGAATTCGGCCTTTCACCCCCTGGAGAAAGTAGTATTTGAGTTTGTCGTTTCGACCGATCATCCTTTGGCTAAGCTACCAACGCCCCTGCCGGCGAGTGCAATACATGACTACCCGACGGTAATAGTGGCTGACAGTTCAATGCATTTGCTTGTCCGCTCATCCGGTCTGCTGGACGGTCGCAGCCGCATTATCGTGCCTACGATCGAGCATAAGGTAGAGGCGCAGTGCAAAGGGCTTGGTGTCGGATATCTGCCGCGGCACCGGATTACACGGGAGCTGGCAGAAGGGCATCTTATACTTCTGACACTGGATGTGCCACGCCCTCCCGTCGAGATCTCGTCTGCCTGGCCTCGCGCTAACCCGGGTAGGGGGTTCAAATGGTTTGTCGACCACCTTAAGCTCATGCAGTTCGACTCTGACAACGGCCTTGTCGCTCAAAAATGAGTACATTCAAAGGCTACTGATGCGGATAGGCCATGTGCCTTGCGTCAGGAGGCTTACAGCAATCGCCCGGTGAGGTGCATATTCTGACCCATTCCGATCACCCGTTCTGAATCATTCCGATCAGCCATTCTGGTTTTATCCGATCATTTTTCTGAATTTCCAGAGTCAGTGATCGGAACCCAGAATCGATGACCCCTGATTGCCAGAATTCTGCCTATCGTGTTGATTCAAAAAGGCATCTGACCCCGAGCTAATGAGTGCGGTCGAACTCGAACTCCTTGCAACGGATATATAGAGGATCGGCAACGATTCTGACGAAATCTTCCAAAAAAAATTCATTAACCATCTATTTTAAAAGACTTAAAATGCAAGCGTTATACTTTTTTACGTTAAAACCGCCTAGGCGGCCACCCAGGGAGCTAATCGCCAACGTTTGGGAATGGGTTTCGCCGCGCGCCGGCAAGCAGACGGTGGTTACTGCCGCCCGCCCTTTCGTCGTGCGGTTTCGAGGAGACCGTGAATCAATCCGGTCGCGCAACAGCGTCGATGCACTCTAGCCACGCCTTCTTTTGGTCCTCCGGGAGAAACGAGGCGGTAATAGAGTTTCGGGCCAGCGCACGGATGTCGTCATAATCCAGTGACAACGCCTCAGCCACGGCACGGTAATTGGCGCCCACGTACCCTCCGAAATAGGCTGGGTCATCGGAGTTGATGGTGATCACCAGCCCCATGTCCATCAGGCGCTTCAGATTATGAGACTCCATCCTGTCAAAGACCGCGAGTTTGGTGTTGGAAAGCGGACAGACGGTAAGCGGAATTTTTTCCGATGCCAAACGGCGGCACAGGTCCAAATCTTCTTCACAGCGCACACCGTGATCGATACGCACCACCTTGAGATCATCAAGGGCCTGGCGGATGTACTCCGGAGGTCCCTCCTCGCCGGCGTGTGCGACGGTCAGAAACCCTTCAGACCGAGCCCGTGCGAACACACGAGAGAATTTCTCCGGGGGCTGCCCGTGTTCGGATGAGTCAAGGCCCACGGCGGCGATCTCCCCGCGGTACGGCAGAGCCTCATCCAACGTCTTTTCGGCATCGGCTTCGCTGAGGTGGCGAAGAAAACTCAGAATCAGCCTTGAGCTGATGCCCAGGTCGCGTTCGCCGTCCTTGAGAGCGCGACTGATACCATCCATCACCGTCGCGAACGGCACACCGCGGTCGGTGTGCGTTTGCGGATCGAAGAAAATCTCACAATGCACGACACCATCGGCATGGACGCGTTCGAGATAAGCGCGGGTGAGTTGGTAAAAGTCGTCGGCGTCGAGAAGCACGCCGGCGCCCTTGAAGTAGATATCGAGAAAATCCTGCAACTGGGTAAAACTATACGCCTCCTGCAGCGCCGCCTCGGAATCGTAGGGGAGCTCTATTCCATGTTTCTCCGCCAGAGCCAGCAACATCCCCGGCTCCAGCGAGCCCTCGATATGCAAGTGCAATTCGGCTTTGGGCAGTGCGCGAATATACGCTGCCATTGGGGTTTCAGTACCTATGATTTCGCTCAATGCTTGCCCTTCCGTTGCAGGTTGATAAACAAGTGTCTCGTCTTGTTAATTCGTTGATTTACCAAGTGATGCCGCGCCCGTTCGCCCCAGAATCGACATCAGGTCGATGCGGGCATCCCGGGCTCCCAGATCCATCAAGCCTTCCAGCGCCTGTAGGTGGTCGGCAACGGACCGGCGGGCTGCCTCGGACTCACCGGCACGCAGGTGCGCCAGCAATTTCGCGTGGTCGCCTTCCAAGTAGCACGAAGCGAGGCCATCTCGCTTGTAAAGGGCGATGACGATGGACGTTCGCAGGATCAAGTCGGTGAGCATCTTGCCCAACACCCTGTTCGGAGACAGCTCTGCCAGAGCGTGATGAAGGGCAAGCGAGTGCTCGATGCGTACGGGCTCCTCCCGGCTCGCATGGGCCTGCCTTTCCATCTCGACAACTTTCTCCAGGGTCTCTAGCTGGGCGGTTTTCAGGTGGCCCGCGAGCAGGGCTACAACCTCACCTTCCACCAGACGCCGAGCGGCGAACGTTTCGCGTGTTTCCTCGATGCTCGGAGCCCGCACCCGCGCCACCTGATTAGGCGTCTGAGTGACCACGTATTCGGCATCCAACCGGGTAAGTGCCTTGCGCACCACCGAGCGGCTGACTCCGAAGATCTCACCCAGAGTCACCTCCGGCAGCCGGGTGCCCGGAGGCAGGCTCTGGGTAAGCACTGCCTTGCGAACTTTGTCGACAATCTGCTGATCGCTAGCACGCCCTCCCACTTTGAATTTGGTCAAAACCTCCTGCTGCAAGACGCTACTCATCTTATGTTTTCTCCCACTGAACCTTTTGCCTCGATCGGACGCTATGCGGATCTATAGGGCATCGCTTGCACGGCACAACCCCATTGCCGCCACTCATTGTATACACTTTATCATCGTATACAATTCGGATAGGAAGGTTAAATTTCTGGTTCATGCGGACCTCGGTTGTACCAGGATGGCACGAAAATCATTGACGTTTGTACAGGTGGGGCCTGTGACGATCAAGCCATCCAACGCGGCGAAGAAGCTGTAGGCATCATTGTTCGCCAGATACGTTGAGGGATCGAAGCCTTGCATCTGCATGCGCGCCCAGTCATCAGGACCGAACAACGCGCCGGCATTGTCTTCGGAGCGGTCAATTCCATCGGTGTCAATTGCCAGGGCATGAATACCGGGTGCACCAGCCAGGGTTGAGAACAGTCCCAGCAGGTAGTCGACATTACGCCCTCCCCGACCGCTACCGCGCACCATCACACTGGTCTCGCCACCAGACAGAATGAGCAACGGCCGACTGATTTCGTTTTGGGCGGCTATCGCCAGCAATGCGTGGCCACGCTCCAGTTCGCAGGCTTCTTCCTCTAGGTCATCGCCCAACAGTTGAACATTTAACCCAGCGGTTTCCGCCTCGGCCCTAGCGGCGTTTAACGCATCCCCCGCCCTGGCTAACACAGACGATATGTCTCGAACAAAGGCGGCAGAACCCAGCTTCGGCGCCGTATCATCAGTGTGCAGATGGCTCCGCACGCAATCCGGAATTTCGATTGCATAACGTTCAAGAATCGCCAGCGCATCAGCCGGGGTCGTGGCTTCCGGCAGAGTTGGGCCCGATGCGATCGGGGACGGATCATCCCCTACGCGGGCAACGGCTCATAGGTGTCCGGGTCGAATTCGATCTCGGTCATCTGCACGTCAATCGACAGATCGATCAGCACCGGGCCGGGACGTGAACTGCGCATTAACTGGAACGCGTGCTGGAAAGCGCGCGGTACCTGAGCCGGCTCAAGAACCGTTGTCGCCCATTTGGTGACGGGACCGGCGATGGCCTTGATATCGACGGTCTGGAAGTCTTCCTTGTGCAGCTTGGCACGCGGGGCCTGGCCGGTGATGCACAGAATCGGAAAAGAACCCCCCAAGGCCGAATACAGTCCCGTGATCATGTCGGTGCCCGCCGGCCCCGAGATGCCAATGCATACCCCGATATTGCCTGCTTTGGTTCGGGTATAGCCCTCAGCCATGTGGAACGCCCCCTCCACGTGGCGAGCCAGCATATAGACGACGACGCCGACTTTGCACATCGCGGCGTAGAATGGATTAATGGCGGCACCGGATACTCCGAACGTCATGCCGATGCCTTCTTTCTACATAACCTGAACAGCGGCTTCTGCTGCGGTCATAAGTGTCATGCGAAGTCCTCAGATAGATGTTGTTTTTGTCGTTGGCAACGGTCTCGTCACTATTTCCGGAACTGGCTACCCCATAATCTCTCAGCCAAAAAAGCTAAATATCATAGAGTTACTCGCACTTTGAGGGGATGCTCGTCACAGTTGCTACCCGCACCACCACGGTCGACCACAAGAAACTCTCCCTGAGACTCAAGTACCGACTGAACAGCGTGCCAGGTGCCTGCGTGATAGTTCACGCCCTGGCGACCATCGGTAACAAAGGCCCTTACCGCAGCAGGGGCAACAGCCTCTGCCGGTGGCGCCACCACAATCAGGAAGCGCTCGCCATGCAGCGGCATGAAGGCCTGGCTGCCTTGGGGATGGCGCTCAAGACTGTCGAGTTCCAGCGGTAGTTCCACGGGCTCGCTGACGAAAATGCTGATCAGCGCCTTCGCCTCATCTCCAAGGGTTTCGACCCTGGCCAGATCATGGTAACGACGGGTCCGCCCCCCATTAATGGGAAAAGAGTCCGCAACGCGACTGTCAATGACATCGCCGAAGGCTGCGAACGCCTCCGGGGTCAGCGGCTGCGCCTTGAGTTCTAACATGGTGCTACCTCGCCTTGGTTATCGGTGGCCGAAGCCACCCAGCTTCATATGACGATTCACGTCCTTGTAAAGGAGGTAGCGGAAAGGTCCTGGCCCCCCGGCATAGCATGCCTGCGGGCAGAAGGCCCGGAGCCACATGAAGTCGCCGGCCTCAACCTCTACCCAGTCCTTGTTAAGTAGATAGACCGCCTTGCCTTGAAGAACATAGAGCCCATGTTCCATGACATGGGTTTCGGCGAAGGGAATCACCCCGCCAGGCTGAAAGGTGACAATATTGACGTGCATGTCGTGGCGAATGTCTTTGGGATCGACGAAGCGCGTCGTCGTCCAGCAGCCTTCGGTATCGGGCATTTCGGTCGGTTCGATATCATTCTCGTTGGTGACAAACGCCGCGGGCGAGTCGATGCCATCGATGTGCTCATAGGCCTTGCGCACCCAATGGAATCGAACAGGGGCGGCGGTATTGTTGCGAACCTTCCAAGTGCTGCCTGCCGGAATGAAGGCATAACCGCCCTCTCGCATGAAATGCTGCTCGCCCTGCAGTGTTAATGAGAGCTCGCCTTCCACAACAAAGAGAACACCTTCCGCCACAGGGTCCAGCTCCGGGCAATCACTGCCGCCGCCCGGTAAGACTTCCATGATGTATTGGGAAAAGGTCTCAGCGAAGCCGGACAGCGGGCGCGCCAAAACCCAAAGGCGGGTGTTCTCCCAAAACGGCAGGTTGCTGGTCACGATGTCGCGCATCACACCTTTAGGGATAACCGCATAGGCCTCAGTGAAGACGGCGCGGTCCGACAACAACTGTGTCTGCGGTGGATGCCCACCCTTAGGCGCGTAATACGTCTTTGGGGTCGAATTACTGTTGGCCATTATTTTGGTCCTT
The DNA here is from genome assembly GCF_000169375.1 of Marinobacter sp. ELB17. GTDB lineage: Bacteria > Pseudomonadota > Gammaproteobacteria > Pseudomonadales > Oleiphilaceae > Marinobacter. The sequence goes on from NZ_AAXY01000005.1 coordinate 139,895, forward strand.
GGATATCAGAAGCTGTTGGTCCTTGGGTGTCCGGGTGGTGCTCAATCCAGTGACGTGCAATATCAATCCGACGAGTCACCCAGACTCGATCATGACGTTCTATATGGTCGAGGAAACGCTGCAAGCCTCGAAAACGGCCCGGACGGCCGATCAATCGGCAATGCAAGCCCACGGAAAGCATCTTCGGGGTGTCATGCCCTTCGGCGTAGAGGACGTCGAAGGCATCCCGCAAGTATGTGAAGAAGTCCTCACCGGTGTTGAACCCCTGGGGCGTTGCGAAGCGCATGTCATTGGTATCCAGAGTATAAGGCACGACCAGATGATCATGCTGTTCACCGGCGCTGTCGCGCTCGCGGCTCCAGAACGGCAGGTCATCGCCGTAGTAATCGCTGTCGTAGAGGAAATCGCCCTGGTCGAGCAACAAACGCCGGGTGTTTGGGCTGTCGCGCCCGGTGTACCAACCCAGCGGATTCTCGCCGTAGATGTCCTGAAAAACCTTGATCGCGTGGCACAAATGCTCTCGTTCGACACTCTCTGGCACATCCTGATAGTGAATCCAGCGCCAGCCGTGACAGGCAACTTCGTGCCCCATGGCCTTGAAGGCATGAGCCACTTCCGGATTACGCTGCAGCGCCATGGCGACGCCGAATACCGTCAGCGGCAAGCCACGTTTCTCGAATTCCTTGAGCACCCGCCAGACCCCGACGCGGGAGCCATACTCGTAAATGGATTCCATACTCATATGACGATTGGCATACGCCTCGGCACCGACGATCTCGGAAAGAAAACGCTCGGAATGACTGTCGCCGTGCAGCACACAGTTCTCGCTTCCCTCCTCGTAGTTTAGAACGAACTGTACGGCGATCCGGGCCTGGCCCGGCCAGTTAGCCTCGGGGGGTTGGCGGCCGTAGCCGATCAAATCGCGAGGGTAATGATCATTCGTAGTTAAAGTCACTGCACCTTATCCTTTCTTTCCTTGCTGCCCGGAAAGCATATTTGGCACTTACTATCGGGCTACATGTTTTGTACACAATAATAAACTATAATGTATCCATTTACTTTGCAATAGCCCTCCAACAATCTTTGGGGATTCTGCAATTACAAAAAACGAAAGCCCCGCAAAACATGCTCCCCGCGATTTCGATACGGGCAGGCGCTGCGCAACCCCAAGTGCTTATGGAGTCCCGGCACGAACAGTAAACTAACGTGTACAATTGAACAGACAGCGGGCCAAGTCGCTCAAGCCAAGCCAGCCCGAGCGACTGGTCAGCCCGGCCAAATGGCCACTGTAGAAAGAAAGGCACTCATGTTTTCGTGAACTTGCCCCCAAGCCGATGACTCAGGAAGTGCTCTGGTGCAGCAACCGCAACAGGCGTTTAGCTACCGAAGATGCGGTACAGATCGGGTACTTCAGCTGCTTCTTCGACGATCAAAAGCGAAGCTTCGATAGCTTTGAGGTGGCGATCCATAAAGTCACGCGCCTGTCCGCCATCCCCTTGTTCGAGAAGTTGAATCAGTTCGCCGTGGTCGTGGGTCTCGCAGCCTAAATGCCCCGAATTACCGTAAACCGCGAGTATCAGGGAGGATCGCGAACAAAGTCCCGCCACAAACTCAGCAAGAGTGTCGTTGCCAGAGAGTTGAGCCAGTCGTTCGTGGAAAGCGGCGGAAATCTTAATGGCCGTGCTCTGTTCGCCGGATCGCAACGCGTCTCTCTCCTGCCGTGCCAGATTACGCAGCTCCCGGATGTTATCCTCGGTGATGCGCTTCGCCACTTCCGCCATCAGGCCGCATTCGACCATTTGCCGGGCTGCAAAAACGTCCTTAGCTTCATCAGCCGTAGGCCTTGTCACGCTGGCGCCGCGCTGCGGGGTCAGTGTGACCAATTGCTCCAGGGCCAACCGCTGCAAGATCTTGCGGATGCCGGTACGGCTGACACCAAAGACCTCGGAGAGCGCATCCTCGCGCAACCGCGCGCCAGGTTTCAGGCGGTGCTCAATAACAGCATCACTGATTGAACGGTAGATTGCATCATGGCGCTCTGTTCCATTATCGGTATTACGCTGGCGCTGCGCTCGTGAGCCTGCCTCTCTTCCGATCGACTTGCGCTCTGACACTGGCTGACTCATACACGATCCTGCTGGTTGTTACGAATTACCCTCTCTCTATTGTATACGAAATTAAATGACAGAGTGACCGAGATCAATAATGAGTGGCGGCAGCGCCCTGTATCAGTCCTTCCAAGCCGCGATAATGTCGCGCTCTTCCTCCGTCACGTTGGTGGTATTTCCCAAAGGCATATAGCGGCTGGACACAACCTCCTGAATCTTGTCCTTGTAGCGCAGGATCTGCTCCAAGTTATCAAGCATGATGCCCGCCGGTGGTGCCGAGAATCCCGGACTCGTCGGATCCCATGAGTGGCAGGCGACACAGTGCTTATCAATAAGCGCATATACTTTCTCTGTGGTTTGGCTCGCTTGTGCAGCACCGCTACTGACACTGCTACTGGCGGTGGCCATCCTGTCTGCGGGCGCCGCCATCCAGAAAGCTAGGAAAATCAACGCCACTCCCACTGCAGGATAAGCCGGGCGCGTCTTACCTGCGTGCATCAGTACGAAAAACTGGCGGATAACGGCACCGGCCAGGATGAATAGCGACATGATGATCCATGACTGGGGATGGGTGTAGGCAAAAGCGTAATGGTTGCTGACCATCAGCAGCACCACCGGAAGCGTGAAATAGGTATTGTGCACCGAGCGCTGCTTGCCCCGCTTGCCGTCGAGGGGGTCGGGGGCATCGCCTGCCTTCATTGCATTGACCATGCGGCGCTGGCCGGGAATGATCCAGAAGAATACGTTTGCGGACATGGCCGTCGCCATGACTGCACCGGTCAGCAGGAACGCGGCACGACCGGCAAAGAGCTGCGAACTGAGATAGGCCACCGCCACCATCAGGACCGCTACCGCAATGCTCAGGATGCCATCTCGCTCCATGTTGGGACTGATGCGCTTGCACAACTCATTATAGACAACCCAGCCCGACAGCAGGAACAGCAGCGCCAAACCGTTGGCCTGCCAATCCGACATGTTTGCCGCCCACTCCCAGCTACTATTGGGGTTTATTAGATAAAAACTCGGGTTGAACATGTACAAAATGACGAACAACGCAAAGCCGGACAGCCAAGTGGTATAAGCCTTCCAGAAAGACCAATGTAAGTCGTCAGGGAGCGCGGCGGGGCTGGTGGCATATTTCTGGTTGTGATAGAAGCCGCCACCATGTACTGCCCACATTTCACCGAAAACCCCTTTCTTTCGACAGTCCTCACCCTTGGGTGTTTTCAGACCATTGTCCAGCATCACGAAGTAGATTGACTCTCCAATCCAGGCGATGGCCGCGATCACATGCAGCCAACGCAGCATGAAATTGAGGAAATCCAGAATATAGGCATGCATAAGTCTGCTCTCTTCCTGTGCAATTATTGTTAGGGAACCAGCGGTGTGGGCTGATCAGCTACCGCGGTAGGTGGAATAGCTGTAGAGCGAAAGCAGCAGAGGTACGTGATAGTGCTGGGAGCCATCGGCGACGCCAAAGCGTAGTGGGATAACGTCTAGAAAAAGAGGCTCGGCGACGTCACCACCCTGGCGCCGGAGGTAATCCCCCGCGTGAAAGACCAACTCAAACTCACCGGCGGTAAACGCGTCACCCTCAAGAATGGGTGCATCGCACCGTCCATCGTTATTGGTGATAACGTCTTTTAAATGCACCCGAGTCTCACCTTCCAGACGGTAGACTTCGATGCGAATACCCTCCCCGGGGCGACCGCGGGAAGTATCCAAAACATGGGTGGTCAGGCGTCCCATAACGCTCTCCTGTATTAGTGATGGCCGTTATTCGGTTAAAAGCACAACTCGACGTTGTCGACTTTACTAAAAAAGATTACACTTTGCATCTCATATTGTATACATTTAAGTTATACCATTGTTTCTTTTATGAACATTCACATTGCACGGAAATTTTCTCATCATGAGCAAAAACACCTTGGCCCCGCAGCCCAGCCAGCTAAAACGCGACGATTTCGTTACTCGCTTCGCCGACATCTACGAACACTCCCCCTGGATTGCCGAACTGGCCTGGGAGCGCGGAATAGGGGGTGAGCAGGACTCGCCCCAGGGCCTTGCGGAGGCCATGGCCAGAATACTCGAGGAAGCCAGCACCGACCGCCAACTGGAGGTCATTCGGGCTCACCCGGATCTTGCGGGCAAGGCAGCCATCGCTGGCACACTGACTGACGATTCCACCCGCGAACAAGCGGGCGTAGGCCTTGACCAATGCACGCCTGACGAAATGGCGCGTTTCGAGCGTCTCAATGACGCCTACAGGCATCGTTTCGGCTTTCCCTTCGTGATGGCCGTCAGCGGCAGCAACCGCTACGCGATCCTGAATGCTTTCGAAAAGCGTCTGGAGAACAGTCTTGAGAAAGAACGCCGCACTGCCATTGGGCAGATCAATCGCATCGCCCTATTCCGACTTAAGGCTCGTGCTGCGTCCTGAGAATGCCGGTCATCGCCCGAGAGCTCCGATCTGCATCGCATAACCATCGTGCTCGGGCGAGCATTTTCACTGGGTTGAAGATGAACATATAAAAGTATTGCAGCAACGACCAGACGATATTTTGGCGGCGCCCGCCTGGTAGGTGGTGCTCGGCTACTGAATGGTCAAAGCTGAAGGAAGGGTTACACAATCGGGAGTCGGATATTGACGGGAGCCGGTTGTTTGAAAATGTCCGACTCGCGGAACGATCAGAAGTGGTATTTTACCAAGGCGCTGACAGAGCTCTGGGTATCCATGAGGTTGTCGCCCAGACCGAACTTGTTGTTCCAGTACTGGTACTCCACGCCAGCGTATAGAACACCCGGTTCGCCCCAGAAGTTGCTCACGTCCAGCTTGATCTGCGGCACGAACTGGAATTCTGACTCGTGATCAGACTCGGCGGTGGACCAGTCAATATAGCCGTCGATCAGGAAGAGGGCTGAGCCCACGTTGAAAGGCGCTCCCCAGGTGACTGTCAACTGGAGGTCGTTGCTGATCTGCTCGTTGTCCACGTAGTTGAACGAGGTGTTGAAGTAAAGGAAGCCTGGCACATCCCACGCAAGACCGAAACCGCCCATGTAGTTGTTGATCGGGTTACTACCGTCGTCACCAAACTCGTACTGGGCGGCCAGGAACACGTCCTTGACCGGCCCGAAGCTCAAATCAGATCCGGTCAGCCAGTTGCCGCTCAAGTTAGGGGCGAATTCGCCATAGAGGTTATCGGTTCCCTCTTCATTGCCCTGGCCCTGGTCCCGGTCAATGAAGAAGAAGGTGCTGCCCCAGTTGTGAGCGGTGGCGTTCTCGAAGGTGAAGAAGGTAGCTTCAAACTCCTTGCCGCCGTTACCGCCGGCGTCGAATTCAACGCCCTGGTACTGGTTGCTCTGCAGGATGGAAATACTGGTACCTCCGAAAAACTTCTCGGCATGGGCTGCCGGGGGGAACGCCACAGCAACACCGATCGCAATCAGGCTTTTTTGAATTAACATTATGAGTATCCTAATTTTTGTGGTTGTTTGAGTGGAACTGGCGCAACGTTATGCCGCGCGGCGGCGGCCCGGGTGTCACAGAAAAGCGAAATAGGCAATGGAGGCGACGCAGATCACATAGAGGCTGATCGATACCTTCTCGTGCTGACCGGTCAGCAGCTTCAGCACTGCGTATGTCAGAAAGCCCAGGGCGATGCCGTCTGCGATGGAGAAGGTCAGCGGGATCATCACTACCATGATGATTGCCGGGATCGTATCGGTAAGGTCTTCCCAATCGATATGCACGAGACCGCTCATCATCAGCATCGCCACATAGATCAGCGCACCTGCGGTGGCATAGGCGGGGACCATGCTCGCGAGTGGTGCGAAAAACAACGCCATGAGAAACAGGACGCCGACCGTCACCGCCGTGAGGCCAGTGCGACCACCTGCGGCAACACCGGAGGCACTTTCCACATAGCTGGTCACCGGTGGGCAGCCGACAAGCGCACCCGCGACACTGGACGTACTGTCAGCCTTTAGAGCTCGGGACAGGTTCTGGATCTTGCCGTCTTCATCTACCAGATGGGCACGGTGCGCTACGCCCATCAGGGTGCCAGCCGTGTCGAACAGATTCACGAAAAGAAATGCCAGAACGACGCTGATCATCGTCACGTTAAACGCTCCGGCAATATCCAGCGCCAACCAAGTAGGTGCAAGGCTTGGTGGCATTGAGACCACCCCCGAATACGTCACCAGCCCTAAAGCCCAACCAATCGCCGTGACCGTAAGCATGCTGATCAGGATCGCACCGAACACTTTATGGTGGCTGAGTACCGCAATCATCAAGAAGCAAAAGGCCGCCAACAGTGCCGGAGGCTCACCAAGCGAGCCCAGGGTGACTAATGTCGCCGGGCTGGCGACGATAATCCCGGCAGATTTCAAACCGATCAGCCCGAGAAACAGCCCCACCCCGGCACCCATGGCAAAGCGAAGACTCATAGGGATGCTGTTTAGCAACCATTCCCGGATGCGCGACAGGCTCATAATCATGAACAGAATTCCGGAGATGAAAACTGCCCCGAGGGCAACCTCCCAGGCGTAACCCATTTCACCAACGACCGTAAAGGTGAAAAAGGCATTGAGCCCCATGCCCGGGGCCAGACCCACCGGCCAATTGGCGTAAAAGCCCATGAGCAGGCAACCGAATGCTGCACCGATACAGGTCGCGACGAACGCGGCTCCGTGATCAATGCCCGCAATTGCCATGATATTGGGGTTTACGAAGATGATGTAGGCCATGGTAACGAACGTTGTGAAACCTGCGACCAATTCCGTCTTGACGCTGGTATTGTGCTCGTTGAGTTTGAATATCCGGTCGAGCCAAGTTTTATTTTCTGATTGTCGAAGCGAACGCCGTTCTTGCTTTATGGTTTCCACAAGGTGTTCCTCATCATTATTGTTGTCGATCACCCAGAGTGCCTATAGCAAGTGCCAATAGCCTCTTGAGGAAGGTGGCTGGCTCACCCTGCTAACGGATTGTTGACCGATAGGTTAGGAAAGCCCAGTTCGATTATGCTTTTGTATACAATAATTGCAACGGTAATATCCGACAAAACTCACAATATTAAAAACTAAAAAAAGTTATCGGCCCGCGATGCGGAAGTAAAGGCAGATATTTCTATTTTGGATTGTACACAGTGAGTAAACGAAAGAATGGGTTGACCGCGCATAGCTTTTCGGACAACACAGCAATGTATTGGGCCGACATGCCGCCGGCACACATTTCACCGTTGATGTACCGACACCCCTGCACTAAACGTTTCCATTACTACCCGGTCGTCACCTAGTATGATCAAAGCAAAAAGGCGTTCCCTCAGGGTTTTTGCTTGGCTCAGGCGGTGGCGCAGCAAAGGAGTGGCATGGTAGTCGAGCACGACAAAGTCGGCCTCTTTGCCCGGCTTCAGATTGCCGATCTTGTCATCCAGGTAGAGCGAGCGAGCGCCGCCGAGGGTGGCAAGATACAGAGCCTTGAATGGATCGAGCTTCTGACCCTGAAGCTGTAACACCTTATATGCCTCGTTGAGGCTTTGCAGCTGTGAAAAACTGGTGCCAGCCCCAACATCGGTCCCCAAACCCACCAGGACGCCGTGCTCTTCCAGCCTGGCCAAGTCAAGCAGGCCGCTGCCAAGAAAAAGATTTGAGGTTGGGCAGAAGGCAACCGCCGAGCCGGTCTCGGCGAGGCGCTGACACTCGTCATCCCGCAGATGGACACCATGTGCGAACACCGAACGGGCGCCAATCAGGCCGTGGTGATCGTATACATCCAGGTAGCCATTCCGATCGGGGAAGAGTTCCTTTACCCATTCGATTTCCTGCAGATTCTCGGAAATGTGGGTGTGCATGTAGAGGTCGGGGTATTCCTTGAACAATCTGCCGGCCAAGGCCAACTGCTCCGGCGTACTCGTCGGCGCAAAACGTGGCGTGACCGCGTAGTGCAGACGGCCTTTGCCGTGCCAGCGCTCGATTAATTCCTTGCTGTCCAAATAGCCCGACTCCGGGGTGTCGGTCAGGCAAACCGGCGCATTCCGGTCCATCAGCACCTTGCCGGCGATCATCCGCAGGTTGAGAGTTGCAGCCCGCGCAAAGAACGCCTCCACCGACTGCTTGTGCACGGTGCCAAAGACCAGTGCAGTGGTGGTGCCGTTGCGCAGTAACTCACCGAGAAACAGCTCAGCCTGAGCACGAGCGTAATCAGGGTCAACAAACCGGGCTTCACTAGGAAATACGTATGTTTCCAGCCAATCGAGCAATTGCGCGCCATAGGAGCCAATGATACCAACCTGCGGCAAATGGATATGGGTATCGATAAAGCCGGGGGTAATCAGCGCATTCGGATAGGTAGCCACTTTCACGTTTTTGGGCAATGCCGGCAACATGTGTTCAGCGTCGCCGAGTTCGACAACCACGCCATCCTCAACAACCAACAGGCCGTCTTCGAAATATTGGTGGGACGCATCGACGTCCACCTCACGCGGATCATCAGTACAGTGAAGGATGGCGGCACGGTAGGCTTTGCGTTGGGTCATAGTCACTCTCATTGAAAATCTGATTTGTCACGGCGATTTGGGCGCCGAGTACAAGCGAGAAATTTAAAGAGAGTTTACTTGGGGGTCAATAAAAACTTGACCACTAAGTCAGCAAATTCCAATTCGACAGAACATCCGTACACAACGGCGGCAAAGCAGGTCAGAATGCCTCAGCTCGCTTCGGGTCGAGCGCAGCAGCCCCATCGCGGCATTACGGTAATTCCAGACCGCAGCCACGCAGAATCACGGTCGTCAGAAAATCCGCGGCATGGTCGAAATCTTTTTGCACATACGCCTCCTTGTCCTCAATTATGAGGATCTGGGCCTGAAAATCGGCGTAGTGCTGTGTTGATGACCAGATAAGCAAAATGAGCTGTACGGGATCAACTCGCTCCATGCGACCCTCATCTATCCATTGCTGAATCACCTCAGAGCGCCCCCTTACCCACTCGCGCATACCGATGCATAGGTGATTCTTGAGAAGCGGTGCGCCCTGAATGATTTCCATCGCGAATAAACGCGATGCCAGGGGATGAGTACGCGACATTTCTACCTTGGCACGGATGAAATTGGCTAACGCCAGTGCCGGGTCGTCCTCCGGCTTTATTTCCGAAAGCACCGCATTCCAGCGGTCCATAATGTCATCGAACAGAGCGTAATAAATGCGTTGTTTATTGCTGAAGTAATAGAGCACGTTGGACTTTGGCAAGTCCGCCCGTTCGGCAATGCCCTGGACTGTCGTTCCGCGAAATCCGTGCAGCGCAAACTCCTCTTCTGCGGCCGCGAGAATGAGCTCCCGGTTACGCTCTCGAATTCGGCCGGTACGCTTTGTTTGAGTTGTGCTCGGCGAGGACGGGCGACCGGCCTGACTGTCTTTGGATTTAATCTGGTTGGTCATTGGGTAGAGACTAGTAGTAGATGAGGGAATCAACGAACTGACAATAGCCGAACTCTCCTCTGTAATCAAAACCAGATCGACACCAAAGCGCTGGCCAGAAGATCCGAAGCCGTCGCCAACCAGTTTTCCAGTGTGTCTTGCGTCTCATCCGCATCAAGTACTTTTCTATAGACCCCTAACTTATCGCTTTTCAGTTGAAACCTGATAATTGCCACTAAAAACTAGACTATTTGGTCAGGTAAATGTAAAACAGAATTTGGGCCCAAGAGACATTTGGCATCCGTGAGGCGGAATGGCCTGTGCGATTGCGGGAATTGACTAGGGTATGCGCGGCTCATTAGCAGATCTCAGCGTCAGCAAAGTCGAGCTGATGCCAAAGTTTGAGTGGCGCGAGTTTAAAACAGCGGGGAAAATCTGTGATCAAATTCTATCTGAACGGCAAACCCCAAAAGTTGACCAAAGCCGACCCGAATATGAGCGTTTTAGACTGGCTGCGTACCGAAAAGCGGCTAACGGGCACCAAGGAAGGTTGTGCCTCCGGCGATTGCGGCGCCTGTACCGTTACCATTGGCTCGCCAGACGCAGCCCAGTCCGGCCAGCTCCGTTACGATAGCGTCAACAGCTGTATCGCCCTGGTCGGAAGCCTGCATGGCAAACATCTGATAACCGTCGATGCACTACGGGACGAACCCGCCCACCCGGTACAGAAGGAAATGGTCGAATGCCATGGCGCCCAGTGCGGATTCTGCACACCCGGGATCATCATGTCGCTGTTCGCCCTGCACACGGAAAGCGCGGCTACCGGCTCAGCGCCCAACGATGAGGCCGTGCTTGAATCCCTGTCGGGAAACCTATGCCGCTGCACCGGATACCGGCCGATTATCGACGCCGGACGCAAGGCCTGTGTCCAGACCTGGGAAGGCAATTCAGGCGGCACCGTCCTCAACCGGGGCGCCGCCCTCAGTGGTCCGATTGCCGCCGATTCAGCCAACGCCGCGCCAGGACTAAGTGGCCCGGCCTGGCTGCAATCACCGGACATGATCGCCGACCTGCTGAAAATCCAGAAAAGCGAAGCCAACCTCCGGAGTCACCAGGGATACCGCTACAACACCCCGACAACACTCGCCTCCCTGCGTGAACTGCGTGTGCAATTTCCGGAGGCACGATTGCTTGCCGGCGGTACCGACCTGGCCCTGGAAATTACCCAGCAGCTGAAAGACCTTCCGCATCTGATCGCCCTCGGCGGCATCGAAGAACTCCAGGCAATACACGAAGATGATGACGGCATTTACCTGGGCGCGGCGGTGACCTATCGAGCCCTGTTCCATAAGCTGGCCGAACGCTGGCCTCACTTCGGGCCCATGCTGGAGCGACTCGGGTCCCGCCAGATCCGCAATGTCGGCACCATTGGCGGTAACGTTGGCAACGCCTCTCCCATCGGTGACATGCCGCCGGCCCTGATCGCCCTGGGGGCGGAACTAGAGCTGGACAGCTCCGACGGCGTTCGGCGTATACCACTGGAAACGTTTTTCCACGGCTACAAGCAGACCGACCTGCGCGCCAATGAATTTATCCGTGGAGTCTGGATTCCCGCTTCGGCGACAGACGAGCAGTTGCTCATCTACAAAATCTCCAAACGCATGGACGATGACATCTCCGCCGTATTGGGCGCTTTCTGGCTTAAACGCGACGGCGAGCACATTGTAGATTGCCGTATTGCCTTCGGTGGCATGGCCGCAACGTCCAAACGCGCTCTGGGAGCCGAAGCCGCATTGCGCAGGCAGCCCTGGAATAGTGCTTCGGTCAGCGCGGCGATTGCCGCCCTGGAAGCCGAATTCCAGCCCATGACAGACGTGCGGGGTTCAGCCGCCTATCGTTTGCAGGTCGCCGGCAACCTGTTACGCCGTGCCTTGCTTGAAACCTCACAAAGTACTTCTGAAACCCGCCAGCCCCTGATGGTGACCGACTATGCGTAAATTGCCCTCCAATATTCCACGAACTCAGGAAGCCGCCCGTGGGCTGGCCGGAACCCAGGCGTTCCACGATAGCGCCTGGAAACACGTCCGTGGCCAGGCCCGCTATATCGACGACATTCCCGAACCCGAAGGGCTACTGCATGCGGCGGTGGGTCAGAGTTCCGAAGCCCACGCCCGCATCACGGCGATGGATCTAAGCGCGGTGAAAGCCTATCCGGGAGTCGTCGCCGTGCTCACAGTCGAAGACGTTCCCGGCCACACCGATATCGGCCCCGTGTTCCCGGGTGACCCGGTTCTGACGTCTGATCTCGTCGAGTACGTTGGCCAACCCCTATTCGCGGTTGCCGCCACCACGCACCGGGCAGCACGCCAGGCGGCGCGCCTGGCTAAGGTCAGTTATGAACGCCTGGAAGCGGTACTCACCGCTGAAGCGGCCCTGGAGAAACAGCTGTTTGTTCGCCCCGATCATACCCAGCAGCGTGGAGATCCAGACGCGGCGCTGGCAGACGCACCCCATAGGCTGCAAGCGCAAATGCATGTGGGTGGCCAGGAGCACTTTTACCTGGAAGGCCAGGCCTGTCTGGTCGAGCCCACTGAAGACGCGGGTGTTTTCGTACACACATCAAGCCAGCATCCCTCGGAAATCCAGAAATTGGTCGCGGAAGTGCTCAACCTGCCGATCCATGAGATTCAGGTGGAAGTGCGCCGTATGGGGGGTGGCTTTGGCGGCAAGGAAACCCAGGCGGCGCCTCTGGCCTGCATCTCCGCGCTACTGGCTCGTCATACCGGTCGCGCGGTCAAGTATCGCATGGCGCGACTGGATGACATGGTCCAGACCGGCAAGCGCCACGATTTCTACAACACCTACGATATCGGTTTTGACGACGACGGCATTTTGCGAGGCGCTGACCTGATGGTGGCTGGGCGCTGTGGCTTTTCGCCGGACTTGTCCGACGCCATCGTCGACCGCGCAATGTTCCACGCCGACAACGGCTACAGCCTGGGCGAGGCCCGCGTGGTCGGGCATCGCTGCAAAACCCATACGGTATCCAACACCGCTTTTCGCGGCTTTGGCGGTCCTCAGGGCATGATGATCATCGAGCGGGCCATGGATGACATTGCACGGCATCTCGGGCAAGACCCGCTGGATATTCGCAAACGCAACATTTACGGCCCCGGCCGTGATGTGACTCATTATGGCCAGACCATCGAACAACACGTGTTGCCGGAGCTCATCGAGCAGCTCGAAACCAGCTCCGATTACCGCCAGCGTCGTGACGAAATCACCGCGTTCAACCGCCAGAATACGGTCATCAAGCGAGGCCTGTCCCTGACGCCGGTCAAGTTCGGGATTTCATTCACCGCCAAACACCTTAACCAGGCCGGCGCCCTAGTGCACGTTTACACCGATGGCAGCATTCACCTCAACCACGGCGGCACCGAAATGGGCCAGGGCCTGTACATCAAAGTAGCCCAGGTAGTCGCAGCGGCCTTCCAAGTGGACCTTGAGCGAGTAAAAGTCTCCGCAACCCGCACCGACAAAGTCCCCAATACATCGCCCACCGCCGCCTCGTCCGGTACGGACCTGAACGGCATGGCAGCACTCGACGCCTGTGAAACAATAAAACAGCGACTGGTGAATTATGCCGTGGAAACATACGGTGTAAACGCAGACGCAGTGGCATTTGCGAATAATCAGGTCCAGGTCGGCGAGCAACGGTTCGATTGGGCCGAGTTCGTGCAACAAGCCTACATTGCGCGGGTATCCCTGTCCTCCTCAGGCTTTTACAGTACACCGAAGATCCACTATGACCGGGCGACGGGGCAAGGGCGTCCCTTTCTCTATTTCGCCAATGGCGCTGCCTGTTCAGAGGTGGTGGTCGACACATTGACGGGTGAATACAAAGTGATGCGCGTTGATATACTCCACGATGTCGGCCAGTCCCTGAATCCGGCCATTGACATCGGCCAGATTGAAGGTGGTTTCATTCAGGGCATGGGCTGGCTCACCACAGAGGAGTTGGTGTTCAGCGAGGACGGCCGGTTGCTCTCTAACGGCCCGGCCACCTATAAGATCCCTGCGGTATCAGACACGCCACCGGATTTCCGCGTCGCCCTCCTGGCCCAGAGCCCGAACCGCGAAGCCACAGTGTTCCGTTCCAAAGCCGTGGGCGAACCGCCGCTGATGCTGGCGATCTCGGTTTGGTGTGCGCTGCGCGATGCCGTCGCCAGCCTGTCGGACTATCGTTACAGCCCGCCACTGGATACGCCCGCCACCCCGGAAAGGGTTCTCGCCGTGGTTACCGCGACCCAGCGCTGGGTCGATGGCAATGCAACGGCAGGCCTTAACGACGAAGGAGCGCCCTCATGCACCCACGCCTGAACTGGTACCAGGCAATCGCTGACTGCGAGCGACGCGGCGAACCTTATGTTCTAGTCACCGTATTGGGGGTAACCGGATCGGTGCCCCGGGAGCCCGCCAGCAAGATGGTAATCACTGGCGAGCACAGTTACGACACCATCGGCGGGGGCCATCTGGAATATCGCATTATCGCCCGCGCCCGGGAACACCTGGCCCGCGGGGATTACAGCTACGAGCTGGCACATTTTCCCCTCGGCGCCAGCCTCGGCCAATGCTGTGGTGGTAGCGTCGCGGTGCTGTTGGAAACCCAGACCAGTAGCAACGCGCACCTGGTTGTCTTCGGCGCTGGCCATGTCGGTCAAGCACTGATGACCATCGTCGGGCAGTTGCCCTGGAGGGTGACGTGGGTTGACTCCCGAGCCGATAGTTTCCCACCGCAGACTCCCGACAATGTTTCAATTCACCATACCGATGATCCGGTCGGGGATGCGCATGCACTGTGCGCCGACGCTCATGTGCTGATCCTGACCCATAACCATCAGTTGGATTACGATCTTTGCCGAACATTACTGGAGCAAAATAACGCCCTAACCATTGGTTTGATCGGCTCGCAAACCAAAGCCGAACGCTTTCGCCAGCGTCTGAGCCACCGAGGGTTCACTCCGGACAGTATCGAACGTATCCGCTGCCCCGTGGGGCGAAGCGATGTCCCGGGGAAACGCCCCATGGAGGTAGCTGTTTCAATATCCGCCGAGCTACTCAACCTGGCCGCCACGGACACCACAGCGAAATCGTCCCACCGGGGCCTGTCGTGGCGCGCACTCAAAGATCTGTCGAAAGAAGGAAAACCAACTCCCAGTCACATCGCAACCCCCGCTGATGTCCTGCCTCCCGAGACTCTGCCCGACAGCGAAAGCTGATCGGCTCTGGGATTCCTTGTCCGGGCCCAGCCCGGACTTTTTCCCTTTCCTCACCAACAATACCTTCCGCTCAGTTTATACCCCCGCTTGCATTGCAGACGCACGTCCACCTCCGCATACGAGATTATTCTCTGCCGCCTGGTAGTCTGACTGCGACGCGAAAACTCACCACTGCTTGAAGTCCCGGCGGATCAGGAATACCAGAGACAGACCAACATTTCCGGAAGGCAATTGTGCTGTCAACCACTGTTCCGTCTGGCTGGTTCGTTAACTTTCTGGCGACGATCAACGCTTGACAGGAACTACACAATCTGCCAAATATCATATACATTTATTGTATACATTAAATTTCTCATTTAAACAGGTGACAAGTATGCCCGAGACAAGCACCATTCTTTGGATCCGAAATCCGTTGGCATGCGCCGACGCCAACGCCGCCGGCGGTGTTGTGATAGCGGGTTCGCGAATTGTCGAAAAAGTGCCAGCCGGAGGCCAACCCAAGCAAGCGGTAAGCACAACCTTTGATGCATCGCAGCATGTCTTGCTGCCGGGGCTTATCAATACCCACCACCATTTCTACCAGACTCTGACCCGCGCCTATTCCCCTGCTCTCAACAAGGAACTGTTCCCTTGGCTTACAACTCTGTATGACGTTTGGGCAAACATTGATCAAGAACAAATGGAGATCGCCAGCGAACTGGCAATGGTCGAGTTGCTGATGTCGGGTTGTACCACAGTGGCCGACCATCACTATGTCTTTTCCGGTGCGTTGTTGGACGCTATCGACTGCCAGGTCGAAACCGCCCGACGCCTCGGGGTGCGTGCCGCACTTACTCGCGGGTCAATGAGCGTCGGCCGCGATGACGGCGGCCTGCCACCCCAGTCGGTGGTACAGGACGAGCAGACCATCATCGATGACAGTCAGCGTCTGATCGACCGCTACCACCAACCCGAGGACGGCGCCATGACTACCATTGCCCTGGCGCCCTGCTCACCCTTTTCGGTCAGCCGTGAACTGATGCGCGAGAGCGCGCGACTCGCCGAAACCAACGGGGTCCGCCTGCACACCCACCTGGCCGAAACCGAAGACGAAACAGCCTACTGTCAGAAGCTTTTCGGTATGCGCCCACTGGATTATATTGAAGAGTGCGGCTGGCTCAGTAATCGAACCTGGCTGGCCCATGGCATTCATTTCAACGACGATGAAATCCGCCGGCTGGGCCTGGCCGGGACCGGCATCGCTCATTGTCCATCCTCGAACATGGTGCTCGGCTCGGGGCTGTGCCGGACGCTTGAACTCGAAGCTGCCGGCGCGCCAGTCGGGCTTGGTGTCGATGGCTCAGCATCCAATGACCATTCCAATCTTGCCGAGGAGATGCGCCAGGCGTTGCTATTGGGGCGGCTCCAGTACTCGCCCAGCGAGGTGACTCACCATGCCGTGATTCGTTGGGCGACGCAGGGCTCTGCCCGATGTCTGGGCCGAGATGATATCGGTGGACTGGAACCAGGCCAGCAGGCTGACCTGGCGCTGTTCAAACTCGATGAACTCCGCTTTTCCGGCGCCGAAAATCCGCTGGCCGCGCTGCTGTTGTGCGGGGCTCATCGAGCGGACCGGGTCATGGTGGCGGGGCGCTGGAGAGTTACCGATGGCCTGCCCTGTGAGATCGATCTTGGCGCACTGATGGCGCGTCACGATCAGGCCGCCAAGCGACTAAGGAAAGCTCTATAACCACGGACTACAACGGCGACGCAAATCCGTAGGAACACTCAACAACAACGTTCAACGACAACGTTCAACGACAACGCTCAACAACAATAATCAGGAGAGCCTTATGACAACAAACGCATCGGAACAGCTGCAAGACAGCCCCCACGATGTCAATTCAATGCCCCCATTGGGTCGTGCAATACCCTTGGGTATCCAGCACGTGTTGGCGATGTTCGTCGGCAACGTGACTGTGCCCATTATCATCGCCGGCGCTGCTGATTTACCGGCGGACCAGACCGCCTTCATGGTCCAGGCAGCAATGTTCGTGGCAGGCGTTGCCACACTGTTGCAGTCATTGGGTTTCGGGCCAATCGGCGCACGCCTGCCGATCGTCATGGGTACCAGTTTCGGCTTTGTGCCAGTGCTCATTCCCATCGCCATTGGCCTGGGCGTGCCGGCCGCCCTGGGAGCCGCGTTGTGCGGTGGTGTGGCCATGGCACTGGTAGGGCTGTTCCTGCCACGGTTCCGTTTTCTGTTCCCCCCCGTTGTGACCGGCACCTTCGTCATTATGCTCGGCATTCTCTTGATGCCGGTCGGACTAGCCTATGCCGGCGGGGGATTCGGCGCGGCGGACTTCGGCGCTGCGCATCATACCGGGTTGGCTGCGCTGGTGTTGTTCGTGACGATTGGACTGCACCAGTTTGCGCGCGGCATTTGGTGTGAAGTCGCACCTCTTGTTGGCCTGATTATCGGATACGTTGTGGCGACCGCCTTCGGCTTAGTTGATTTCTCCAAGGTCGGCAGCGCCGACTGGTTCACCCTCCCCACGCCGTTAGCGATAGGCCTTGAGTTTCATCTCGCCGCCATTATCCCGGTGGTACTGCTGTCGCTAGTTACCGTTGCCGAATCCATCGGTGATATCGTCGGCACCACCGCCGGAGGCCTGAATCGCGAGCCGACCAAAAAAGAGCTCTCCGGCGGCGTCATGGCCGACGGTATCGCCAGCGTTTTCGCCGCTGTCTTTAATGCCTTTCCCCAGATCAGCTTCAGCCAAAACGTCGGCATGGTAGCGCTGACCGGTGTCGTCAGCCGCTATGTGGTCGCCATCGGGGGCGGTTTCCTCGTGATCGCCGGCCTTCTGCCCAAGCTGGGCAACATCATTTCGAGTATTCCCAACGCTGTGCTCGGCGGTGCCGTGCTGCTCATGTTTGGCATGATCGCCAGTGCCGGCATCAAGATGCTCAGCGCTGTGTCGTTCGACAAGCGCAACATGGTGATTATCGGCGCCTCGCTGACCATCGCCGTAGGCTTGCCAGCGCAACAAGGTCTCTATGCCGAGCTGTCGGCAAATCTGCAGGCGATGCTGGAATCGGGCCTGATTCCAGGCGCCATCACAGCCATCCTGCTGAACTTGATCCTCCCCCATGGCGAACGGCCGCTAGCCGAAAACCTATAAGACCAGGAACTATTTCACGCATATCAAACAAATTTTTACACGTTCATTTTAAAGCTGACCACTATAAAAACAAAACCCATGCTCGATGCCGGCCAGCAGGAAGCGGATGCCAACGCTTGGCCGGTGACCATTGCAATAGCAGACGACGGTGTTCATCTGTTGGGACTGCGCCGGCTGTACTCCGCCGCCCGTTCACTGCAAGCGTTGCCACACAGCAGGCACGTAGCGGCGGCGTGCCGGTCATCGTCGACGGCCAGGTAACCGGTAACATGGGGGCCTCCGGCGTCACGCCCGAGCAAGATGTGCAAATTGCCAAGACGGGAGTTGCCGCCATTGTCTAACACAGCGCTGTAAGACGCTGATTAAACTTCCTGGAGGACCCATGAGTATTGGTCTAAAGCTGATCATTGGTATGGGGACAACACTGATTATCAGCACCCTACTCATGGTTGACCTTAATATTTTCCGGATGCGCGGTCTGCTGGACCGCTACTTGCTCAATTCGGCACTTCCCGCGAGCCGCGAGACGATCACAAACGCTGTTGAGCGCGACCTCCAGGCCCTGATTACAGCGTCGAAGCTGATCGCCAATACCGTTACCTTAAAGATTGGCTTGCGGCAGGTGAGCCCGTATAGGGCCTGACGCCAGCGACGCGATACCTGGAAGCAGTGCGAGCCAGTCAGGAGGCGGAGACCTTTGAAGCCCAGATGAAAGCCTTTCGACTTGATCGTTAGGAAATAGGCAGGACATGACGAAACTTGTAACAAACGTACACGTACCTGCCCATAAAAGAACTTGGCTGGCCCCATTGCTATATCTTCTGTCCGGCGGGGCGCTGCTAGGCCTGTCAACCAATCTGGCAAAACTGGCGGGCGAGGCACACCTGTCGCCGCTAGCGTTTCTATGCTGGTCAATCACCGGCGCGGCGCTTGTCCTTATGGTTGTGGCGGCGCAGCGTCGTGAGCTGCCACCGGTCAACACTCGCACGCTAGAATACTATGCAGTGTCTGCGCTGGTGGGGGTTGCAGGCTCCAATCTGATCTTGTTTTCGGCCGTCCAGCATGTCGGCGCCAGCTTTGTCGCTCTGACCATTTCATTACCGCCGCTGCTGACCTATCTGGGAGCGCTGGCCTTTCGGATGGAGCGATTCCAGAGGCTCCGCGCGGCCGGTGTTGCGGCGGCGCTGGCGGGAGCCGGTACCCTCGCGGCGCGTAAGCTCTCCGCGCCCGATGCCGATGCCGATGGATTCTGGATTCTCCTTGCCCTTGCAGGGCCGTGCCTCCTGGCCATCGGTAATCTATACCGCACGCTGCGCTGGCCCGACGGCGTATCGGCCGCTGCGCTGGCGCCAGGAATGCTTATCGCCGCTGCGGTCATGCTGCTGGGGGCCGGATTTTTGCCCGGTTTCTCACTTGCCGTTCCAATGGACAGCCTGCCGCTCGTCCTGATCATCGTGCAGGCGGCGGTCTTCGCAGGGATGTTCCTGCTACTGTTTATGCTGCAGAAAACAGGTGGTCCGGTTCTGCTGAGCCAGCTGGGCTCGGTTGGCGCCCTTGTTGGCGTACCCGTCGCGATATTTCTGCAGGGCGAGACACCACCCGAGGGCCTGTTTCTGGGCGCTACCCTGATTGCCGCTGGCATTGCCCTGCTCACGCTAGGCAAGGCCAAGTCTGAATAAGTCACCCACAGTTGAGGGGGCTTATTCAATGCTGGAAGAACAAGGCAGGAGTCTGCGCGGTAGAAACGTCGTTATGGCATAATGGGCCCACCTTCTCCAGCCACGGAACAGACGTTATGGGAACGAGTTTTCGACCTTATTCGCCAAGTCAGGAGTTGCTGCTGCCTCTCAGTCTTAACGAATGTGAACCTTTTGCAGTTTGAGTGGTTTGATATTCCGATACGGATTATCAAATTCGAAGCGCTCCGACGCTTCGGTCATGATCATTCGAAGAATGGTCAAATGACTGTTGATGGTTTTAGGCGCCATAAGCCCACTGGCTCCCCTGCCCCTGCGTTTGGCCATTTTTGTGCGCGCGGCGAGAATGTCTGCTTTAGTGATCTCCGCCATTCGAGTGTTTTTGAAGGCCGGCTTTAAGGAGCTGTCCAAAATAGACACCACATTTCGAGTGTGGGATGAGCGCCACTGAATTTTGGACTCTTGGAACCATTGGTCTGCGAAGTCTAAAAACAATGGCGTAACGATCTCTCCCTCTGTAGCCCGCTGATTTGCAGCAACGGACTCAGACAATTTTTTAAGATTGCTGCTCCCTGGGAAAAACGCTGCATAGTCAAAATCATTTAACAACATCTCGGCGTCCATACGCTGCACCAGCATTTGCAGTTGCTTCCGATTTTTAGCCGTGTCCGCTAGCAGGGTTTGCTCTCGAAACCGCAGACCTTGATGTTGGAAGTCGATAAACAGCTTATTGGTATCCTTGCGGACTCTTACCTTAGCCATAACAAACACCCCCCGCTTGCCATCGAAATTGCGAGGTTGCCCTGAGCATTGCTCAACATGTCCTCTTCAATAATCTCCCAGATGTAAAGAATCTTCCTGACACCAAACGGCCGGACAGTCCAAAGCGATCCAACCTCTGGTGCAGCGTAAGCGCCAATAAATCAGCACCTACATTCCGGCTCGCCGATTGCACACACTGACTTCCTCACCCATTCCATGAGGAATCAGCATGACACCAACCGAACGAGCACACGTCTGGCAGCATCATATTACTGACTGGCAAGCCACCGGCGTGTCCGGCAGCGCTTACTGCAAGCAACAGTCACTGATCTATCATCAATTCGTTTACTGGCGCCGGAAGCTGGCTCCGACTGAAGCGCTGTCTGGGTTGTTTGGCGAAGTCACTTTGTTGCTTTTTAATCCAGGAGATACGACTGGTAACCGCCACGCGAATAGCCGTATCGGTCATTTTTTCGGATGCCAACACACGTACCCGACGATCTGGCGGCAGTACACTGATATGTAGATTTTTATCGGCTTTCGATTGAGCAGCAGCTCAATCGTTCCAATCTGAATATTGGGCATCAGCGATAGGCAAAGCAGGCGGGCACACCCTGACGTTGCTCGCTGATGCACTGAAAAGCTTTCCGGATCACCTGATCAGTATTCAGGGGCACAGCGACAGCCGCTCCATTGCTCCTGCCTTGCAGAGTTTGTATCCAACCAACTGGGAGTTATCGGCGTCACGGGCTGCGTCAGCGGTGCGGGTGTTGAGAGAGGCCGGTATCGACCCCAGCCGGATGCAGGCAGTGGGTTTTGCAGATGCCCGACCGCTGGTTAAAGAAATCGATACCGTCAGTCGTCGGAAAAACCGACGTATTGAGGTGCTGTTGTATCCGTCCCAGTTCAAGATAAAAGCCTACCGACCGGGCGGCCGTGAGCCGGCCCGGTAGTGGTTTCCTCCGGAGCTGCCGGACGGTTGATTAATAGTTCGACGGAAACAGTGCACGCAGCGTCTCTTCGTCCCGCTCTTTCTTGAACGGGTGGTCGGTGCCGACCAGACGTGCGCGACTCACCGCCGGCCTGTCTTCGATAAGCTCGAACCAACGCTTGATATTGGGAAATGCCGCCAGTGGATTATCATCGCCTGAAAACACACGTTCCGCCATGTTGATCCAGCCCCAGGCAGACATGTCAGCGATAGAATAGTCATTGCCAACGATGTATTCCCGGCCGTTCAGGTGATCTTCCAGTACCTGGTAGTGACGTTCGGCTTCCCGACGATAGCGGTTGATAACGTAAGGTAGTTTTTCCGGAGCCGCGAGTTGAAAGTGCACCGCCTGACCGGAGAAGGGACCAAGGCCCGTGCCGATGAAAGAAAGCCAAGACAACAGTTCCCCGCGATCTTCTGGCACGCTATTAAAGCGCCCGGTTTTCTCGGCGAGATACAGTAGAATGGCGGTGGAATCGAAAACCCGCACGGCGTTTCCACCCGGGCCGTCGGTATCCACAATTGCGGGCACCTTGCCATTGGGGTTGATGGCGCGGAACTCGGGGATGTGTTGCTCGCCCTTGCTGGTGTCGGTAGGTACTACCTCGTAATCCAGACCGGCTTCTTCCAAGAAGAGCGCGATCTTGGCCGGATTGGGGGTCGGATGGAAATAAAAACGGATCATATAAGAAAGCTCCAGCTCTGGCTGGCTGAATTTTTTGCGACCAGAGTCTATTGTTGATTTAAGTTTTTGATCACTCGTTCTAAAGTAAGTTAGGTAACTCTTTAAAACAAGGGCGCAAATCATCGAGGTGAGGATGCGCAGCCGTGGTATGGCCAAGACAATTTGATAAGACGGACGCCCTCGCCCGGGCGATACAGTGATGTTGGTCCCGCGACTATGAGTCCATGCCCGTTCGAGATCTCGCCGGCAAAGTGGGCATCAACGGTGCCAGCCTCTACAACACTTTTGAGGACAAACGCTTGTTGTACCTTAACGCTCTTGACCACTATCTAAAAATAGCGTCTCTCAACCCACTCCGCTTTCAGTCGAGGATCAACTCCACCTCGCCTATCGCCTCGAACACCAATCGAGCACTATGGCCGCGTTGCATTTCCAGCACACCATTAAACGTGCCGGTGGTGATCACTTCACCTGCATGAAACCCCACACCACTGGCGGCAATACGGGTATTGATCATCTGCATCAATAGTAGCGCGGGATCGCCGCCGGGGTGATCGCCACGGCCCGACAAGGCGACGTCGCCATTTAGCGACAAGCGATAGACGGCGTCCTTCATTTGCCGCAAGTTTCCGCCATCGACGCTGCTGCCTAACACGAAGCCGCCATGACTTAATCCATCGGCGAGTTGCCACAATGGAGGCACCTCGGGCCAGCTTTCAAAACGGCTATCGACCACCTCGATCGCCGCGTGCAGGCTGGCAACTTGAGCGGCTACCTCCTCCAATGTATAGGGTGCTTCCCGTGCAGGTAAGTCGCCACCCAGCACTACGGCCAGCTCCGGTTCGAGAAACACCCTATGGTAGTTGTTCCGCGCTAGCCGCGCTGGCGAATGGTGACTCTGCTCACTAAACAACCGCGAGAAGCGTGACACTTCGCCTTTAATGATGCCACCGAGTTTCCAACCTGAGGGCGTACCTGAATGCGCCGATACTCGCTCCTGAATGTCATAGGCGTCCTGCGCTTCGGTCAGTGGAATATCCTCGGGCAGCGGAATCTGCGTGTGCCGCTCGTAGGCCTCGACTAAGCGCTGAGCGCCGGCGGTTATAATCTCGTCATGCGTCATACTCAGAACCCCTTGGCGTTGCCCCGTGGACGCGCTGGCTGGGGTTTGTCGCACTTGAGAAATTCACCATAACCGGCCTCGCCCTCGGGCTTGCCGGCCCGAGATACTACCCGGCCGCGACATAGGGTAAGCATTGGGCGGCCGGTCAGCTCAAGCCCCTCGTAAGGGGTATAGTCCACGGCATGATGCAGATCGGCGTTGCGTATAGTGCTTTTCGCCGTCGCGTCCCACACTGTCAGATCGGCGTCGCTGCCGATCGCAATGGTGCCCTTGCGTGGATAAAGCCCGTAGATTTTCGCGGGGTTGGTCGCGGTCAGCGCCACGAAGCGGGTGACGTCGATACGCTCTTTAACCACCCCTTCAGAAAACAGGATCAACAGGCGTGTCTCGAGACCGGGAATGCCGTTTGGGATGTGTTCAAAATGGGCCTGTTCACCATTTAGCTTCTTACCCCTAGGATCCTCGAAGCGAAACGGCGCATGATCCGATGAAAACACCTGGAAAACTCCAGATTCGAGCCCTTGCCAGACCGCTTCTTGGGCTGCCGGGTCCCGGGGTGGCGGGCTGCATACATACTTGGCACCTTCGAACCCGTCGCGATCCAGATCCTTAGCCGTGAGCATCAAATACTGCGGACAGGTCTCACCATAGACGCGTAACCCCCGGCTCTGTGCCCAGCGAATCTGCTCAATGGTCTCGGTGCCGGAAACGTGCACGATCAGTATCGGCACATCGACCAGCTCTGCCAGTGATATCGCGCGGTGGGATGCCTCACGCTCGCCAATGCTCGAATGTGCCACGCTATGATAATAAGGCTCGGTGTTACCGCTCTCAGTGAGAATCTCGGTCAAGTAGGCGATGCAGTCAGCGTTTTCCGCATGGATCATAACCATGGCGCCTTCGCGACGCGCCAACGCCAGAACTTTGAGAATCTCTCGATCGTTGAGCTTGAGGTCATCGTAGGTCATGTAGATCTTGAAAGAGCTATAGCCCTCCTTGATCAGCGCCGGTAGCTCGTCTTTCAACACAGTTTCGGTAGGATCGCTGACGATCATGTGAAAAGCGTAGTCGATGAAAGCCTGGCCGTCGCTGCGCCGGTGATAATCTTCCACCGCTGCACGTAGACTCTGTCCTTTCTGTTGGGCGGCAAAGGGCATCACTGTGGTGGTGCCCCCGCAAGCCGCCGAACGCGTACCGGTGTAAAAGCCGTCGGCCATTACCGCGCCGTCGCCGAGCGGTTGATCAAGATGGCAATGCGCGTCGATGCCGCCGGGCAATACCCATAATCCTTCAGCATCGATGACCTTAGTGGCCGTGCCCAGCTGATGACCGAGTGCTACAATGCGCCCCGCCCTGATGCCGATATCGGCGCAGTAACAGTCTGCAGCGGTAACAATTCGGCCGTTTTTAATCAATGTGTCGAAGTTTTGCATGACGTTGCTGCCTTTGTTTTCGTTGTGAATGCTGGCTTGGCGGTACGTGCTATCCCGCCAAAAATTACCATCGATAGGGACTCAGCCTCTCTTTCAGAGCTTCGGCTGCAGACTTTCGCAATAGGCAAGCCAACCGCCACTTACCGTGATATCCACTACCGCCGGCAGGCTGATTGCCGACTCTATTAGGCACATGCTTAAAGACCCCGATCCGTCCTCCAGCTCGATGACCGTGAGCTCTAGCTCCCCAGGCTCACTCGGCAACAGGCGATCTCGCAGCTGCGCGTAAGAGACGTCATAAAGTTCACCGGGTATTTTTGCGCCGCCATCTCGCACCGGAAAAAGCCCGGGGAATTCGTCCCGAACGGAATAAAATCGGTAGTTAGCCGCCGTTTTAACCTTGCCTAGAAACGTAGCGCCTTCCAGCGCAAAATTTGTGGAGCCACCAGACATCGCCTGGCCATTCACAAACATGCGTAACTTCAATTCATTTTCTTTCATCGCTTCATCGCTTCATCCATTCATCCATTCATTCGATCCGAAAAGTCTTTTCTAAACGCCTGCATTAGGACTGTATTTCATTTCGACGAAACGTTCGCCCGACCGATGTCCTGAAAGCGCCCATCAAGCCCGGCCTTCTTTACGATCAGAAAGAACGCCAGGGTAAAGGGAAAGCCCACTAGCCAGGAATAATCGAGAAACAGGAAGGACACCACCGCTCCGGCTACGAGAGACGACATACCTGCTGGACTGAATCCACTTGCATAGCGATAAGTGTTTTTATCGTAAAGCTTTACCACGTCGAGTTGTGTTTTGCGCAGGATGAAATAGTCCGCCAGCATGATGGCGGTTGCCGGTCCCAAAAAACTCGCATAGAAGTTCTGGAACTTGAAGAAGTAATCGCTGGAGAACAAATACCAGGGTGCTGTTACCACCGATAGCGCGGCGACCAAAATGATGCCGCCGTGCCAGGAAATCTTGAAGATGTCCTGGAAGGCCAATGCTGGCGGTAGAATATTGAGCGTTAGGTTGGAGGTAATCTGCGCCAGGATGATGAACACCAAAAGCACGATGCCAAACGCCGGATTAGGGGCCAGTTCGACAAGGCCAGCGATAGGATCGGTGCTACCGGTTGCTAGGCCAATCAGCATGCCGGACAGGATCATAAACAGCCATGGCGGGATGACGCCAAAGAAGTTGGCAATTGCGCTTACACGCAGAATAGAACGCCCCCGCGGATCGACTTGGCGGGTCAAGTCGGAGCTGTTGAGAATGACGGTCGTCCAGTTGGCGAAGGCAGCCATCATGCCGGCGATCCACAATAGCCCCCAGGAACCGGGTACTTCCGAAGCAACGGAAAAATTGATATTACCTTTGGCGAATACTACATAGAAAAAATACAACAACATGGCGAAGATGATCAGCGACATCGTGCCATTGAAGCGCGTGATCGTACCCACGCCGCGATAGGCCAGCAAACTCTGCAGAATTAATAAAAAGAAGAAATAGACCCAGACATTGCCGAGCCCAAATAGGCTGGTCGTGACCTGCTGCAAGGCCAGAGCGCCAATCCAGGTACCGATACCGTTCCAGGCGATGGCCGGTATGCATCTTAAAATGGCGACGATCTTGGTGCCTTGAGTGCCGAATGCCGTCCGCCCCTGAACGATGAACGGAATGCCGTAACGCATGCCAGCATGACCTTGTAGCGTCATCAACAGGGCGACCAATACACTGGCGACCACCCCCGCCACAATTACCTGAATGAAATTCAGAGCTCCCACCGGGTGCAGCAAGTACAACCCGATCACCATGATCTGGACGATGATGCCTGAAGACCAGAATACCAGGGCATAACTGCCTTGGGTCATCGGGCGATGCGCCTCCTCCACCGGCTGAAGGCCATCCCGCGACGCCGAGGCGCTGTGTGTATTGTCTGTGTTGTCCATGCTGCGATCCTCTTATTGTGGCTGTTGGAGGCGGCTGCGCCTTGGTGCAATCGCCCGGGAGCCCTCCGGCGACCTAGCCCATGGCATTAGGGAGCCACAACACCAGCCCCGGCCAGATAATGATCAGCAGCACGAATAGCAGCATGATGACGAGGAACGGCAGACTGCCGAGCATCACATCAGTGATCGAGCCCTTGCCGCGTACCCCCTGCACCACGTAGAGGTTCATGCCGATCGGTGGAGTGATCAGCGAGATCTCCATCATTATTACCAGGAAGATGCCAAACCACACCGGGTCGTAGCCAAACTCCACCACCATCGGCACGACGATGGGCACGGTGGCGATCATCATCGACAGCGTTTCGAGAAAGCAGCCCAGCACCAGGTAGAACACCACCAGCACCAGAATTAGCCCAAGCGGCGTGAGGCCCAGGTCGGCGACCCAGTTGGTCAGAGTGAAGGGAATGCCCAGAATGCCGACGATGTAGTTCATGAAGAAGGCGGCAACGATGATCAGCAGGATCATCGCCGTGGTCCGTGCCATCGACAGGAAGCACTCGTGCAGCATGCGAACCGTCAGCTTGCGATAGATTGCTGCAAGCACCAATGCCGCAACCACGCCCAGCGCCGCCGCCTCGGTGGGCGTGGCCCAGCCGCTGTAGATGCTGCCGATGACGATCGCGAAGACGAACGCTGGCGGGAGCAGGTCGGCCAGTGAACGTAGCCGCTGGCGAAGCGGCACGGGCGGCTCCGCGTCGCCGGCCACGCCAGGGCGTAACAGACTGAAGGCCATGATCGCGAGCATGAAGCACCCAGCGAGCACCAGCCCAGGCAGGATACCGGCGATGAACAGCTTGCCGATGGAAGTGTTGGTGATGGCACCGTAGATGATCATATTGATGCTGGGTGGAATCAGGATGCCCAGGGTGGCACCAGCGGCCAGGGTCCCCAATGCCAGGCGCTCGTTGTAGCCGCGGTCGGAGAGGGCCGGCAGTGCGACGGTGCCGATGGTCGCGGCAGTGGCCACCGACGACCCCGACATCGCGGCGAACACAGTTGATGCGCCGATGTTGGTATGCAACAGCCCGCCGGGCATACGACTCAGCCATACCGACAGCGCGCTATACATGCGCTCGGTGACGCCACTGCGCAGCAACAACTCGCCAAGCAGGATAAAAAGGGGGATCGCCGTGAGTAGGAAGTTGTTTAGCGTGCCCCACAGCGTATCGCCAAACGAATACAACAGTGGCAGCCCTAGATACATCAGCGTGCCGATGGCCGAGACGCTAAAGATCGCCACCGCGACGTGGACGCCGATCGCCATCATGCCGAGCAGGATGATGAAACCGATCAACACCTCGAAGGGACTAATCATTCATGATGGCTCCTTTGTGGCGCCTGCACCGTGCCGGAGACATAGTCGTGGCGCGCCTCGTCAAGTTCGTCGTCCGGCGAACGGGCATCGAACTCGCGGTTGAGGCGGCTGATGTCGCCGGTCACCAGCAGGAAGACGGCCCTGAGCGCCAGTAAGGCAGCGAGCAGGGAGAATACCGTGAGCCCCGCGACCCACAGCGACTGCGGAATCCAAAGCGGCGTCTGCAATGGCGTACTGGCATGGCTTTGGAATTCTAGGGTGACCAACAGCGTGTCGACGGCGCGCCACAGCATGAAGGCTGCGAAGGTGGCCAATAACAGCGCCGCCGTGGCATTCAGCGGCGCACGCAGGACGCCGGGGAGATTGGCGAGCAACACGTCCACGCGGGTGTGCGAACGCCGCAGCAAGGCATAGGCGAAGCTGAACGACACGCCGATGGCCATCACATAGCCGCCGATCTCGTCGACCCCCTGCAAGGAAAAATTAAAGAACTTGCGTGCGATGACCTCGAAGGTAATCAATACTGACAGGCACAACCCCCCATAACCGGCGGCGAGCGCCGCACCATGGGCCAGGCCGTTGGCGGCGCGATAGACGTCATTTGTTTTCATGGTAGACCTCTCAGTACGGGGCGAGAGGCAAGCGCCTCAGGCCCCTCTCGGTTACTGGATGGTATAGCCCGTCGCGTCGCCGACTGTGTCGTTCCATACCTGGGTGCACTCGGGGTAGATCTGGTTGCAGTTCTCGCCCCATACCGGCAGTACGGTCTTCTCGGTGATCTCGCGCACCTGCTGCGAAGACGACGCGCCGATATCCACCAGGGTCATGTCGTACTCGGTATGGCGTTCGCAGCCATCCTGGCCGGTACTGCAGGCGATCGCATCGTCATTGACGTTATAGGCGATGTCCCACATCTGCTGCTCCATCTCCTTGAACGCTGCCGTCAGCATTTCTTGCTGGGTAGCATCGAGGCGGTTCCATGCACCCAGGTTCATGAAGTGACCCTGCACCGAGAATGACAGCGGCAGCGGCACCAAGTGGGTGGTGACCTCGGGCCACTTGCCGCTGTTGGCTGCGGTGGGTGCGGTCACGCCGCAGTCGACCACGCCACGCTGCAACGCCAGGTAGACCTCGCTGAATTGTAGGGTCACCGGCGTCGCCCCCAGGCCTTCGACCAGCCGCGACATTGACGGTGTGAACACGCGCACCTTCTTGCCGGCCAGGTCGTCCACCCCATCGATCTCGCCATTGCAGAACAGCATCTGCGGGCCGAATGGCCACAGTGTCATCAGCTTGGCATTGAAGCGTTCCTGAAGTCGCGCGTCCATCTTCTCGCGAATGGCCTCGACGACATTACGTTGCTCATCAAGGTCCTGCGCCACACCGGCCAGGTCGACGCCTTCGAAGAATGGGTCATCACGCGAGGCCATGCCGATCTGCACCGACATCACGTCGAAGGCGCCGGTACGGATCATGCGAAGCGCGTCTGCGGCCTTGAGGCCGATGGCATCCATGGTGTTGTAGGTCACGTTGAGGTCGTCGCGTTCATTGAGCTTGCTGAAGAAGGGGCGCTCGACCTGTTCGACGTGGATTTTGTTGCCCGAGAAGTTACCCACTACCCGTAGCTGGGTTTCAGCCTGGACCAGGCCTCCCAGCGCCATTCCACAGGCGCACGCTGTTAGCAAGGAAACTCGCTTGATTGTGGTTGTATGCATACTACACCTCTATACTCGTTGGGTTGTTGTTAAGATATCGGGAGTGAATCCCACCACACCGAGGAGCCCTAGTAAGGGCTCTTGCTATTAAGGTCGGACTCAGGTCCTCAAACGCCGGTCCTCAAATAGGCCTCCCCAGCCCTGGATGCGGGCCGGGTCGATGTTTGCCATCTGCAGGGTCTTCCAAACGGTCACGCTGACCGAGTCATAAATCGGGATACCGAGCTCGCGCTCCAGCTCGGCGACGATGCCCGCCCCGCGCAGGTTGGTGCACAGGATGGTGATCGCGTCGGGCCGCGACTTGGCGACCTCGCGCACCATGTTGGCCAGGGTGGCTTCGTCATACTCGGAGAAGGAGAAGTTGCCGCGGTCGTTCAGGTGGCGCTCGGCGACCACCTCGTGCCCAGCCTGACGGTAGTTCGTCACGATGGCTGCTTGGATATCGTCCAGATAGGGCGTCACCAGCCCCAGGCGACCGACCTCGGTGCGCTCCAATACCTCGTTCAGCGCCAGTACGCTGGTGGTGGCCGGCACCCCGGTGACCTCCTCAATCGTGGCACACAGCCGGCGGTCGGCTTCGAAGCCAAGCCAGCTTGAGGAGGTACCGTTCCAGGCAATCACGTTCATCCGAGCATCGTTCAGCAGCTGCGCCGCCTCCAGCAGTGGCGCCGGATCGAACTGTGCCAGGGCGTCTTCACTCATGGAAATCTCCTTGACGGTGAAGCGCTGGAAGTGGGCCGTGACCTGCGGTAGCAGACCATGCAGTAAAGCGCCGGTATAGGGTTCCAACACGGTATTGGAGGAAGGCGTCAGCATGCCGATGAGGGTCCGCTCCATGAGGTTAATCCTTTGTTGTCGTTATGGTCTGCGAGGAAATATTTTTATATTTGGAATTTGGAATTTGGAATTTGGAATTTGGAATTTGTATGATGACTCGAGTATTACACAGAGTTAGAATACTGCAAGCATGTATTTTCACACGATCGAACCGGCATACGCCGCGCCAGCCAACAAGAGGTAAACCTCACCATGGTCGAGACTTCCCTATTCACTCGCGAAGATAAGTGGCGCGACGCTTCCCCCCGGCCCACGCCATTGCGGCGGCGCTCACTGTACGAGGCCGTGACCGAGCGGCTGCGCGAGATGGTGCTGGAGGGCGAGCTGGAACCCGGTAGCCGAATCTCTGAAAAGGAGTTGTGCGAAGCCTTCGAGGTTTCGCCAACCCCCCTCCGCCAGGCACTCAAGGTACTGGTCAGTGAGGGGTTAGTAGAAATGCTTCCCAATCGCGGCGCTAAGGTCACCGAAGTCGACGTCCAGGAAGTGGCCGATCTGTTCGATGTGATGACGGTGCTGGAGGGTCTCTCGGGCACCCTGCTGGCCTCCCGGGCGAGCGATGCTGAGATCGCCGAGATCCGCGGCCTCCATGAGTGCATGATGGAGCAGTTTCGCAATAACCAGCGCAGGGAGTACTTCCAACTCAACCAGGCTATCCACCGACGCCTTTCCGAGATCGCCGGCAACCGCGTGCTGCTCGAACTCGAGACCTCGCTGACGCTCAAGATCACCCGAGCCCGCTACGCCGCAAACATGCAGATGGGGCGCTGGGAGGAGTCCGCCAGGGAGCATGAATACTTTGTCGAGGCACTCGAGAGGCGCGATGCCCAAGGGTTGTCCGCCGCCATGAGCCTGCACATGCGCAAGACCGGAAACGCCGTCATCCGACGCCTGAAGCAAGACTGATCTCTCGTCCCCCCCCTCTGTCAGCCTAGTTGTGTGTGCCACAGCAATACGGCTCGGTTTTACAGGAGTTTACCGGGCTGCATGAGAAGCTATTGAAGTGATGGAGGAACCGAACGCCGGAGTCTGCCTGCTGGGACTAGCTCCAAACCACCCTGAACGGCATTGGCTGAAGACCGTTGCCGTAAGCATCGGGGGAAAGGCTCACTCAGGTGGTGTGTCAGGCAAGAGCCGAGAAGGCGCGAGCTTGGTTCAGGCATTTGAACGGAACTGTGGAAGCTTAATACCGTGATGTTAAGGGAGGGCGTCAGAAGAAAAGCGAGATGCAGAGTACCGATGCACGGATTGAGGACGGATGGCCTTGTAATAGTGTTGATGGATCTGTAATGGATGCGGAGCGAAGGAGGCGAGTTGCTTCAGTGGATCCATGGGCCAACTTTTTTGGAAGGATGAACCAGTGACATCCGAACCTGTGGGCGCGCCACTTATTAGTCTTCCACGCCTCCGATGTGCTTGCCAACGGCCATCATCAGCCGCCTCCACTGATCCGTTGCGCCAATTCCAGGATCTCGTCCCGGCGATTCAATCTGTTGATGAAACGCTCGGGAATTTTATCGATACCGACGCTTGCGCCGACAAGCGCTCCGGTGAGCATCGCCCGTGCCATGTTCTGACCACCGCCGTTAATTGCGTGCAATACCGCGCTTTCGAAATCCTGTTCGAAACGCGCGGCGAGGTAGTAGGCTGCCGGCAGCTGGTGATAGATCGCGCAAGGCATCCCGTAGACGATCGATACTTTCGAAGCGGGTTCGATCGTTACGCCTGGATCGTGTGCTGCGCATGCCATGTAACCCGGGCTCAGAAGCGCGTCGGGCGATGCAAACACACCGTCGAGTGACGCCTCGATATCGCCTGGCTGTGGAGGTTGCAGGTCGTCACGCACGATGGTGTGAAACGGCAGGTCGCCGGCTTTGACCTGCCGCATCAACGTGCCGGAGATGTCGGCATCGAGTCGGCGACCTTGTAGTAGCTGCGCAAGGACGGCGCAGAACGCGACGGTCATCGACTGCACAATGTCGTCGGACTGCGTCAGTGCCGTGTTCGATACGACGGCTTTGGCCATGCGTCGAGGCTGGCGCGCATAGCGAATAGCGAGCGGTAGCACGCGCTCGAGCGCTTCGGTGTTGTCGGCCCGCCCGGCGACGTCGCCCCAGGATCGACCATCGCGGACTCGGGCGTTCCAGGCGTCACGGATCGACTGACTTGTGTAACCACCGGGTCCTGAGACGGGTGTGCCGTCGAGCTTGGGGAACAGCTCCTCATCAAGTCGTCTGCAGAAATCTGCTTCGTCGTAGCCGTCGCAGTCGATGAGCGAGTGGGCCATCAGCAGCATCAGGATGCCTTGCTGTGACGAGTCGCCGGCTTCCGACCCTGCGTGATAGCGCCCTGGCTGCGGATCGGCGTAATCGTCGATCCATTCGCCGTAGTCACGGACCTGTTCTTCGAGATCGTAATACCAGTGTGGGCCGAGACCAAGTGCATCGCCGACGAGTGCGCCAACGAAGGCGCCGGCTGCTCGCTGTTCGAACGATAGGTCAGTGGCGGGTTTAGGGTGCATGAGGGTCTACTCTTTCTTCAGTTTGTTTCGGGATGTTACGCCTGGCGTAGGGTAGCCTGCAAGAAACGGACTTTATTGTACGCAAGGCACGTCCGAACCGTTAATTGTCATAGAACTTCCAATGAATCAATGCATCGTCTGCAAGAATCCGATCCTGCTATTCGCAAGCTGTTGAAACCTTAGTATATTTATCACGCTACCGTAAAATAAAATCCGTTTCCTGAATGCTCACCAACTACGCCAATTAGCGATCAATATTCAGCGCCAAATACCGATCAAAGTCACAAACGGCCTTTTTGCGGGGGGGGGGGTGGTAGACGTACGCCCAGATAACTATGTAATTCTGTGCGATATATAGAGCGAGGGGTATGAATTCCTGGGCGTAAGGGCGTTTTCTGTCAGTCCCCGTGTTGAGCAATGTACGAACCAGAATTCCTTCCTTTTCTCAATGCACGAACCATAATAATGGCCTGCGACTAAAACACACCCCTCTGAAATAGAAATTGTCCGAGTATGGTAGGTATCACCGGATGTTTCTCTCGGAAAGCTCTATTCAATCGCTAGTAACACAGCCTAACTGGCGCACTCGTTCAATGAGCGACTGGCGCCGAACATCAAGACTGTCAGGATTCGTCTTACTCGAGAGTTTTTCCCGGTCTTTCCGACCACAAAAATAGGCTATCCGGCCTGCATTGGCACCCGAAGCATGGGGCAGCCCAAACAAGACTCGATCGCCAGCGACTACCTTTTCTGCAATCAGCCTTTCAAAAACCGCATCAACTCCGTTAACCATGGGGATATAGATCGCTTCATTGGGTAGCTGCTGGATCTCCTCTGTCAGGCCGCTCCTGGCCATGTTCCAAAGGTAGTGGTTATTCACCATCGCAGTGCCGCCTGAAAAATTGGCGCCATTGGCAAAAACGGGGTTCCTCAACGCCGATGTGAAGTGAATCAGATCCTGCCGGCTTTCAAAAAGCTCAGCGGTGGAACTAATCCCGAGCCATTGCTGTAGGCCGATTTGATCCAGCATTGCCGCAAAATTACGCCGCATGGGGCCCGCAAAACTCGCTGCATGCTTGGCAGTTTTGAGAACCTCATCTGTTGATCGGTCTTTCGTAAGTTCCTCCTGAGCCGTTGCCAGTTCAATGTTGGCTTGCTGTATACCAGGGGTAATCCCGCAAACGACGACCTTGGCACCGCGGTTAACGTGTCCGAAAGGCGCGTAATATTTTTCATATACCCCATCCTCGCTGAGCCGAAGTGCCTCTGGCATCTGCTTGTTGTTCAAAGAGAGGGTATTCAAGATACTGAAAAATTTGTTGTTCATGCTATTTTCCTGGTTTCCAGTAAAGTGTTCAAATTAAATGTATTAATGGATTGCTTGGTGTTTTTTGTAACTGTGACCAACAGTTATAATGTGGCCGTCCGAGCTCGCAATGAGAGGTTTTTTTGTACTGCCCTTTAATGTTGCTCATGACGTCGGTACCCAAGTATCAAGTGCTTCGGACAGGGCCTTCCGTTCTTGTTCGTTAGAAGGCAGCGTTGTCGCCTGGAAACCCCAGCGTGGCCACAAAGGCTTTGATCTTGCGCCGGTGACGGGAAATAGTCGTAAAGTCGACCTGCATCTGTTTGCCAGGCGGCGTCTCAAAGCGAACCACCGGATCAGATTCAACGGTTTTAAAGTCGGTAATGTAGCGCTTGAGCTGGCTGACCCCGCCGGCATAGCCGCGATCCTGAATCTCTCTTAGCAACACGGTTGCCGGTATCCAGTGTGGCTTCGCCGCTTCGATCCGCGCCAGCAAATAGTCTTTGTAGGGGTCCAGCTTAGTCGTTCTCTGCGTTCGGTCTGGATAGGTGGGCACCGTGCTCAAATCCCGCAGGTAGCGGCGTACGGTGTTGCGGGACACACCCAGCTTCTGAGCGATGGCGCGGATACTCTCGCCCTGACGATGCAATACATGAATTTCCACAAGTGTCTCCTGAGTCAACATCGGCCGCCGCTCTGATCGTGTGATTAGGCGGCCGTTTTGCCTCAGGTGGGTCAGTTTCAAGTTGGCGCTAGGGGGTTAGTATTACTCTGGCGGTGACACATTCAGGGGCGGGAGAAAACTCGATGGGGTCATGCGTTGTTGGAAACAATCAGCGCTGAGTGGGCTTCTACGAGACCGACGGACAAGACCCACACGAGGACGACCTCAGCATAAAGCTGTTGTACCCTTGGTCCTTTCCCTTGCATGCAGTCACCGAAAGGAAGCGGCAGTATGGGCAACCTCAATAATGCTTCAGAAAATATAGCATTTACTCCCCAAATGCCTGCCTAACCTCGCCAAAGCCGATGTACTAATCCTTAATGACTGGGGTCTTATGAAACTAGTGCAGAGAACCGAAGAGGCTTGCCGGAAGGGCTGGAAGAACGTTACGGCCGTTGCTCCACCATCGCAACCAGCCAGCGCCCTATCGAGGAATGGCTGGTTCACAACGCTTACAAGATCAATCTCAGGGGCGAATCCATGCGAAAACGACAAGCAAAGTTGACGGACACCACGGCTTCGGAGTAACAATGGAATCCCCGCATCGCTACGCTCCGATGGATGGCAACCTTCAACGGTTTACGCAGTTGCGTTTTAAAATTGAGTGCAGCCCGGCCCCTTCAGTAGGGCCGGTGCAGTGCCAAAGCGGAAGTGCGAGAATGATCTTGCCAAGCATTTGTGGTCATCGAGCTATACGATTATTCTGACCTCAGACAGCACTGGACTCTGACTACCGAGATGGTAGGCGGGTGCTGCCACGCAACATGGGAGTAACCGGCAAGATGAGATGCTCGGGCTGCATGTCCTCCTGTACCATCTGTTTCATAAGCAGTTCAGTAGCTTTTTGGATCATTATGTCGACTGGTTGCCTGACCGTGGTCAGGGAGTGACTAGGCCAGGCTGCCATAGGCACGTCGTCAAAACCGATGATCGAGACGTCGCTTGGCACCTTGAGAGTGAATTCGTGACGCAGAATTTCCATGACTGCGATTGCCATCAGGTCATTGGCTGCGAAGATGGCATCAGGGGGCGTACGTGAGCTGAACAGACGGCGGGTCGCCTGGCAGGCATCCTCGTAGCGATAGTTTCCGATCTCGATGGTCAGACAGTCTTGGTTCATAGAATGCAGCCCCTCAAGAAATCCTGCCTCTCGCTGCTGATGCGTTGAGGAATCCGGCAGACCACCTAGGAAGGCAATGCGTTGATGTCCCAGTGATGCCAGGTAGCGACCTGCCCAGTAGCCGCCCTGAATGTTGTCGCTGCCTACTTGACTAATACCGGGATAGTCCACAGTACGGTTTATGACGACGACCGGTATACCGAAGTCGTCCACCAGCCTTGCCTGGGCCTGGGTCATGGTGATGGCTAGCATCAAAACACCCTCGACCTGACTGCGAATGATGTTATCCAGAACAGCGTCGAAGTCGCCGCTAGGTGGGGCGAAGAACATTAGCAAGTGATACCCCTCTGCCTGAAAGAAGCGTGAGGCCTTCTCCAGCATAGAGCTGTAGAATGGATTCTCCAGGCTGTAGGTCACCACAGCTATGGTGCGACTGGAGCGGGTGATGAGCGAGCGGGCAATCGTGTTAGGGCGATAGCTCAGCTCGCGGGAGGCATCCATTACCTTCCTGCGAGTCTTTTCCGAGATCTTGGCGTTGGGGGAGAACGCGCGGCTGACAGCAGATTGCGAGACACCGGCCAAATGGGCGACATCGCGCGAGGTAACAGATTTTCTTTTCATCGATTCACTGTTCTCCGAGCCGAAAGGGCCTCTATCTTTATGATGGTGTGGGTTAAATGTGCTCCAGTGAGTTGTATGAATCGATCCTCTTAACATAAATACTGCTGTTGTCCAGCACCGACTGCTCTTCGTCTTCGGTCAGCTCTCTGACTACCTTGGCGGGGGCGCCGACGACCAGAGAACGTGTCAGGAAACGTTTGCCGGAGCTGATCAGCGCCCCGGCACCGATTATGCGGTGCCGGGGCGCTGTGGAGCAGTGTCGCATTCATGCCCACCAGCGTGCCGTTCCCAATAGTGCATCCATGCTGACCCGGTAGCCGGGATAAATATTCACCACATAGCCATCCTGCAGGTTACTTCCTTTTCCCACTATGATCGGTTCATTTTTTACCGCGCAGCCCCCATTCGGCAGACTGTAACACCACAGGCCAAATGAATGCGACCGATCAACGCCGCCTCATCCAAGACCATGGCACCAGGATCTATAGGGGGGTGTTTGCCCCTCGAATTAATAGACAGATATGGACATGTCTCCTTAGAAGCCGACTTGGTCAGCGCCTTTGAGTTGTAGCAACTCACGCGCTTCGTCAGGGCTCGCTACTTCGAAGGAGAGGCCCTCGAGAATCTCGCGAACCTTGGTCACTTGGCTGGCATTGCTCTCGGCAAGTTTGCCTGGCGCAAGCCATAGCGAGTCCTCGAGTCCAACGCGGACATGGCCGCCGATGGCTGCCGCTTGGGCAGCAATACGCATCTGGCTACTGCCTGCACCCAGCACGGACCACTCATATTCATCGCCGAACAACCGGTTTGCGGTGCGGCGCATGTGCATTACGTCTTCGGGATGGGGGCCGATGCCGCCCAGAATGCCGAATACGCTCTGTATGAAGATGCGTCCCCCAATGATGTTTCGATCCATCAGGTGGCGCAAGCTGTAGAGGTGGCCGATATCGTAGCATTCGCATTCGAAGCGGGTACCGTTCTTGCCGCCAAGCGTCATGGCTGTCTCGATGTCAGCGAAGGTGTTCTTGAATACTAGGTCACGGCTATTCTCGAGATGAGCGCGCTCCCACTCGTGCTTGAAGTTGTCATAGCGGTTGAGCATGGGAAACAAGCCGAAATTGATTGACCCCATGTTCATCGAAGCAAGTTCTGGCTTGAACTCCATGGCCGGGCGCATGCGCTCCTCCACGGTCATGTGTGGGCTACCACCGGTGGTCAGGTTGATGATCGCATTGGTGGAGGACTTGATACGTGGCAAGAAGCGCTCGAAAACCGCAGGGTCCTGAGTGGGACGGCCATTCTTTGGGTCTCTCGCGTGAAGGTGCAGGATGGAGGCACCTGCCTCGGCGGCAGCGATACCTGCCTCGGCGATCTCCTCCGGCGTGACCGGTAGGTGAGGTGACATGGAGGGGGTGTGTATAGCGCCTGTCACAGCACAGGTAATGATGACCTTGCGTTGGGTAGCCATGTAAATGTTTCTCCTGCTAGGTAGGTGTCTAGGTTCAGAAAGGGGAAATGCTGCGCTGATGTGCCATCAGCGCCATGAGGCGACGGTCGCGCCAGGCTTGCCGGTCGGCGAGACCATCGCTTGGGAGACGCTCTCGGCGCTCCTTGTCGAGCGCGTTTAGCGTCGTGGTGTCCCAAGGGTTGTCGTCACCTCGCTGTTGATCGATGGCATGGTAAAGCTGGCCGTAACGGGCGCCATAGTCGATCACACCGGATGGTGCATTGAGGTCGATAGTCTCGAAGGGCCCCATGAAGGACCAGCGCAGCCCCAGCCCGTGCTTAACGGTCTTGTCGAGATCCTCGGCGGAAACGTATCCGTCACGGAACAAGCGCAGGGCCTCGTTGAGCAGGGCGCCCTGCAGGCGGTTGAGGATGAAACCCTGGACCTCTTTGCGAACCAGGATCGGCACCTGCCCAGCCTGTTCCATTAGTAGCATTGTACTTTTCACAGCCGCGTCCGAGGTGTCCAGGGTGGGAACGACCTCTACCAGCGGGATCAGGTAGGGCGGGTTTACCGGATGCGCGACCAGGCAGCGTTCCGGGTGGCGCAGATGCGCGGTGAACTGCGAGGCGGCGATACCCGAGGTGGAGCTGGCCAGCACAGCGTCTTTGGCTGCCACCGCCTCCAGGTCGGCGTAAATGCGCCGCTTGGCATCGACGTTCTCTGGCCCGCACTCCTGGATGTACTCGGCGCCTGCCATAGCGCGAGCCAAATTGTTCTCCGTCTGGATAAGGGACAGAGGGGCTTCCACGTCCTCGATCAGTCCGGCCTGCTGCAGATCGTCGAGGGACTGGCGAATGGCCTCCCGAACCTTGCCCAAGGCAACAACATCCACATCATAAAGAGACACGGAAATACCGGCCCTGGCGAAAACGATGGCCCAGG
The DNA here is from genome assembly GCF_000169375.1 of Marinobacter sp. ELB17. GTDB lineage: Bacteria > Pseudomonadota > Gammaproteobacteria > Pseudomonadales > Oleiphilaceae > Marinobacter. Next base: position 179,104 of record NZ_AAXY01000005.1, read on the forward strand.
CGCGGCCGATTAGGCCTGCGCCAACGATGCTTATACGAGCTGTCATGATGTGACTCCGTTGCCGGTCATAAGGATTCGACGTTGGCGCAGACGCTCAACGCTTGACCCGAGATGTTGGCGCCCCCCGGCGCCGACAGGAACAGCGCCATAGCGGCGATGTCGTTGGGTTCCACCATACGTCGCAGGGAAATCTTGAAAAGATTTTCCTGCTCCATCTCGGTGTAGCTGATCTCGCGCTTGGCTGCGCGATCCTTGATGACCTTCTCAATGCGGGGCCCGCGCACGATACCGGGCAGAATAGCGTTGACACGCACCCCCTCAGGGCCGAGCTCGCATGCTAGGCTCTTTGTTAGGCCGACGACGGCCCATTTGCTAGCCGCGTAGGGGGTGCGATAGGCAAAGCCTAGGCGGCCGGCGACCGAGGCCATGTTGATCATCAGTCCCTGGCTCTTGCGCAGAAGCGGAGCAGCCCGGTGGGCTATCCGGTACTGACCGTTGAGATTGATATCGATGGTGCTAGTCCAGGCCTCAGGGCTGACCTCGTCGATCCCAGCGGTAGGGCCGGCAATGCCGGCATTATTGACAACCACGTCGAGCCCGCCTAAGGCGGTAGCATCTTGGAATAGCCGGTCGACGTCAGCTTCCAGGCTGACATTGGCCTCGGTGTAGGTGATGCCCTTGGGCAAGCTAGCTAGAGCCTGGGTGTCGATATCACAGACATGCACTCGGGCACCTGCTTCCTGGAAGGCCTTAGCGATGGCCAAGCCGATGCCATTGGCCCCCGCGGTAATCAATACTCTGAGGCCGCGGCGTGGTGTTAGGCTTTCTAAAACGGTCATGAAACTCTCTCCTTGAATAGGCTTACAGTGAAGGTAGCCAAGTGGATAGGAAGGGCAGCAAACTAATGATCATCAGATTGATGAGCACGATGCCTACGAAGGGCAGGACGGACCAAGTGAGGCGAGCAATACTAATATCGGCAATCTGGGATGCCACGAAGAGGTTGAGGCCGACCGGCGGGGTGAACATGCCCATGGCCAAGTTGACCACCATAATGATCCCGAAGTGGACGGGGTCGAATCCGAAGCTAATCGCAATAGGCAACAGGATGGGCACGAAGATCAGGATCGCCGCGGCCGCCTCAATAAACATCCCTGCAAACAGCAGCAGGAGATTGGCCAGGATGATAAACAGTAGTGGGCTGTCGATGGTCGAGATCGCGAATTGAGACACCGTGTCAGGCACTCTCAATCGCTGAAGGATGCGGCCATAAAGCCCTGCAGCGCCGATGATGCTTAGCACGATAGCGCTGGTGACAGCCGATTGCTTGAGGATGCTGACCAGGCTGCTCAGCTTGATTTCCCTATAAATGACGAAGCCGATCAGGAAGGAGTAGGCCACCGCGATGACCGCGGCTTCAGTCGGCGTGAAGATGCCTCCGTAGATGCCCCCCAAGATGATGACTGGCATGAGGATTGCCAGGATTGCCTTGCGCCCGGCTCGCAGGACATCCATCCAAGAACTCTTTTCGATACTCCCCCCCAAGCCGTTGGCCTTGGCGAAGAAGTAGGCAAAAATCAGCAGGGTCAGAGTGACTAAGATACCTGGCAGAATGCCTGCGATGAACATGTCTCCCACTGACACATTAGCGGCAATCCCATAGAGAATCAGTGGGATGCTGGGCGGGATAATGACGCCGAGGGCGCCGGAGGCGGCCTGGTTGGCGGCCGTGTACCCTCCAGGATAACCCTTGGCCAGCATGGCGGGAATCAGGATAGAGCCAATCGCTGCGGTAGTGGCTGCGCCTGATCCTGAGATAGCAGCGAAGAACAGCGAGGTGACGATGGCCACCATTGCTAGACCACCTGTCATACTGCCAACGAGGGTGTTTGAGAAGTCAACTAGGCGCTGGGAAATGCCCCCGCTCTGCATCAGGAAACCCGCAAGGATGAAGAAGGGAATCGCCATCAACGGGAAAGAGTTCACCGACGCGATAAGTTGTTGGGCGACGATCAGCATGGGTGAAAGATCCCCCTGCCAAACGGTAATAGCAGATGCCAGTCCGAGCGAGAAAGCGATGGGCACGCCGATGATGAACAGCGAAATCAGCAGCAGGAACAAGAGTAGAGTCATAATTAGTTCACCTCCTGTTTAGGCTGGCTGGGAATGTCGAGTGCCTCATCAAGCAACAACCCCAGGCTATTGATCATGATGACAACGCCTCCCGCGGGAACGGCCATGTAAGGCCACATCATGGAAATTCGGGTGCTGGGTGCTGTCTGGCTGGCGACCCGATCCGTAAGGTCGTAGCCGTGCTTTATCATTATGAAGGCGAAGAGGGCGGAACACAGGATGATGGCAATCCGCAGCAGACGGGCTAGCTTTTTTCCGGCGTATTCCAACAAGATGTCCACCGAAATTAGTGTGCCCTTACGATAGGCATATCCGGCGCCGAGGAAGGTCAACCAGAGCATTGAGAAGCGAGCTATTTCATCGGAGAAGAACAGCGGGCTACCTATCACGAAACGAGCGAATACCTGCCAGAAGATGAGCAGAGTCATCACCAGCAAAAGCCCGGCGAGTATCAAACCGATAAACCGGTTGAATTCATCGACGGCTCTGTGGGCCAGTAATAGATAAGACTTCATGGCTGGCCTCATGATTCAGGAAGTTGCCCGCAGGAGATAGTGCTGCCTGCGGGCGTTGTCGGGGTTCAGTAATCGAAATTGATGGCAGCGTTCACTAGATCCTCACCGACGGTGGGTGCCCAGCCCTCAAAGACCGGTTCGACCGCTTCGCGGAAAGGGGCAAGGTCGGGATGGGTCACGGTCATGCCCAATTCCTCGAGTTGCACCAGGTAACGTTGCTCCAGATCCTGACTAGCCTCACGCTGTACCGACAAAGCAATATGGGCCGCTTCCATGATGATCGCCTGATCTTCTTCGCTGAAAGAATTGAACAGACCCAGGCCCATCATCAGTGGCGCCGGCGAATAGACATGTTGGGTCATGTTCAGGTAGTCCTGAACTTCGTAAAAATTAACGTCATAGATGGTAGCTAGAGGATTTTCCTGACTGTCCATTACACCCTGCTGCAGCGCCGTGTAGACCTCGGTCCAGGCCATAGGGGTCGCGTTGGCACCCAGCGCTTCCCAGGTATCGACTTGGACGCGACTTTCCTGGGTGCGGTGGTTAATACCTTCCAGGTCGCTCGGATGTTCGATCGGTCGCACCGAGTTGGTCTCGTGACGAAAGCCATTTTCCATCCATGCCAGGATCTTCACGTTCATGCCTTCTTCGGCCAGTTGGGCTAGCTGCTCGCCATATTCGCTGTCAAGAAAGGCATAGGCATGTTCGTGGTTCTCAAAGACGTAGGGCAGGTCAAAGAGCAAGAACTCGTCAACGAAGCCTCCCATCGGGCCGGTGGAGGAGATGCCAGCATCTATGATGCCGAAGCCCATGCCCTCGACGACTTCGCGTTCGGCACCCAATGCGTTGTCATAGTGGGGTTCGATGGTCAGCCGGCCGTCTGATAGGCGTTCAAGTTCCTCGCCGAACTTGAGTACACCGACACCCTGCTGGGATTCGGGACCCAGCGGGAGGCTGACATTTATTACCCGCTCTGCCTGGGTTTGCGCAGTTGCTGAGAAGGCCAAGGCGATGGCACCGGCTAGGGCGAAAATAGTGAAAATCTTAGTAGAGGGGCGCTTCATGCTGAACTCCTGGTGATGTTCTAGATCGTGTGCTGGTTTTGTTGTCATTGTTAAGTGGTGCATAGCACTTCGACTTCAGGGCCACATTAACACTGTAGTCGATAATGCATACGTATGCAATAATCTGTCTACTCATACATATTTTACTTTTATTTTGTTTGTTATTGTTTTCAGACAATTGATAAATATACAAAAAAATTTATCTTTAATAGTAACTACGTATTCAAAAATTGGATGTATTTGGCCAGTTGTCACCACTGTTTGACTTCGCGTCAGTAGCGTGTGAGCGTTGACGTTCACTTCTTGCAGAGATGGCTCTCAGTCCACTCTCAGTCCACTCTCAGTCCACTCTCAGTCCACTCTCAGTCCACTCTCTGTGCCGCAAGTATCTAGAGCGTCATTCTCGCCCCCACTGACTCGTTTTCGTCAGCAGGTCGGCTGCTCTGGGGGTAGACCCTTCGTGCAGGCTTTGCCACCCTGCACGTTAGCGACCATTCCAGTGCGTCCAGACTTACATTTCGACGTCTGAACGCAGCGGTCGGTCAGCAAACAGCGTTGACCAGGCAGTGATCGATGCCGTACAGACGACAGTTGGTTAATATCATCTGTAAGATGTCAAAATACTCCTTACTTTCTTCACCAAACTGACTATGCCTAAGTGGGCCTGCTGGCTCCATGAAACTGACTAAAATCGGGTGCCCAGAAACTTTGTCGCACGTTCCAGTTCCATGAAACTGCCTATTCCGGCTCCATCAAACTAACCAATCGCTCTCAAGCGGCTCCGCTGGTCTAGCCACCTCAAACCAACATCGGTGGTATGGAATTCTGTGCGATACATAGAGCGAGGGGTATGAATTCCTGGGCGCAAATGCGTTTTCTATCAGTCCTCGTATTGAGCAATGTATGAACCAGAATTCCCAATGCACGAACCATAATGATGGTCTGGCACCGTAGAAAAACCCTCAAAACCACCTCTGCTGCTGTCATTAGGTATCTACACAGCCAAAAATGGCTCAAGTAACACCGCAAAAACTCACTTTAGATCAGGTGGCACCCTCAAAAAGCACTTTGACTAACTTAATTCACCAGGCACACGCTGCAAATCACGGTAGGTATAGTGGGGCATTCCCAAATTAAAGAGCCCATTCACGCTAGGTACAAGTGTTCCTACTTGGCTGAAGTGCCAATCACGGTGGGGAATAATTTCGTAGCTTTTCATGCCCGATCTTTCCGCTACTGGCGTGGGGAAGACTTTTACCGCTCCTTATGCAGAGAGCTACGATGCCGATTTCAATAATCATGAATTTTCCTGATAGAACTCATAACGCCAACATTTAGCGGCTGCCTTGAAGCGCAGCGCAAAGGCGGTTCGGTGGAGGGCCATCAGGCCCGGAATATACTGGAATGACTTGTATGCTCATGCTCTTCTTCGGAGCTTCTATTCCTTGATCTTCGCACGCCACGTCTCGAACGGAGATGCTTGATAAGTTCTTTTTTCAGAACACCTCTAGCCTGAATAAAAAGACTGCGGTAAATCGTTTCATGAGACACATGCATAGATTTTTTATCCGGAAACTGGCGTTTTAACCAGCCTGCTACCTGTTCCGGCGACCAGTCAATACGCAGCTTTTCGGCAACAGCTAACGGTGATATGCAACCCAGTTGTCCAAATAGCTGCACCTAAGCAGCCTGTTTATTGCGCTCAATTTCCTGCAATTTTCCAGGGTTGAGCGAGACGACTCCGGCGACTTCCCAGTTTCGAGTATCACCAGGCCAGCGCTTGGGATTCAGACTCTTTGCTCGTTCATAAACCGCTTCACGTTTGGCTAACAACTCTGCATCAACACCTTGGTGCCGCTGCGCTGGCGTCACGAAGTTGATGCCGCTGTGCAGGTGCTCTTCGTTATAGGCCTGCTCGAACAACAGCATCCATTTGCGCACCGCCGTTAGTGATGAAAAGCCTTTAGCGGGCCACTTCGGGCAGTACTTCAGCGTTTTGAACAACGACTCGGAGTACGGGTTATCGTTGCTCACTCTGGGTCGGCTGTGAGACATCAACATACCCAGTTCTGCCAGTCGCGCTTTTAGTGTGTAGGACGTCATCGGCGCGCCATTATCTGAGTGCAGCACCGGTGGGTTTTGCCAACATCTCTCGCGCAACAGAGCTCGATCAATGAGCTTTTTGGCGAGCTCGCCGGACTCTGTTTCGTGGATTTCCCACGCCACGATTTTGCGGCTGTAGATGTCCATGATCAAGTACAGATACCAGTGCTGACCGCGTACCTCTGAGGGGCAATAACGGATGTCCCAGCTCCACACCTGGTTCGGGCCTGTGGCGGTAAAGCTAGTGGGCTCAGGGACCTTGCGCGGCGATTTCATACGGCCCCGATGATTCAATTGCTGGTGCTTTTTGAGCACTCGGTAGAACGAGGACTCAGACGCCAGGTACAGCCCTTTATCCGCCAGTCGAGGCACGATCTGAGACGGTGGCAAGCTCTGATACTCCCGTTCATTGCAAGTGTCCAGAATGGCCGCTTCTTCAGCGTGAGTAAGCTGGTGTGGCTGCACAACGCGCTCCGCTTGCGGGCGTTGATCTTCCGCCACAGCGCCATTGGCCTGTCGCCAGCGCTTCAGCGTGCGCTGACTCAGCTCCATCAAATCGGCTGCCTTGTACCGAGCTGCGCCACTGGCGACAGCTTCGTCATAGTCGTTTAAAAGCCTTGTACGTTCGGCCAGCGGTGTTAGCTGTCCTCGCTGTCCGGGTCCTCGCCGTACAAGGCTTCGAGCTTTTTTGACAGCACCAACAACGAGGTCGTTTCTGCCAGAACCCGATCTTTACGGCGAACTTCCGCTTGCAGCTTTTTGATGGTCTTACGGGCATCACGCTGCTGTTTCTGAGCGGCTTTCCCTTGCCCTTCCTGCAACCCGGTACCGTGTAGGCAGGCCTCCTTCCAGCGCTGCACCTGCTCGGGATACAGGCCTTTCTGGCGGCAATACGCACCCAGTTCAGCTTCAGACATAGACGCCGTTTCGATCACGACGGCCAACTTGGCTTCAGGAGACCCATCGTCTCCGGTATTACGATAACCCGGCACAGGCATTCCTTGTTGTCGACACTGTTTTAACCAACTATACAGAGTCACATCCGATAGGCCTTCCTCTGCGGCCACCTGCACCACACTGCGGTTCTGCGGAGGTTACAACTTCTTCAATACGGCCGCTTTACGTTCCTCGGAATAACGTGGCATGACTGCTCTCATACCGCCCAATCTGACATGAATTTAGACGAAATCGCCAACTGGACAACTAGGCTGACAGAGGGGGGTTACGTGTTAATCACCGCTTAAACCCGGATTGATTAATTGCAAATATCTTTTTCTATTACTTTGTGTAAGTATAAATACTATTAAGTACTAGTTGGCCTTATTATTTAATAACAATTTGGGCCTACACAGTACTGTCTAAAATACATTAATTATAATAAAAGGAAACCCGTATGAGATTTCTGACCGCAGCAGTATCGGCACTGGCTCTGAGCATTGGCCCAGGGGCTGTAATGGCCGCCTGCGACGATGGCGAGATCGTCGTAAAGTTCAGCCACGTCACCAACACTGACAGGCATCCGAAGGGTATCGCCGCCTCGTTGTTGCAGAAGCGTGTAAACGAGGAAATGGATGGCAAGATGTGCGTCGAAGTGTTTCCCAACTCCACTCTTTATAATGACGACAAGGTGATCGAGGCGATGCTTCGGGGCGACGTTCAGCTTGCCGCACCGTCACTCTCGAAATTCGAGAGACTGACCAAGCAGTTCCGCCTTTTCGATCTGCCCTTCATCTTCTCAGATATCGAAGCAGTGGATCGATTTCAGGCCTCCGATAATGGGCAGGCCATGCTTGACAGCATGCAGCGCCGCGGTCTTCAGGGCTTGGCCTATTGGCATAACGGCATGAAGCAGATGTCGGCCAGTGTACCCCTACTGGAGCCTTTGGACGCCGAAGGGCTAAAATTCCGCGTTCAATCCTCCGACGTGTTGGTGGCGCAGATGGAGGCGATTGGAGGCAGCCCGCAGAAAATGGCCTTTTCCGAGGTTTACGGCGCGCTTCAGATGGGCGTTGTGGATGGTCAGGAAAACACCTGGTCCAACATTTACGGAAAAAAGTTCTTTGAGGTTCAGGACGGCATCACCGAGACCAATCACGGTGTAATCGACTATCTGCTTGTGACCAGCGTCGACTGGCTTGACAGCCTTGACGCTGATGTACGCGACCAGTTCCTGCAAATCGTGGCGGAAGTGTCCGATGCCCGCAATAGCGAATCCAGCGAGGTCAATCAAAGCGCCAAGCAGGCGATCATCGATGCCGGCGGCGTGGTGCGTCAACTGACACCCGCGCAGCGCGACAACTGGATTGAGAAGATGAAGCCCGTCTGGGAAAAATTCATGGGCGATATCGGACAAGAGAATATCGACGCAGCCGTCAACTCGAACACCAGTTCGTAAATCCGCATGAACAGCACAGCCCCCACTCGGGGGCTGTGCTGTACCGGTATCGTGCAGTCCATATTGGCCTGCCCAATTTTTTAACCACTTTCTTTAACGTGCTGTCTGGCTAACTCATAAATCTACTGAACTTCTGAGAGTCCGGAAACCTTATCTCTGAGGTTTATGGGTCCGTGTTGCCAGCTTTGGCCAGAACCCTCAGTGCCAAGCAGTAGGTTTACGAGTTAGTTAAACGGAACACTACCATCATGGAAACGGTACGATGCAGCACAAGACAGGACTAATCGATCAGTTCGAGGAAACTTTGATCGCCGTGCTTATTGGGCTCATGACGGCCATCACTTTCGCCAATGTTGTAGCACGCTACGCGTTTAACTCGAACATTCTTTGGGCACTTGAACTAACGGTTTTCATGTTTGGCTTTTTGGTCCTTTTGGGGGCTTCTTACACGGTCAAGAAACATGCGCAGCTCGGCGTGGATGTGATTTTGAATCTGGCCTCACCTGCCATACGTCGAGTGCTTGCGCTTATCTCGGTCGCAGCATGCCTCGTCTTTTCGTTGCTCCTGCTAAAGGGCGGTTACGACTATTGGGCTGTTTTTGCTGACTTACCCCCCACATCAGGCCGCTGGTTCCCGACAGGGTTCGATACAAGTTCGCGCAGTCAAAGCTTCTATGAGATGCAGGACGTACCGATGGTGGGCCCCTTCCGCTTCTTGGAAGATCTAATTAACTACGGCGATACATACGAAAAAATGCCCAAGGCCGTGCCCTATATTGTGCTGCCGATCTCCGCGTTTTTACTGGTGCTGCGATTTGCCCAGGCCGCTGTGGCCATTTGGCGGGGCGAGCTCGACCGTCTGATTGCCAGCCATGAAGTTGAGGACGAACTGAATGAAATCCGCGCGGGCCACGTGCATGACAGCCGCGGAGGATCCAATTAATGGATGTCGCCATTCTCTTTTTCGTAATCATTGCCTTGCTGCTTATTGGTGTACCGATTGCGTTCTCTCTCGGACTCAGCTCCACACTCTTCTTGCTGATCTACTCAAATGCTTCCCTGGCTTCCGTCGCAGGCACTCTGCTTGAGGCGTTCGTTGGCCATTACACCTTGCTCGCGATTCCCTTCTTTATCCTCGCTTCCGCTTTCATGACGACGGGCGGCGTTGCGCAGCGTATCATCCGTTTTTCTATTGCCTGCGTGGGGCATCTGCACGGCGGCCTTGCCATCGCTGGGGTCTTAGCCTGCATGATGTTTGCGGCACTTTCGGGATCATCCCCTGCGACGGTGGTAGCCATCGGCACGATAGTGATCGCGGGCATGCGTCAGGTGGGCTATACCAAAGAATTCGCCGCCGGCGTGATATGTAATGCGGGCACCCTGGGCATTCTTATTCCGCCATCCATCGTAATGGTAGTCTATGCGGCCTCGGTCAACGTGTCGGTCGGCCGCATGTTTCTCGCCGGCGTCATTCCCGGCCTTCTCGCGGGTTTCATGCTAATGACGACGATATATATCATTGCCCGCGTGCGCAACATGCCCAAGGGGGAATGGCAAGGCTGGTCTGAGATCTGGGCCTCTGGCCGCGAGGCGGGTTGGGGCCTCTTCCTGATCGTGATCATCTTGGGCGGCATCTATGGCGGCATCTTCACTCCAACAGAGGCGGCGGCGGTTGCGGCGGTCTATTCCTTCCTGATCGCCTGTTTCATCTATCGCGATATCGGGCCGCTTGCAACAACCGGAGAGGGCGCGAATATCAGCCTCCTGCGAAAACCGCAGGCGATCTTGACCGTCTTCGTCCATCCCGATACCAAAAAGACCCTCTTTGATGCAGGCAAACTTACCGTTACGCTGCTTTTCGTGATCGCCAACGCGCTTATTCTCAAGCACGTGTTGACCGAAGAGCAGATACCTCAGCAAATCGCCAATGCAATGCTGAGTGCGGGCTTCGGCCCGGTAATGTTCCTGGTTATGGTCAACATCATATTGCTGATCGGCGGACAATTCATGGAGCCCAGTGGCCTACTGGTTATCGTGGCACCACTGGTCTTTCCGCTCGCCATCGAACTGGGTATCGATCCAATCCATTTGGGCATCATCATGGTGGTCAATATGGAGATCGGGATGATAACGCCCCCGGTGGGGCTAAACCTCTTCGTGACTTCTGGTGTTGCAGGCATGTCGATGATGTCGGTGGTGCGCGCCTCACTGCCCTTCTTGGCCGTCTTGTTGGTGTTCCTGATCATAATCACCTACATCCCGTGGATATCGACCTTCTTGCCCAACACCTTCATGGGGCCTGAAATCATTACCAAATAACGGAGTTCAATATCGCCTCATGGGCAACGATTGGCAGAGTCATACGTTGCCCATGAGGCCTTTTCAGTTTGCGATCAACGGATTGCAATGAGGAGGTTTGATGGAAATTAACGCGCCAACAAAGTTAATAATAAAAAAAGAGCCAGAGCTCTTTCGTCAGATTTTACCGCTGAAAGGTGCCTGCATTGTGGAGTTGGGATGTGGCTCAGCGGCTCTCACCCGTTATATCGCTAACGAGTGCGAACCGGCTTCAATTCTGGCTTGCGAAGTGGACCTTGTTCAGCACACTAAAAACAGCGCACGAACGAACTTACCAAATGTGACCTTTGTTGTTGCCGGGGCCGAGAACATTCCAGCTAGTGATTCCAGTGCTGACATTGTTCTGATGTTTAAGTCTCTACATCATGTGCCAAAAGATCGCTTGGCTGACGCCATGTCAGAGATTTTCAGAGTGCTTCGGCCAGGTGGCTTAGCGTATATCTCTGAGCCAGTTTATGCGGGCGACTTTAATGAAATTTTACGGTTGTTTCACAGCGAAAAAACAATACGGGAGAATGCATTTAAAGCAGTTTTTAGTGCTGTTACCGAGGGCATCTTTGAGTTAGTCAGTCAGCACTTTTTCCACATGCCGAGAGTATTTAACAGCTTCGACGAATTTGAGCAGAGAATGATCAACGTGACGCATACCGACCATCGGCTGACACCTGAATTGCTAGCAGCGGTAGAAGCTAGATACAGCGATTTTGCTGAAGATGGCCGAGTTTGTTTGACGGCTCCCATGCGAGTTGATCTATTGCGCCGACCGGTTGCCTAACCTTGAAATTCGGGGCCCACTTTGAAAGGCCGTATACTCGTTAGTAATTATGGTAGTCCCGAATGGATTGAATAAGTGCTTTGCAGGCTTCCGGCAATGAAGCATATTCCCGCACAATTACAGCGCGTTCTCGCGTTGCCCAAGCATCCTTTAAAAGCACGATGTCCAGTTTCATGTTTTTCTGGTAACGCAAAGCGCTAGACTCCGGCAGGATAGCCATACCAACACCTGCCTCGATCATACGACAGGTCTGTTCAAAACCGTAAACCTGCATCCTCAGCGATAGCTGTTCGCCAAGTTTCGCCACTTCTTTTTTTAGGAATTGAGTTAGGGTGCTGCCATCGTGCAAACCCAAATAGGGAAAGCCAATGGTATCTTTGAAATCAACAGGCTTGCTTCCAGCCAAAGGATGATTAGACCCTACAACCGCAACTAAACGATCTACGCTAAAAGGCAGAATTTCGACGCCTTTGATCTCAATTTTACCGGACGTTACGCCCAAATCGGTGGCCCCGTCGAGCACCCCGCGAAAAATGTCATTTGTAAGTCTTTCTTGCAAATCAATCGTTATGCCAGGCCTTTCCCCCAGGAAACTAGCAAGGACTTCTGGCATGAAATCCGTGACCGCGGTGGTGTTGGCAAAAATTCGAATATGCCCACTTTCGCCATCCCGGTACTCGGAAAAGTCCGCTTTTACATACTCGACCTGCCTCATTATTGAACGCGCGTGTTGGAGCAGCTTTTCCCCAGCAGGCGTCAGCTCTACTCCTTGGCTGGCGCGGTAAAACAAACGACTACCCAGCTGACCTTCCAAGGACTTAATGCGCGTGCTAGCTGCGGCTGTCGAGAGGCTTGCGCGCTTTGCCCCTGCAGTCATGCTGCCGGCTTCAGCAACGTGAATGAAAAGTCGTAAATCAGGTAAGTCAAAATGCATTATGCGTTGCTCGGTTGAGTCGAGAGTTCATTTTTTGCAAGGTAAAGAATAGCACTTTACGGAATTAGCTTTAGGCGAATTTTTCCAGATTGGCTTTAATTCCGAATTCAGGTCAGAATCTCAGCACTCCTGCTCAATTGGCTAAAATACATAGCACTGTTCGGAGCCTATTCGCATTAAATACGCTCTTCAAGTGATCGGGCGTTTTGTAAACGTTACTCCTCGCATCATCGCAGCTAGTCGCTATCCATCGATGGTGAGGCGCCTCCAACCTGGCTCGCGAGCAACTGATAAAGTTTTCTGGCTGCTTCGCTAGGGCTATCGTTTCGTAAGTAGAGGTGGAAATTAATGATAGGCAATGACGGCAGCCCCTGGTGTTTACCTAGCACTCGGAATTCGGGTGTGACCATCTCAATACTGCGGGCTGTAATGCCAAGTCCAGCTCGCACTGCCGCTTTGATTCCTGCCAAATTAGGCGCAATGTAGCTTTCTTTGTAGTCCCACTGCTCGCGAGTGAGTGCTTCAAGAGCGATAGCCCGAAAAATGCTGGGCTCATCAGCCAAAACTAGCGACAGCGGCTCATCGCTAACTAACTGATAGTCACTGGCAGCAATCCACACCACCGGAGAACTCCGAAGCACTAGATTCGGATAGCCATCTGCTTTACGCGTCGAGATGGTCAAATCAAGCTCACCGGCGAATAGCATGTCCATAAGATCTGGGCTGCGGCCAACATGTATAGCCATTGACAAGCGCGGGTTTGCTCGTGCAAAAGATTGCAAAATGCTCGGTAGCACGGTGTCAGCAATATCTGCTGGCGCTCCTATTCGTACCGGGCCAATAAGCTCCTGATCATCCAGTGTTGTCCACAGCTCGTCGTGTAGCGCCAGCAGACGGCGAGCGTACTCTGACAGGCGAACGCCCGCCGCTGTCAGTTTTTTTCGACGGCCACACTTTATAAATAGAGATACTTGCAGCTCATTTTCCAAGCGCCCCATTTGCTGGCTAATAGCAGGCTGTGATTTATGAACTTTCAGTGCAGCCTTGGCGAAGTTCTCTTCGTCACAAATGGCGACGAATGTTCTGAGCAGCGATAGGTCTAGGTGGCGCATATAGTTAAGCTCTGGTTATCTATTACAGCTTAAATCTTATTATAAATAGCATGCTTAAAGGAGTAATTTAGACGGAACTTTAATTAAAAGGGGGTAGCCATGAGTTCTTCAACCTCACATCGCCAGCAGGTCGTTTCGGACGCGCTTAGCCGAGTACGTAAAATATTGGCTTCTCAGGCCGTCACCCGTCAGTCGCTCGACACTATATTGGACGAGGTCAAACAGCTAGCCACACAAAGTTCGCTTTGGAATGAATCCGACTTTCCTCCGCCAGAGCCTGACGAGTATCAAGCTCGATACCTTATCGACCAGGGCGACGACTTGACCGTCGCACTCTACCTGAACGTTATGCGCCCCGAAAAATCCGTCCCCCCCATGACCACACAACCTGGGCCTGTATCGCAGGCGTTGAGGGTGATGAATACAACACACTGTATGAACGATTGGATGATGGTCGTGAGCCGGGAAAAGCCACGTTGAAAACCGGCAAGGAAATTCTTGTCGGCCGAGGGGGCGGTGTTGCTCTGCTGGCCGATGATATTCACTCAGTTGGCGTTGACGGTGATTCTCCTGTTCGTCATCTGCATCTTTATGGGCGCGCGCTGGAAACACTGTCACAACGGACAAGTTTTGATATCGATGCAGAAACCTGCAAAACCATGGATATTGGGGTCGGAAGCCGAGTTGCAGAGGGTGACGGTGCCTAGTATCACGCCTCAGGAACTTAAGCGATTACTGGCCAGCGACGGCCAAGAGGTCGCTTTTCTCGACATTCGTGAGTTTGGTGAATACGGCACAGGCCATCCATTCCAATCGGTGAACGTGCCTTTTAGCCTTCTTGAGGCTCAAATCGGTGAGCTGGTACCAAGGCTAAGCACATTGTTGGTCGTGATGGACAGCGGTGATGAAGGCCGAGCTCGCCGATCTGGCCAATGCCTGGCAGAACTCGGCTATAGCAATATAGCCTGGCTGGAAGGCGGTGCTGCGGGATGGCGGGATGGCGGGATGGCGGGATGGCGGTTATAACCTCTTCGCTGGGGTTAATGTGGTTAGCAAGGCCTTCGGCGAGCTTGTACATAAACAGTTAGAGCCTGCAGAAATAGGCGCTATTCAATTAGCCGAATGGCAGCGCCAAGACCGGCCTGTTTATATTATTGATGGTCGTCCTGTTGCCGAATATAACAAGATGAACATTCATGCGAGTATGTGTTGCCCCAACGGCGAACTCGCTAAGCGGATTTCCACTATCCTCGATGGTGACACTGAAACTCCAGTGGTCATAAATTGCGCGGGTCGCACTCGTAGTATCATTGGTGCCCAGACTCTTCGTTGGCTGGGTATCAGAAATCCGGTCTGCGCCCTAGAAAATGGCACCCAAGGATGGCGTTTAGCCGGGCTATCTCTCGAGCATGGAAGTAAACGCTACTACCCCCGTGAAGCCAAGACTGATGCGGCGCTTGGCTCTGCAGCCCGCCAATTGGCGGAATCGCATCAGGTGGCGGCGATTAACGAGCCAACGTTGAATAACTGGCTAGCGGACGAGCAGCGCACTACTTATGTTTTTGACATTCGCACTGAGGAAGAGTACCGCGAGAACGGACACGCAGCTGCAGTCCACGCACCAGGCGGACAGTTGATCCAGGCCTTTGACCACTGGGTAGGCGTGCAGAGTGCTCGCGTAGTGCTGATCGATGATGATGAGTGCCGCGCTCCAATGATTGCCAGCTGGTTGGCGCTGATGGGAGTAGACGTTGCCTGGCTGCGAGGTGGAAGGGATTCATGGCGAAGCCTACGCGACTTTAAGAAGCAATCTGAATCTAATTTACGACTGGAAAGCCCGCGAAAAGTGCAGCTAGAGGAAGCTTTGGACCCAGCAATGCTTTGTCTCGATGCGCGCCCCAGCATGCAGTATCGAGAAGGTCACTTACCCGGTTATCGCTGGGTAAACCGATCGCTACTCAATGAGCAGATCACCAGTACTGATTATCAACAGTCCATCGTAATAATTGCCGATATGGAGCGTGCAATCTGCCTCACCATCGAGCTCAAAGCGCAAGGTTTTAAAAACATAGGTTGGTTGGCCTCGACACTTGTAGACTGGCAAAGTAAAGGCGTTACCCTAGAACGCACTCCTAAAAAGCCAAATAATACCAGCTGCATCGATTACCTGTTTTTTGTGCATGACCGACACGATGGCAACCTGGAAGCTTCCCGCCGTTATCTAGCCTGGGAAACCGGTTTGTTAGCCCAACTTGACGATCAGGAACGCCGTATCTTCAGAAGCTAAACATGTTTGAGAAGATACTTAATGAAACGAAAAGCTAATCTGATAGATATTGCCTGCCATTAAGGAATTTCGACCATCTATTTTTTAAAGGTCGATCGATCGGGTAAACAGACGCGCCGTTTTATACATTTAAAGGAGATCAAACGGCCTGAATGGATACCTCAAACTCCTCGCGCTATTCTTCCCTGGCCGGCTTTCTGCCAGCTGGGGTCGTCTTCCTGATGGTCTTATTCGAATACACTGGCCATTCCGCATTCGCATTGGCGGCTTCGGTGCTGGCTGTGATCGCCGTGGCTATCTTCAGTTTTGGCGTCCGCGCCTCTAGGGTCGTGTTTGTGCTGATCGCGATCGCATTGGTTCTTTGGGCCGCGCTGACGAATACGGGGTGGATGGCAGCGACCGCATTAGCGGCGCAGCGCGGTGCGATGGTGATGGCGTTGTTCACCGCCCTGACGGCTATCCGCAATGCCGCCATAAGCGCGCCGGCAATCGTCGAATGCGGGCGTTTCCTCGCACGGCAGCGTTCGGGGTTGCGCTACACCGCACTGACCATCGGCGGGCATCTGTTCGCGTTAATTCTGCTTTATGGCTCAATATCGTTGCTGGGGACCTTGGCGACCGAAAGTGCGGCGCGCGAGCCGGACCCTGAAATTCGCAAGCAACGCACCCGCCGCATGATGATTGCGATCCAGCGGGGCTTTGCGTCCACCCTGTGTTGGTCGCCCCTGGGGTTTTCGATGATCATCAGCGTGTCCGTCGTGCCGGGTGCAAGCTGGAGTGCTGCTGCTCTGCCGGGGCTGGTCAGCGCGCTGATGATGCTGGTGATCGGATGGGGTCTGGACGCACTTTACAAGCCGCAAGGGAAATCGAATACGCGCCCGCTGGAGACAGAGCGATGGGTGACGCAGTTGCGCCCATTGCTGGTGTTGCTGGGTCTTGTGCTGGTCGGCGTCGTGTTGTTGCATACCGTCACGGGAGTCGAGGTGATCGGCGCGGTCATGTCGCTGATTCCAGTCATTGCCATTCTGTGGATCGCAATGCAACAACCCCCGGTTGGCTTGACGCGCAGTGTCAACGTCCGGCAGCGCGCTCTGCTGTTCGTCACGCGCGACCTGCCCAGTTATCGCGGCGAGATCGTCTTGCTGTTCATGGCCGGCTTTATCGGCAGTTTGGGGGCATTCCTATTGGTGCCGCTGGTGCAGGCACAAGGGCTTGATCTGACAACGATCCCACCCTGGATCATTGTCGCCGCGATGGTTTGGATCATCCCCGTTACCGGGCAGCTGGGCATGAACCCAATCCTCGCCGTTTCGCTGTTGGTGCCCATTCTGCCTTCGCCCGAGGTTATGGAAATTCCACCTACGGCGATGGTCGTGGCGATCACAGCCGGATGGGCGCTGAGCGGAGTAACCTCACCATACACGGCGTCCGTCATGCTGGCTGCGTCCTTGGGCGGAGTGTCACCCCTGAGGGCCGGGTTGGGCTGGAACGGGGTGTATATTCTCGCGGCCGGCGCTGCGCTGACCCTGTGGGCGCTATTGCTTTTCTATATTCTTTGATCCGGACCGGTATCAGGAAATTCGTGATAGGATTAACATTCTGGCTAAGAAATTGGACGGAACGTCGTTCATCCTAATTACACCAGTGAACATGCTATCCGTTAGCGCGGAGACGTAGCTCGGCGGCGCCGAGCGCATAGGACTTTCCTGCAATACCTTTAGCGAACAGTTCTCCAGTTTGATTACGTACAGCGTGTCAGGCTACCGCGAGGATAAGTCACCCTATTTGCTAGGCCTATGGTGGGTTTCGACGTCTCTGGCGACAACATTAAGTGCATCAAAGACGATAAAATTACTTAAATAAGGCTATGCGACATGACTGAAGATCATCTGCGATCGTTTCTTTTTGTTCCGGCCACGCGGCCAGACAGAATCGGTAAAGCGTTGGCTAGCGGCGCCGACGCCGTGATTGTGGATCTCGAAGATGCGGTGCCAGCCGACGCCAAGGACCAGGCGCGCTCCACGCTGATGACGTTCCTAGCGAAGAATCCCGACGTGAAAGTGTTGGTGCGGATAAACAGCGCAGGTACGGGCGAATTTGAAGCCGATCTAGCGCTCTGCCGTGATGCCGAAGCGGTGTTTGGCGTGATGCTGGCCAAAGCAGACAGCGCTAAAGACATTGAACACACCGCCGATACAACGAAAAAACCGGTATGGCCGTTGATTGAATCCGGCGCGGGCATTGCGGCACTAGCTGAACTGGTAAAGGCGCGTGGAATTGCACGTTTGAGCATTGGCGCTCTGGATCTGGCGTCTGATCTTGGGCTAATCTCAGATACCCTAGGGGCAGAGAAGATGCTGGACCACTGTCGTAGCCAACTGGTAATTCATTCCAGAGCAGCGGGCCTGGCACCTCCGGTAGAAACGGTGGTACCGGTAATTGACCAGCCAGATGTGGTCGTGCGGGTGGCGATTAACGCCAGTCAGATGGGCTTCACAGGTATGCTAGCCATTCATCCGGCACAATTGCCTGCTATTCATCAAGCCTTTACGCCAAACTCCAGTCAAGTTGAGTGGGCGCAGCAAGTAGTTGCCGGCGCGGCAGAGTTTGGTGCCGTGTTCCAGCTTAACGGTAAAATGGTAGATGCCCCGGTTATCAAACAGGCCCACAGCATTTTGGCGCGAGCACAGCCACAGACATAAGCGATTTGAGAGCCGGGTTTTCCAACCCGGCTCTCAAATCAATCCGACCCCCCAGTATGGGGGGGGGGGAAACGCAAGCGCGCCGCTGAATCTTCTCGATACGCGCCTGCTTCAGATCACCCCATCACTTTTGAACCCTTGAATTTGCTCTTCGTGATAGCCAAGTTCGGCAAGAATGCTGGCGGTATGTTCACCCAGAGCGGGGACCGGGTTCATCACCGGAGTATAGGCACTGCTCCGGCCCGGAGGTAGCGGCGCCGACACCATGCCCGCTGGGCTTCCGACCGTGTCCCAATGATCCCGGGATTTCAGTTGCGGATGCGCCCAGACATCGTGCATATCGTTTACTTTGGCATTAGCGATGGCCGAGTCATCCAATCGCTGAGCGGCCTGCTCCGCAGACATAGACGCGAATACTTGCTGAATAATGCCCCGCAGATCGTCACGGTTCTCCGAACGCAGCTGGTTACTGGAAAAACGGTGGTCATCTGCCAATTCGGGCATATTCAACACCATATTACAGAACGCCAGCCACTCGCGCTCGTTCTGAAGGCCCAGCATGACCTGCTTGCCATCGCCCGCCGTAAACGGGCCATAAGGATAGATCGAAGCGTGGGAGGCACCAGCGCGGGGTGGCGGTTCAGCCCCCTGATAGGCGTAGTACAGCGGATACCCCATCCACTCAACCAGGCACTCAAGCATCGACACATCGATGTGTGAGCCTTCCCCTGTTCTTTGGCGGAGCATTAACGCAGACAGGATGTTGGTGTAGGCGTACATGCCGGCGGAGATATCGGCAATCGAACAGCCCGCCTTAGCCATTCCGTCAGGGCCTGGGGCACCGGTTGTGGACAGAAAACCACCCTCGCTCTGAATCAGCAAATCATAGGCCTTACGATACTGGTAAGGCCCGCTGTCGCCGTAACCGGAAATATCACACACAATCAATTTGGGAAACCTTTCATGCAGGTCCTCGTAAGAGAGACCCAGGCGACGACAAGCTCCAGGAGCTAAATTCTGAACAAAAACATCAGCCTCCTTCAACAATTGATCAAGAATGGGCTTTGCCGGTTCCGCTTTGACATCCAGAGTAAGACTTTCCTTTGAGCGGTTAGTCCAAACAAAATGTGAAGATAGACCATGGACCCGCTCGTCGTATCCGCGGGCAAAATCACCAACGCCGGGGCGCTCAATTTTGATAACTCTAGCACCAAGATCCGCTAACTGACGCGTGCAAAATGGGGCAGCAATCGCATGCTCTAGGCTGACCACTGTGATGCCGTCCAACGGACGGAGTTCGCTGTTGCTCATGTGCACTTCCTGTCAATTAGTGGGGTCGGAGGTGACATGGGGCAGCAGATTACTAACACTGCTGGCATCCCGAAGCCGCCAGGCCCAACTGATCAGTTGATTCGCCTCGGCCGGCGTGGCGGCTTTTGAAAAAGCGACCAATCTATGAAACTTTTCTTCCAATTCGCCCCGAGACATCGGGTTGCCCGGATCCCCTTTGGGATCGTCTATTGCAGCACTCAGCCGTCGGCCATCGGTTGTGACGACCTCGATGCGGCCCAGCCATTTAGCCGGATAGGCCCTGTCTACTTCCGGATCCAGCGACATGCTGACCAGAGAGCGGAAGTGTGCTACCTCTTCACTCTGTAATGCGCGATCCTGGAAGTCGAGGACACCGGCGCTGCCGAATACAGCAATTAATCCCAGCACGGTACCCATTGAAAACTTTGCTTGGTGAATGGTGGTGGGCTCGTTCACCATACCGAGCACATCTATTGCGGCTTGATGCACTTTCGCCACAACAGACTCGATATCACTGCTCGTGAGGTCGTGTTCCTGCATCAGTGCAAGCAGTGCGTCTGCTGCCGGGTGCGTATGTCGACAGGAAGCGTGAAACTTGAATGAGGTTTCCGCTAGTGCCCAGCGAGACCCAAGTTGGTCTGTCAGGAACGCAGGTTCAGCATCGTTTGACATGCCGGCAGCCATACCCTGCCGGCCTTCAAGAATCTGGCTCGCTCCGGTAAGCCCTTCTTCAGTCATGTAGGCCGCAAGCAGTCCATCTGCAGCCGCTTTTGCGGTGTGCAGCTGCTTGGAATTCGCAGCGTCACGCAGGAATTCCCACAAACCGGACGCTTGGGTACCAGCGCTCCCTAGCGCATTAACGAACTGATCTGTGTCGAACTTAAACAACTTGCCCACAGCTACTGCCGCGGCCAATGTACCGACTGTCCCGGTCGTGTGAAAAATTGTGTAATGAGAGCGCCCCAGGAATTCACCGATCCGAATTCCCGCCTCGTATCCGGCCACCGACGCCAAAATTAAATCCCGACCGGAAACGTCCAGATCTTGAGCGGCAGCCAAAACTGCCGGGAACACCACGGTACCTGGGTGAAGTACCGAGCTGTTGTGGAGGTCATCCTGCTCAACCACGTGAGATGCAGCGGCATTTACAAATGCAGCGAACCAGGGCGAGGTACGGCTTCGGTCAACCAGCACTTCGCAATGGCCATTATCGGGGCCCATCCGCCGAGCATATTTCTGAAAAAGAGGAATCGGAGGATAGTCCTTGCCGGCCAGTGCCGATCCCATCCAATCTAGAAAGAGCTCCTCGCAACGTTCAACGACGTATTCCGGAAGGTCTTCGTATGTCAGGTCAGCCAAAAATCCAGCAAGTGTTCGGGTTGCATCAGTCATTGCAAACTCCTAGAACGACCGCGGCAGCTGAAGGATATGCTCAGCCACGTAGGAAAGAATCAGATTCGTTGAGATAGGCGCTACTTGGTACAACCGAGTCTCACGGAACTTGCGCTCAACATCGTATTCGTTGGCGAAACCGAAGCCACCGTGGGTTTGCAGGCAGGCGTTAGCGGCTTTCCAAGAGGCTTCTGCGGCCAAGTACTTTGCCATGTTAGCGCTA
Organism: Marinobacter sp. ELB17; assembly: GCF_000169375.1. Lineage (GTDB taxonomy): Bacteria > Pseudomonadota > Gammaproteobacteria > Pseudomonadales > Oleiphilaceae > Marinobacter. Next base: position 200,408 of record NZ_AAXY01000005.1, read on the forward strand.
GCACCGGCGTTGTGGCCATGGTCGTATTCCCAGCAAGCCTTCCAACGCATCAAATCGGCCGCTTCAACCTCAATGTGAGACTGTGCAATAGGGAATTGGATACCCTGGTTTTTGCCAATCGGACGGTCAAAAACTTCCCGCTCACAGGCGTATTTGGCAGCTTTTTCAATAAACCAGTGACCGTCACCAATGCATTCGGCTGCGATCAACGCACGCTCGGCATTCAGACCGTCCAGAATATAACGGAAGCCTTGGCCTTCCTCGCCAATCAGGCTGTCAGCTGGAAGTTCCAGATTGTCAAAAAACAGCTCATTGGTTTCGTGATTTACCATGTTGGCGATGGGCTGAACAGACAAGCCATTACCGATGGCCTTGTGCAGATCAACGATAAAAATGGACATGCCTAAAGACTTCTTGGTTACTTCTTGCAACGGTGTTGTGCGGGCTAACAAAATCATAAGATCAGAGTGTTGAACCCGCGAAATCCACACCTTCTGGCCGTTGATAACGTATTTGTCGCCCTCGCGCACCGCAGTGGTTTTGAGCTTTGTGGTATCAGTGCCGGTTGTTGGCTCGGTTACAGCCATCGATTGCAGACGCAGTTCGCCAGAAGCCAATTTTGGTAGGTAATATTCTTTTTGCTCATCACTGCCATGACGCAGCAAGGTGAACATGTTGTACATCTGGCCGTGAATGGTCCCAGCATTACCGCCACAACGATTCACTTCTTCCAGGATTACTGATGCTTCGGTCAGCCCTAGGCCGGAACCACCAAATTCTTCCGGAATCATGGCCCCCAGCCAACCAGCTTTAGTCATATCTTCAACAAAGGCCTCGGGAAAGGCTTTTTTCTCGTCCAGCTCACGCCAGTACTCGGCACCATAGTTTACACACAGGCTACGTACACCATCGCGGATAGCATCTAGAGATTCTTGATTATCAAACATGATATTTTCCTTAATAGGTTACACGGGCTTGCTGGGCCGGGCCGTTGTCGTTAAAGGCTAGCAGCACGCTTTCGTTGTTGGTTTTTGCATAGCCGCCAAGGCTGAACTCAGTTCCCTGAATTAATGGTCGAACGCCACGGTATTCAAAGTGTTTTGGTTCTTTCTCAGGGTTGTTGCTGATGAAACTGTGTAGCAGCAAAGTGGCGATCAGTGGGCCGTGGACCACCAAGTTCGAATAGCCCTCGCTTGCGGTCACGTAGGGATAGTCGTAATGGATGCGGTGGCTATTGAAAGTCACCGCCGAGTAGCGGAACAACATTACCGTCGACGGCGCCACGCTTTCTTGCCAGTGCATCAACGGAATCTCGCCGCTGTCTTGCAGGCGCGGCGCGGTTGGTGCGCGGTAAACCACATCCTGCTCTTCGTCAATGCATAATATATTGTCATGGGTGTATTGGTGCCGGAGCGTAACGAACAATAACGCACCGGTGTTGCCTTGTTTTTCTGTGATCTTAATGATTTCAGTGCGGCGCTTTGCTAGTCTTCCAACTAGCAAAGGGGTGTGGAAAGCAAGGCGGCCACCGGCCCACATACGATTCCGGCCTTCGACCGGAGGCATAAACTGACCCAGTGCGGGGTGGCCATCTGGACCGGTCAAATCTTCACTGACAGGCTCTTGAAAAAATGCCCAGTGCCACAAATGTGGCAGTGGCACTCCATTTTTTGGCGTTTCAGTTCCGAACGTAACGGCTATTCGCTTGACGAGGCATTCGGAAATGATAGCTTCGACCGATTCGCTTTTGCCTAGCCAGTAGTCATATGAGTGATCGCCCATAAACGCTCCCAAGTTGCACTTGTTATGTTTTGTTCAGAAAAGTATGCGTAATCGATAGCAACTATAGAATTTGAGAATGTGGAAGGCTGGGTTCACAAATTTGGAATGTTTGACTTTTATCTTTAAAAATCATAAATTTGAGTTATTTGGCTGCCGGGGAAATGGCTACCCTAGAGGCGTTCTAAGCGCCCATAAATAAGCCCTGACACCTTAAAGCACCGCCTTACGAGTCGTAACATTTCCCTATATAAATTTTTTCGTGACTGAAAACAACGCGTGTTGTAGTGGTTCAATGATGGGTTCCTTAGTCATGACCTCTCACATATCAAAACCCTTAGTCGGCGCATAGGCAATTAAGGTCGCCGTCACTGGCACTGAGCCGGAGTTTAATGACGGCAATGCCGTCCTCATCAAACTGAGCAACTCTGCCGGTAATCCGATAGGTGCCACTCACGATTTGGGCACTTTGCTGGTTCAGGTTACGCAATTTCATATTCACTCTCCTTACGGCTATCTACACGGGAACCAAGCAGGCGCTCAAAAGCTGAGCCGTCCATTCGGGTCAAGTTCGGGATGAATCGGGAATAGACTTTGAAAAGCATCTCTGTTGATGAGTGGCCCAACACCCTGGCCACCCACTCTGGATTCTCACCAGATGCCAGTAGCAGCGTCGCTGCGGTGTGGCGCGTCTGGTAGGGGCGCCTTTTTGTCAACTTCAGCGCCTCCAGCAATGGATACCACACCCGCTTGGTCACGTTGTTGTGGTCCAGCGGCTGTCCTTCTCGATTGCAGAACACAAATTTGCTTAGCTTACCTATAGCCGCATGTTGAGCTTTTAACGCCTCATAGACTGGGCCAAACATGGGGATCTCGCGCTGTGAGCCATCCGTCTTGGTATATTCAGTCTTACCGTGGATCAACGTCTCCCGAACAAGGATTTCTTGTTTCTCAAAATCCACGTTCGCCCATTTCAAACCATCAATCTCGCCAGTGCGCATACCGGTGTAAAAGCGCAGCTGATAGTAATTGCGGTAGTCCTCGCGCACGTATTTACAGATTCGTTCCACTTCCGCCAATGAGAAGGGTTCGATGTGAACCCTTTGCAGTTTGAGTGGTTTGATATTCCGATACGGATTATCAAATTCGAAGCGCTCCGACGCTTCGGTCATGATCATTCGAAGAATGGTCAAATGACTGTTGATGGTTTTAGGCGCCATAAGCCCACTGGCTCCCCTGCCCCTGCGTTTGGCCATTTTTGTGCGCGCGGCGAGAATGTCTGCTTTAGTGATCTCCGCCATTCGAGTGTTTTTGAAGGCCGGCTTTAAGGAGCTGTCCAAAATAGACACCACATTTCGAGTGTGGGATGAGCGCCACTGAATTTTGGACTCTTGGAACCACTGGTCTGCAAAATCTGCGACGTATGGGGTCTGAGCTGCATTAACCTCAGGATCCGCTCCCTCATCGTTTATTCCCGCACCCGAACCGTCGTTTTTCAATTTGTTGAGATTTCGACTATCCGGAAACTGTTCAGCGTAGTTAAAAGCGCCAAGCAAAATTTTTGCTTCGACTTTCTGGAGTAATGCTTCCACACGCTTACGGTTTGCCAGGGTGTCTAGTAAAGCCGTTTGCTCGCGGCATCGGTGGCCCCGGCACATAAAGTCCAGATACAGTTTTCCGGTCTCTTTACGAGCCCTTACTTTACCCATACACGGCAGGAATTATCCATACAAGTTACTCCACTTGCCATCGGAATGGACAGTTTGTCTTTAGCTTGGGCGCCAACCAGCGTCTCTTTCTCCACCTCTTCCCATATGAAGATAATTTTGCGCCGGCCAAAAGACTTGATGTAATGACGCCGCTCTAACAGCACACTGTCTTTTAGGCATTGTCGAATTGTTCGAGAGTCATATTTGATGCGACCCGCCAGCTCTTCTATTGTCAGATAGGTGTAGGAATTTTCCATCGAAGTTTTCCTTCTATTGCGCTACGCTAAATCAATAAAAGACATTCTCCGTATCAGAATGCCATCCTAAAAGACATTTTAGACAACAAAAGTACATTTTCAAACATTTTTTGTCATTTAGGATGGCATTTTTAAATTAAGGATAGCTTTTAATGGTTCGTTGTCACTTAGCTCGACTTATGGGCGAGCACAAAATGAAGATCGTGGACGTGGCGAAACAGACGGGGCTGAACCGAAATACGGTCACCCTACTTTATAGAGAAACTGCACAGCGGATTGACCTAGATGCGATCGACAAACTCTGCAAACTTTTTCAATGCGAAGTCGGCGAACTTCTTGAGTTCCAGCAGGACGAGTAAATTGTAGGGCTATCGGCAAGTGCAAAACGCGGGCTGAGATAAGAAAGCGGAATGTTCGGCGACAATTAGGATGACCGGTTAACGACAATTATCTTGGCCGGTTGGGTGTAACAATCGGTACCTTGTTTTCCACTGTGGAGCACTAGGTGCCTGGTCAACACATAACCAACCGACAAGAGGAGCTGTACATGCAGCACCGACAAAATGGCGCAAGCCAAGAAGTAGCTGCCGCCAAGGCAGGCGTTTCTGTCCGATCTGGGCGACGCATCGAGACATCAGCACAAAAACCCTGCCTTGACACCGAGCGGCAATGGCGTACCCGAGAAGATCCACTGGAAGCGGTTTGGGAAACAGAGTTGCTCCATCTGTTAGAAAATGAGCCTAAGCTGACCGGTACAACTCTGCTTGATTATCTGCAAGAGCATTACCCTGAGCACTACGATCAGACCATTCTGCGCACCCTGCAACGCCGTGTGAAGCTCTGGCGGGCGCTACACGGGCCGGAACGCGAGGTCATTTTTCGCCAGCAGGCGGTTGTGGCGCAACAGGGGTTTTCTGATTTTACCCACCCCGACAACCCGGTTACGATTCAATCCAAGACCTTTCCACACCTGCTCTATCAATTTCGATTGGCCTACAGCGGTTGGCGCTCGGTTACCGTCGTTCAAGTGGTGAGAGTTATGCGGCTCTGGCGGCGGGCTTGCAGCGAGCCTTACAACAGTGGGTGGCAGTCCATTGAGCACCGCACCGACAGCTTAAGCGCGGCACGCAATACCGTCAAACGTGTGGACTGAGGCTTATAGCGAGCTGTGCCAGCATTACCGCATGACACCCACTCGCAATAATCTGGGGCAGTCCCATGAAAACGGCGTGGTGGAGTGCGCCAATGGCTCGCTCAAGAAACGCTTGGCACAACAGTTGTTATTGCGCGGTCACAGTGACTTCGACGGTGTTGCGCACTATCAGGCTTTTATTGATCGCGTTGTCGACAAGCTCAATCAGCGCAACCGATCGCGCGCGCTTGAAGAGCAGGCGGCCTTGCAGCCTCTGCCGGAGTTTACGGCGGCCGAGTATCAGACCCTCCACCTTAAGGTGACGCGCAGCTCACGATCGAAGTCCGGCGCGTTGTTTACACCGTGCCATCGCGGCTGATTGGAGAGTCGGTACAAATCCGGTTGCACCACGACAAGCTGGTGCTGTTCGTCGGACAGCAGCCGGCACTGACATTACCGCGCATTTACCCCAAACCTGGCGAGAATCGCGCCCGCAGCGTCAATTACCGGCACGTTATCCGCTCGCTGGCCTCGAAGCCGCAGGCCTTCCGTTACTCTCAGTTGCGTGATGACTTACTCCCGGACGACAACTACCGTCAACTCTGGCAGCTTGCGGATACGCACCTTGAAGCCCGAGAAGCCTGCAAATGGATCGTGACAACATTGCGACTGGCCTTCGAGTACGATGATGAACAGTCGCTGGGGGAGGATCTGCTGATTGAGGCCCAAGCAGGCCGGTTCGCGTCCATTACCGAGATTCAGTCACGCTACCTTCGCGGCAACCCAGACCTCAAGTGCTCTGCATCAAGCCAACACACCTTAGTGAGCTACGACGAGCTACTGTCCTCGATCAACAGTCAGGAGGCACAGATATGACAGGCTCTGTCGCTTTACTGTTAAAAGAACTCCGTCTGCCGGCCTTCCACCGTCATTACCAATCGCTCTGGGAAACCGCCATTGAGAAGAACTGGTCACACACCGATTACCTAGCGGCATTGTGTGAGTACGAGCTCTCAGACCGCTACCAGCGCCGGACCCAGAAGTGGGTACGCGAGGCAAAACTTGCCGCCAACAAGACCTTCTCAGCGCTTGATCAAAGCGCGTTCAGCCGCCCCTGCAACCGGTGATTTGCAACCCAGTTGTCCATATAGCTGCACTTAAGCAGCCTGTTTATTACGCTCAATTTCCTGCAATTTTCCAGGGTTGAGCGATACGGCTCCGGCGACTGCCCAGTTTCGAGTATCACCAGACCAACGCCTAGGATTCAGACTCTTTGCTCGTTCATAAACCGCTTCACGTTTGGCTAACAACTCTGCATCAACACCCTGGTGCCGTTGTGCGGGCGTCACGAAGTTGATGCCGCTGTGCAGGTGCTCTTCGTTGTAAGCCTGCTCGAACAACAGCATCCATTTGCGCACCGCCGTTAGTGATGAAAAGCCCTTGGCTGGCCATTTTGGACAGTACTTTAGCGTCTTGAACAACGACTCTGAGTAAGGGTTGTCGTTGCTTACTCTGGGTCGGCTGTGAGACATCAGCATACCCAGGTCTGCCAGCCGCGCTTTCAGCGTGTAGGACGTCATCGGCGCGCCGTTATCTGAGTGCAGCACCGGTGGGTTTTGCCAACATCTCTCGCGTAACAGAGCTCAATCAATGAGCTTTTTGGCAAGCTCGCCGGACTCTGATTCGTGGATTTCCCACGCCACGATTTTGCGACTGTAGATGTCCATGATCAGGTACAGATACCAGTGCTGACCGCGCACCTCTGAGGGGCAATAGCTGATGTCCCAGCTCCACACCTGGTTCGGGCCTGTGGCGGTAAAGCTGGTGGGCTCAGGGACCTTGCGCGGCGGTTTCATGCGGCCCCGATGATTCACTTGCTGGTACTTTTTGAGCACTCGGTAGAATGAGGACTCAGAGGCCAGGTAAAGCCCTTTATCAGCCAGTCGAGGCACGATCTGGGACGGTGGCAAGCTCTGGTACTCCCGTTCATTGCAGGTGTCTAGAATGGCCGCTTCTTCAGCGTGAGTGAGCTGGTGTGGCTGCACAACGCGCTCCGCTTGCGGGCGTTGATCTTCCGCTACAGCGCCATTAGCCTGTCGCCAGCGCTTCAACGTGCGCTGACTCAGCTCCATCAAGTCGGCCGCCTTGTACCGGGCTGCGCCACTGGCGACAGCTTCGTCATAGTCGTTTAAAAGCCTTGTACGTTCGGTCAGCGGTGTTAACTGTCCTCGCTGTCCGGGTCCTCGCCGTACAAGGCTTCGAGCTTTTTTGACAGCACCAACAATGAGGTCGTTTCTGCCAGAACCCGATCCTTACGGCGCACTTCCGCTTGCAGCTTCTTGATGGTTTTGCGGGCATCACGCTGCTGCTTCTGAGCGGCTTTCCCTTGCCCTTCTTGCAGACCGGCACCGTGTAGGCAGGCGTCTTTCCAGCGTTGTACCTGCTCGGGATACAGACCTTTCTGGCGGCAATACGCACTCAGTTCAGCTTCGGACATAGACGCCGTTTCGATCACGACGGCTAACTTGGCATCAGGAGACCAATCGTCTCCAGCATTACGATAACCCGGCACAGGCACCCCTTGTTGTCGACACTGTTTTAACCAATTGTACAGAGTCACATCCGATAGGCCTTCCTCTGCGGCCACCTGCACCACACTGCGGTTCTGCGGAGGTAACAACTTCTTCAACACGGCCGCTTTACGTTCCTCGGAATAACGTGGCATGACTGCTCTCACTCCGCCCAATCTGACATGAATTTAGGCGAAATCGCCAACTGGACAACTAGGCTGGCAGAGGGGGCAACACCGCACTGGCAAGGCTGCAACAAGACAGTGACTGGGCACACCATGCCGACAATGTGCTGTTGATTGGCCCCAGCGGCACTGGCAAAACCCATATCGCTAATGCACTGGGTCATCAACTCACCGAACAGGGGGTACGCTGCAAACTGTTCCCTGCCATAGCGCTGGTTCAGCACTTACAACAGGCCAAGCGCGATCTCGACTTGATGACAGCCATGACACGGCTGGATAAATACAGGGTCGTCATCATCGATGACATCGGTTATGTAAAAAAGACGGATGCAGAAACCCAGGTACTGTTCGAGTTCATCGCCCATCGCTATGAGAGTGGCAGTCTAATCGTCACAGCCAACCAACCATTTAGTGAGTGGGATCAAATCTTCCCAGACAGCATGATGACTGTAGCGGCCATAGACCGGCTGATACACCACGCAACTATTATCGAATTAGAGGGGGAAAGTTACCGAAGACAGCAGCATCTCAAGCAGGCTGCAAAGAGTAAGAAGTAAGACCACCCAACCGGCCATCATAGTTGTCGCGGACCGGACAGGATAGTTGACGCCGAACAGCGGAAGGAATTTCGGGTGCTGACTTGCTACACATATGACGCGTGCCAAAAAATGACTTACGGTCGTTTCCGGGTGTAGACCAAAAGACAGCGCCACAGTGCTTGGCACATTTGTGTCACATAGTCGTTACACAAATTTTCTAACACCCCAGAAAAAAAAAGCCAGATCAGTGATTCACTGATCTGGCTTTTTTCTACTATATGGTAGCGGGAGCAGGATTCGAACCTACGACCTTCGGGTTATGAGCCCGACGAGCTACCAGACTGCTCCATCCCGCATCAAACTGGTATTGGTGAAGCGCGTTTCAAACTCGCCTCAATCAATGTGCGCGTATACTAATACCCGACTGGTGGGTTGTCAACGCCTTATGCAAACAAATCGCCTAGTGCGTCGGGATTAAAGTCGCCGACGGTGTTCAGGGCTTCTCTGACCGGGCGAAACGAGCGGCGATGCTGGGGTGTGACGCCCAGGCGTGCCAGCGCTTCCATGTGAGCCGTGGTTGGGTAGCCTTTGTGTTGCGCCAGGCCGTACCCCGGGTAAAGCTGGTCTAGCGCCTGTAATTCGCGATCCCGGGTTACTTTCGCCAGAATGGATGCAGCGCTGATGGCGGCTATTCGCATGTCGCCTTTCACCACAGCCGCCGCGGGCCAGCGCCAATCAGGGCAGCGATTACCATCTACCAACACGTACTCGGGTTGCGGGTTCAGTCCCTCAACGGCGCGGGTCATGGCCACCATGGTGGCCTGGAAGATGTTCAGGCGATCAATCTCTTCGGCTTCGCAGCGCCCAAGGCTCCAAGCAGTGGCTTTTTCGATGATTTCGTCGAACAGTTGGTTGCGCTTTTTCTCGCTGAGTTTTTTCGAGTCGGCCAGGTCTTTTATGGGCCGAGCCGGATTCAGTATCACAGCGGCGGTGACGACCGCGCCGATCAACGGGCCGCGCCCTACTTCGTCAACGCCAGCCAGAAGTTCGCCCTGATAGTCACACACAAACGGCGGGAAGGGGGTTTTAATGGCCATAATCAGAGGCTCCTGCACTTTCAAGTTTCAAGCAATCGCGCCTTGTCGTTATGGCCACCAGCCAGCAGGGCCGCAATGGCCATGGCCGCTTGCTCATCAGCGTTCTGCCGCAGGGTCAGGTGCAGCTCGGTGAAGGATTCAATCAGCTGCTCGCGCTTTGAGGTGTCTTCAAGCTGGCTGAGTACGGCGGAGCCCAGCGCTTCCGGCGTAGCGGCGTCTTGCAGGAGTTCTGGCACCAGTTCCTGGCGAGCGAGTAAATTAGGTAAGGCGATGTGGGGTATCTGCACCATACGCGACAGTATTTTGTAGCTGAAGTCACTCAGCCGGTAACCCACCACCATAGGCTTTTTCAGCAGCATGGCTTCCAGGGTAGCGGTGCCAGAAGCCAGCAATACCGTATCAGAAGCCGCCATGACTTCCCGGGAACGGCCTTTCACAATGGTCACTGGCAAGCTCAGCTCCAGAGCTTCAGTGATGCCACGAATCTGCTTTTCGCGCTCACGGTTAACGCAAGGGATCACCAGTTGCAAATCGGGGACGCGCTGCTGCAACCAGCGCGCAGCTTCTAGAAAGAGCGTGCCCAGGCGCTCTACTTCTCCCCCACGGCTCCCTGGCAATATGGCCAGGACGGGCTTGTCGAGTTCCAGCCCCAAGTCTGCCCGCGCCTGAGCGGTGTCTGGTCGCATTGGAATGCGGTCCGCCAAAGGGTGGCCAACAAACGCTACAGGTATGTTGTGCTGGCGATAAATATCGGTTTCGAACGGAAACAGGGTCAGCATTAAGTCAACGGATTTGGCAATTTTGAAGATGCGTTTTTTACGCCAGGCCCACACCGATGGGCTGACGTAATGCACCGTGGGTATGCCGGCCTCGCGGCAGCGGCGCTCTACTGCCAAAGTGAAATCCGGGGAATCGATACCGATCACCACCGCAGGTGGGGTGGTCAGAAAAAAATCCAGCAGGCGGCGGCGAATGCGCACCAGCTCACCAATACGACCCAGCACTTCGACCAGCCCCATAACGCTCAAACGCTCCATAGGCACCAGGGACTGGAAGCCTTCGGCCATCATTTCTTCACCGCCGATACCGGCAAAGCGGGCGTTGGGGTAGCGTTTGCGCAGGGACCGAATCAGTCCTGCACCGAGGATATCACCAGATGCTTCACCGGCAATGATGCCAAAGGTGATGCAGGACTCGGGATTTTGCAATGTCAGCCTACCCGTTCAGCGAATGATGCCGCGATCGGCCCGGCGCAGCGATTCAATCAACGGTGTAATTTCTGGCAGGTCAGCAAAGTCGGTTTCCAGCGTTTTGATGGCTTGCTCGGTGGTCAGCCCCTGGCGATAAATCACCTTATAGGCTCTACGCAGACTGACCAGAATGTCTTTACCGAAACCGCGGCGTTTCAGGCCTTCCACATTCATACCGTGGGGCTGCGCAGACTGGCCGCTGGCCATAACGTATGCCGGTATGTCTTTCAGCACGATACTGCCGCCAGCCGCCATGCTGTGGGCGCCAATGTGGCAGAATTGATGCACCATGGTACCGCCGCCCAGTATGGCGTAGTCGTCCACCGTTACGTGGCCGGCCAGGGTGGTGCAATTGGCCAGTATGGTGTTGTCGCCCAGCACGCAGTCGTGGGCCACATGCACATACGCCATCAGCAGGTTGCCATTGCCGATGCGGGTTTCACCCTGATCTTGCACGGTGCCGCGATGCACGGTGCAGTTTTCACGAATGGTGTTGTTGTCGCCAATCACCAGGCGGGTAGGCTCACCAGCGTACTTTTTATCCTGGCATTCTTCGCCAACGCTGGAAAACTGGAAGATTCGATTATTGCGACCGATGACGGTCGGTCCTTTGATGACCACGTGGGACATGATTTCGGTGCCTTCCCCGATCTCAACACCCGGGCCTATGTAACTCCAGGGCCCAACGGTCACGTTATCTGCAAGCTCGGCTAAGGCATCAACAATCGCCTGGGGATGTACTCCGGACCAGTCACGTGTCGCCATCAAACTTCTCGCTCCGCAGTCAGGATTTCTGCCGCGCAGACCACTTCGTTATTAACCAGGGCACGGCACTCGAATTTCCAGATGCCGCGCTTGGTCGAAACAACTTCAGACTCCATGCATAGCTGGTCGCCTGGCAGCACCGGGCGCTTGAAACGCACCTTGCGGGCACCCGCCAGATATTGCACCAAGCCATCAGCCGGTTTTCGACCTACAGTGACAAAACCCAGAATACCGGACAACTGGGCCATGGCTTCTATAATCAACACACCCGGCATAATCGGGTTGTTGGGAAAGTGGCCTTCAAAAAACGGCTCGTTAAACGAGACATTTTTGTAGCCCTTGATGGACTTGCCGCTCTCAATGTCAGTTACCCGGTCCACCAGCAAAAATGGGTAGCGGTGCGGCAAGTATTCAAGAATTTCGTTAATGTACATCATGTTGATCGGCCTCAGCCCTCTGATTTCTTTTCCAATTCTTTTAGCCGTCTGGCCATGGCGTCCAGCTGACGGAAACGCACTGCGTTTTTGCGCCATTGCCGGTTAGTTTCTGCGCTGGTTCCAGACGAATAAACGCCAGGTTCGCTGATGTCGCCGGTTACCAGTGTCATACCCGTGAGCTGCACACCGTCGCTGATGGTCAGGTGCCCGGCCACACCGGCCGCACCGCCGAACACGCAGTGGCTGCCAATACGGGTACTTCCGGCAATACCCACTTTAGCGGCCATCGCACTATGATCGCCTATGTAAACGTTATGGGCGATCTGAATAAGGTTATCAAGTTTTACGCCGTCACCAATCACCGTGTCGTCCAACGCGCCGCGGTCAATGGTGGTATTAGCGCCCACTTCTACGTCATTACCAAGAACCACCCGGCCAATCTGTGCAATGCGGTGCCAAACACCCCGCTCGTTGGCAAAACCGAAGCCGTCCGAGCCAATAACCGCGCCGCTAAGAATATGGCAGCGCTGCCCTATGACCACGTCGTGGGCCAAAGTAACCCGGGGCCGCAGAAGACTGTCGCGCCCAATACGGGTGCGGGCACCAATCACGCAGCCGTGGCCGACAACCACGCCTTCGCCAATGTCTACATCAGCCTCAATGACCACCTGGGCGCCAACACTGACCCCGGCTCCGATGCGTGCAGAGGGGTCAATCACCGCGCTGGGGTGAACACCGGCAGGGGCTTTCGGCGTGGTGTCAAACCAGTGGCTCAAATGGGCATAGCCCAGATAGGGATTAGCCATCACTAGCGCGCTGCAGGTGGCCAGCGCAGCAAATTCAGGCGCAACAATAATGGCACCAGCCTGACTGGTGGCAACATGTTTGCCGTATGACGGATTCGCCAGAAAGCTGATTTGCTCGGGACCTGCGCACTGCAAGGTGGCCAGCCCGGTGATGCGCTGTTGCGGGTCGCCCCTGAGGTCTGCGCCCAGTTCGCGGGCGATATCACCCAGCAGATAAGACGGTGATGTCATCGCAGGTCTCCTGGCACTACGCCGTTAAAGTAAGGGTTCATAACAACCCGACTTAACGGTTCAGTTTCTCCAGGAGCTGCTCGGTCAGATTCAAATCAGGCTTCACGTAAACCACAGCTTCGCTCGGTAAAATCAAATCCAGGTCGTTTTCGTCCAGCAGTTCTTTTACCGCGACATCCACCTGCGGGCGGGCCGCTTCAAGAAACGCTTGCTTGCGCTGTGACACGGTGGTGTCCAGGCGTTGCTTCATGGCATTGAATTGTTGCACGGTCTGCTGGAACTCGCCGGCCAGTTTCTCCCGTTCACTGTCGTTCATCATGGCTCCGTCTTTTTGCAGACGGTCCTGCATCGCCCGCGCCTTTTCCTGCGCTTCACGAACCTCTACCTCGTCACCGGCGAAATCCTGCTGCAATTTTTCGCTGAAGGTTTTTGCGCTGTTCGACGCAAACAAGGCCTGGCGCAGGTCTACCACACCAATACGGGTGTCGGCGATGGCAGGAAACGACAGTGCCATTACGGCCGCAGCCACAATCAAGGTTATGCGGGACATCGATTTTCTCCTTGTTTCATTTTTATGATAAATCTCGTTTGAAAACACGCTAGAACGTCTGACCCAACGAGAACTGGAATACTTGGGTATCGTCACCGGGTTCGTCGTTCAACGGTTTAGCCAGGCTGAACGCCAGAGGACCCACCGCGGTAATCCATTGAAAGCCGATACCCGCGGAGAAACGTACTTCCCCGAAGTTCGGACTAAAATCACGATCTGTATCGAATACCTGGCCGCCATCAAGGAATATCGAGGTGCGCATTGAGCGCGTATCGCCAGCAAAAGGCGTTGGCAGTATCAATTCTACGCCAGCCTCAGTCAGTAGGTTACCACCGAAAGGATCCAGATCAGAACGATCCAGCGAACCGACTGTTCTGGTTTCCAGGGGGCCGAGCGAGTTCGCGCGGAAACCGCGAACCGAACCGAAACCACCGGAAAAGTAATGCTCGTAAAACGGCATGACCGTTCGATCGCCATAGCCGTCACCGTAACCGATTTCGGTGCGGGTACGCAGAACCCAATTCTGGGAGTCGGTCAACGGGAAGTAGAAGTCGGTTTTGTGCCCAACTTTGTAGAAGGTCAGATCACTACCTGGCACCGCGACGTCTAGCGACAGCGAATGGCTATAGCCGTCCGAAGGCAAAATACCGCGGTTCAGGGTGCTCTGACGCCAGCTGCCGAACAGGAAAAAGTTATTGAAGGCGTCACCCTCTTCGTCAATAAAATCTCTCACTTCCTGAGCGCTGAAGATGCCCTCTTTCACTTTTGACAGGGTGTAACCGGCGCCGAAATTCAAGCGCGTGATGCTATCAATGGGATAGCCGAAAGTGACGCGCGTACCATACTCATCCAACAGGTAGGATGAGATATCTTCTTCTTCGAAGTTCGTTTCACGGGCAAACACACTGAAACCGCGGCTAACACCGTCAACGGTGTAGTACGGGTCGAGGTAAGACACGTTGGCACTCTTAACAGAGTCGCTAAAATTCACCCCAAACGATACCTGCTTGCCGGTTCCGAAAAAGTTATTTTCAGACACGCTGGCGCCAAGGATAATGCCGGAATCCTGAGAGAAACCAACAGAGGCAGACAGGCTACCGGTGGGCTGCTCTTCAACGCTGTAGTTTACGTCTACCAAATCATCTGTGCCTGGCACCGGCACGGTTTCCACATTAACGCCTTTAAAAAAGCCCAGGCGCTCAAGTTGGACCTTGGAGTATTCTATCCGGTCAGTGGACGCAATGCCGCCTTCCATCTGGGTCATTTCCTGCCGCAACACATCGTCGCGAGTGGACACGTTGCCCGAGAAGTTCACCCGGCGCACGTAGGCTCGCTTGCCCGGCTCAACAAAGAAGGTCACCGCTGCAGTACCGTCTTCGGACGTTTCAGGTACCGCGTTCACATCAGCAAACGCGTAACCTTCCCGACCCAGACGGAATGACAAACTTTCGGAAATAGCGGTCATCTGGGCACGCGAAAACACATCACCCACTTTTACCGGGATCAGATCACGCAATTCCTGCTCCGGCACAATAAGGTTGCCGCGCAAGCGGATGTCAGACAGCGTGTACTGGCGGCCTTCGTTCAGTGCGATGACGATGAACACTTTTTGTTTGTCCGGCGATATGGACACCTGACTGGATTCTACGCTGAAATCCAGGAAACCACGGTCTAGATAAAAGGACCGAAGGGTTTCCAAGTCGCCACTCAAACGCTCTCGGGCGTACTTATCAGAGTTAGTGATAGAGTTCCACCAGCCGGTGCTTTGCAGCTCAAGCAGGTCTTTTAGCTCGTCATCGCTATATTCCTGGTTACCAACCAGGTTAATGTGATGAATCGCGGCAACACTGCCCTCGTTGATATCCAGACTGATATCAACGCGGTTGCTGGGTAGCTCATTGGCCGTGGCTTTAACACGGGCATTATACCGGCCTTGGCCAATGTACGAACGCAGAATCTCCAGCTCTAGCCGTTCAAGTGTTGCGCGGCGGAATACCTGGCCTTCTTCGAGGCCTGCCCCCGAAAGCGCGTCTGTAAGAATATCAGTTTCGATATTCTTGTTGCCGTCAATGTTGATGGCGCTGATCGACGGGCGCTCGCGCACGGTCAAAATCAGCGCACCGGAATCACGGCTGGCCTGGATGTCCGTAAACAGGCCTGTACGGAACAGCGACTTTATGGCCTCTGCCAGCTCGGCGCCGTCAACCTGTTCGCCAATATTGATCGGGAAGGAACTAAAAACCGTACCCGCAGATACGCGCTGGAGGCCTTCAACTTCAATGTCCGATATTGTGAATGTGTCCGCAAGCGCGGGCTTCATACCGAGTGTGGCCACTGTCAGGCCAACGGCTAAACCTAGAAAAGTAAGTCTCATTCAAATATTTCGCCTGGTTAATGCGCTAAGGAGCCGCAATTCTCACAACCGCATAAGGTCGTTGTAAAGAGCAAACACCATTAAAGTCAGTATCAAAGCCATACCAATTCGTAATCCAACGGCCTGCACCTGCTCAGACACCGGCTTACGGCGGATTGCCTCGATCGTGTAGTACAAAATATGGCCACCATCAAGTACCGGCACTGGCAGCAGATTCAACACGCCAAGGCTGACACTCAGATAGGCCAAAAACCGCACAAAATCTTCAAATCCGGAACTCACGCTGGCTTCAGCAACACGGGCAATGGTAATAGGCCCGCTCAGATTGCTTGGCGACAACAATCCGGTCAGCATTTTCTTGATAGCTACCAGCGTCAAGCGAGTATCTGCCCAGGTTTCTTCAACCGCAATCGGCAACGCCGCCAGCGGACCATAGCTAATTTCGCGAAGACTGCCTTCCGGCCATTCCGGTACCTGAACACCGGCCCCGATCAAGCCAATGGTTTCACCATCGTCTGCGGTTTTTGCCGCGGGAATAACGCTCAGCGTGCGTTCGGCGCCTTCGCGCTCAAAACGCAGCACCAGGCTTTGCTCTGGCGATTTGCGAATATGCTCAACCAGGCCAAACCAGTCTTTGACCGGCTCGCCATCTACCGCGATTATGCGATCTCCCGGTTGAAGGCCGGCAGCGCTGGCACGGCCGTCTGCAGAGATCACCCCCAGCACCGGTGGTATAGCCGGGCGATTGGGCACAATACCAAATTCGCCGAGCGGGTCGGGAGTGTCGGTGCTCAAACTCCACCCACCCAATTCGCCCTGTAATAGGCCTTGGCCCTGGCCGCCGGTTACCGCGAAGCTCACTGTACCATGTTCGCCGGCACGCTCCAGCAGGCGCATGTTAACGCTGCGCCAAGAGCTGACACCGTGACCGTCAACTTCCGTCAACTCCATACCCGGCGTAAGGCCAACCCGCTCAGCCACCGAGCCCGGTGTTACCGAGCCAACAATAGGCGCAACCGTGGTCACGCCGACCACCGCCAGCAGCCAGTAAGCCGCGATGGCAAATATAAAGTTGGCTGCGGGGCCTGCAGCCGCTATGGCAATACGCTGATACGGCGACTTCGAGGTAAAAGCCTGATCGATCAGCTCCGGCGACACCGGACCTTCGCGGGCGTCCAGCATTTTTACGTAGCCACCCAACGGAATCGCAGCCACGGCAAACTCAGTGCCATGGCGGTCATACCAAGACCACAAAGGTTTACCAAAGCCCACCGAAAAACGCAGAACCTTTACGCCAAAACGGCGGGCTACCCAGAAATGCCCGTATTCATGAATGGTCACCAGAATACCCAGCGTTAGCACCAGCGAAAGAATGGTCTCAATGATTTGCATAGCGCCCCTTGGAATAATGGCTATCGTAAAAATCCGACTCTAATTTTCGCACGCCAGCTCTGTCACACAGGCGCAGGCGAACTGCCGCGCTTCAGAATCTTTACTGAAAATTATGTCAAAGCTGTCGGCCGGCACGGCAGCAACGGCGGATAGGGTTTGGCCTATGATAGCGGGGATGTCAGTAAAGCGAACCCTGCCCTGTAAAAAAGCTTCCACCGCGATCTCGTTGGCGGCATTGAGCACTGTCGGTGCGGTACCTCCTGTTTTAAAGGCTTCTGCGGCCAAGCGCAAACACGGAAAACGCTCGGTGTCAGGGCGTTCAAAGTGAAGTCGGCCAATAGCAAACAGGTCTAACGGTGCTACACCAGCTTCGATACGCTCTGGCCAGGCCAAGCCGTTGGCAATCGGCGTACGCATGTCCGGACTGCCCAACTGCGCCAGCACCGAGCCGTCGGCATATTCGACCATAGAGTGGATAATACTCTCCGGATGAACGTGCACTTCAATTTTTTCCGGCGAGGTGTTGAACAGCCAACAGGCTTCGATCAGCTCCAGCCCTTTATTCATAAGAGTGGCAGAATCGACAGATATTTTTCGGCCCATGGACCAGTTGGGGTGGGCGCATGCCTGATCGGGCGTTACCAGTGCCATGTCCGCCGCTGACATTTCACGGAAAGGCCCGCCGGAGGCAGTCAGCAAAATACGGGTGATGCCCGCGGCATCGGGTTGGCGAATACGGCCGGCCGGTATGCACTGGAATATGGCGTTGTGCTCGGAATCAATGGGCAGCAATTCCGCGCCCGATTCGTCCACAGCATCCATGAACAGGCGCCCGGACATCACTAGCGCTTCTTTGTTGGCCAGTAAAACCCGCTTGCCAGCGCGTACCGCGGCAAGAGTTGACGGCAAACCAGCCGCACCCACAATGGCCGCCATCACCGTATCAACCCCCGGGCTAGTCGCCGCCTCACTCAGGCCGGCTTCACCGGTCAGCACTCTTATATGCGGTAAGTCAGACAAGGCCTCGCGTAATTTTTCAGCCGCTGGCCCATCAGTCATTACGGCAATGGCCGGTTCAAACTCACGGCACAAAATGGCCATTGCTTCAACGCTTGAGCAAGCTGTCAGAGCGTACACTGAAAAACGCTGTGGGTGACGACGCACTACATCCAGCGTACTTAAACCGATAGAGCCGGTGGCCCCCAGCACTGATAGATGACGGCGTTGCATCAAGATATGGGTCCAACATTAAGCCAACCAAATTGAATAACAAGCAGGGTAAATATGGGTATGGCCGCAGTCAGACTGTCTATGCGGTCCATAATACCGCCGTGCCCGGGAAGCAGCCGACTGCTGTCTTTAATGCCGCGAAAGCGCTTGAGCATGCTCTCGAACAAGTCTCCCAGCACCGACACAGCAGCGGTCACAACGGAAATAATAATCAGAGCAACCGATTGCCCAGCCCCGGCGCCAAGTGTTTGACTAACCACCAATGCAAAAACCGCAACCGCCGCCAAACCGCCCCATACTCCGGCCCAGGATTTACCCGGACTGACCCGAGGCGCTAGCTTGGCATTGCCAAATTTTCGGCCAGAAAAATACGCTCCAATATCTGCTACCCACACCAACGAAAACACATACAGAATCAACAGCAGGTTGTTATCGGTCAACGCAAATTCGAACTCGCCGCTGCGCAAATAATTCAGGCCAACCCAGGCCGGCACCAACACCAGCAGGCCCATGGCCGCCCGTGCAGGAACCGAGCCCCAACGCGCAGAATTTTTGGGATAAGAAGCCACCAGACCAAAAACGGCCAGCCACCAAAGCAACGCTAACCAGAGCACACCCTGTGCAGTCATTGTGTATAGAGCCGCCAATACCACCAATACAGCGGCGCTGTAGCCAACACGTGCAGGCTGCTCTATCAGGCCCGCCATGTTGGCCCACTCCCAAGCACCCAGAGCAATCAGCGCGGCGGTAAAAATTGCAAAACCCACAGGTGGCAGGAAGAAAACGCCACCAATAGCAATGGGCGCCAGAATCAACGCAGTTATTATCCGGGTTTTAAGCACAATGAACCTGCTCTTGTTGTGTTATCAGAGCGACGATCGGGCCGCGACCTGTTCATCCGTCTGGCCAAAACGTCTTTGCCTTGCGGCGTAAGCGGCCAGCGCTTCCTGCATCTGCGGTTGCTTGAAGTCCGGCCAAAAAACCGGCGAGAAATAGAACTCGGTGTACGCCAGATGCCACAACATAAAATTGCTTATGCGCTGTTCGCCGGCGGTACGAATCATCAAGTCTGGCATGGGCAAATCACCCAGGCTCAAGTGGTTTTGAATCAGGTCTTCGGTTATATCCGATGGCTGCAACTGACCGCTTGCAACTTTTCCGGCAATTTTACGGGTGGCTTCCGTGATGTCCCATTGGCCACCGTAATTGGCGGCGATTACCAGGGTCATCGCTGTATTGTCAGCGGTGAGTGTTTCGGCTTTCGCCATCAAGTTCTGTAACAGGGGGCTGAAAGCCGAGCGTTCACCAATAAGACGCAGGCAAATATTATTGCGATGCAGTTTGCGCACTTCGCGCTCCAACGCAAACACAAACAGTTTCATCAATGCGGAGACTTCGTCTTGCGGGCGGCGCCAGTTTTCACTGGAAAACGCAAACAGGGTAACAACCTTGACACCCTCGCGGGCACAGGTTTCTACCACGGCGCGGACGGCGTCCACACCCGCCTTGTGACCGGCCACACCTGCAAGATGCCGGGCCTTGGCCCAACGATTGTTACCGTCCATGATAACGGCAACATGTTTGGGCCGGCTCGGTGCCGATTCCGGAATTGCTGCGGAAACAGTTGCGGTCATAACATCCCCTGTGCGGCCGCCGCGCCTTATGGCAACCGTGAGTGTTGTATCCTCAAAATGCCGGCATCAAACCGCCATCAAATCCTCTTCTTTGCCTTTCAATAACTTTTCCACTTCCGCAATAAAACGGTCGGTCAGTTTTTGCACTTCTTCTTCGCCGCGGCGCTCGTCGTCTTCGCTGATGTCTTTGTCTTTCAGCAGCTCTTTTAACGTGCTGTTGGCATCGCGACGGGCGTTGCGCACTGAAACCCGGCCGTGTTCTGCGTCAGCACGGGCCTGCTTGACCATGTTTTTACGGGTTTCCTCGGTCAGCATCGGCATAGGCAACCGAATAAGGTCACCGCTGGTAGACGGGTTAAGACCCAAATCAGAGGTCATGATGGCCTTTTCAATCTGCGGAACCAGGTTTTTTTCCCAAGGTGATACCGTCAATGTACGGCTGTCTTCCACATTCACCGAGGCTACCTGCCTCAACGGCGTTTCCTGGCCGTAGTAGTTCACCATCACGCTGTCCAGAATGGAAGGATGCGCGCGGCCGGTTCGGATTTTGTTAAACGCTGACGCCAGAGCTTCAATGCTCTTGGTCATTTTGATTTCAGCTTCCGTTTTGATCTCGTTAATCACTTGCCAATCCTCGATTTGTTCGTAAAACCGGACCCTGCCGGATTATTCAATCAACTATCCGATCAATCAGTCAATCGACTATTCAATCGGTTATTCAATAAGAGTACCTACTTTTTCGCCTGTCACGATGCGGGTCAGAACCCCGGGGCTGTTCATATTAAATACCCGCAGCGGCATGCCGTGGTCGCGGGCCAGACAGATGGCCGTCAAGTCCATCACGCCCAGTTTTTTATCCAATACTTCATCATAAGTCAGGGAATCGTATTTTACCGCTGTGCTGTCCAAATGGGGGTCGGCTGAATATACGCCGTCTACCTTGGTGCCCTTCAGTACCGCGTCAGCTTCGATTTCGATACCGCGCAGGCAGGCCGCAGAATCCGTGGTAAAGAATGGGTTGCCGGTACCCGCACAGAAAATAACCACGTCGCCGTCTTTCAGATCGCGCACGGCGCGGCGGCGATCGTAATGTTCCACAATACCACTCATGGGGATGGCAGACATAACACGGGTACGGATGTTGGAACGCTCCAGGGCGTCACGCATAGCCAGGCCGTTCATTACGGTGGCCAGCATGCCCATATGGTCGCCGCTAACGCGGTCCATACCAGCAGCGCTCAAGGCTTCGCCACGGAACAGATTACCGCCACCAATCACCAGGCCAACCTGCACACCAATACCAATCAGCGCACCAATTTCCAGCGCCATGCGGTCCAGAACCTTGGGGTCGATACCGAAACCGAGATCACCCATCAGGGCCTCACCGCTGAGCTTAAGCAGGATACGCTTGTATCTGGGCTGAGTTTTGGACGTTGTCGACATGCGGATCCCCTTCTGGTCTATTGGCTTCAGCGCAAAGCGGCGGCGCGATGCGGCAGGCTTGTATTTGACATAACCCTCGGCAAAAAGGGGCATCTCAGATACAAGCCCGCCACGAGAGCCAGAAAACCGGCTAACGTGGCAGACTTGAACGAAGCCGCCGATCAATCAGGCAGCTTCCGAAGCTGAAATCAGCCTTTGTTGATACCGGATGCGGCAGCAACCTCGGCAGCAAAGTCGACTTCTTCCCGCTCAATGCCCTCGCCTACTTCTACGCGAAGGAAACCAATCAGCTCGCCACCGGCCGCTGTCACCAGCTGGCCCACGGTTTGCTCCGGGTTTTTAACGAACGGCTGTTCAATCAGGCTGTTTTCAGCCAAGTATTTCTTGATGCGACCGCCCATCATTTTTTCAACGATTTCAGCCGGCTTGCCTGCCATATCCGGCTGCGCTTTGATGATCGCCTTTTCTTGCTCCAGCTCTTCAGCCGGCATATCTTCAGGCTTGGCGATGCGCGGGTTTACCGCAGCAACGTGCATGGCGATATCGCGGGCCAACTCTGCGTCACCTGTGGTCAAAGCAACCACGGCAGCAATCTTGTTGGTGCTGTGAACGTAACCGCCCACAACCGCGCCTTCAATGCGCACAATGCGACGTACGCTGATGTTCTCGCCGATTTTCTGGACCAGCGCTTCGCGCTTGGCTTCCAGATCGCCCGCCATCAACACGGCAACGTCGGTTTCGTTCTTTTTGAACGCAACGTCTAGCACGTCGTTGGCGAAATTGATGAAGTTATCATCACGGGCAACAAAGTCGGTTTCGGAGTTCACTTCCAAAATCAGGCCCACGGTGTGGTCGTCTGAAATCTTGATCAGTGAAACACCTTCAGCGGCGGTACGGCCGGCTTTTTTCGCAGCCTTAAGGCCAGATGATTTGCGCAGCTCTTCAATCGCGGCGTCTACACTGCCTTCCGATTCAACCAGAGCTTTTTTGCATTCCATCATGCCAAGGCCGGTGCGCTCACGCAGCTCTTTGACCATTGCAGCGGTAATAGCAGCCATGTTGGGTCCTCTTAAAATTTCCGAATTCGGTAGGAAAACCTGCCCGAAACCTGTCCGGGCACGCTTTGAATCTCAGAGCAAATCAAGCGTTGCTCTCAAGCTCTATTCTGCAGCAGGCGCTCAAGCCTTATTCTGCAGCAGGCGCTGCGCTTGGAGCTTCTTCGCTAACTTCAACAAACTCGTCTGCGCCAACGTTGAC
Organism: Marinobacter sp. ELB17; assembly: GCF_000169375.1. Lineage (GTDB taxonomy): Bacteria > Pseudomonadota > Gammaproteobacteria > Pseudomonadales > Oleiphilaceae > Marinobacter. The sequence continues at coordinate 223,045 of NZ_AAXY01000005.1, forward strand.
CGATTCCAGGCAGGTGTCAGCAACCGCTTTCACGTAAATCTGGATAGCCCGGATGGCGTCATCGTTACCCGGGATTACGTAATCAACACCGTCAGGGTTGCTGTTGGTGTCAACAACACCAATAACAGGAATACCCAACTTGTTGGCTTCTTTGATAGCGATACGCTCATGGTCAACGTCTATCACGAACAAGGCATCAGGCAGGCCGCCCATATCCTTGATACCACCAATGGAACGCTCAAGCTTGTCCATTTCGCGGGAGCGCTCAAGCGCTTCTTTCTTGGTCAGCTTGTCAAAAGTACCGTCTTTGCTCTGCGCTTGCAGTTCACGGTAGCGGTGAATCGACTGACGAATGGTTTTGTAGTTGGTCAGCATGCCGCCCAACCAGCGGTGGTTCACAAAAGGTTGACCTGAACGCTCTGCTTCCTCTTTAATGATCTTCGCAGCGGCGCGCTTGGTGCCTACGAACAAAATCTTGTTCTTGTTCTCGGTCAGCCGCGCAACGAATTTAAGAGCATCGTTCATAGCCGGAACGGTCTGTTCCAGGTTGATGATGTGAATCTTGTTACGGGCGCCGAAGATGTACTTCGACATTTTTGGATTCCAGTAGCGAGTCTGGTGTCCAAAGTGAGCACCTGCTTTAAGCAGGTCACGCATATGTACTTGAGCCATTATAGTTACCTTGTAACTTCGGGTTAGACCTCCACGAATCCGATTGCACCAACCTATGTGCGGTTTTCAACAACCGCAGGCACCCTGGAGCAACGTGTCGACCCGTGTGTGAATTTGCTGGATTCGTTTCCAGCGGGCGCGTTTATACCATATTTATGGCGCGCAATGCCATTAGTTTTGTGCCGGGGCCGCTTGTTCTCTGAAGTTGTACCTTGTGCCCATGAGCCTTAAAATAGCAGCCTGATTCATTTATTTTAATAGGAAAGCCGATGCAGGTCACCATCAAGACCCCGGAAGACATAGCAAAAATGCGCGTAGCCGGAAGACTGGCCGCGGAAGTTCTGGAGATGATCGACGAGCACGTCAAACCCGGCGTGACCACCGAACATCTAAACCAGCTCTGCCACGACTACATTGTGAACGTGCAGCAGGCTATTCCGGCGCCACTGAACTACCGGGGCTTCCCGAAATCCATCTGCACATCGGTGAACCACGTGGTTTGCCACGGCATTCCCACCGAGCAGAAAGTGCTGAAAGACGGTGACATCATCAATATTGATGTCACCGTTATAAAAGATGGCTACCACGGCGACACCAGTAAAATGTGGGCAGTGGGCACACCCAAGCCCGGCACCGAGCGGTTAATCCAGATTACCCAGGAATGCATGTACAAAGGTATAGAACTGGTTAAGCCCGGGGCCCGCCTTGGCGATATCGGCCACGTGATCCAACAGCACGCTGAAAAGCACCGGTTCTCGGTCGTTCGTGACTATTGTGGCCACGGCATTGGCCAGGTGTTTCATGAAGAGCCCCAGGTAATGCATTACGGCAAACCCGGCACAGGCCTGGAACTAAAAGAAGGAATGATTTTCACCATCGAACCGATGATTAATCAAGGCAAGTACCACACCAAACTGCTGCCAGACGAATGGACCGCAGTCACCAAAGACCGCAAGCTGTCAGCCCAGTGGGAACACACCATTCTGGTGACTGCAGGCGGTCATGAAGTGTTGACCAAACGCAAAGAAGAGTCGTTTTAAATGGCGGCGGGCGAGCTGGAACACCGCATTAGCCATGACGCTTCACCGGTTTCCGCCGCCCGCACGCTGTTGCAGGAGCGACAGCAGGCAGACGCGGCCGCTTTTGAACAGGGCGCGGATATTCGAGCACTGGTAAAAGCGCGCTCTGACACGGTCGATACGGTATTGTTCCATATCTGGAATCGCTATCCGCTAGCGCGCTCCAACAACGTGGCGTTAATTGCCGTGGGCGGTTACGGCCGCGGCGAGCTGCACCCCTACTCCGACATTGACTTGCTGATTCTGACCCGCACGGGCACCGCCCCCGAATGGCGCGATGACCTTGGCGCGTTCATTACCCTGCTGTGGGACTTGAAGCTGGACATTGGCCACAGCGTACGCAGCATTGACGAAAGCACCGATGCCGCTCGCGGCGACATCACCATTCTGACCAACCTGCTGGAAACCCGCACCATCGCCGGGCCAGACGATTTACGCAGGGAGCTGTCAGAGCTGGCTTTCTCAGATGAAATAAGCACCGACCGCGAATATTTCATTGCCAAGCGTGCAGAACAGGAAGAGCGCCACACCAAGTACAGCAACACCGAATACAATCTGGAACCCAATATTAAAGGCGCCCCCGGCGCGTTGCGCGACATCCAGACCATCGGCTGGATTACCAAACGCCACTTCGGTTTGCACAGCACTGCTGACCTGACCCAATTCAGCGTGCTGACCGAAGACGAGCACCAGGTTCTGCGCACGGGCGAAACTCTGCTATGGCGGCTTCGATACGGACTGCAGCTGTTGGCCAAGCGCAATGAAAACCGCCTGCTATTTGACTATCAGCGCGGCCTGGCCAATATGCTGGGCTACCAGGATGAGGGCGATCGCCTGGGCGTTGAACTGATGATGCAGTCTTACTACCGCGCAGTGTTGGCTCTGGCCGAGCTGACCGACGTGATTCTGCAGCATTATGATGAGGCCATTCTGGGCAGTGGGCAGAAAGATGTTATCCAGCCTATAAACAATCGTTTCCAAATTCGCAATCACTATATTGAAGCCATCAACAACCAGGTATTCGCCTACGCGCCCTTCGCGATTATGGAGCTGTTTGTGCTGATGGCGCAGAACCCGGCTATTCGCGGCATACGCGCCACCACCATTCGTTCACTGCGGGCCCACCGCCACCTGATTGACGACGCCTTTCGCTCGAATTTGGCGGTCACCTCGCTGTTTATGGAACTGCTGCGCACGCCAGACAAGCTCGATCAAACTCTGGTTACCATGAAGAAATACAGCGTGCTGGGCCGATATTTGCCGGAATTTGGCCGCATTATCGGGCAGATGCAACACGACCTGTTCCATATTTACACGGTGGACGCGCATACAATGGGCGTTATCCGCAACATGGTGCGCCTGCACAACGCCACCAGCAGTGAAGACTACCCGCTAGCCTCAAGGCTGATTCATCGCCTGCCAAAACTGGAAACTCTGTTTATTGCCGGGCTCTATCACGATGTAGCCAAAGGCCGCGGTGGCGATCATTCAGAGCTGGGCGCCATTGACGCCGAAGCCTTCTGCAAGCGCCACCATCTGAGCGATCGCGATACCCAGCTGGCGTCCTGGCTGGTGGAAAATCATCTGCTGATGTCGATGACGGCACAACGCAAAGACATTTCCGACCCGCACATCATTCACGAATTTGCCCGCGCCGTGCTCAGCCAGGCGCATCTGGATTACCTGTACATTTTGACCGTGTGCGACATTAGCGCTACCAACCCCAAACTTTGGAACACGTGGCGCGCATCGCTGTTAAGGCAGCTGTATGTGGAAACGGAAAGGGCTCTACGCCGCGGCACCGACACGCGCATAGATCGCCAGGAATGGGTCAACGCTACGCAATCCGAGGCCCGCGCGATTCTGCGCGCCCAGCATTTCAGCGACGCCCAGATTGATAACCTATGGAACACGGTAGACGAAGATTATTTTCTTCAAGACTCCACCATAGACATCGCCTGGCAAACCGCGGCCATTATCCGCCATGGCGATGATGCAGACCCACTGGTGCTTATTCGTGATACCCGCGGTGGTCCGACTGACGGTTATTCACAGATCATCATTTATATGAAAAACCGCACCGCTTCGTTTGCCGCCACGACTGCGGTGCTGGAGCAATTAAATCTGAACATTGTGCATGCCCGTATTAGCTCTAGTGACGGGCCTTGGTCCATCAACTCCTACGTGGTGCTGGACGACCACGGCCAACCCTTGGGGATAGACCCGGATCGCAAAGAACGGGTAAGAAGTCGGCTGATTGAAGAACTGGACGACCCCGAGGACTACCCGGACATTATCCACCGGCGCACGCCAAGGCAGTTGAAGCACTTTGCTTTTCCCACCGAGGTACTGCTGTCTAACGACCGCTTTAATCTGCGCACTGTGTTGGAAGTAATCACCCCCGACCGCCCCGGTCTGCTGGCTCGGATAGGGCAGGTTCTGTTGGAACACAGGGTACGCCTGACCACCGCAAAAATTGCTACGCTAGGCGAACGAGTGGAAGACGTATTCTTTGTGACCGACGAAAACGGTAACGCGCTGTGCGACCCCGCTGCCTGCCAGGCCTTGCAGGACGACTTGTGTAAAACTCTGGATAACATTCGATGAACCCCGATTTAGACCGACTTCACCCCTACCCGTTTGAAAAACTGGCAAAGTTGAAAGCCGGGGTGACCGGGCCCGCGCACTTGGAGTCCATCTCCCTGGGTATTGGTGAGCCCAAGCACCCTGCCCCGGAGTTTATAAAGCAGGTAGTAGCAGACAATCTAGCCCGGCTTGGTAACTACCCCACCACAAAAGGCACCGACGAGCTGCGCGAAGCCATCAGCCAATGGGCCACAAAACGATTTGCGCTGGCACCGGGCTCGCTAACCGCAGCCCACCACATAGTGCCGGTGAACGGCACCCGCGAAGGCATTTTCTCGCTGGTGCAGGCGGTGGTCGACCGCAGCAAGCCAGCCACAGTGGTCAGCCCAAATCCGTTTTATCAGGTCTATGAAGGCGCAGCTTTCCTGGCAGGTGCCACACCGGTTTACCTGGCCTGCGACGGCAGCAATAGCTTCATTCCGGATTTTGATGCAATTGACCCGCAGGTCTGGCAGCAGTGCCAGGTTCTGTTTTTATGCTCGCCGGGCAACCCCAGCGGGTCAGTCATTCCACGCGCCACCCTGGTCCGGGTGCTTGAATTGGCTGATGAGCACGACTTTATTGTGGCTTCCGATGAGTGCTATACCGAACTCTACCCGGATGAAGCCAACCCTCCTGAAGGTTTACTGCAAACTTGCGCAGTCATTGGCCGCAACGATTTTGCCCGCTGCGTGGTGTTTCATAGCCTGTCTAAACGCAGCAATCTGCCAGGCCTGCGCTCTGGTTTTGTTGCCGGTGATGCGCGCATTCTTGAAGGCTTCTTGAAATACCGCACTTACCACGGCTGCGCCATGCCCATCCACAACCAATTGGCCAGCATTGCCGCCTGGGGCGACGAAGAACACGTAAAAGAAAACCGCCGCGCTTATCGCGCCAAATTTGAAGCCGTAGTGCCTATTTTACGCCAGGTGATGGACGTCGATTTTCCAGACGCCGGGTTCTATTTATGGCCGCAAACTCCGGCGGGAATGAATGACGAAGTGTTCGCCCGTGAGCTTTCGGCGCAACAGAATGTACACGTGCTTCCAGGGCGTTACCTGTCGCGCACTGTGAATAGCTACAACCCGGGTGAAAACCGCATACGCATGGCGTTAGTGGCGCCATTGCAGGAGTGCGTCGAAGCTGCGGAGCGAATCGTGGCTTTTATAAGAGCAAATTCGTGATGAAACTGTACGGCATTCGCAACTGTGACACGGTGAAAAAAGCCCGGAAATGGCTAGACGAGCACCGTATTGAATACCAATTTCATGATTTCAAAAAAGACGGCTTGAGCAGCGATCTGCTTGCCACCTGGGAGCATTCGGCCGGCTGGGAGGCCCTGCTAAACCGCCGCGGCACTACCTGGCGCAAATTGCCAGAGGGCATTCGTGAGGGCATCGATGCGGCTTCCGCCCATCACGTCATCTTGGAAAACCCTTCTATTATCAAACGGCCCGTGGTGGAGTTTCAGGGCGCGGTGACGATCGGCTTTAATGCCGATGACTGGGCAGCGCGCTTTAATCGCTGACATTAGCCTGACATCACAAAACATAATTCACTGACAACACAGGAACACACACCCGATGAGCTTTGCATTCGGTATTGGTATTGGCACACAGAACAATCAGGGCGAATGGCTGGAAGTTTTTTATCAACAGCCTTTGATGATCCCCGATGAAACGCTGCTAGACGTGGTTCGCAGCGCTCTGGACTTTCAAGGTGGCAATCAGGCCATCAGCGCCAACGCCAAGCAACTTAGCCAGCTGGCAAGCAGCCTGCGTCAAATTGGCCAGACCGAACAGGCCTCGTTAGCCGAAAAAGCCGCCAGCAGCGAACGCCCGGTCGTCGTCACCTTACTGGAAACCGACGATGCCGCCAGCAGCACGCCCGAGGTTTACCTTAAGCTGCAGCTGATATCCCACCGCCTGACAAAGCCCCACAGCCTGAAACTAGACGGCATATTTGGCCTGCTGCCAAATCTGGCCTGGACCAACGAAGGCGCCATTGACCTGGCCGAGCTTCCTGAGCGCCAGCTGCAAGCGCGCCTTGAAGGCCGCACTCTGGAAGTAAAATCGGTAGATAAGTTCCCGCAGATGACTGACTACGTAGTGCCCCAGAGCGTTCGTATTGCCGACACCGCACGGGTTCGCCTGGGCGCCTATGTGGGCGAGGGCACCACGGTCATGCACGAAGGCTTTATCAACTTCAACGCCGGTACCGAAGGCACCAGCATGATCGAAGGCCGTATTTCAGCCGGCGTGATGGTAGGCAAAGGCTCTGACCTGGGCGGCGGCTGCTCCACCATGGGCACATTGTCTGGCGGCGGCAACATCATTATTTCAGTGGGTGAAAACTGCCTGATTGGCGCCAACGCCGGTATTGGTATTCCCCTGGGCGACCGCTGCACCGTAGAAGCCGGCCTGTACCTGACTTCCGGCACCAAAGTGGCGCTGCTAGACGACGCAGGCAAACTGGTAGAAGTCATCAAAGCCCGCGATCTGGCCAACAAGTCAGACCTGCTGTTCCGTCGCAACAGTGAAAACGGTGCGGTGGAATGTAAAACCAACAAGTCGGCCATTGAGCTGAACCACGAGCTGCACGCCAACAACTGATAGGGGCCTTTATGACTGCTTTACCAAATAAGGCCCTGTCACCGACCCTCAAGCTGGCGATGGATCTGATTCGCCGGCCGTCGGTGACGCCCGACGACGCCGGCTGTCAGCCGCTGATGATGTCGCGCCTTGCACCTTTGGGTTTTGCCGAAGAAAACCTGCGTTTTGGCACCACAGACAATCTGTGGGCTCGAAAAGGTTCGGAAGGACCGGTTCTGGCCTTCGCCGGGCACACCGACGTAGTGCCCACGGGCCCGGAGAAAAACTGGGCAATACCACCGTTTGAAGCGATTATAAAAGACGGCATGCTGCACGGCCGCGGCGCCGCGGATATGAAAGGCAGCCTGGCGGCTTTTGTTACCGCCTGCGAACGTTTTGTGGGCAAGCACCCGAACCACCGCGGTTCCATTGCGTTGCTGATTACCAGCGACGAAGAAGGCCCCGCCGGCGATGGCACAGTAAAAGTGATTAAAACCCTTGAAGCCCGCAACGAGAAGATCGACTGGTGCCTGATCGGCGAGCCGTCCAGCACGGTTGAGGTGGGCGATGTGATCAAAAATGGCCGCCGCGGCTCACTGCACGGCTACCTGACGGTTCACGGCGTGCAAGGCCACGTGGCCTATCCGCACCTGGCCGAAAACCCGATACACAAAGTAGCTCCGGCGCTTCACGATCTGGCGCAGGAATTCTGGGACAACGGCAACGATTACTTTCCACCCACCACTTTCCAGATTACCAAGGTGGAAGCCGGCACCGGCAGTAATATAATTCCCGGCGAATGCCTGGTGCACTTCAACTTCCGCTATTGTACGGAAAACACCGCCGAAAGCCTGGAAGAGCGGGTTGTGGCAGTATTGGGGAGACACTCGCTGAATTACGATTTGCAGTGGCACTTGAGTGGCCGACCGTTTCTGACCGACAAAGGCGCGCTGGTGTCGGCGTCAACAGCGGCCATTGCCAGAGTCTGCGGCCGTGAAACCGAGCTGTCTACGTCTGGCGGCACGTCCGACGGTCGCTTTATCGCGCCTACGGGTGCTCAGGTGGTGGAACTGGGGCCCATAAACGCTACCATTCATAAAGTGAATGAATGCGTCAGCGCAGACGACCTGGACACCTTATCGCAGATTTACGAAGAAATTCTGGTGGAGTTATTGGCCTGAAAAGTACCTTGCCTGGCTCATACAATGGCCATGTAAAGCGTTAGCGCTCTGCTGCCTCAGTAATGGGGCGGCGGGGTTTCTTCTTCTTCACTGCGAAGGTTAGAACCAGACACTTCTTTCAACTGCCTGTGCAGTAACTGTTTGGCTTCCCACAGCTGACGCAGCTCCAGCTCCTGAGTCGCCATCTGCTCGCTCAGCGTGTTTATTACGTCGTCCTGAAACGCAATCCGCATTTCCAGCTCGTCAAGCCGGTGTTCCAGTCGTTTATCCGTCATGGTTTTAGTGAGTTCCTGCCGTTATCTGTTAAGATGCCGCCTTCATGCAGCCGGAAGTGTCATTTTACCCCATATCCGGTTATTTATCGTTAGCGTTATAATTCAGGAGATTTTCAATTCACATGCGTAATCCAGCCAAAGCGATCGTTGCTGCCTTATTGATCGCGATTCCCGCTCCCTTTATTCTCGGCTTTTTGCTGGCTTCCTTTACCCCGGAGCTGTTCCAGATTCTGTCCCAGTCTGAAACCAGTGTCGTGGCCAACAGCACCCCCTTCGTTCTGGGCAGCGCCCAGGGCATTGCCGCTTACGTAATTGCCGTGGTGATATTTGCCATTGCTGGTTTTATCACCGTTGCGGTCAACGCCAAACAACCGGCCGCTGCGCCCGCTAAAGCCGCTCAGCCCCGCGCACCTGCAGCGCCTCGTCGTGCCCCTGTACCGGCTAAAAAAAGCGGTAACATGCACCACGATGACGATGACGACTTCGACGACAACACCCCTGAGGGCGACGAAGACGGCACCGTTAAATGGTTCAACGTGAAAAAAGGCTTCGGCTTTATTGTTCGCGACAGCGGTGACGAAATCTTTGTTCACTTCCGCGCTATTCGTGGCAGTGGTCGCCGCGTTTTGCGCCAGGGTCAGCTGGTGCGCTTCAGTGTGATTGACGCCGACAAAGGCCTGCAGGCCGATAACGTGTCAATTCTCAGCGAATAATCTACACAACGTTTTCCTTCGCTGTTAGAACAAAAAAGGGATGGGGCCAAAAGCTCCATCCCTTTTTTTCTATTCTTTTACTACTTCACTCTTCTACTAATTTCACTCTTCTATTAATTCCATATGGCCTGATACTCACCACGCTCATCAATTCGCCACCATCTTTCTTCAGTGGCGTCGTCGCCTTCGGCCCAATTGCCCGGACTGCAACGTAGTTCGCCACCAATGGCGCGCCAAGCACTGCGAGCGCAATCCAAATCGCTGTTCCAGGGCAGCGATGGGCCCTCAATCACCAGACACGTGAAGCGTTTGCCAAAAGCACCCGGGTAGAGCGACAACGACAACGTGTGACCATTGTAACTGGCGTAACCTTTCACAAAGCCGGTTATGACCTCGTCATCCAGCGACACCTGGCCTAATTGATCAGACAACCAGCGCGATACCGCCCCGGCTTCAAGGTCGCGTATATAAATTTCCAAATCCTGCACCCAAACAATCTCCCAACAATTTTAGAAGTGATGACAAGGGTTCAACACCTACATCGTTGCGCCTAATGATGAACAGTGTGACCGCCCGCCGAATTCGCTGCAAGCCGACCGTTCAGCTCGGCCTGCAAATCAGCAACGCCCAGCTTTCGCAAGCTTCCGCGCGCATTACGCTGGTGCCACTCGCCTGCTGCGACCTGTTGTTGCCAAACCAGCTTTTCCAGCGCCAGGTCCGGCTCGCCAATACTGCTCTGGCGCGCATGGGCCACCAGGCGCTGACACTCCAGAGTTTGAATTTGTGCCGCTAGAGCGACGGATTCGCTGCTACCACGCAAGGCAAACAGATTCAGGCGCGCAGCCGCGCGCTTAAACCACACCAGTAGCTTGCCCGGACAGCATTCAAACCGGTGGCGCTGCGCGACAGCGAAATCAATCGCCGCCGGCTCCAACTCTATATTCCACTGGCGCTCTATCGCCGGCTGATGGGCCACCAAAATAGCGTGGAGCTGGCCAGCGCCACAGGGCGGCAGCATCATGCTGGTCAGCGAGCGACCCAGGCACAGCTGTAGTTGATCAACATGCTGCACCTTGGCTTTCATGCGCTCATCAGCCAGCAGCAACATGGGCCCGCCCCAGGCAGCCAGCACATCGCCCACCACACTGCCAGGCCGGCCCACCAGCTGCAAAAGATCCTGCGGCGCCAGGCCGTCCATCACCAACAGAGGCCACCCTCCGCAGTGTTGAAGCGAGCGCAGCCTGTGCCGGGCGCCTTCCGCAACCGTCAGCACGTCTGACTCGCAGCGCAAATTCAGTCGCTTGTAGTCAATACCCAGCAATGGCAATACACTTTCCAGCCAGCGGGTTTTACCACCGCCCCGAGGGCCTTTTACCCACAACAATGTTGCAGGGTTTGTGCTGATTTCTACCGCTACGGTATGGGCAAGCTCAATCCAGTCCACCTGCGCCATCACCATGGGCACACCGGCAGCGTTAGACGCTGCCTTGATTGTTAGCTCGTCGACGCTGGGTGGCCAGGTCGACACCCGTTCCAACACCGCAACGTACGCTTTTTCCTGCAAGCGTTCTGTTTTGTGGGTAAGGGTTTGCAGCAGCACCGGCCAGTCTAACCAGGGCGCGTTGTTCAACTCGCGCGCTCTGGCAAACCAATGCACCAGCTGGCTAGACAGTAAACCTTCCGCAGACACCCCGGTAACAATCGGCTGTTCGCACTGCACCGTGCGCGTCAACTCGTCAAGGTCGATACTGCAGGTTGTCAAAAAACGACTGAGGCTGTGGCAACTGTCGAGCAGCGCCAGCAAAAAATCTTCAACGGTAATCGCCGCTCCGCCGCGCTGTAATACCAGCGCGCGAGCATTCGCCAGCGCATTCTGGCATTGCGGTGCCAGGCATCCTTGCCAATCTTCCATTCTGACTCTCCTTGTATGCCAAGCGCAGGATTTCCTTTCCCGCGCTGATTATTGTGCCCATTACCAGCTGCCGCTGTTTTCCATACTGGCCCAGGGTTCACGGGGTGCAAGCGCCTCACCCTTCTGCAGCAGCTCAATAGAAATACCGTCGGGCGAGCGCACGAACGCCATATAGCCGTCACGGGGCGGGCGATTAATGGTGACGCCGCCGGTTTGCAGGTGCTCGCACAACTGATAAATGTCGTCGACCCGATAGGCCAGATGACCGAAGTTTCGGCCGCCGCTGTACTCTTCCGGGTCCCAATTATAGGTCAGTTCCAACGACGGTGCGCGATCGGCTTTCACTCGCTCTTCGTCGTCTCGCGAAGCGAGAAATACCAGGGTAAAACGGCCTTTTTCGCTGTCTTTTCGACTGACCTCTTTCATTCCCAGCAAGTCACAGAAAAAATGCAGAGTGTCATCCAGATTGCTCACCCGGATCATCGTGTGAAGGTATTGCATACTTTCTCCCGTTCTTTTCTATTGCTTAATGCAGCAAGTCTTCTCGGTTCGGCGGCCGCCCCCAGAACACTCGCACCTTTATTAACGAACAGTTTACGGTATTCTGGGCGAATGGATGTAAACCTCGTCTCTCCTTTAATCAACACTTACCGAACGCCGGCCATCAGACATCTCGCATGGCTGTGCCAAACCCCGCAGCTGATGCGCTCGCCAATCACCTTTGCACCGGCACAGTATCTGCCCTCGGGCTATACCGATATTCTTAAAGCCTGGGATCAGGAAACAGAAACTGCACCACCCATGCTGTTTGAACCACCACAGCGCAGATTAGGCTTCTATTTCGAGCGGCTGTATCAGGTTTTGCTGGAAGACTTGCTCGGCTGGCCCATTCTGCTAAAAAACCAGCAGATCCAATCACGCGGGCGCACCCTTGGCGAACTGGATTTCGTGGTGGACAACCGGACAAACAACCGCATTGAACACCACGAGATCGCTATCAAGTTCTATCTCGGCGTTTCAGAACTCACCGGCTCAACACTCTGGTACGGCCCCAACGCTCATGACCGGCTGGACATGAAAACAACCAGCCTGCTGGAACAACAGAGCCGCCGCACACTGCTACCGGAAACTCTTGCCCTGCTCGCAGAATCCCATATAACAGGCCCGCTGACTCCGCGAATATTTATGCCGGGGTATCTTTTCTATCCAGACGACCAACTCGTGGTAACCCCGGATTATGTTCCGGCGGACCATTTGCGCGGGCGCTGGATGTACGCCCATGACGCAAAAGCCCTGAACACGTCACATTGGGTTGTACTCAACAAACCTCACTGGATTGGCAACTGGTTTCAAAGCGAACAGCCGGATATCGGACATGTTCTGGAAGCACTGGAACGTGTGGAAAGCAAAGTAGTTCCGCAGCTGTTCGCCATAATGCGGCCAGATCACGAAACGGGAAACTGGCTGGAAGCAGACCGGGTGTTTGTTGTCCCGGAAACCTGGCCGTGAATGGCGGCACTCTCTGGCGAGAACTCGATATTCACTGCTTCAAAAGAGTGCTTCTGACAGTAACGCCTTATATATCGGCTTCAATGCGCCGAGGCTGAAACGTTGTACATCTGGCACTGTTAATCGGTCACCATGGCCATCCACAGCCTGCTTTTCAATCAACGCCGCTGCATGAGCCGCCTCGGCCGGAATATCGTCGCCACAGTCCGGATACAAGTATGCCGGTGCAAACAACTCGGGGTAAACTTCCCTTGCCGGCACAATGGGCACACAGCCAGCGGCCACCGCCTCAAGCACCGCCAGTCCCTGAAACTCATGTAACGCGGTTGAAAGAATTACGTCCGCACTCCCCAGCCATTCGTAGTACTCGCTTCGGCTCGATGCATACCCAAACTGCACGAGTCGATGAGCAAACTGCTGTTGGATAGTCGTCATGGCTTCGGGGACTTTGCGGAAACTTTCACCAAGGACACAGACCTGAAAAGTCACCGCTCTGCGCTCAAGTTCCTGCAGAATCGCGAGCAGCTGGTCAGGACCCTTGTCGTATTCCCAGCGCGCCGCCCACACAATTCTTAGGGGTAATGCACCAGGCCCGGGCTCAAGGCCATTGCGCCATAAACGCTCGCCCGCCTCAGGACTCTGGCGCTCCGCTTCAATGAGGAACACATGGTCATCAATGGGGACCGGCAGAACCCGGGATTTCGCGGAAATGAGTTCGAGGGTTCCCTCCGGGATACCATCGGGCAATCGCCGGAAGAGTTGCTCAACACCCTCAAGAAAGCTACGCCGGTTCCAATCGCTGTTGAACAGCACGGCATCGGCAGCAATAGCGCTGTATAGGTTCACCATTTGAGGATCAATGCTATTGTGTTGCCCATCGGATGCCGGATAGGCAAACTGGTTTTCATGCATATAGAGCAACGCTGGCGTATGGGCCAGGTTCGGATGAAAACCCCGGACTGACGCCAGGTCGACCATGGACGTCACTAACAGCAGGTCCCAACGCTCCTTCAACAGCGGCTCGCTCAGCCAGGTCAGCGCGTTACCTCGAATCCGCCAGCGGAAAAATCTCGGCGACAGGGCAAGCACATGCCATTCGAACGCCGGCTGGCTGAGCACCAACTGCTCGCGCCAGCGACGATGGCTGCCCGCGTCATAGGCCGAAAGCAGGAGTATTCTGGGTTGTCGAAGGGCAAGCGTTTTGAGCATGAAGGCATTCTGCCCTACTTGCAATTAGACAACCAGACACTCTGATAGGGCTTCAGTGTGATACTGCCCGACAGGTTCTCTATGGCCATACCCGAGATCAAGTCACACCAATGATCTGTGCCAATCAGGTTGATATCACTAAGCGCCACCTGCTGTATCTCGTCACTGATATTGTGAATGCAGAAAATAGACTGATCCCGCCGCATACTTTGGCGCCAGAAGCCGAACAGCTGTAGCCCAAGGTGCAAGGTAAACTGGGTCGCATTGGGATGAAACGCCGCTTGCCCGCGGCGAATCGCAATCAAGCGTTTCAGTTCGTGACAGACTTTGCTGTGGTGGCTCAGCGGGTTATCCAGCTCCCGTTCCAGATCGCCAAGCTGCCACTGGCTGCGATTGATGGAACGCAAACGGCTGGTATGTTCAACCCGCTCGGTATCGTTTTCCGTCGCCAGCAAACTGTGTATGTAAAAAGCGGGTATGCCCTCCAAAGCGAGCATCACCGTGTGCGCACAAATAAATCTCTGTAGCTGCCAATGGTCCGCACCGTTCCCGGCGGTACCCTTTAACGCATCGTACAGGGCAATGTTCACTTCGTAGGGCTGGTCCCGGCCGTCGGGCGTGCGCCGGTAGGACACATTCCCGCCGAACGAGTTCATGGTATTGATAAGCCGTTGCCTTTCCTCCTCGGTTAGCAAGCCGTCTGTGGGGCGCATGCCAATCCCGTCGTGGGACGCAATGAAGTTGAGGTAGGTGGTGCCCATCTGCGCCGGTGGCATGCTCATCAGCCAGGTTTTCAGATGTTTGCAGTCACCTGTTACCAGCGTATTGATCAGTAGCGGCGGTAACGAAAAATTATAGATTGCATGAGCTTCGTTGGCGTTGCCGAAATAGGTGAGATTCTCGCGATTGGGAACATTGGTTTCCGTAATCACCATCGCATCCGGGCTATGGTGCTCCATCAGCAAACGCAAAATCTTGATCAGTTCGTGGGTCTGTTGCAGGTGAATGCAGGGCGTACCGGGCTCTTTCCACAGGAAAGCGACGGCGTCCAGCCGAAAGATAACAACGCCGCGTTCAAGGTAATAACAGATAATGGCCGCAAACTCGATCAGAACCTGCGGGTTGGCAAAGTTAAGGTCGACTTGATCCTCGCTAAAAGTGCACCACACATAACGCTCACCATCGTCCGTCTGAACCGGCGTGAGTACCGGTGATGTGCGCGGCCTGACCACGGCGCTCAAATCGTCGCTGGGGTTTCCCTCAAAGAAATAGTCCTTACCAGGGTCTATTCGCTTACGGAAATTTTCAAACCAACGACTGCGGGCTGACATATGGTTGACCACCAGGTCTGCCATCAGTTTGAAGTCCTGTGCGATGGCCTCAACGTCCTCCCACCCACCGTGGGACTCGTTGACCACAAGGTAATCCATTACCGAGAAACCGTCATCGGAACTGTAAGGAAAGAAGGGCAGGATGTGGACGGCGGAAATGCTGTCAGAAAAGTGTCGATTCAGGAACTGGTGCAATGTCGCTAACGGTTTTCCCTCTCCCTGCTGCACGGTATCCGCATAGGTAATAAGCACCACATCCGATTCACTCCAGTGGCTCTGGTGCGCCGGCGGCGGAGGCTGATCCGGGCGCAACCCCATCGTTGTCAGTAGCTGCCCAGCAAGAAAGTCACAATCCAGCGCCGGATAAACAGCCTCAAGCATGCTAACCAGCTTGGATTTTAACACCTGGCTCATGGCCGATATTCCTCATTGTCCAGATCCACGGCCTCGAGCAGCTGCTCCTTGATATCGGGAATGGCACTGGCGACCCGGTTCCAGCTTGGAATAAAGGGCGTATCCATAGGATTGTCTAAAAAGTAGGCGCCCGCGCGCATAACATTCTGAGCAAACAGCTCAACAGCCTTCTCTTCCTTGTGACGGTCAAACGTCAGGCCGTTGATAACGGCGTCGCTCTGGTAGGTCTCCACAAAATCCAGCGCAATGCGGAAATAGCTTGCTTTGATGGTGCGGAATTTCTCACTGGAAAAAATCTCGCCGTTGGTGGCTAATTTTCGAAACAGCGCCTTGGCGATATCCAGGCTCATTTTGGACAAGCCAGCACTGGCGTCTTCCGGCGAGAGTTCCTGATGCTTATGATCGTACACATCAGCAATATCCACCTGACACAACCGGTTGGTGGCGTAATTCCGCTTCATTTCCGATAGCACCCCAATCTCCAGCCCCCAGTCGCTTGGAATCCGAAGGTCGTTGATCACATCGGTACGGAATGAAAACTCCCCGGCCAGTGGGTAACGGTAACTGTCCAGATAATCCAGAAATTCGTTCGGGCCACACACTTTCTTCAGCGCACGGATCAGCGGGGTCACCAGCAGACGGCTGACTCGCCCGTTCATCTTCCCGTCCGCGACCCGTGCGTAATAGCCTTTGCAGAACATATAGTTAAAGCCAGGATTCGCCACGGGGTAAATCAGACGCGCCACCAAATCCCGCGAATAGGTGAGGATGTCACAATCGTGCAGCGCAACCGACTTGCTCACGCCGGAGGCCAACACATAGCCGAAGCAGTACCAGACATTGCGGCCCTTACCCATTTCCGTCGGCGCCAAACCCTGTTCACAAAGCTTCAGATCAATACCACGAAGGCGCGGGCCATCGTTCCACAGCACTTTGAAATTCTGTGGCAAATCAGAAAAGTACTCGAGAGCGTGGCGGTACTGCTTTTCATTGGCCCGGTCCAGGCCGATAACGATCTGGTCCAGATACGGCACTTTGGTGAGTTCGTGCACAATGTTTTTCAACGCCGGTCCTTCCAGTTCGGAATAGAGCGACGGCAACACCAGCGCCATAGGCCGGGACTTGCGAAAGGTCATCAGCTCGGCTTCCAGATCCTCTACCGGCCGGCGAACAAGATTATGCAGCGTGGTGATAATGCCGTTCTGATAAAAGTCACCCATGGCAGACCTCCTTTGCAGTGCTAGTATCCGTACTCAAACAGAAGATTGAGTACGCACTCGTTCCAACCCTCAGGGCCGGGCTTGAGGGAGCGCATCGCATGCTTTTCGGAAGGCAACTGCACCTCGTCGCTATTTACCCCGCGAATGACGACCGGGATGTCTGCGGCCTCCAGCATTTGCTGATCGTTGGGGCTGTCGCCCAAGGCAATGGCCGTTATTGGCTGGTCACCATACTGCTTCTGGTATTGCTCTCTGTATTTGTCCAGCAAAAAACGGGCCCCATCGGCCTTATCAAAAATGCCCATGGCATGATAGAACCGACCGCCTTTTACCAGGCGCAGGTTTTCAGCACGCAAGGCTGCGTCAAAACGTAACCGTTCGTCCTCGCTGCCTTCCCACAGCAGCGGTTCGGTTCCTTCGCGCTCCCTGGCCCGTGCGGCTGAAGCAGGGTCCAGCCCCGTCAATTGCGCCAGCTCTTCATCAGACATATCCACAAAACTACGAAAACGTGCGCCACCGGCCCTTTGCCCGGCCAGCACCTTTAAAACCTCTGCTCTGGATGCCCCAAAACGGACGATTTGCTCACTGTGGTTGCCGAAAGTATCCGCTGGGATAACAACGGCTGCACCGTTTTCAACAACGAAAGGGTCGGTGTTTTCCAGTTGCTGACGTAATTCACGGATTTCCGCAGCGGTTTTACTGGAGTTCAGTATCAGTGGGATACCAGCCGCTGCGACCCGCTTCAACGCTGGCAATGCCTCTTGCCAGCAATGGCGGTCATAGTTGAGCAGGGTTCCATCAA
Organism: Marinobacter sp. ELB17; assembly: GCF_000169375.1. Classification (GTDB taxonomy): domain Bacteria; phylum Pseudomonadota; class Gammaproteobacteria; order Pseudomonadales; family Oleiphilaceae; genus Marinobacter. The sequence continues at coordinate 240,578 of NZ_AAXY01000005.1, forward strand.
GATCAGAAAATATAATCAGGCGCGGCCTGGTCACGGCAGACTCCTTGGGCGTTAAGCCTAAAAGTGAGGGCGACGCCCTCATTCAGTGCGCGCCCGTTAAAAACGGGCCATTTTCGTGTGTGCCGATAAGCCGCTCCCGCTCTACCAGGGAATTCATGGATGATTTAAGTATACTGGCAGGCACGTTTAGGTTCCTGTGGCTGATAAAGCGGTAAACAGACAGTTTTAGTTCTGCAGAATTCATGCCATACGGGCGGTGTATCAGGTAGATGCCGATGTTGAATATCGCCCAAGCTAAAGCAGCCGGGGCAACGATGAAGTCGGTGCATGACAGGAAAGGCAGGAAAGGCAAATCGCGTCCGTTGCCCCAATCACCATGTTCTCCCTGAACATTGGTTTAAGTGTCTTCGCTAATCTGAGCGAAGATTTCAATAATGGGTCTTTGAGGGTTGGCTTGTTGTAGTTCCAGCACCCGCCTGCTTTGGCTTTTCAGTTCATCACTGGGTTTTGCCCACTGCTCTTCAGGCAGTTGTTTCGACCACTCAGACATTGCCCTGGGCAGCGTCTTTTGGCTCACCAGGGTAGATCGTCCGGGCCCTGAAGATCTAACGGATCCTGAATCTCTTTCAGGGTATGAACGTCGTATTCCATGTAAGCGCGAATTGCTTCCCAGTTGCTGATGGCCTGGAACTGGCCGTAAGTCTGAAACTCCAAAGTGTATTTCTCGTTTGTCGCCGGATGATAGAAACCGATGCCGAACCCATACTGGCGCTGTACGCCATATTCGGTGACGCCCTGCGCTTCCGTGACCCAGGCCACCAGTTCTTCCCAAGGAACGAAAATCGGTTCTTTCTGGCCCTCTGGTACGAAACACACTTCGCGGCGTTGGCGGTTGAAGCGGGTGGGGATCACGTTTTTTAATCTGCCATAAGCCAACCAGCGAGGAAGAGATAGCATGAAGAATCCAAAGAGAGCTCCCCAAACAGCGATCCAGAAGGTAATATCAAAAACGCCTCGAAGAGCATGACTCGCATCAGGCCAGCCATCGCCTAGCCAATAAAACATCAGAAACGCTATCAAAGGAATAAAAAAAGCAATAAACAAAAAACAAAAAAAGGGTATGCCTAGATTGGCCTGCCAGCCGAACACCGATGTCACCCCGGTCCCAAAATCCAGATGGTTATCATTCACTTCTCCCACCGCATGGCCATGATCCACTGGTGGCAGTCCTGTAGGCAGAGGTGCGGGTGACAAAAAAGTCAGCCGGCCACTCGGGAAGGGCTCGGCCCGCCCCGCGCGGGGCGTCTGCTCTGACTGAGCACATTTCGGATTCATCAAAAACTATCCATCACTATGAGTGGCTGGCGGAGTTGCCGCCAGTTGATCTCCGCTTTTGGTGCCTCTTGTACGGGAGTCAAGGGGTACCGGCTGTCAGGAGTCGCCTTCAGCATATACACAGAACTTGTGTAAGCCCCATCCGCGTGTAACGTCTCCAGTTTGACCATCAGGGCGAGCTCGCTGGTGAGGGTGCCATACCGGGTTTTCTCATGGGCCGGGGGTTTGAAGGTCAGTTGCAGGTGAACGGTATCGACCGGCTGATCTAGGCTAGCGAGGATTGCACCGCTACAGGGTACCCAGGTTTCCGGATGAAGTGAAAACATACCCCGCTCCCCCGGCTGGATTCGCCATGCGGCGATTGACACCCGATAGGGCGATTTGCCTTCCGAAGGTTCGGTCAGACTGTCCGGAGGTAAGCGGTGGCAGTTCAGCTGCAACTGGGGAGGTTCTTCATCTTTTACAGGCACCTCATCAAGGGTGACACTGTCACCAATCCGGGCAAAGGCTTCTGCATAAGCCTCAAGCGAGCTATCGTGAACACGCTCAGACTCTAGTGACCAAGGCGTTGTTTGTAGCCATCTATCCCGCTCGCTCAGGTTGTGACGGTTGTATAACCAGGTACCGCCCAATTCAAAAACAGTGAACACTAGCCCTGCCAAATTCAGGCGGGCAAACAGACTGGACAAAGTCCGGCCAGCAATGGCCCAAGCTTCAGCCCGAGCGATTCCCTTGCTGGCTTGGCGCACGGCCCGTGCCATACTTAAGGTGCGCCCTAATCCGTACGTATTGGTAATCGCCAAGCCGCCACTACCAATCATTCCCATCACTGCGCCAGCCTGGGCTTCAACATTGCCAGTTCTGACCGCCTCCAACCAGTTGTCCCGATGCTTGTAGGCGCTAATTCCAGCGCTGAACGCACCAAACAGATAAGCCGGGCCACCGAGCCATACATGCAGTCTCCCCATTCGGATATGCACACCAGCAACAGCGCTGCGCTGCCATGCCTCCGCCAGCGCCCGAGCCCTGGCACTGTATGCGGTGTCCATCAACCCTTGAGAAGCAAGAAAGCCAGCCGCAATAGTCGCCAACGCGCTTTCATAAAGACGCTGTTTATCTTCCGGACTTTCTGACTCCGAACCAAGCTCGCTAGCAACATTCCATAAGATTGACAGTTGAGCCACAAACACCAAAACCCCAAGCCCATCCCCCATCAGGTTCACTCGGGAAGCAGAAGCCAACCCCTGCCGGAAATGCCCCACCAATCGCCCCAATTCCTGCTGATCCAATGCCGGCAACACCAACGTCAGGCCGGCACGCCCGGTAGCGGCTGTTTCCAGTTTCAGGCCGGTGTCGATTTCCTCAACCGGACTGATAGTCGCCGCTACATGTTTACCGACTTCACGGTGCTTTTCACGGGCCGTCTTGAATTCAGCCACCAGTCTCTGGGCTTTTTCGGAGCGATGGCTTTGATTTGACTTGGCAACATCGTGGTCTTTCTGAAGCTGTTTCATCTGTTGATCAAGCTGCAGCATCTTTGTGAGATTGTTCCGGAATGTCGCCAACTCGTCTTGCGACGCAATGCGAAATTCCGCCTTGCCCTGATCTATAGCGTCCAGCATGCCACGCTTGAAAAAATATGGCAGGTCCCGGAAAAGATCATCCAGCTCTGGCAAGGTCTGGCTTCCAATCGCCTCGTATAGCTTCCCGATAGCACGTCCTTTGGCCAAGGCAATCGCTGGCGCAAAGGTGTCTCCCACTGCACCTGCTTTTTGTTGGATCAGCTTTGAGTAGTCGGTGAAGTCCGGCAGTTTGCCCTTTTCTGCGGCTCTTATTTTTTGCGCCCAGTTCGCCGCTTTGGTTACGACCTCGTAGCCAGCTTTGCTGACAATAGCGTAGGTTTTCGCCAGCTCACCGTCTGCCGACCGGTCGTTCTTTGGCAGAGTCTGGAACAGTGGGCGGCTGTATTGAGGGTGCGTGTTCAGCCACTCCAACACGCCCTCGTTCGCCTCATCGGAACGGCAGATGTCTTTAAGGCAAGCGTATTCAAGGTCCAGTGCGGCCTCGATCTGCGCCTTATCTGCCGGGTCAAAATACCAGGTTGCCTTCTGATAACGATTATTTGTCAGCAGTTGTACACGGTCAGTGGTTATGGCCGTCAACAAAGACTGCCAGCGGGCCAGTTTCGCTCGCTGGCCTGCCATGAACTGGTCCATGGCCTCGCGGTCAATCAGGTCGTTGATTCCACGATGCCCGAAACCCTCCCCTTCCAGAATCGTCTTCAAATGCTCGCGGTGACTTTTCGTCAAAGCGCCAATTCCGGCAATGTGGGCGTCTACAAAATCCGGCTGCGCCCCTTCCATAGCTTGTCGCAAATACCACTCGTCTACCACTCTCCGCATTTTGGGAACAATGCTGTAAGCGTTAGTCCGGTTGGCTGTAGACCGAATTTCTTCGACTCTCGATTTAACTTCAGCAGGAAGAGATGCGTCGTTGGGGCCGGGTCGGCGCTCGTCTCCTTGTCTTTTTAAGGCTGCCAGTAGCGCCGACTGAGTATCTGAACGATCACTTTCCGACATAGCCTCCAGATCCTGCCGCATGGATGCCATGGCAGGGTGATTTGAATTGGCCATCATGGAGTCCAGACCCTGTGCATTCAGCAGGGTCATTGACTCAATCAGCGTACCAAGAAAATAGTCTCGCTCGTTGTTGCCTTCTTCTGCCCAGTTCTCAATCCATCCCACCACGTCGTCCTGATGCTGAGCCAGATCCAGCATAACGCCTACGTCATCTCGCAGAACCAGACAGAGGCAGTTAGAGGTATCATCTATCCCCTGCTGTTTGATCAACTTGCCAAGCCGGCTTCTGTGGTAATAGGGCTGATTTTCCCAGTGGTAGAATTCGCCTTCCTGCGGGTGAGCACCTTCGGGTGGTTCCGGAGCATTGTCTTCGGCAAATTCGGCAACCCGCGCCTTCGCCTGATCCGGGGTGAGCAGGAATTCGCCGCCACTCAGCGGTGAGGCACTGGCAAGATCGACTCTTTGTAACAGCTCAGCACACTCTTCCGGATCATCCAGCACCTGCGCTTTTTTCCGCGCTGTCCACGCCATCTCAGAAAAAGCGACGTACAGCGTGTGAGAGATCGGGTATTCCAGCTTGCCGCCGTTATGTCCTGTAAGTTCACCGTCTTCATGCAGGTACTCGTGGAGCTCTTCTGAGTCAGCATCTTTAGCTATTGGCTAAGCCAGCATTGCCCCTCGGGGCTCATCCGGCATCGGCAATCCCCGGCCTTGAATGCGGGCGTCGAGAATACAGGGATGATGGAAATTTGTGTTCTGCAGGCGGTTTCGGTGGGTCTGCTCATGGTTCTTTCGCCAGGATTCGGAGGTGATTTTCCGCCATTTGAAAGGATCTCGACGGGTACGTTCGTCCCATTCCCGAGTCACCGGATCTCTTGAGCGGAAAGGCTCGAAGATGGGCACATCGGGTAAGGGGCCGCTCACGTCCATGAACTGCTGAACCATGCTCCAGTAGGCGTAAACGTCGTTTTGATTCATGGCGTCTGTGACCAGGCCCTTCATCCATAACGGGTGCTTGCTGTAGCGGTGCTGGAGGACCAGATTGAAATAGCGGCCGCCACGGCCGGACGGGGTGTGAATCAGGTAAGCGTCGAATTCGATAAACGGGGCTTCGAAGACGGATTTGCGTTCCTTGATTCGGACCACGCCTTCGCGGCGGTAAAGGCCCGTGGGGTTTGCACGTTGGCGTTTGTCAGTGAGGTGAGCCAGTGAGAGTCGGCCGTATTTGCCGCCGAAGTAGCCGATGGCGATTAATATATATATATATGTATAAGAATAAAGCACTGTCACAAATTCATCCGCATTTGCTCCACGGATCAACACTCCTAAAACGTGGGCTGCTAACGGTAAAAGAGATATAAAAAATGCCAATGTGGCACACATGTAAACTATGTACAAAAAGCTTTGAAGCCCGTTCAAAAAGCCCTTGTTAACCGGGAACACCAACTCCCCCCAGGGAAAGCCGTCATGCGTATCGCTCTCGTCTTTAAAAAGCCCAGCATAAGCTAACTGCACCGCCATCGCGTTGGGTACGATCGGATTCTGGCAGCACCCCCATGGCAGTCGCTGGAATACCTTGTCCATATCTAGACGGCCGCCTGGCGGTAATGCCGGAATAGCATCGGAGCGATAGGCGGTATCGTGATAAACATCCTTCATAGCGTATTAACCTGAAACTGTGAGCCATCGGGGGGATACCCCTGAGAAACCCGGCTCTATTGTCGGCTGTGCCAGTGGCTGCTCCATGTCGCTGGCAGGAAGCAAACCACCATTCCCCAGAACAATTTGCACCTTTACTTTAAACTGCTCCAAGGATCGAGAGCGGCCAGCCCAGCGCCATTGAGGCCTGGGTAAATGAAACCGGAGCATCTGTCGTTCAGCGTCGTAGTAAACAAATTCCGGTGCTAACTTTTTCGCTTTGCCACCAGACCCTTTCGTTACCCAAAAATGCGCTTTGAACTGCTCTTCGGGCCTGTCCATCAACGAAAAAGCAGCTCTGCTGACGGCAATTACATGGCCGAGGCTAAGCCAGCATCTCCCCACAGGGTTCATCAGACATCGGCAAACCCCTGCCCTGAATGTGGGCATCAAGAATGCAGGGACGATGGAAATTCGTGTTCTGCAGGCGGTTTCGGTGGGTCTGCCCATGGTTTGTCCGCCAAGAATCCGCACTCAATTTTCGCCATTTGAAAGGATCTCGACGGGTACGTTCGTCCCATTCCCGAGTCACCGGATCTCTTGAGCGGAAAGGCTCGAAGATGGGCACATCGGGTAAGGGGCCGCTCACGTCCATGAACTGCTGAACCATGCTCCAGTAGGCGTAAACGTCGTTTTGATTCATGGCGTCTGTGACCAGGCCCTTCATCCATAACGGGTGCTTGCTGTAGCGGTGCTGGAGGACCAGATTGAAATAGCGGCCGCCACGGCCGGACGGGGTGTGAATCAGGTAAGCGTCGAATTCGATAAACGGGGCTTCGAAGACGGATTTGCGTTCCTTGATTCGGACCACGCCTTCGCGGCGGTAAAGGCCTGTGGGGTTTGCACGTTGGCGTTTGTCAGTGAGGTGAGCCAGTAAGAGGCGGCCGTATTTGCCGCCGAAGTAGCAAAAGACCGGAGTAATAATTACATATTTTATGGCGTCTAGAAAACTAAACATATCTTGGATTGTTGGATGATAGATTAATACCGAAATCACCCCGATCAACAAAGGTATTAGAGATACAAAAAATACTACTGCGCCACACATATAGAGAATATACAAACAGCTCTGCAGTCTGCTCAAAAAGCCCTTGCTAATTGAGAATACAGACTCTCCCCAAGGATGCCCATCATCCGCATCGCTTTCATCCTCAAACAGCCCGGCATACGCCAACTGCACGGTCATCGTGTTGGGCACAAGCGGGTTCTGATAGTGTCCCCACGGCAGTCGCTGGAATGCCTTGTCCATATCCGGATGACCGCCCGGCGGCAAATCTGGAATGGCATCGGAGCGGTAGGCAGTCTCGTGATATACATCCGTCATAGCGTATTAACCTGAAATCGTTAGCCAGCGGGGGGATGCCCCTGAGAAGCCCGGCTCAAATGCCGGTTCTGCCAGAGGATTCTCGATGTCACTAGCCGGGAGCAAGCCACCGTTGCCCATGGTAATCTGTACTTTGCCTTTGAGCTTTTCGGCGAACCGAGAGCGTCCCGCCCGGCGCCATTGGGGTTTGGGCAGGTGAAACCGGACCATTTGACGCTCAGCGTCGTAGTGAATGAATTCTGGTGTTATCGGTTTCGCTTTTCCGCCAAACCCTATCTCCACCCAGAAATGCGCCTTGAATTGTTCTTCCGGCTTGTCCATCAATGTAAAAGCGGCAGTACTGACGGCAATCACATGGCCTTCCATTCGTTTGTTGTCAAATAGCCAATCCTTTTCCTCATCAGACAGCAAGCTTCGCTCATTGAACCAGGCCAGGCTGCCACCGGTTCCATTCAGCGGAAAGAACGCACTAACCAAAAATTGGAACGCGTGGTCCGGATTGTTGTGCAGGTGTTGGAACTGACTGGCGGGTTCGCCCTTGCCAAAAGGGCCGTGCTTAAGCCAGGTTTCTAGGGCATCGTCGGTATTGAATATTGCCCAGGCTAAGGCAGACAGTGCAACGATGAGTGCGACAGTGGCCAGGGCGGCCGAAAGGGTGATGCCTAGGACAGGAATAACCCCTGGACCTGCCCAATGGGAAAACATGAACACGCCAAAGCCCGCCGCAGCGGTAAAATACCCTGCGGCGGCGTCTGTGTCGTTGGCTTGCAAGCGATCTATTCCCTCCCAAATCGATAGAAACACTTCCAAAGCGGCCCCTGCGAAACCCGCAAACTTGGCGTACGACATCATCCGGTCGGAAAACAAGCGCTTGGCCAGAGACTTCCCACGTTTGCTGGCTATGTTGTCTACGTCCAAGCGGTCTTTGACAAGCCAGGAAAGGCGGGCACTGCCCGCCGCATGTTCGGCTTCGACGATATGGCCCAGCCAATACATGAGATTCGTAACTCCATAAACAAGCAGCACTCCATCCTTAGCAAGGGCACCATACTGTCTTGTGCTGATCTTCGTAATAAAGCTATTTCCTGCCAATGCAACATTAAACCCAAACACCCCCAACATCCCCGGCGGCGCCCAGCGCATCAGCGCACTACCACCCCGGCTCGTAAAGCCTCGCGACATCTTCGCAGCGACGCTGTCCTTATGAGCCAGGAACAATTCCGCTTGAAACGAATTCACCGGGGTTAGCCCCTGAAGGCCCGCCACGGAAGCTGCATTGGCAAGCATTCGTCCATTTGCGTTTCGGATAACGGCATAATTGCCACCCATGTCCGGGCCTATCCGGTTAATTACGCCGCCTTTTGGCCTTAATACGGCCGACCCGTTGGGTTTGAGCAGCGCCTGATTGAGTTTATCGTTCGACAGAGCCCCTATTCCGGCGCCCTGATCACCAAACCGAATGCCAAGCGGTACCATTTCCGGATTCGGGTTCAACATGGCTGAATTCGCGTGCCCCAGAACGAGGCTCCCGAAAAAGGGATTGCCCAGTTTCATGTACCGCAGGGGAACCTGAAGGGTCTCTTTTACCTGATAAATCGGGCCGTCACCGATTTTTCTGAGTATGGCCCTCTGTGTTTTCAGGTAAAACTCACTGGCGACATCTGCCATGAGCTGCCCCATGGTGGTGTAAGAATGAATAGCCCACTGAAGCAATTCGGGGTCTGCCATCTTCTGGATGCTTTCCAGAACCTTTTCTTTTTCCCGTTCGCTTAACTCGTAATGTTCCCGTATGGATTCCGGCAACTGATCAGCCCTCGGCCGCTGTACCTGCAGCCACTGCATGAGCCCGGGCCGGGGCCGACCGGAGCCATCGTTAGGTTCAGGTACACCTTTGTGGTCAGCTTCTGGCTCAGAGTCCACTGCAAGAAAGACAGACAAACCGGCCTGCCCTTTGGCCAGTTTTTCGATATATCGGGCACCGGCGAAATCGCGGTAGGCCTCTGTGTCTCTGGCAACTTTGCCCGCCAATGAATCAAAATGGAATACCGACGTTTCGAGGTGAGACAATAATGGGTTCAGTGTTTGCAGCGCGATTGGATAACTCAGGCCATTGAGTGCAAACAAATCGTTGAATACCGGAACAGCCTGGTTTTCCAGTAAGTCGATTCGCTGTTGAATCAGTTCATAGCAAGTTGTGCGGCAAACCTCGCGATCTTCCTTGCGCAATGCTGCGTCTAGCTTGCTGACATCCACGAGGTTCCGGTGAGCTGTAAAGGGGCCACGCTTGTGGCCTTTATAATCGAACACCGCTGAGTGCACCAGCATGGCACTTTTGAAATGTGGGTGCTTTTGAGTGGACTGCGCTAAGGAAGAAACATAAGTCAGGTGCAGACTGGCCTGATGGGTCAGCCACTCAAGCTCAAAAAGCACATCCGGCAAAAGAACACCGGGAATATGGCGTTCCCGGACGCGAGTCAATTGGTCTTCCTCAGCCGGGGCGCTCTTTAGGCGACGGCTGACTTCATCCAGCAAATCCCTGCGCGCGGCTTCGGATGTGTCGGAGGTTTCCTGCTCCCCGGATTTTGCCTTGCCGGCGCCGGACAGGGCTCGCCAATCCTCGCCGATCACATCATCGACCCATCGGTTCATACTGCTGGCGAATTCAACGGTTTCTGTCGCCTTGCACGTAAAGCCTTCCATACGCTCCAGCTCAAGCCGGATTTTGTGCAGTACGGTGTTGTTCTCATGCAGGCCGGAGCCATCTACACTTTGAGTTATCAGCGACGGATTGCTTGCCTCTTTTTCCCGGCCCGGGTCTCTGCGACGGCAGGAGGACGCTTCTTTCAAAGAGACCCAGTCATGGCCGGCCTGTTTATCAGGGCCAAATCTGCTGCCGAACTCATAGCTGTCGAGCGTTTTGAGGTTCTTGCAGCGAGCCTCACGGCGGGCGTCTATATCATGTGCTCCGCGCTTGCCATAAGCGGGGATCCCCGTTTGCTGTCGGTAAGCCGCAGGAAGGTTAATGATGTCGAGGCCAGATTCCAGCGATTCAATGTACTCCCAACTCCACTGCTGCTCAGACCAGGCGAGCTCTACCTCACCAATCGTCCACTGCGCCCTGCCGGCTTTATGAAAGCGCGCTGGCAGCCAGAGCGTATCCAATGAAACGCTTGAAGGATGGCGCAGCTCTACTACCGACGGCCCCTCCGCTTTTACGCGTTCCCGGCAATCCGCCAGATCAATATCCCGCATTTTGCCGTGTTCATCTGTTTGAAGTTCGCGCCAAAGAACGCCCTTCCAAAAAACGTAAAGGTAGCCAGAGCGCAGCAAAGCCTGCCCTTTTTCGCCATCCAGTCCGGGCATTTGAGCCAGGGGATACACGGGAAACAATAGATTTGACTGAGTGCGGGCAGAAAGGCGGGTTGGATTCGGTGCGTCCAGCAGCGGTAACTTTAGATAGCCACCTTGCTCTTTTTCAATCGTGAGGGTCAGTGTGTGATCGAAGCATTCAGAAGCATCAACTGCGTAATCGCACTCATAACGCTGATGCCAATGCTGCTGCGCCATTGAAAGGTTAGCGACCGGCTCACCGTTTTTTTCCAGAACCAGGCCGTAGCCAGGATGAACGTCAGTTCCTGCCACCTCGACAAACAACTTCCCGGGGTTTTTGCAGGGCGAACCCGCTGATATACATGGTTCGGTCATTGTTGACCCTCCTTCCAATTCCGTTTGGACACGAGCCCGTCATGAATGGCTTGCTGATTTTTTGCGCTTAGCTGCAACCACCCGTCGCTCAGTGCGTAATCTTCCACTGTTTTCTCTGGCTTCTCAGCCCGACACACGTTGTGCCCACAAAACCAGAGCCACTGACAAACTGAACCATGAAATCTGGCCTGTTGTGTACCATCAAGACTGAGGTAAAGCGCACTCATAATCCAGGAGTCGTGGAAGCGGAAAATCGAATCAGGTCCACCCTCAACTCGAACGGACACCATCGTTCGCAAGTGGCTCGCGACCGTTTCAATACTTTTCTCTGAACCAAGAAACGATCCGGAAAGGTCAGGGAACTCCTTCTGCCAATGTTGCAACCACTCCTGGGATTGGTCCAGTTTTAGCAGTACCGGGCTTACCTGTGTAAGTGACTCATAAGAGGCAAACTGATAGATCGCAACCCACTCCGGGGTCGCGATGTGTTTATAAACCAGGCCAAGCGTGTTGTAGGCAGGGTGGGCCCCTTCAAGCAGGGCATACCATTGAAGATCGTTGTCAAAAAGCTCAACGTTCGACACATCCACTGTGCTCATCATACGGTTTCCCTGCAAGGGCAATGGTCCAGCGAGCAACTGCCATCGGGCTGTTCCATGCATTTGTCTACCAGAGCCAGATTTTCCACGGCTGCAAGTTCCAGCAACTCTATGGTCTCATCAGCCTTTCCGATAGGGCGAACTTGTGCGTCCGCCAACTGCGCCGGCGGCACAGCCCCATCGTTCGCGCTTATCATCTGCGGCATTCCCGGCACCACAACACCCTGCCCGGAACCACTTCCAGGGCTTCCCCCGGAGTTAATCTTGATCCCCGGCCCGCTCAGCGTCACCCCGCTGGGGTCAAGTTTCAGAAAGCTGCCGCCGGCGGCCAGTGTGATTTCGACACCGGCGTCAATAACCACTTTGGAGCCGGCCTTGTGGTGTACTTCGGTGCCGGCTTCGCTGAGCGTGGCACTGCCGGACTTTTGGTGGAAAGTTCCTCCAATGTTCTTACTGCAATCACCTCCAACGAACAGGCGCTTTTCGCCGCCAACGGTGATGTGGTCGTTGCTTTTTACGTGGCTGAATTGGTCATTCTCAACGGTCAGGTGGCTGTCGTTGTTGATGACTTCGGTGCGGTTGTTTTCTGTCAGTAGATTCAGATCTTTTTGGGCGTGGATATAAACCTGTTCTTCTTCTGTTTCATCTTCAAAGCGCAGTTCGTTGCTGCCTTCGCCCTTGTGGGTTCGGGTTTTCAGAGTGGTGCGGGTTTTGTGTTTCGGCAGCGCGTAAGGCGGCGTGTTGGTTGCGTGGTAAGTGCGCCCGGTGATAATGGGCTGATCCGGGTCGCCGTCCAGAAAGGAAACAATGACTTCGTTTCCGATTCTCGGTATCGCCATAAAACCGTACTGGCCACCTGCCCAGCCCTGGCTGACTCGAAGCCAGGCGCTGCTGTGTTCGTTATTTTCTGAATAGCGATCCCAAGGAAAGCGCACCTTTACCCGGCCGAATTCATCGCAGTGAATTTCTTCACCTTCTGGGCCTGTGACGATAGCAATCTGCGGGCCGTCCATGCGCAGGGGTTTTGCTGGTAAAGGTCGCCAGATTTTGTCAGCAGGAACGGCGCTGAATGCATTGTGATAAGTGGTCGGTTCGGAACCGGCTTCTTCTTCCAGCGCCTGGGGCTGTTTGCCAGTGTGAGTGACGGCGATAAGCAACCAGTCCCGGTTTAAATCAGGGCTGTTATGCTCGGTTAACGCTACTTTGGCGCCGCAGGTAAAGTCTGCGCGGTTACTCTCGCCGTCGGCGGTGCTGGCGTCGTTTCTGAGGGCATCCAGTCGCGCTTCGGTAAACGGCTGGCCGCTGGCGTCGGCTTTGAATCGGCCCGGGTAGTCGAAATGCTGATAGTCCTGGCGCTGGCTCGGACTGGCTGCGTTTTGCTGGTGAATTTGCGCGTAGGCAGGATTCTTGAAGGTGTAATCTTTCATAGCCACGGAGGCGACGCGAACGCGCTCCTCAAAACGGAAGCGGAACACGGCAGGCTGCTTGGTGCTTCCCCCCGCTTTGCTATTGTATTGTGCGGCTTCGAGCCCCGGCGCATCACCATGATGATCGGCAATGATCAGACCCGGCTGTTCATTTCCGTCTACGCTGCCGTGCTGGTAGCGATAATGCCAACCTTCCTCTGCGCCCATTCGTTCGATAAATGCCAGATCGCTTTCCCGATGCTGTACGCAGTATTCCCGCTTCTGTGGGGTGCGTTTAAGATCAAACATCGAATTCACAAGGCCCCGCTCTTCCAAAAGCGTGCGTACGATCGTATCTGTGGTCTGAGCTTGGAATATGCGACTATTGTGCATCAGCCCTAAGCGCCACAAAGGCGGCTGAATGATCAATTCGTAGCGGGTGCGGCGGTGGCCGCTGCCTCCCCGGGCAAACTCGTTAACCACACCGGTGAAGCGGCGAAGGGGTGAACCGTCTCGCCAGACCACCAAATCTACCGATTGTTCCAGAATATCGGAGGCATCAACGGTTGCGTCGAAACTGGCCAGCTCAAGGCGACCGTGAAACAGTTCACAAAGCCGCTCGGTCAGCGTGAAGCCGACAACAGAAAAAAGATCAGAAGGAAGTTCGCCAACACGGGCGGTAAACTGCAGTCCGTTTGCCTGGGGCATATCTTCGATCCCTGAAGATTGGTGTTTTTTATGCTCATCCTGAGCGGGTGAAAGATTATAACCTTCAGATTCGGGAATGTAACCCTGCTGAATCACAGCATTTGATGAATGGTTTAAGCGCACGAGCAGACACGTTAAGATTTGTGCGGTTGATGAATCGGTTAATAAGCAATTCAGCAGAGTTTGTGCCATACGGGAATAAAGATTTTATGAGTAGTAACGGTTTTCAAATAGAGCATCGCTACCTCGAACTCCCGGAGAGTTTCTTCACCCGCGTGCAACCCAGCCCGCTTAAAGAAGCAAAAATGGTGTGCTTTAACCAGGACCTGGCGCGGGAACTGGGATTTCACAGTAACAACCCAGCCCAATGGGAAAAAGTCGGTGGTGGCGCGGAACTGCTGGAAGGCATGGAGCCGGTCGCCATGAAGTACACCGGCCACCAGTTCGGCATGTACAACCCGGACTTGGGCGACGGCCGCGGGCTGCTACTGTGGGAAACCATTTCCCCAAACGGCCAGCGTTGGGACTGGCACTTGAAAGGTGCAGGGATGACGCCCTACTCCCGCTTTGGCGATGGCCGTGCGGTGCTGCGCTCGACCATTCGTGAATACCTGTGTAGCGAGGCGATGCACGGGCTGGGCATTGCCACCACCCGCGCCCTTTTTATGGTTAGGGCCAAAGACCCGATACGCCGCGAATCTATTGAAACCGCCGCCGCGCTCATGCGGGTAGCCCACAGCCACATCCGCTTTGGCCACTTCGAATTCGCCGCTCATCACCAGAGCCCGGACACCGTAAAAACGCTGTTGGAGCACGTAATATCACTGCATTTCCCGGAGCTGATCACACTGCCTGAAACCGAGCGCCATCAGCGCTGGCTCGAAGCCGTGGTCGGCCGCACCGCGCGGCTGATCGCCGACTGGCAAACCGTGGGCTTCTGCCACGGTGTTATGAACAGCGATAACATGTCGATTATTGGCGACACCTTCGATTACGGCCCCTACGCCTTTATGGACGATTTTGACGCCGGCTACATCTGCAATCACACCGACGAGCGCGGTCGCTACGCCTACAACCGCCAGCCGCAGATGGGCTTCGAAAACTGCCATTACCTGGCGCGAGCATTATTGCCGGTGATGGGTGAAGATGCCGTACACGAAGGTTTGAAACACTATGAAAGCGCCTACAACACTCGTTTTTTGCAGAACATGCGGAACAAGCTCGGCCTGCAGCAGGACGATGACAGCGACATGCATCTGATTATGGACACCTTTAGCATGCTGCACGAACAGAAGGTTGACTTCACCCGCTTCTTCCGCGGCCTGTCGACGCTGTATGGCCGGGGCCACGGGCCGGTGCGCGACTTGTTTACCGACCGCGCCATTGCGGATGCCTGGCTTGGCCGTTACGAACAAAGGCTGGAGCAGGAAACTCAGGCTCACGATGCCCGGGAATACGCTATGGGCCGGGTAAATCCGAAATACATTTTGCGTAATTATTTGGCACAGCAGGTGATTCTGGAGGCGCAAAACGGGGATTATCAGCCGCTGGAGGAGCTGCTAACGGTGCTAAAGAAACCGTTTGACGAACAAACCCAGTACGAAGAACGCTACGCTGCCCTGCCCCCAGACTGGGGTAAGGGCATGAGCGTCAGCTGTTCCAGCTGAGCGCCTGATGAAGGGGACGGATTTGAAATCCGTCCCCGGTCTGGACTGGGGCGCGCAGGTCTAATCGGGGACAGATTTCAAATCTGTCCCCGATTCAATTTAAACAGCCTTGGCGGCGATGATCTTTTTATGCCACTCGGCCGGGCCAGTCTGGTGCACGGAAGATCCGCGGGAATCCACCGCAACCGTCACCGGCATGTCTTCCACGTCGAACTCGTAAATGGCTTCCATACCCAGTTCCGGGAAGGCCACCACTTCGGCGTGCTTGATGGCTTTTGACACCAGATACGCTGCTCCGCCTACCGCCATCAGGTAAACCGCACCAAATTCGCGAATGGCGTCAATGCCCGCCTGGCCACGTTCGGCTTTGCCGATCATGCCGGTCAGGCCGGTTTTTTCCAGCATGGTGTGGGTGAACTTGTCCATGCGGGTTGCAGTGGTGGGGCCTGCGGGGCCAACCACTTCTTCGCGCACCGGGTCCACCGGGCCAACGTAGTAAATAAAACGCCCTTTCATGTCCACCGGCAGCTCTTCACCATTGTTGATCATGTCCACCATTTTTTTGTGGGCGGCGTCACGGCCGGTCAGCATCTTACCCGACAGCAAAACAGTTTCACCCGGCTGCCAGTCCTTTACGTCTTCCGGGGTAACAGTGTTCAGGTTCACCCGACGCACGTTCTCGCCCACTTCCCAGGTAATTTCCGGCCAGTCATCCAGGCTCGGCGGGGTTTGCAGTGACGGGCCACTGCCATCCAGCACAAAGTGCGCATGGCGGGTGGCTGCGCAGTTGGGAATAATCGCCACCGGCTTGTTGGCCGCGTGAGTGGGGAAATCTTTCACTTTCACATCCAGCACTGTGGTCAGGCCGCCCAGGCCCTGGGCACCAATGCCCAGCTCGTTTACTTTTTCGAACAACTCCAGGCGAAGCTCTTCAGCGCGGTTTGATGCGCCGCGGGCTTTAAGTTCTTGAATATCGACAGGCTCCAACAACGCTTCTTTGGCGATTGCCATGGCTTTTTCAGCGGTGCCGCCAATACCGATACCCAACATGCCGGGCGGGCACCAACCTGCGCCCATTTGCGGGATCATCTTCAGCACCCAGTCCACCACCGAATCTGACGGGTTCAGCATGGCAAACTTGGACTTGGCTTCAGAACCACCGCCCTTGGCCGCCACGTGAATGTCTACGGTGTTGCCCGGCACAATTTTGTAATGAATGATGGCGGGCGTGTTGTCTTTTGTGTTCTCACGCTTACCGTCCGGATCTGCCAATATCGACGCCCGCAGCATGTTGTCCGGATGGGTATAAGCGCGACGCACGCCTTCGTTGATGGCATCGTCCAGCGAGGTTTCAAAATCCCACTTCACGTTCATGCCAACATTCACGAACACCGTCACAATACCGGTATCCTGGCAGATCGGGCGGTGGCCTTCGGCGCACATCCGCGAGTTAATCAGAATCTGCGCCATAGCGTCTTTAGCCGCCTGGGATTCTTCTTTTTTATAAGCCTCGTACACCGCCTGAATAAAATCCTTCGGGTGATAGTAGGAAATAAACTGCAGCGCGTCGGCTACACTTTCAATCAGGTCTTCCTGGCGGATCAGGGTGGTCATAGTCGCCTCATCAACGGTCGTTATAAGAATATATTGGCAAATCAGAAGGCAAAGTTTACCAGAAATTCATCCGCGCGCGGGGTGCGACTGCAGGCCAATTCGCTGTGCCTGCTGATGACTCAAAAGCGTTAAAATTGGTGAAGAATGCGATGAAAAGCAGTTAAGATGCATTGCAAACTAACAAAGAAGTATTGGGAGACACCGTGACAGACCGTATTCTGATTGAGAAAAAGGACCAGGTTTTAATCGTTCGCCTAAATCGCCCAGAGCGCAAGAACGCCCTTACCCACGCTATGTACACCAGCATGGCCGACGCAATCGATCAGGCCGAGGCCGACAAGGACATTCGCTGCATTCTGTTTACCGGCAGCAATGAGTGTTTCACCGCCGGTAACGATCTTAACGATTTCACCAAAGGCTTACCCGGTGATTTCCGCGAGACCCCGGTAGGCCGTTTCCTGTTTGTGCTGGTTAACGCTACCAAACCGGTGGTTGTGGCGATTAACGGGCCGGCGATAGGCATTGGCACGACTATGCTGCTGCACTGCGATATGGTCATGGCAGGCACCAACGCCGGTTTCCAAATGCCGTTTGCCAGCCTTGGCCTGTGTCCTGAAGGTGGCTCCAGCCTTTTACTGCCTATGTGGATTGGCCGCGTGCGGGCTGCTGAACTGCTGATGCTGGGTGGTCGTTTTAGTGCGGAAGAGGCTTTGCGCCTGGGCATCATCAATCGCGTGTGCGAACCTGATGACACAGAAGCAGTTGCCTGGGAGGCCTGTCAGAAACTGGCTGCACAGGCACCAGCGGCCATTCGCGCTACCAAAGAACTGCTAAAACGGCCAAATCGGGAAGCTCTGGAAGAAACCATGCGGGTAGAAGGCGCGCTGTTCGGTGAACGCCTGAAGTCGCCGGAGGCAGCCGAATCCTTTCGCGCTTTTGTAGAAAAGCGTAAACCAGACTTCTCACGTTTTAGCTGAGTCTGCTAAAACAGTACTTAACCGGACACAGGTGGCAACGCCACCTGCTTACCGGCGGCCTGCAGGTTGCGGATGAGACGCCCCAGCGTGCGAGCAATGTCTTCCGCCTGGCCTTGGTTAGCGCCTAACTGAAACAACCGCGAACCGTCCCTTGGGTCATACACCCAGCAAGTGGCCAGGCTTGGTTCGCAATCCCATTTTACCAACGGGCTAATGCCATAAACGTCAATCTGTTGGCTTTTGCGCAGCATGGTGCCTTGCTGACGGGTAATTTGCTGAATCAGCAGGCTGCTGTTGCGTTTTTCAACCTGGTAGCGAATGTCTGCTGGTTGGTCCAACTGCACAATGGCTTTGTCTTCGCGCCAACCTGACACCTGCAAAACACTGTTCAGGTGCATCAATAACGCCTGCTCCTCGCTGTCTGCCAAATACAGCTTTTTCAGATCAGCCGCACTTTGCCCTCCAGCGGCTTCAATGATGGCTGTTCGCGGCTGCAAAGGTGTTGCCGGATTATTGGTCACCGCTGCCAAGGCGCGGTCTTTGCGCAGCTTTTCTATCTCGGTAATGCGCTCCAGCGCCTGTTTGTAGTACTGGCCCTCTTTGCCTGCGCGGGTGACATACACCTCAAGCGAGGCTTGAGCCTCGTTTAACAGATCCGACTTTTGCATCACCCGGCCGCGGTAGAAATAAAAATCCACCGGGCGCTCGCCGTCTAGCTGCTGTAAACGCCCCAGGTATTCGCTGGCGTCGTCCCAGTTTTCAGCGGCCAGTGCTTGCTCGGTCGCCAGCATCAAGCGGCGAATTTCGTGCTCCGCGGGCAGCGCCATAGCACTGCCAGCGTACAACACGGCACACACGACCAACGCCCGGCAACCAGAAAATTTAAACGGTGTTGCTGCCATAACTGTTTTCCTCAATGGATTCGCCGGCGCCCGGCTCAGTGTTCCCTGGCGTATCGGAGACGCTCTTGTTTCGGTCAAGGGCGGGCTCCGAGTCAAAGGCAGAATCAAGGCCAGAGCCGGCTTCAGGGTCGACTTCGGCCTGTTCGGTGACGGCCTTGGGCAGTTCTTTTTTCACCCGCACTCCCAATTCCACAAAGCGGTTGGCTTGTGAAATCAGGTTGCCGCGGCCGCGGGTCAGGGTGTTCATCGCACTGTCGTAGCTGCCCTGGGCGGTGTGCAACTGGCCACCAAGGCGTTCCATAGCTTCTACAAATACCCGCAATTTATCGTAAACTGCGCTTGCGCGTTCCGCAATCAGTCGGGCGTTCTGGCTCTGGCGCTCGTAACGCCAAATGTTTTCGATGGTGCGCAGGGTGGCCAGCAAGGTGGTGGGCGTCACCACAATAATCTTACGCTCAAAGGCTTCTGAAAACAGACTGTCGTCGTGCTGGAAAGCTGCCACAAAAGCCGGTTCAATGGGCATGAACAACAGCACAAAATCCGGTGAACGCAAACCGTTGAGCTGGCTGTAATCTTTATCGCTCAGGCTGCGAATGTGATTGCGCACGGCGTCCATATGCTGCTTCAGCGCCGCATCACGGGCGCTGCCTTCGTCGCTGATAACCCACTGTTGGTAAGCCACCAGCGACACCTTGGAATCTATCACCAGGTTGCGGTTATCCGGTAGGTGCACCACCACGTCTGGCCGCAGCAGTTGGTTATCGCTGTCGCGGTAGCTGCCCTGGGTTTTGTATTCAATACCTTTGCGCAACCCGGACCTTTCCAGCACCCGCTCCAGAATCAACTCGCCCCAGTTACCCTGTATTTTTTTATCGCCTTTTAACGCTCGGGTCAGATTAGAGGCTTCTTCAGTAATCTGCCGATTGAGTTCCTGCAACGATTTTATTTCGCTGCGCAAAGCCTGGCGGTCACGGGTTTCGGTGGTGTGTACCGTTTCGACGCGCTGTCGAAAATCGCTGAGTTGATCACGAAACGGTTTTAGCAGCGTATCCATACTGCTCTGGTTCTGCTGACTGAAGCGCTCGCTTTTCTGATCGAATATACGGTTCGCCAAATTCTCGAATTCCTGTTTTAGCGCATCGCGATTGTGCTCCAGAAGCGCCAGTTTCTCCGCCGCCGACTGGCGCTCATGGGCCAGCATTATCTGCTGCTCTCTTAATGCCAGTTTCAGATCGTTGTAGTCGGCCAGCAAGCGGCGGTTATTTTGCCCGGCACGCTGCAGCAATCCGGCTAATATCAGTACCAGAATAGAAATCGCCGCCATCAGCGAGAGCACAAGCACGGGTTGGTCAGCCACCCATTGGCTGAAGGTTTCAAGCACGGGCATTTACTCCTGCGGTATAACCATTAGAACAGTTCACTGACAAGTTTAACCTATTCATTTGCCATTGTTGCTGACGGGATACACGTCGCCTTAATCATCTGTAAACAAATCGCTACCATGAGTTGCTGTATACTGCGCCCAAACACCATCACACAGTCGTTTCGTGCCGCTGACCTGTCAGTTCGGGCACTTTTTTTGTCATTTTCTTCGGGGGTAGTTCATGGGTTTCAAGGGTTTCATGGGGTCAAAGCCTCGTGGCAACGTCCATTTGGCGCTGCCATTGTTGATGATACTAGCGGGCCTGGCCGGCTGTTCGGCAGATCAGTACTTTATGGTACCCAAATCCAATCTGGAAACCGTGAACACCTCGGTGCAAAACCAGCGGGCGACGCTGGTCACCATGGAAAACAACGCCAAGGTACGCTTCGAGCAAGCAATCAACGATCAAACTGCGTTCACCGAAACCATTCTGCAAGCCATAAGTGCCCAAGTTAAAGCACCAGAATGCCCCCCCGTGCCGAAACAGCAGGCTTGCCCCGCGGCTACCGCAGCCAAGGCCGTGGCCAGTCAGCTCAAAGGCAAACTCATTGTGGGCGAAGTTGAAAAGTTCTTCCTGACCGCAGCAGAAACTGTTTACAACGCCCGTATCGACAGCGGCGCCGAAACCTCTTCCATTGATGCACGAAATATTGTGAGATTCGAGCGCGACGGCAGCAACTGGGTGCGCTTCGATGTGCCCGTACCCGGCAGTGAAGGGCTGCTGACCCTGGAAAAAGAAGTCTCGCGACGGGTAAAAATTCTTCAATCAAACGTCGACGACCCTGAACGCCGGGTGGTGGTGGAATTGCAATTTGTTATAGGCAACCATACGCAAGTGGCCGAATTTACCCTGACCGACCGTTCCCACCTTACCCATCAGGTGCTGATTGGCCGCAACGTTCTGCGCGATGTGATGTTGATTGATGTCGGCAAAGAGTTTGCAACCGAACTGCCCGACACCATGATCAACGGCAACAGCGGCTACCGCGATGCTATCAGAGACACGTTATGAGTACCCGATCGCGCACACCCTTTTACATTGCGATTTTTCTGATTATTGCCACCGGCATTTCTCTGGCCGTATGGCGCCACATTGAACTGGGGATTCCCTGGCTGACCGGCGAACAACGGCCGGTGTGGATGGTAGAGGCGCGGGTGGATTTTGACGCCACAGGCGGCTCCGTGACGGCCGCTCTGAACGTGCCCGATCAACCCCCGGGTTTCCATACCCTGAGCGAACAAGCAGCCTCGCCTGGCTACGGTTTTTCTATTCTGGAACAAGCTGGCACGCGCCGCGCCGAGTGGACCAAGCGTGATGTTACCGGTCCACAAACGCTGTATTACAAAGTCCAGTTGATACCAGACCCAGACGTTCGCAGCATACCCTCCAAAGTAAAACCGGTGGCGCGCACTGTGTTTTGGGAAGAACCCGAAGCCACCGCTGTTCGGGAAATACTGGAGCAGGCCAGGCAACGCTCCAGTAACCCACAAAGCATGACCCGCGAACTGATCCGGCTGATGCAACCAGATACCGGTGCCCAGAACACCACCCTTCTAATTGCCGGCGAAAATTATCTCGACCTACTGGTCGACATGCTGAACTTCTCTGGCATACCCGCTCGCGCCGCCGATGGCCTGAAGCTGGAAGACGCTCGCCGGCGCCAGCCGCTGCTGGCGTTCCTGCAAATTCACACCGGCGAAGAATGGCTGACCTTTGACCCCCGCACCGCTGAACAGGGCGTGCCGGAAGACCTGTTGTTGTGGCGCCAGGGATCCGCGTCGCTGTTGGACGTGGTGGGCGGCGCCAACTCCGAGATAAGCTTCTCTATGCTGCGCCAGACCATTCCCGCCATTCAGCTGGCAGCCATGCAATCTGAAGAGACCGGCCTCGGCTTTCTGAGTTTTTACGAACTGCCGATTGAAGAACAGGGCATGTTCCGCATGCTGCTGCTATTGCCTTTGGGGGCATTAGTGGTGGCCTTCATGCGCATGTTGATCGGTATTCGCACGTCCGGCACCTTTATGCCAGTACTGATTGCGGTAGCGTTTGTGCAGACCACTTTGATACCCGGGCTGGTGGCATTTTTGTCGGTGGTCGCCATTGGCCTGTTGATGCGCAGCTACCTTTCCAGCCTGAACCTGCTGCTGGTTTCGCGGATCTCGGCGTTGATCATCCTGGTAATATTCATTACCGCCGGTTTGAGCGTTGTAGGTTATCAGATGGGCTTTAATACCGGCATGACGGTGACCTTTTTCCCCATGGTTATTATCGCCTGGACCATTGAGCGGATGTCGATTTTGTGGGAAGAGGAAGGCGCGCGGGAAGTCATAAGGCAAGGTACAGGCAGTCTGTTTGTCGCCATTTGCGCCTACCTGCTGATGAGCTCACCGCTGGCCGGACACTTGACCTTCAACTTCCCCGAATTGCACCTGGTTATTCTGGGCCTGATTCTGCTAATGGGTAATTACACCGGCTACAAACTCAGCGAACTGCGCCGTTTCACACCGATGAAGGTGTACGACTGATATGGGCTGGATATCACCGTTTACGCTGAACCGCCTGGGCATGTTGAACATGAACCGGCGCAATGTGGACTATATTGCCCGCTACAATGATCGTTCGGCCTACCCGCTGGTCGACAACAAACTGAAAACCAAGCTGGTGGTGGCCGAATACGGTGTGAAAACACCGCGGCTTTTGCAGGTGGTTCGCCAGCAACACGAAATTTCCCACTTCCGTGAAATGTCCGCGGATTTGGCTGGCTTTGCCATAAAGCCGGCCAAAGGGTCTGGCGGCAAAGGTATCACCGTCGTCACCGGGCGCGATGGCGACGAATTCGTCAAAGCCTCCGGCGCCCGTATTGGCGTGGATGTGCTGGAACGGCACCTGACCAACATTCTAGCGGGGCTTTATTCGCTGGCGGGCGCCTCTGACGTGGCCATTGTCGAAAACCTGGTGCAGTCCACACCGGATCTGGCTCGCTATTCGTTTCAAGGCGTTCCAGATATCCGTATTATCGTGTTTCAGGGCTACCCGGTAATGGCCATGCTGCGGCTTGCCACCAAAGCGTCAGACGGCAAGGCTAACCTGCACCAAGGCGCTGTAGGCGTGGGGCTAGACATCGGCACAGGGAAAAGTCTGAATGCGGTTCAGTTCAATCGCCCCATTCTTCTGCACCCGGACACCGGCTTATCTTTGGGCAATATCCATATTGTCGCCTGGGATGAAATGCTGGAAATGGCCTCCCGCTGCTATGAAGCGACCGGGCTAGGCTATATGGGCGTAGACCTGGTGGTGGACGTGGACGAAGGCCCGCTGCTGTTAGAGTTAAACGCGCGCCCCGGGCTGGCAATTCAAATGGCCAACGGCTGCGGCCTACTGCCGCGCTTGCGTGCCATTGAAAATCTGAAACGCCCCCACTTCACCCCCGGTGACCGCGCTCGCTTTGCGATGGAAGAATTTCACAAACGCTAGAGCACATCGGCATTCGTGCACAAGCCCGGCACTGATCGAAACAGCCTGAATAGCTCCGAGTGCATCATCACCACCGCCGAATATCAGCACAGCGGCGATTGCGCCTTCCATCACCACCCAGAATACACGCTGGGCTGTGGATGCATCGGTTTTGCCACCGGCGGCTCCGGTGGCAAAGGTATATTCGTTATCCTGCGGCGAAAGGGCGAGAACTACATGAAGGCCTCTGGCGCTGCAATCACAGCCGGTGCGTTGGAGCGACACCTCTCGAATATTCTTGCCGGGCTCTATTCATTGGGCGGTGCACCTGATGTTGCCATTATCTAGCAGGGACCGCTGCTGCTGGAGCTCAATGCTCGCCCCGGGTTGGCAATCCAGATGGCGAATAGCCGGGGTCTCAGGCCGCGGTTGCAAAAAGTGGCGGCGCTGCGAAGACCGCACTATTCGCCCGAGAAACGGGTCAAGTATGCTATGGCGGAGTTTGGATATTTATAGCAATGGGCTGTAATAAAACTGGTTGCAACAAAAAAGGGGCCTCTGAAGAAGGCCCCTTTTTTCTTTGAACGTTACCGGTATTGGCAGTGAAAAGGGCCGGCTAATCGCCGGCCTTCCTTGGTTACGTCATTTTGCCTTCTGCAATCAGCAGGCGGCGCTCATGGTTCAATCCTTTCATCAAGCTATAGCACATCCCCAACAGAACGAACGTGAACGGCAGACCAACACTGACCGCGCCGGCTTGCAGCGCGCTCAAGGCATCTGCGCCGCCCACAAACAGCAATACGCCTGCAATCATGCCTTCCGTAACCGCCCAGAAAATACGCTGGGCTTTGGGGGCATCGATTCTACCGCCAGAGGTGATGCTGTCGATAACCAGCGAACCTGAGTCCGATGATGTCACGAAAAACACCAGAACCAGCACTATGCCCATGAAGGAAGTAATCGCGGTAAAGGGGATATTTTCAAGCATCTGAAACATGGCCAGAGACACGTCAGTCAAGCCGTCGCTCGCAAGCGTGCCCACGCCTGCCTGAATTTGCGCCAGGGCGCTGCCACCAAAGGTGCTCATCCAGACAATACTGATCACGGTGGGGACCAACAAAACCGCAATTACGAACTCGCGAACCGTGCGCCCCTTGGAGACCCGGGCGATAAACATACCGACGAAGGGTGACCAGGAGATCCACCATGCCCAGTAGAACACCGTCCAGCCATGGAACCAGGTGGTATCTTCTTCACGACCGAAGGGGTTGCTCAGGGGCAGCATGTTGCCAACATAGGCCGCAGTGGTGGTCCACATCTGCTCGATGATTCCCAGGGTTGCACCTGCGAAGAAGACAAACGCCAGCAACAGACCAGCAATGATCATATTGATGTTACTCAACAGCTTTACGCCGCCGTCAATACCGCGAATGACGGAAAGGGTGGCAATGGCCGTAACACCGGCAATGATGCCAACCTGAACGTTGAGACCGCCCTCGATCGCTTCGGGAAACAGAAAGGCCAGACCGGCTGCTGCTTGCTGGGCACCGAAACCAAGGGAGGTGGCAAGACCGAAGATGGTTGCCAGAACCGCAATGATATCGATGACGTTGCCAGGCCAGCCCCAGACACGGTCACCCAGGATCGGGAAGAAAGCCGAACGGATCGTCAGGGGAAAGCCCTTGTTATAGGTGAAGAATGCCAGGGAAAGACCTACGATGGCGTAGATTGCCCAGGGATGTAGACCCCAGTGGTACATGGTCGCACCCATGGCCAACTTCGCGGCTTCCGGTGTATTGGGCTCAACGCCCAGCGGGGTGCCATACCAGTCGGTGAGGTAAGCCACCGGCTCGGCCACGGACCAGAACATCAGGCCAATGCCCATGCCGGCCGCAAACAGCATCGCAAACCAGGACATCCGGGAGAATTCCGGCTTGGCGTCCTGACCGCCTATACGGATTTTACTGACCGGCATGACGATCAGAGCGAGACAGAGAAGAACGAAAAAGTTTGCGCTGAGCAGAAAGCCCCAGTCGAAAATTGCGATAGCACCGTTTTGGCGCTAGCAAGCAATTCCCCTGATGCTGTGGGGAAAATCAGTGTTCCTACGACAAACAGGATGATAAGCAGCGCTGTCACCGGGAACACAACGTTGTGTATGTCAAAACCAAACTTCGCAATGTTGTCTTGTCCCACCACGTAGTCGGTTTGATAATCGTCTTTAGCAATGTCGCCCACAGTGGAGCCTCCTTCATTCATTGAACTACATTAAACATTATTGAACTTCGTCAGTTTGTGCGGTTAAATCGGGACTCTCAAAAGTTACGAGAGCATCAGTTTATGGTTTTGTGCTCCATATATCAAAGTCATCTCCCTGCCCATAGAGGGCATAAATCAACCTCCCAACCCTCCACTCGCCTAAGGAGGCCCGCTTAATGCCCAAGTTAACGAACCCGGTACCTGTTCGTTACACCGTCTACATTCTTTGTGTTGTGACCTTTTTCATGTCGCTTCCGTTATCTCTGATCTACACGCCAATGGCGTTTGTCACTGCCCTCACGGGGCTCCTGAGCATGCTGGGGACCTACGATCTGTTACAGCGTCGCCATACGATTAGCCGCAACTACCCGATTATGGCCAATTTCCGTTATCTGTTTGAGGCTATTGGCCCGGAAATCCGTCAGTACTTCATTCAGTCTGACACCGACGAACGACCGTTTTCTCGCGAGCAGCGCACCATTGTGTACCAGCGTGCAAAAGACATTCTCGACAAGCGCCCGTTCGGCTCTCAGCTGAATATGTATGAGGAAGGCTTTGAGTGGATGAGCCATTCACTGGCCCTAGCGGCGTTGCTACTTAAGACCCGAGACGCGGTGAAAAAATCGATGTACCCCTGAAAAGCGATCGGGTTTACAACTTTCATAAAAACACCTTGGAAGCCCTGCAAAATCTGCTGCAAGCGGGTGGGCTGAACCACCCCTCCGAGCTAGGCCCGGAACACATCATTCGCCGGGTATCGAAAACCCAGGTCAGCTCCTATCTGGACCTGTTTCCGTTTATCGAGCCTGGAGCGCTACTGAAAGGTGACACCGGCCTGACCGTATTCAACAAGTACTGGGGAGTATCCAGTCCGGATAGCTTCGCTCCACCCGAATTCGTGTCCAAACTGCGGGAAACCAAATTACGTTAATGCGCGCTAAAACCCACACAATTTCGCCGGTTGGTGTTTCTTTTTGGAATCTGCTCGTGTAATATTCTGTCCCGCTAAGCCACTGAGATTCCTCTTTAAGTCTCAATGGCCGGTGCCACCAAAACATCGTTTTGAACAGGCAGAAATTAGCAAATCGGGGCGTAGCGCAGCTTGGTAGCGCACTTGCATGGGGTGCAAGGGGTCGTAGGTTCAAATCCTACCGTCCCGACCATATTTCAACAACTTAGCTCGGTGCCGGAAGGTCCGGGCTTTTTTGTTTCTTAAAATAGCTCTTCTCATCACCGTTTCGCATCCCTTTTGTAAGGAACGACTAAACCAACCGGCCAAGCTCGTTGACGCTGTCGACTGTCAGACGTAAATCGGGCTTGTAATGGATGAAGTCCTGAAGCAACATCATCGCTTGCTTCAATCAATGCGCAAAACAAGCCTGTTTTTTTTGTTGCGCACCAAACTGACGTAAACTACAGATGATAGGTGTTAGCGGGAGAGACTGTGCCACACAGCTGTGTGGCCGGCGCCGAAGGAGCAACTGCCCCGGAAACTCTCAGGCAAAAGGGACCGCTAACACGATAACTTTCCGAAGAGCTGCCGATGACTGCGTCACTCGGCACACCGAAGGAGCAAGCGGCCGGTTTCACTGAACCGGCTCGTGAATCTCTCAGGTCCAGAGACGGAAGGGGTGCTTCTACCATGTTGGGTAGACAGCTAACCGTGGGCGCTCTCTGGAGATTGTTATGAAGCATATTGCAGTTATTGGCGGTGGTATCACCGGTATCACCACCGCTTACTCTCTGGCCAAGCGCGGCTTCGACGTCACCGTTTACGAAAAGCATCGTTATGCGGCTATGGAAACGTCTTTCGCAAATGGCGGTCAATTGTCGGCGTCCAATGCAGAAGTCTGGAACAACTGGCAGACCGTGATCAAAGGCATGAAATGGATGTTCCACAGCAATGCACCGCTGCTGGTTAATCCCAAGCCCTCCTGGCACAAATTGAGCTGGTTTGCCGAGTTCATGGCGGCCATTCCCCAGTACGAAAAAAATACCACCGAAACCGCCCGCCTGGCGATCGCTGCCCGTGAGCATCTGTTTTCATGGGCAAAAGAAGAAGGTATCGATTTCGACCTGAAGGAACAGGGCATACTGCACATCTATCGCGACAAGGCCGGCTTCGACCACGCGGCAAACGTCTCGAAATTGCTGGCAGCAGGAGGTCTGGAGCGCCGGGCAGTCACGCCCGATGAAATGAAGGCAATCGAGCCCACCCTGGCCGGCACCTACTACGGTGGCTTTTTCACCGAAAGCGATTCCACCGGTGATATTCACAAGTTTACCAGCGGCCTGGCAGATGCGATCCAGCGCCGCGGCGTAAAAACGTGTTATGGCCACACGGTTACCGAGCTGAGTGCAGATCAATCCCATGCCTGGGTAACGTCTTTTGATGGCGAACAACAAATTCGTAACACCTTCGATGGTGTCGTGGTATGTGCAGGCGTTGGCAGCAGGGATCTGGCTGCGAAACTGGGCGACCGCGTTAACATTTATCCGGTGAAAGGCTATTCCATCACGGTTGAGCTGGACGACGAAGCTTCCCGGCAAGCGGCGCCGACCGTTAGCCTGCTGGACGATGCCACCAAGCTGGTCACCAGCCGGTTGGGCGATGATCGTTTCCGCATTGCGGGCACAGCAGAATTCAACGGCTACAATCGCAACATTCGGGATGACCGCATTCGCCCACTCACCCGTTGGGTTGAGCAATGCTTCCCCGGGGTCTGTACCCGGCGCGTTGTGCCCTGGGCGGGACTGCGCCCCATGCTTCCCACCATGATGCCGCGAGTCGGCCCGGGTCGCCTGCCAACGGTGTTCTACAATACTGGCCATGGCCACTTGGGTTGGACGCTGTCACCCATTACCGCCGAGATGCTGGCCGAAGCCGTTGAAACGGCGCCTGCTTACCAGGAACGCTGAAACAGCATTCGATCCCGGGCGGTTTTTCAATCTTGCTATGAAGCGATGTATAGGACAATCACCTCACCCAGGTCACGCCGACATAACGCACTTTTATAAATGAACGTAGACGTGCGAATTCGCCTACCGACTCGGTAGGCGAATCCTCATGCCCCATCAAAAGTATTGTCAATACGGGAGTTGCCCTATCCTTACCACTGACTTATGACATGTTATAACGTTATTAATTCTTATCAGAAACAGCGGGGATTTATAAAAAATACTGGCAAAAACTGCCCGTCACCGTTCTATCGGGCTTTCTTGGTGCTGGCAAAACCACGGTTTTGAGCCACCTGCTGAATAATCGGGAGGGCCGTCGGGTGGCAATGATTGTCAACGACATGAGCGAAATCAACATTGACGCCAGTGCCGTGAAAAACGAGGTGCAATTAAATCGTAGCGAGGAGAAGCTCGTTGAAATGAGCAACGGCTGCATCTGTTGCACCCTGCGTGAAGACCTGTCGCTGGAGGTACGCAAGCTAGCTGATGTATGACTCTCGACGAGCGTCGATTGCTGCTCTCCTGTGACTTTCTTTCGCCCGCTAATCCATGAACATTGATGCTATTTATTAACCCGAAACACCAAATTCGCCGTTACCGGCACGGCACCTTCTACCTGAATATAGGGCCGCAGGTCTGCGCTCAAATCGTGTTGGGTCACCAGTGGAAAGCGTATTTCAGCGTGGCCAAACACAGGCAAAGCACAACCATAAACCATAAATAACGCATAGCGAGATCCGGTTCCATCAGAGCACTAATACCTGCAATGATGGACGAACACTTCGAAGCTAGCCGTGGTGACCAACGTATTCGCAGAATAATTCAGTCGAACGCCATATTTTCCATATTTCACAGGCATCTGTTTACAGGCGCTTAATGTTAACCGGCATCTATTGAAAGGCATCGAAATGACATCAAAAAAATGGATTACGATTTCATCCGACGATAAAAACACGTTTTCCGGCTACCTGGCATTGCCACCGGCCGGAACAGGCCCTGGCCTGGTGCTGATTCAGGAAATATGGGGAGTAAACGATCACATTCGTGCCGTCGCCGAGCAGTATGCGCTGGACGGCTTCGTGGTGCTGGCACCGGATGTGTTCTGGCGCCAACAAACCAGAACCAATCTGGGCTATACCGAAGCGGGCACCGCCGAAGCGTTTGAGCTGATGAAAGGCACCGACTTCAGTCAGGCGGCAGAAGACGTTGTGACCGCCATTGAACATCTACGGGGATTGTCGCAGGTGTCTGGCAAGGTGGGCGTGCTTGGTTTTTGCATGGGCGGGCAGCTGGCCTATCGGGCTGCCGCCAGCGGCATGCCAGACGCCGCTGTCAGCTATTACGGTGGCGGGATTCAAAACCATCTGGACGTGGCCGGGCAGATAAGCCAACCCATATTGTTCCATTACGCCGGGCTGGACGGCTTAATACCGGCCAGCGCCGTCGATCAGGTGCGCAAGGCTTTTGACGGCCAGAAACACGCCAGCATTCACAACTACGAGGGAGTGGATCACGGCTTCAACTGTTGGGGGCGACCGGCTTACAACCAGCGTGCGGCGGCGTTGGCCCGCGGCCGCACGCTGGTATTTCTGGCTCAGCACCTGGCAGGCTGAGCTGAGCTGGGTTGAGCTAAGATTAACCGGGCTGCAAACCGTTGAGGATGGCGCCAATGAATTCGTCCATCATCGGGCGATTGCTCGTCGCGCTTTTGTTAATCGCATCTTGCTGGTCATCCAACATTCTCTGCACCAGATCATTCAGGGTGGTGGTATCAAGGCCCTTGTCGATGCCACCCTGCCCCAGCTCGCGAACATCCTGAGCCAACCCGGCCAACGGCCGCAGCTGGCTGGCCAGTGACGGCTGGCCAGATGTGGACTCATAGGCCGTGGTTGATACTGTGCGGCTGGAAGACAGATTCAGGCTAAAACTGGCCAGTTCTTCGCCGCCCAGGTTCAAGCCCCGTGCGGATTCAAACGCGCCCTGAACATCGCCGCGGAAAAACTGCCCGGCAACGCCCTGCGCCTGTTCCAGCAAGCCGGCAATGGCTTCACGTTCGCCACTGTCCAGGTCACCTTCCACACTGAAC
The DNA here is from genome assembly GCF_000169375.1 of Marinobacter sp. ELB17. GTDB lineage: Bacteria > Pseudomonadota > Gammaproteobacteria > Pseudomonadales > Oleiphilaceae > Marinobacter. The sequence goes on from NZ_AAXY01000005.1 coordinate 271,272, forward strand.
GAGTAGCGCCCGGCGGAAGCATTGACTGCAGTCAGTGAATTCGACTCACCGCTCTCGCTGCTCGTTGAACGGCTTTGAACCGCTGAGTAACGGTCCTCTTCCATCAGAATGGACACTTTGTCGCCATCGGCAGTGGTCACTTCAAAACGGAAGGCGCCGCGGGAGGCGGACTCAACCTGCATACCGCTGCGGCTAACCGCCTCGACACCGCCAGCGGGTGCCGGCTGGCCCAAAAAGCGCTCGGCGAGTTTATCCAAGCCGTTCTGAATGCGATTGAAGCCGTCATCAATCTCGCTGGCCAGCTTAGGATTCATCAACCCCAAGGCTTCAATTTGCTCACGGGCTTCGCCGTAGCCTTTTTCAATACCAGAGCGGGCCTGCTCCATAAGATTAGCCAGGCGTTCAGGGTCGGCTCCGGCCGCTGCTTCCTGTTCCAGCCTCAGCTGAATAAAGCTCAGTACAGTGCCCGCCACGTCCGCGGCAGACGGCGGCTGAAAACCACTGCCAAGATTGCGCGCTGCGCCGCCGCCGGGGCCTTCAAGCTTGCCCAGGCTTTGCTCCATCTGCTGCTGCAAGCGCGAACGCAGCACGTTGATGGCATCTTCAGGCGTGCGAATAACCCGGCGCTGGGATTTGCTGGCAGATTCTGTGGCTTTCGCTTCATCACCGGCCTGGCCGTTATTTACCTGGCCAGAGAACGGGGCGTCACGGCGTTGCGCCTGTGCCTCGTTGGTGGCGCTTGATTGAGACGGCGATTGAGACCGCGACTGAAGTGATGGCTGTGATGATGACTGTGGTGATGACGGCGAAAGCGGACCGTATAAAGGCGAAACCATGGCAAAAACCCTCGTTCAAACGTTCAAGCTGCAATTCACAAACAGCCAAATCTGTTACAACGGGTATCGGCGCGCGGCGCTCAAACTTTAACCGGTTTATTTTTGTACCCAGCGGCCACCCATTTCGATGTATTGCCCGGCTGGAGTTTTCTCAACCGCTTTCTGGCCCGCCACAGCTTCCACTTTTGACACTGCAATGCCGTTCTTCTGGGCAATGCCTGTGTACGCTTCGCGACGGGCATCATTGATGGCCTCTGCAATATCGCGGGCGCGGGCATCAGACGTCACCGGAGCCAGGTAACCCGACGGCGTTTCACCTAACAAACCCTGGCTTTTTGCAGAATCCAGAGCATTTTTGGCTTCGTCGAGGCTCATGGCAAACGCCGGAATGCTCAGGCTCATCGTTAGCAGCAAGGCAGCGATGCGCTGGTAAATAGTCATATTCAACTCCTTGATTATCAGGTGCGTACACTCTTTATTCTCAGGTACGCACACTCTCGATTGTTTGGTACGTGCGCCCGTTATCGTCGGGTGTTTGTAACAGGGTTGCGAACTCAGAACAGGCCTTTTTCACTGAACAGCTCGTCCACATCCTTATCGACCTTCACGTAAATTTCGTGCTGAATTTTTACGTTCAGGTTGACCGTAATCGGCTCTTGGGGTGCCTGCACCCGCACCGTGGGCGTGCAACCAGACATCACGGTGGCCAGCAACAAGCCCGCAAGCATCGCCGTTAGCGGGCGAAAAACATTCAAACCAACACACGTCATAATAATATGCTCCTTTATTACCACTTACTTTATCAGGTCTTCCGCGGCTTCGCGCTCGCGCTTTTTAAGCAGCTTTTTCACCCGCTCGGCCACCGCATCTGTCACCCGGCCGCTGAGTTGCAAGCTGGTCAGCAAGGCGGGGATATTTTCTTCAATATTAATATTCAACACCACAGCACGGCCATCACCCACCTCCGGGCTGTTGCCTTGCAAATGCAGGCCCAGCAACAAAGTGCCGTTTTCGTCGTAATCAATATCGCTGCTGAGAGCGGAATAACGAAAGTTTTCCAAAGCTTTCGACACTAACTCCATAGTTTCGTTTTTTCGCCCCAGGGCGCGCAGCCGTTCCGCACTCAATTGCAGCTGGCCACCCGGTTCCAACGCACCCAGGCGGCCACGTTTCACCTGTACACCCGTGGCTGGGTCTATCACTAGCGGTATGGTACCGCTGAGCATGCCGGTGCCGGCCAGGCCCTCTGCCGGGTACACCCGTAACAACTGCGCCAGATTTAAGCGGTCCAATTCCAGCGGCACGGTGACCGGAGCTGAGGCCAAATCCCAACGGCCCGACGCGATGTTCAACTGCCCACCCAAGGCGCCGGCATTGGCCTGGGTTAAGGTAAGCTGCCCCGCCATTGGCTGTTGTGCTGGTGCACGGTAATCCCCGGCCAGGGCAATGGGTCCTAATGGAATGCCGGGATTGATCTCATCCAAGGTCAACTGCGATGTCGATACCTGAAATTGGTCAGACTTCAACGTGGCTTCAACGGTGCCATTCATGTTGCGCCATGCGGTGCGATCCCAGGTACCACCAACGTCCAGAAACACCAGTTTGCCATCGACAACCAACGGTTGGCCGGGCAGCAGCTGTGCGTTCACGTTGGCACTTATAGTGCCGCCGCTGGCGTCAAGCAGTTCCGGCCAGGCCACAAGCACCCGCCCCAGGCCGTCAATTTCCCGCTTGCCGCTCACCCGCATTTGCGCGTTAACACCAACGGCCTGTGCGGCCGCGCTGCCATAAGGAACTTTCAGGTTGATATTAGCGGAGGTACCGCTGTTCGCTTTGGCTATTCCCGACCATTGAAGGCCATTCGTATCGGTTTTCGTTTTGCCGTTAAATTGCCAGCCTTGCGTCAGCAACTGAGGATGTTTTATCTGCTTGACGCTTATATCCAAAGGTCCGCTAAATGACAAGCTCTCCAACGTCGCCGGGGCGGTGTTGAAGCCTGCCGTCAGGTTATTGCCAGCCAGTGCCAATTGCAGATTTTGTAGCTCAAGCGCCTCGGCATTATCGCCGCCCAGCGATTTAACCTGAGTGGCGGAAACCCGGGACGATTGGGCGAAGATCAGATTCGCCTCTGTCGATGTCAGTTCACCGCTCATCAACAGAGCCAGTTCGGGCTTATCAATACGCCACTGGCCAACATCCAGCCGAGCCAGATTTGCTGTAAGCCGGGTTTGGGCCAGTTGCACCTGCCAGGGCGCCGAAGTAGAAATCGCCAAGTGGGCATCAACGTTAAGATCAGCCGCGCCGCGGCTGCGCAGGGCGACCTGCAGCGGAAGCGGCGCATTCGTTGCATTTTTGTTTGCACCCGTTTCATTTGCGCCAGACAGCGCAGATGCCGTTGCAGGTAAAGCAGGGGCCGGGCGTAAAGACAGTTCTAGCTGTTGCGGACGCAACTGCGCAGGCAATGTCGCGGCCCACTGCGCTGGCTGCGTTAGTACCAGGTCTGCGCTTAGGGTTTGTGGTTGCCATTTGCCCTGGTTAAGCGCCAACGCCAGCGCAAGATCTCCCTTTATACTGCCCAGGCCCGGCACCGGCCAGGGCTGTGGCACCCGGGCTTCGGCATTGACCGTGCCTGTCGCCTTCGCAAAAGAACTCTGCCGTGGCCCCTGAAAATCCCAACGGACGTTCACCGAGCCCTGCTCTGGCTGGGCAAAACTCGCCTCCTGGGGCAACGGAGTCCAGCTCTGAACCCAGGCTATCAGCCACTCTGCGTTGGGCAGCTCCGGCACAGCGAGGGACCCTTGCCAGTGTACTTCTGTGTTCGACTCAAGCGGGCGGTAGCGGGTTTCCAGGGTCAGGTTGCGCGTATTGTCGATATCGACGGTTGCTGACATCTGCAGTCCCTGCTCACCGGGTGCAGCACTATCCCTGCCAATCAAGGCACTTCCTTCAATCAAAGCATCTTCTTTGACTGAAGCAGGCCCTTTAATCGAGGAGAGTTCTTTAATAGAAGCGAATTCTGCAACAAAATCGACCCGATGCCCTTGGTGCTCCAGCGACAAACTCGCGTTTATAGGTAAACCATTGTCTGTTTCTTGCGCGCTTTGCTGAATATCCAAGGCACCTTGCAGCGAGCAGCGGCCGCTGGCACAAGGAAGAATGGCCTGAAATTGCTGGACACGAACGCGTGAGGGCAGCCACGGAGGTAGTTGAAGAGGTAGTTGCGGCGGCATGTGTTCAAATACGGAGAAAGCGGGTGTGGCAGAAGGGGCATCAACCGCTGACGCAGGCTCGATCGCAACAATATCGAGTTCCAGTTGCTGCGCGTTCACAGTATTCAACTGCGGCAACCCGTTTTTCCACTGCCACTTACTGCCGTCTCCCCAGTGCCAGCCCAGGGTGATATCGCGAGCGTCTATTGTAAGACGGCGTTCAGGGCTTAGCTGAATAACCGTCAGTTCAGCGACCGACACGCCGTGCAAACCCAACCGGGTACCCTGCCACTGAACCTGCTCAATGTTGTTCTGTGCCAGCATCGCTTCCCAGCTGTGCTTCACCCAAAAAGCACCTGCCCACAAAGCCAGCAACGCAATCAATAGCAGAATAATCACCCGCGAACGGGTTTTGTGTTTGCGCCCAGCGTTCATGCGGAGCCCTTCCCTCGTTTGTCCATCACAGTATGTCGATGCGGCCCCGCGCCAGACGCACCCGATTTTTACGCTCCAGTTCTTTCAACAAACGGCTAACCACCTCCCGCGCGGTGCCCAGCTCAATGGCCAGATCCTGATGGGTAATCAACAGCGGGCTGCGCTCGGCCCGCGCCTGTAGCCATTCGTTCAGGCGCTCATCCATGCGGCGAAAAGCCACCTCCTCCACTAATAGCATCAAGTCATCCAAACGGCGGCCATAAGATTCCATAATACCTTGGCGAAAACCGTCAGACTGGTCCATCAACCGGTCGAACAACGGCCGCGGCACCATGATCACTTCGGCTTCGTCTTCCACATTGGCTTCTGCGCGGTAGCCAAAGCCGGTCATCAGGCAGCCGATAGACAACGTGCAGATATCGTTCGCGCCCATGCGATAAAGCACAATGCTGTTGCCGGAAGCGCCGGTCATCTGCACTTTAACAACCCCGCTGAGCACCAGTGGCAAGCCTTGGCAGCGCTCGCCGGGATTGAACAGAACCTGGCCGGACGGGAAGGTCATCACCTGGGTCTGCTCTGCAAACTGCTGCCGTAGCTGGGGCGCCAAGGTGTGCAGAATACTGTGTTGCGACATAAATCCTTCCTGGGTTTTGGGTGCTCACCGCAGCGCTGGCCTAAAAGACAACGCGGCAGGAGCGTTTTGAGCATTGATGTGTATTGCCGGACGCGGCCCTTCTCTCTCAGGGCCTGAAGACCGTCTTCTTTTTTATGATAGCCCGCATCGGCCAAGGAATGCTTCACCTCCCAGGCAACCCGGATCCCCTAAGAAGACGGCTCTCTGGAGGCGCCCAGGTGGTGTTTGCGGAAATCACTCAAGCTTTGATGTTGTCGTTTTTAACCACTTTGTCTTCTTTTCTTGCCCCTACTTCGGTTTTTTTGACCTGTTAATGTCAGATTTCCCAGTCATTCCGATGCTATCTTATTAACTGAGATAATCTTATCAACATGTGGTAAATATGAGTTACTGGCGAATATCCGCCCAGTAAAACAAATGACTCTAGTAGCCAAATTAACCATGACCACCGAAAACAATCAGACTAAAGTTCGGCCGTTCACGTCCAGCACAACGCTGGCGAAAGCCTCCCTGCTTTTGCGCACGGTTGCGAAAATCTTCCCGACCGGAGGCACCTTGTCCCGCATTGCCCGGGAAGTGGGCATGAACACGGCCACTGCGCATCGTCTGCTGACGGCGCTGGCCCATGAAGGGTTACTCACCTTTGACCCTTACGCCAAGACCTATCATGTCGGCTTTGAGCTGCTGCAAATTGCCGAGTCAGCACAAGCGGTGGCACCGGATTTAAAGTTACGTCACCACCTGCGACCGATGCTGGCCAGTATTGCGCGGCGCACCGAAGAATCCACCTACCTTTCCATACTCGCCAATCGCGATTCCGTGTGCATTGACCTGGCCGAAGGCACGTATCCGATCAGCGCCAATACCCTAGTGGCAGGCGCGCGCAGACCTCTGGGCGTAGGTGCGGGCGCCATGGCGCTGCTGGCTGCTTTGCCTCTGAAGGAAGGTGACCAGATGGTGATAAAAAATCAGGAGCGCTATGAACGCTACTCCGGCATTACCCCGGCCGAGGTGGGGTACGGCCTGAGCGAGTGCCGCCGATTGGGCTTTGCGTTTAACAACGGGCGTATTGTGCCGGAAGTCGCGGCGCTTGGGGTGGCTTTCAGAGTGCCGGACAGCGAGCATCGTGTCGCTATCAGTGTTGCGTCCGTGGTGTCTCGTATGCACGCCGAGCGCCGGCAACTCGTTATCGACGTCATTCGAGATGAGATTCGTCAGTGGATCTCGCAAGCGGTGGATCACCGGGCATTTAAAGGAAGCTGTGTTGGGAGCCGTTTCCACCGTTCGCTTGAGTAAGCCCTATATTTCGCTCTGCAAACTAAAGATTTGCTTTGTAGTTCTTGATTTCACAAAACACTATTTTAAAATAAAATATAACTCATTGTTTTTTAATAAAAAAATAGAATTATTTGAATAATTATGCGCAAATTTACTTATTTCTAATAAATTATTTTCTCAATATACAATAAAATAATTCATCAATTTAAGAAAATTATTGACTAGGGTCAGTACTACGGTCTACTTTTAATTTTGCACTGTCTGCCCCACGGTTTTTTGCTGTGGCATTGCATCCAATGTCGGGCTGGCAGAAAGAGTTCACGGCCATAAAACAATAATGTAGGGAACCCTCAATGATTCATTCCTTTGCTCTGCGCCGCCCGTTGCTAACAGCAACCGCCGCGACTGTGCTCACCACCATGATGACCCTCGGCGCGACCGCGGTCAGCGCCGAAACCGCGCTGCCTGACACCATGACCTGGTCGTCATATGACGTTGGATCGGCAGGTTATGCCGAAGCCTCCGCCATCGCCGATGCGTTTGGTAAGAAATACGGCACCCGTATACGCATTCAACCATCAGGTTCTGCCATTGGTCGCCTGCAGCCATTGATCAGCGAACGTGCCGACTTCAGCTTCCTGGCCACCGAAACGTTTTTCGCGGCTGAAGGTATCCACGACTTCTCCACCCGCCGTTGGGGCCCTCAGGATCTTCGTGCTGTTGCTGGTCGACCGTCGTCGTTCGGTATTTTCACCGCCGCCGATGCCAATATTAAAACCCTGAAAGACCTGAAAGGTAAGCGCTTTGCCTACGTTGCAGGCAACCCGTCGATCAACGTCAAGTGCGACGCATTCCTGGCCTTTGCCGGTCTGACCCGGGACGACGTGGAAGCCATCATGTTTCCCACTTACGGCAACACCATGAGCGCACTGGCCCGCAATGAAGCTGATGCTTCCTGCACCACCACCACGCCGAGTCATGTCTACGAACTGGCCGAATCGCCCCGTGGCATTCGCTGGCTGGAAGTGCCGGCTGAAGACACGGAAGGCTGGGCGCGTCTGAAAGCAGTGGCACCGTTCTTCCAGCCCTACACCGAGACGGTTGGTGCAGGCATCAGCGAAGAGAACCCGGTGGATATTCTGGCTTACCGTTACCCGGTGCTGACCGTTCGTGCGGACACTGACCCTGAGCTTGTTTATACCTTCATCAAGGCACTGGATGAGACCTACGACATGTATAAGGACGCCACTGCGGTTATGCCCCGCTGGCGCCTGTCTGAAGCCGGCACCCCGGCTATCGATGTACCTTTCCACGCCGGCGCCATCCGTTACCTGAAAGAAAAAGGTATCTGGACCGAGGAGCACCAGGCCTGGAACGATCGGCGTACCGAGCGCTTGAACGCACTGCGGGATGCCTGGCCGAAGGCCTTGGCCGAAGCGGAAGGCAAAAGCGACGAAGAGTTCGCGACTATCTGGGAAAAGCATCGTCTGGAAACGTTGAGTTCCTTGTGATTTTTAACTGAGCAAGCGTCAACCGGGAGCGCTCCGCAGCCTTCCGGTTTGGCCCCTTTTCCCAGAGTATCCTCTATATGAAAGCCTCATCGGACGTCACCGCCGAACCTTCCAATACGCCTGAGTCTCCTTCTAGCCGTCTCCAGGGCTTCGCCTACTGGTGCGCTATGGGTCTGGGTACGCTGGGTTTGCTGATGGCGATTAACCAAACGTTTAACCTGAAAATTCTAGGTTTCCAGCCGCTGGGCAACGCCTACCTCTACTATCTGATCGGTGTTTTTCTTGCGGCTGCCTTTCTCTGTTTTCCGGCCTGGCCGGGAGCTCGTCATCGGGTACCCTGGTACGACTGGCCACTGGCGCTGGCGGCTCTGGGTGCCTGTGGTTATCTGGGCTACCACGGTTTGATCATGATCCAGCTGGGCTGGGATTATATGGCGCCAATCGAGGCGACTGCCGCTTCTGCGGTATTGCTGGTACTGGTGCTGGAAGGTGTTCGTCGTTGCGGTGGCTGGCCGCTGCTTGCGGTGGCGTTACTATTCGGCACCTACCCACTTTACGCCGGCTCTATGCCCGGTTTTCTGTGGGGCAATGAATATGGCCTGGCCGAAACCATTCGTGCGCACGTTATGGGTGTCGAGAGCATTATCGGTATTCCAATGCAGGTGGTGGCGCAACTCGTCATCGGTTTTGTGGTGTTTGGTGCTGCGTTGACTGTTACCGGCGGGGGCGAATTTTTCATGCGCTTTTCCACGGCCCTCATGGGCCGCAGTCGCGGTGGCCCGGCCAAAGTGTCCGTGTTATCCAGTGGTATTCTTGGCAGCCTGTCAGGGAGCGTGATCTCCAACATCCTGACCACCGGCCCGATTACCATTCCCACCATGAAGAAGACCGGCTACCCCGCCCATTACGCGGCCGCGATCGAGGCTTGCGCCTCTACCGGTGGCACGCTGATGCCGCCGATTATGGGAGCAGTGGCTTTTATCATGGCGTCGTTTCTGGGGGTGCCATACTCGGATATCATCGTTGCAGCTTTTCTGCCGGCGCTGCTGTTCTATCTCGCACTGATTTTCCAGGTTGATATCTACGCCGCCAAGCGAGGTCTCAAGGGCATGCCGGAAGCGGACATACCGAGCATGAAAGAGACTCTGAAAGACGGTTGGCCCTACCTGTTCAGCCTGGCCATGCTGATCTACATGTTGTTGTTCATGCGGTTGGAGGCCTATGCGCCTTACTACGCCACGGTGGTGCTGTTAGGCATCTCAATGTTCAAGCGCCGGCACCGGCTTAATCTCAAGCGCGCGCTGGCATTTGTCCTGGATCTGACCACCAGTGTTTCAAACCTGGTGGCTATTCTGGCAGGCATTGGCCTAGTGGTGGGCGGCCTGTCCTACACGGGGGTGGCCGGTGCCTTCTCCCGCGAGTTGCTACTCTACGCCGATGGCAGTATCCCGCTGATGCTGGCGGCCGGTGCAGTGACCAGTTTTGTGTTGGGCATGGGGATGACCGTCAGTGCGTGCTACATCTTCCTCTCCATTCTGCTGGCGCCCGCGCTGGTCAATGCCGGTCTGAATCCGCTGGCGAGCCATCTGTTCATTCTGTACTGGGGCATGATGTCGTACATCACGCCGCCGGTCGCCCTGGCGGCGATTACTGCTGCCGGAGTTGCCGGTGCTAACGCCAGCAAGACCGGGCTGTATGCCATGCGGCTTGGGGGCATTCTGTTCATCCTGCCGTTCCTGTTCGTGCTTAACCCGTCGCTGATTCTTCAGGGCGCCCTGGGCGACATTCTGGTCTCTGTGGTGACAGCCGTAACCGCAATCTGGCTGATGGCCTCCGCTATGGAGGGGTATCTTTACCGGGTGGGAATCCTGGCCTGGCCCTTGCGAATACTGGTGATGATCTCCGGTGTCGTGCTGATCTATCCCGACATCGTGACGGATGCTATCGGCTTTAGTCTGGCCGGTCTGATCTACGCGTGGCACCAATGGGTACGGCGGCCTATGTCGCTCAAACCCGGTTAACCGCAACCCATGCAATGGTGAACAATCGTGATTAACAAAATCTGTGAATCCCTGCGAGCCGCGGTTGCCGATATTGAAGACGGCAGTGTTGTGATGATCGGCGGTTTCGGTAATTCCGGTATTCCGATGCAGCTGATCGAAGCGCTTCGCCTGCACGGTGCCCGTGAGCTGACCATTATCTCCAACAATGCCGGCACCGCTGAAGAAGGCATTGCGTCGTTATTGCGGGACCGGCTGGTGCGTAAAATGGTGTGTTCGTTCCCACGCTCGTCCGGCTCGATCTGGTTTGAGCGCCTTTACGAAGAGGGCAAAATTGAACTGGAGCTGGTGCCACAGGGCACCCTGGCGGAGCGCATCCGCGCCGCCGGTGCTGGCTTGGGTGGGGTTTATACACCCACCGGTTATGGCACCCGGCTGGCCGAGGGTAAAGAGACCAAGGTGATCAATGGCAAGGGCTATGTGCTGGAAACCGCCATGCCTGCCGATGTGGCGCTGATCAAAGCACACCGGGGAGATGCCTGGGGCAATTTGATCTACAACACCGCCGGTCGTAATTTCAATCCCATCATGGCGACCGCCGCCCGAATCACCATTGCGGAAGTTAACGCCGTGGTTGAGGTCGGTGAGCTTGACCCGGAGCACGTGGTGACGCCGGGCATATTTGTTGATCGAGTAGTGGTCCAGAAGGTACAGCAACATGATGCGGCTTAATAGAAATGAGATGGCTAGTCGAGTGGCCCAGGACATTCCAGACGGCGCCTATGTCAATCTTGGCATTGGCATGCCGACCTCGGTTGCCAACTATGTGTCTGATGATAAGCAGGTTATTTATCAAAGCGAAAACGGTATTCTCGGCGTGGGGCCGGCTCCAGAGCCTGACAAAATTGATCCAGATCTGATCAATGCCGGCAAGCAGTATGTGACGCTGCTCAAAGGCGGCTGCTACTTCGACAACGCCGAATCCTTCGCGATGATGCGCGGCGGCCATCTGGATATTGCGGTGCTGGGTGCGTTTCAAGTTTCGGCAACCGGCGATCTGGCCAATTGGGCCACCAACGACGACAAGTTTCCGCCGGCTGTTGGCGGTGCCATGGATCTGGCGGTGGGTGCAAAACAGTTGTTCGTGCTGATGCGCCACACCACAAAGACCAACGAGCCCAAGATTCTGGAGCAGTGTGAGTACCCACTGACCGGAGCAGGCGTGGTCAAGCGCATCTACACCGATCTCGCGGTTATCGATGTCACCGACGAGGGTTTACGGGTGCGGGAACTCTATGGCGACAATACCCTGGCTGAGGTTCAGGCACTGACGGCGGCGACGTTGTTACCACCATTGTAGAGAGTTACCGCCGTTGTAGAGAGATACCAACGTTATAGAGAGATACCACCGCTAAAGGAAGATACCTCTTGGTCACTGGATGGACAGATGTCATGCCCCGTCTAAGCTCATGAGCCGGAACACCGCCGCATCCCTGCTAAGCCTGCGTTCCGCGCTTACCTACCTGGCTTTGGGCGCCGGGGTGCTGTCATTTTTGCCTGGGCTCGGGGTTTTGGGTGCGATCGCGATCATCAGCGCCATTATCCTGGGCTGGCGGGACCTTCGATTGGTAGCGCGGTTGCTGTTCGGCCTGCTCACGGTGATGACGATCATTGCGATCGCGATTGAGCCGAGAGCGCTGATAGGCGCCGCCACCAGCATGACCCGCCTGACGGCGCTCATCATAACGGTGATGCTGCTGTCCTCCATGCTGGGTAAATCCGCTGATCTGAGGCTGATTTCCAAGAGCCTGTTTGCCGGCTCGCCGCTGGCCCGCTACTACAGCGTGACCTTCGGTACCGCCTTTCTGTCGATGCCGCTGAATTTTGGCTCGGTCGGCGTGGTCGCCACCATGATTCAGGGTGAAAAAGACCAGCAAGGCGACTCTGCCATCACTCGCAATGCTTCTCGCGGTGTACTGCGCGGTTTTGGCGCATCGCCGATTTTCTCACCGCTATCGATCTCCATTGTGCTGACCGTGACCTTGGTACCGGCCCTACACAGCTGGCAGATTATTGCGATAAGTCTGCCACTGGCCGTGGGTTATCTGCTAATAGGGGCACTGTTTCTTGAACCCGAATCACCAGGATACCAGCCTGTCGAGGCACCAAAGCTCGGCACAAGACTGGCCCGTATGGCGCCCTGGCTGAGATTTTCCGCCGTTATTGGGGCGGTTTGCGGGGCCACATTCGCCTTCAGTGGCTACTTTGATCTCAGCTACTCGCGGGCAGTGACGCTGAGTTGCCTCGGTGCGGTAGTGATCGGATTGGCGCATCGGCGTTTACAGGGCAGCAAAATTACCCTGCCGTCGATGGCGCCGATAAGTAATGAACTGGTGATAGTTGGAGGCTCAGCCTTTCTTGGGGTACTGATCAGCACCTTTGCTATTCAGTGGTTGGGTGCAGGGTTCAACTTACCGGGCTGGGCCTATCCGATGGTTGCATTCGTGATTCCATCGGTGTTTTTTCTGGGCGGTATGATTGGATTTAACCCGATTGTTATCGGCACTCTGACTGGCGGCGTGCTCGGGCCCATCTGGCCCGTGAGCGCAGTGCTTGGGTTAGGTATCGCCATGGTCTCTGGCTGGGGCCTTACCACTGCGGGTACGCCGTACTCGGCCAATTCACTGCTACTGGAGCGCCTGACCGGTTACAGTGCCCAAGTTGCCTCTTTGCGCTGGAATATGGCGTTGTCGGTATGCTGCCTATTGTTTACAGGCGCCTTGGCTGCCGCCATTACCCTGGTGAAGACTGGGCTTTAATCCGACGGTAGCCTTTAACCGGTCTTTTTACCGACTGCTTTGTTACCGGTTGCGGAGTGCCCCGGCATAAACACACCTCGCACCCAGATTGACTTGCGATCAGCACCTTCCACCGCCAACTCCATAGAATTCGCATCCGTTACGACTCAGCAGACCTTTCCCAAGCCTCCACTGTGACTTTATCACTGACTTACAAAGACGGCAGGACTAAAATTCACATCGTCGCACTAATCCAATACCAGGAGATCAGACAATGCCCGTTAATATGCGACATGCGAATCGATTCATTCGTAAGCTCGTCGGCATTGTACTGCTCCAATGCAAGGAGATCAGACTATGAGCGTTAATATGGGATCTGCAGATCGAATCATCCGCGCACTCATCGGTGTTGTACTGTTAGCACTGGTGTTTGTCGGCCCGCAAACGCCTTGGGGCTGGATTGGTATTGTGCCGCTGGCCACCGCGCTGATCGGTAACTGCCCTGCCTACTCACTGCTCGGCATTAAAACCTGCAAAACGCAGTAGACACCAGGCGTGCAAAAAGGCCGTAACGGGTAACGCCATTGCGGCCTTTTTTGTACCTGCCTTTCATTGCCGTAAAACACCCATGGAACAACCGGGGACAGATTTCAAATCTGTCCCCTACCCCCTATACCGCATCTGCCCACATCTGCTCCAGCACAAACGCCTCCATCGCCTGGGCTGCCGGCGCCAGGGTGCGGTTGGCGGATTTCACCAGACCAATGCGGCGCACTACGTCCGGATTGTCCAGCGGGATAAAGCACAAGCTGGCGCTCTGTTCGGGGAACGCCAACCGCGGCAGGGTGGTCACGCCGGCTCCGGCTTCAAGCATCGCCAGCAAAGAAATCATATTCGATATATAGAAGGCACTGTTCTCCACCAACTCGGCCGCCGCGGTGTTCATCAATAACCGCGAGGTACCATTACCAATCAGCTTTTCGCCGCGCAAGCGCTGCCAGTCCAGGGTTTTGTGCTGGGCCAGCGCGTGGTCACGGCGACACACCACGCCAATTTTGTCCTCGAACAAATGGCGATAGTGCAGCTCTTCACTGTTTTGCCACAAACTGGTAATACCCAGATCCACCTCGCCGTTAGCCACCATCTGGCACACATAATGGGCGTTTTCGTCGTGCAGGCTAATATTCACATCAGGAAAGCGGGTAATAAAGCGCGCCAGAAACGACGGCATGATTCGGCTGGCCACCGAAGGCACCGTGGCAATGTGGATGTGCCCTTCGCGGCCATCGGCGTGAGCGGCCACGTCCCGCGCCATGCGGTCGTGCTGGTTCACCAGATCGCGAAACCTTGGTAAGCAATATTCACCAAACGGCGTCAGACGCACCTTGCTGCCCCGTTCCAGAAAATTCTGCCCCAACTTTTGCTCAAGCTCCCGCACCGCCATCGACAACGCCGGCTGGGTACGGTGCAAACGTCGTGACGCAGCGTGAAAACTACCCTCTTCCACCACCGTAATCACATAGCGCAACTGCTGGATTTTAAGCTCGGGCGGCATACCGGTTTCCTCAGTGAACTAATAAGAGTTTCTTATCAAAAAATCTTATTTATTGATTATTCTTATTATGTCACCGGCAGTAGTATACGTACAAAGACCAAAGGAGAATTTCATGAGTACGTCCCACCCACTTTACATCAATGGCCAATGGGTCACCGGCGCCAAGCGCATCACCAACTCCAGCCCGTCTGACCTGACCGATGTGATCGGCGAGTACGACCAGGCCAGCGCCGAACAAACCCGACAGGCCATTAGCGCCGCCCGGCAGGGTTTCGCGCAGTGGAGCAAAAGCGGGTTGGAACAGCGCTACAAAGCTCTTATGGCCATTGGCGACGAGCTGATTACGCGTCAGCAGGAACTGGGTGAATTACTATCGCGGGAAGAAGGTAAACCCCTGGCCGAAGGCAAAGGCGAAGTGTACCGCTCCGGTCAGTTTTTCCATTACTACGCCGCCGAAGTGCTGCGGCAGATTGACGAGCGTGCAGAATCTGTGCGGCCGGGCGTAGAAATTGACGTTCGCCGCGAGCCATTGGGCGTGGTGGGCATTATCAGCCCGTGGAACTTCCCCATGGCCACTGCGGTTTGGAAAATTGCACCGGCTCTGGCGTTTGGTAACGCCGTCGTCTTTAAGCCCGCCAACCTGGTACCCGCCAGCGCCTGGGCGCTGACTGAAATTATCAGCCGCCAGGAATTTCCGGCAGGCACGTTTAACCTGGTGATGGGTTCCGGCGGCGAAACCGGTGAAGCCCTGATCAACAGCCCGCAGATTCAGGCCCTGACCTTTACCGGCTCCCTGGAAGTAGGTCGCCGCATAGCGTCTGCTACCGTCGCCAACCTGGTGAAATGCCAGCTGGAAATGGGCTCTAAAAACGCGTTGATCGTGGTTGACGATGCCGACGTGGACCTGGCTGTAGAAGCCGCCTTTAACGGTTCCTATTCCGGCAGCGGCCAGAAATGCACCGCCTCGTCACGCCTGATTGTGACCGATGCCGTTCACGACGAGTTTGTCAGCAAGCTGATTGCCCGCCTGGAAAAAGCCACCGTTGGCCATGCCCTGCACGAAGGCGTTCAGATCGGCCCCATCGCCGACAAACGCCAGCTGGACTCCAACATGGAGTGGATTGAGCGCGCCCAGGCCGACGGCGCTACCCTGGCCTTTGGCGGCAACCGCATTGAAATGGCAACCGAAGGCTATTACATGGTGCCCGCGCTGTTCACCAACACCACCAACGACATGGCCATTAACCGCGACGAAGTGTTCGGCCCTATCGCCTGCGTTATCCGCGTGGCGGATTATGAAGCTGCGCTGACCACACTGAACGACACCCAATACGGCCTGACCGCGGGTATTATCACCAACTCCCTGAAGCTGGCGTCTGATTTCAAAGCCCGTGCCGAAACCGGTTGTGTGATGGTGAACCTACCCACGGCAGGTACCGATTACCACGTGCCCTTCGGAGGCCGTAAAAACTCCAGCTTTGGCCCCCGCGAACAGGGCCAGTACGCGCGCGAGTTCTACACCGTGGTAAAAACCTGCTACGTGCGGGCATAACGAGGGCCATGTCATGCTGACCATAGACGGACTGCAATACTCCAACTGGTCCCGTGAGATATTCGAGCAAATGCGCGCCGGCGGTGTTACCGCCGTGCACGCCACGCTGGTGTACCACGAGAACACCCGCGAAACCCTGACCCGCTTTGGCGAATGGAATCGGCGTTTCGAGCAGCACGCGGACCTGATCATGCCGGTGTACGAGCCGGCTGACATCCAGCGTGCCCACGCAAGCAACCGCATCGGCGTTTTCTTTGGCGCGCAGAACTGCTCGCCGATTGAAGACGACATCGACATGATTGCGGTCATGCGCCGTATGGGCCTGATGATCATGCAGCTGACGTATAACAACCAAAGCCTGTTGGCGACTGGTTGCTACGAAGCTGAAGACAACGGCATCACCCGCTTTGGCCGCCAAGCTATCGCGGAAATGAACCGTACCGGCATGATCATCGATATGTCCCACAGCTCGGAAAAATCGACGCTGGAGGCCATCGAACTGTCGATTCGGCCGGTCATTATTTCCCACGCCAATCCGTCGACGTTCCATGCGGCAAAGCGCAATAAATCGGACAAAGTTCTAAAAGCCATCGGCGAAAGCGGCGGGTTGCTGGGCTTTTCGGTGTACCCGTTCCATCTGAAAGACGGGCCGGACTGCACCCTGGAAAGCTTCTGCAATATGGTGGCCGATACCGCCGATCTGATGGGCATTGACCACATAGGGCTGGGTACAGATTTGTGCCAGGGCCAACCGCAATCGGTGCTGGACTGGATGCGCAACGGGCGCTGGTCCAAGGAAATGGATTTCGGCGAAGGCAACAAAGGCAACGCCGGCTGGCCAAGACCGTTAACGTGGTTTCAGGACAATCGCGATTTTCCTGCCATTATTGAAGGATTACGGAAAAAAGGATTCAGCGACATTGACGTGCAAAAGATCATGGGCGTGAATTGGCTAAAACAACTTGAAAAGGGAACCGCGCCGGCAATTTGAAGACCGGCGAACAGAAAACTGGCAGGCGCAACACCAACCATCAAACCAGGGTGTTTCAATAAACCAGGGTGTCTCAATAAAAAAAGGTAAGCGTGATGAAAAATAACAAAATCAAGGCAGGCGGCGATTACTCACTTGCCCAGCTGGGCGACCCGGTATTACTGGCACTCAGTGTGGGCTTTATTGTGCTGTTCGTCGGGTTCTCGCTGTTTGACCTGAAAGGCGTCGCAGATCTGATTGGTACCGGCTTTGCCTGGACCGCGAAAGTCTTTGGCACTTACTTCCAGATGCTGTTGCTGGCCACCTTTTTTATTGCCATCGGCGTTGCTTGCAGCCCTGCCGGCCGTGCCAAAATCGGCAATCTCGACCGCCCGGAGATGAGCACCTTCCGCTGGCTGTCTATTATTATGTGTACCCTGCTGGCCGGTGGCGGCGTGTTCTTCGCCGCAGGCGAGCCCATTTATCACTTTGTGGTGACCCCGCCGGCGTTTACCTCCGAGCCAGGCACGGCAGCCGCCGTGTCCAACGCCATGGCACAGTCCTTTATGCACTGGGGCTTTTTGGCCTGGGCGGTGCTAGGTACCTTGTCTGCGATTGTTCTGGCCCATGCCCACTATGTAAATGACAAGCCGCTGCAGCCGCGCACATTGCTTTACCCGGTGTTTGGCGAAAGGGTCATGCGCGGCTGGCTGGGCAGCGTCGTCGACGCCTGCTGCGTTATTGCAGTGGTTGCCGGCACCGTTGGCCCGATTGGCTTTTTGGCCACCCAAATGAGCTTCGGCCTGAGTGAACTGTTCGGTCTTGCAGACGGCCTGGGCACTCAAATGGCTATTCTGGTGGTGCTGGCGGCTATTTACGTAACCTCTGCCGTCACCGGTATTCACCGCGGCATTCAGGTTCTAAGCCGCCTGAACGTATTCCTGGCGCTGGCCGTTGCCGCCATTATCTTTATCTTTGGCCCTACCCTGTTCCTGACCAACACCTACTTCCAGAGCATGGGCCAGTACGTGTCATCGTTCATAGAAATGGCAACCATGACCTCAGAAAGCGCACCGGCCTGGTGGATGAAGTGGTGGACCGTGTTCTTCTTTGCCTGGTTTATCGGCTACGCCCCATTGATGGCGATTTTTGTGGCGCGCATATCCCGCGGCCGCAGCATTCGTGAAATGATCATGGCGGTAGCGGTTATGGCCCCTATTGCCACCACTGTCTGGTTCACGCTTTTGGGAGGTTCAGGCATCTACTACCAGATGACCGGCGTGATTGACCTGGCCGACGCCCTCAACAACTTCCGCTTTGACGTAGCCACGCTTACCGTCGCCCAGGCACTGCCAGGCGGCAGCTTTATGGCCCTGGCCATTCTGGTACTAACCACCATATTCGTGGCCACCACCGGCGACTCCATGAGCTACTCCATCGCCGTGGTCAGCTCCGGCCATGACGATCCCAACACCTTTGTACGCGCATTCTGGGGCCTGGCTATGGCTGGCATGGCTGGCGTTTTGCTGTACATGGGCGCCGGGCAAATCAGCGTGCTGCAACAGTTTATTGTGATAACCGCTATTCCTGTGTCGCTGGTTCTCCTCCCGTCGCTTTGGCTGGGCCCAAAAGCCGCCTACGCCATGGCCCGTGAACAGAATCTGATTCCACAACTCTCTGGTGCAACCGCAGCAACAGGCTCGGTAACACCGGCAGAATACTCAAAGGTGAGATCATGAGCTGGGCCGATACCCTTTCAACCACCGATAACCTGCGTCCCGCCGATCAGGTCATGCAGCTAGACCGGCTGGGCAGTATGTTCGCCAGCCGCCTGAGCTTTGCTCGCTCGCTGGTGCGCAAGATGATCAAGGAACGCTGGCAGATCAGCAACGCCGTGTTTGACCTGAACGACCAGGGCCACGGCACCGCTATTTACCGCATCACCACGCCCCAGGGGCTTTACCACTGCGTGATTTTCTGCCGCGAACTGCGCGCAGACCAGCGCTCAGACCGGGTCATTGCCGAAGCCTGGGACGCGACCTTTGCAATAGTTGAAGGCGATGTGGAAGCGGAGCTGCTGCAGAACATGGCCGACAACGTGCCATTGCAGGAAGCTGGCCGACTGTCTTCCAGAGTTCTGGTTCTGTCGCGGGCCAACAAGAGCCTACGCAACTTCAGCCAGTTTGTGGCTGCGCTGGCCGTCGGCGAACAGCCCGACCCAGCCGCGCTGACGGCGGTCGGTTATCTTTACCGCACCACGGCGGTCTACGGTAACGGCAAATTTGGCATTGCCGATTTTGCCCGACTGGAACGCAACACGGATTTAAACCGGCCATTTTCTGCGCAAATGCTGGCTGTGTATGTGCTGCGCCAGTTCTCCATTGAGCAACTGAACCACCTGGCAAGGGTGCAAGCACCAGACACTGCCGCAGAGCTAGCCCCGGAACTGCAACGTTACCTGGGCATTGGCAACTCCACCGGCCTGGGTATGGCGCCGTTTCTGATCAATCACCCGCAGCTGATTCAGCAATGGATCTACGGCCGCGAACGCGCCCTGGCTTGCGCGCGCCTGCAGCCTGCCAGCGAAAAATGCCGCAACAAGTTACTTGCGCTGATGCTGCGCGCCCACCGCTATTTGCAGCAAACCGTTACCGAAGACCAGGCCCAAACCCAGCGCAACCGGAACATTGTGCAGTCGGTGCAGCAAGTGATCGATTGGCTGGAGCGCACCCCTGCGCATCCGGCGCTGTATCGCGAACTGACCGACTGGGCAGACAAACACAGCTCGGTTGAAGCGCAGGAACTGATCAACACCCTGCTGATAGAGATGTATCCAGAACTGGTAGACAGCCTGGACGATGAACTGGGCTGCCATGAAACCATGGATTTGCAGCCCGATATGAAAGTGCGAAAGTTGAAAGAGCTGATCGAGCAGAGCTTTGCCTGGGCGCTGAGCTACAGCGAAGAAAGCGCAGAAGACAACTACTGGTTCTGGTACCGCTCGGAGGAAAAGGAAGAACCGCGGTTGGGCATTCGTGCCGAGGAATCTGGCGCCGAAAAAGAAACCGCGCTGGCCATAGGCCCGCGTATCAGCCGCTGCTATACCCTGCTGGCGGAGTTTGTACAGAACAACCCCAGTGCCATGGTGGTCGAGTTTTTGATGGCACACTCGAAGCAGAAAGAAATTGTGCGGCGTATCCAGACCATGGCACCGACGCCCTACGGCGAAATTCGCGCTAACTTATGGCACCGCGATATGAAACCCATGCACCTGCTGCGCACGAAACTGTCATTCTTTGGCGCAGGCCGGTTTGACCCAAAATCCGACCGCTGGGTTCGCATCACGTTGTTCCAGGGCGCACCCCTAGGCGTTGAACTGACAAACCCTGCGCTGTCGCTGGACCAGCTTGACGACTGGAGCTTTCCCATACAGCCAGAACGGCAGCCCGGAAAGCAGGCAGAAGCCCAATGAAAGTATCGTTTAACGAATTGCAGGGCTTGTCGCGCAAGGCGTTTAGTGGCGTCGGTTTTGACGACGGCGACGCCAGCGACGCCGCCGACATGGTGGTGTGGATGGAAGCCCACGGCCTGAACGGCATTCAATCCCTGAAGCGTAGCCTGGCGTTCATACTCGAAGAAGATCAGTCACATTCGCCAGAAATCATCTACCAGGATGCCGACCTGTGCGTGGTAGACGCCCACAACCGCACGGCTCTGAACAACGCCAGCCTGGCCATCGAACTGGGTTACGCCAAATGCCGCGCGCGCGGGCTGTCGGTGACAAAAATACGTCACTGCCACAACCGCATGCTGATTGTGGGCTACCTGTCGCGGGTGGCGCGGCGCAACATGAGCGTTACCGCGTTCTGGCGCGACTCCCACCAGCCTTTGACGGAAATATTGGTCAGCTTCAAAGCCGGCGAAGAAGCGCCGGAAATCTGTATGTACAGCCTGGACGACATACCGGATGACACAGAACCCAATGACGGCATTACCCTGGTGATGGTGAACCACGTCAACCTGATGCCCGACTTCAAGGCCGATCAAACCCTGAACAACCTGCTGCATCAAGACAAACACAGCATGAACAACTGGCAGAAACACGCCTTGGCCGAAGGCATAGAGGTAGAACCTGAAATGTGGGACCGGCTAAAAGAACTGGCCACAAGAATTCTGGTGGAATCATCAGACGATTCACGCCAGGGCGCCGGAGCCGGCACCAGCGATAACGACTAAACCGATTAGCAGTCCAATACGCAACTATTCAATATTCAGCTATCCAGTACTCACCACTTAGGAACCCAGAATGACCCCATATCCCGTGAACACTAACCTGCCAGCCTCGAAATCACCCCTGGCCTGGGCCACCGTGGGCAACGGCATTCTGTTCACCGCGCAAATCCCAATTGATGCCGAAGGCAACGTGGTGGATGGCGGTATAGAGCCGCAAATCAAGCAGACCCTGGCTAACCTGAAGCACACCCTGGAAAGCGCCGGCACCAGCGTTGCCAACCTTACCCAAGTGCTTATCTATGTGACCGACCGGGATGACCTGGCCGCGGTAAATCGCGAATACGCTACGTTTGTCGCCGAGCCTTTCCCCAACCGCGCGGCCATTATTGTGTCCGGCTTTGCCCGCGCAGAAATGCTGGTGGAAATCGTGGCTTACGCAGTGGTGCCATAGGCGGGATTCTGAAGCCCCGCGCCTGACAGCGAGGGGCTGACATTAAACCGGTGGTTCGGCCTGCAGTGCTGCCGGTAAACGGCTCGCTCCCCAACTACGGTAAATCCGCTCGACTACCCGCTGAAGTTCTTCCTGGTCTACATCTGCCAGTTCTCCCCGCTCCAGGGGATCGAAGTGAAAAATATACAGCCGCGATGCAAACGCTTCGAACAGCAATGAACCCTCACCAAAACGCTCACCACAGCCGGATGTACTCACTAGCACGCCGTCGCCCCAGTCTTGCCCGCTGTCGTTATTCGGGTTGTAGAAGTAAGCCCGCATTTGCCCTTCCGGGTCTAGCGCTACCCGCAGAATCGTAATCGCGTGCCAGCCAATAAAGCGCCCGGCTCTGTCAGTTACCGCTATGCCTGCTGGCTGGGGGTGAATCAACGGCTGATTGCCGTTGTAATAGGGGTGATAACTGGCGTAAAAATGCCGTAAAAACTCGTCCAGGTTGTCCAGATTTCCGGTGGCTACATCTACGTTAATGGCAAAGCCACGGCCGGCAGACCAGCCGTGGAACTCAGGATTCACCCAACGATGAGGGTCACCCTCGCGGCCAATGCACAAGCGCCCCATTTCCACGTAGATGCGGTCCAGATGGGGCACCACCACCAGCGACACCGGGTCCAGATCAAACGTTACCTCGGCGGCAAGCCCGGCGGCACTGCGCGCCGACGACACCGGAACACCTTCAAAGTGCATAACAATTTCGTTATCCCGCGCAGCCCAGGTCACCATCTGCAATAGATAGTCCGGGTCGTTATAGGCCCACATAGACAATGCCCGTGCCGACTGGCAAGTCGGGTTGTTACCCTGGCCCACGCCCAAAGGCTGGCCCAGCATGTTCAACACACCCTGAATCAACCAGGCATTGGCCTGGGGCTGATAGCCATAGGCCAACTGCAGGCGTTCGCGGGCCTCCGGGCTTAGCGATAGCTTGGCCTGTCGCCAAAGCGCAGGCGCAACCGGCGGCTGGTAAAGAATTCCACGCTCCAGTAGCAACGCCAAGCCGTAAAGGCCTTGGGCGGTCTCAGCGAAAATGCCTTCGGTAATCAGCGTGTGCACCAATTCCCGGTAACACAACAAACAGTCTCGGCCGGTACTGGAAAGCCCCAAAGCCGCGCTCAGCAGCGCATCCTGACCTTCATCCATAATAAAGCGTACAAAGCTGGCGTGATACGGCGACACAAGACCCGTATCGTGCATCGAGCGGGCGAAGCCGGTGGCTTCATTTTGCAGATTTTGCGCGTCCATCGCCTGCAGGCGCTGTTCGTAAACCACTATTCCCGGGTCTTCACTGCACGCCCGCGTGGGGCCATACAGGCTACTAATCAAACGTTCAGCACCGCCGCCGGCTGCGCCCAAGTCCACATTCGGGTCTGCGCGACAAATGGCAATTTGGGTGATCATCTTGCGAACACCCGACACGCGAATGGGCCGCTGCTGCAAGATGCGCCAGATTTCCTCAATCAGATTTTCAATCACATGCTCGTAGCCGATGTTCTGAGCCACATATTGCACCACGGCTTCGCTGATTAACGACAATTCGCCCTGTTCGCGTTCGGCTTCGCCGGTCATCCCAAACAGAAGACCAAGGTTAATCGCCAACACCTGAATCAGATAATGCCTTGCCTCAGCAGCAGACACCGCCGGGTGCAGATAGGATTCGCGCACCACTGCCAGCAACCGTAATTCGCTGAACGCCTCAATCACAACCGTATCGGCATTTGTGCTTTGCAGCGAATAGGTGGTCAAAGCCGGCACCAAAAGGCCCGGTTCGGCCCAATCCGTACCCTCAAAAACGCCTGCCTGCTCAATGCGCTGAATACGCGCCTCGACGGCTTCACAGCCACCCGGCTGAAGCAGCACCCGGCGGGCGGTACCAAATACCCTGGGCAATTTGCCAAACTTCGCCAGAGATTCGCTTTGTTCCAGCGCCCGAATAGCATCGTCCAGCTTGGCAACCAGTTTGTCGAGACTCACAACCACAACCGTACTGCCCAATTGATAATCGTTCAAAGCCAGTTCCTCAGAGCCGTACTACCGGCCCGGTGATGCATCGTGAAACGGTCGATTGGGCGTAAACACCAAAGCAGCCGGCATAACCTTTTGCATCCACCACTTCATTCGGAAAAATGTGGTCGTTGATTCTTTCGTGGTTTTTGAATCAAACCACAGTATAAGGCCCTAGTGAACATTAAACCCGTGAGCAGGTTACAAAAGCTGAAATACTTTGCAAGGTCCGGCGGGGCCAGCACAGTCTTTATGTCCCTACGCGGATGCGTGAAAACCGCAAATCATCCGCTGAAGCCTCACAAAAACATCACGAAAAACAGCAAAAGTGTTGGTGCCTCCAAGTAGACCGGTCGCATACTGAGCCCCACAAAAGAGATTATCCATGAACAATTTTGATTTTCACAATCCCACCCGCATTTGCCGCGCTGTTTGAAGCGCGATGAGTGGGACATCTTGCTGCAAGGCGGCAACAACGTAGATAAAGCCTTGCCGTTTGGCGCGGTGCTGACCCTGCCAGTCGCCGGTGCAGGATCGTTTTTCCGAAGGCTTGCTGCAAACGCTGATCGAGATTGGTCCCCAGTGCCTGGCCGAACCTGAAAACTACCAGGTGCGCGCCAGCCTGATGTGGACCGCCACCCTGGCCCTGAATGGATTGATTGACAGCGGTGTGCCGCAAGACTGGGCCCACCCACATGCTGGGCCACGAACTCACCGCCCTGCATAACCTGGACCGCGCTATCGACAAAACCCAGGCGTTCTTCGAGTCCATGGGCGTAAAAACCCACCTGGTTGATTACCAGCTGGGCGAAGTGTGGTGGACCCCTGAGTCAAGACATTAATTGACTGGGTTTAAGTTGTGCATTCGACTTCACTTGCAGCTGGCCGGCGCT
Source organism: Marinobacter sp. ELB17 (assembly GCF_000169375.1). GTDB lineage: Bacteria > Pseudomonadota > Gammaproteobacteria > Pseudomonadales > Oleiphilaceae > Marinobacter. The sequence continues at coordinate 295,682 of NZ_AAXY01000005.1, forward strand.
GCCCCGTGTT
>NZ_AAXY01000004.1 GCF_000169375.1 Marinobacter sp. ELB17
AAGCGCTGCCTACACCCACCGCAAGACGGCGCATAGTAAAGGGACTGGTAATATTAGGTTTGTTACTTTGCATTGTTGTTAGCTCCACATATTGTTTTATTGTTGTCAGTCTCGGACACTAAGTTAGTTACCAAGCGTACATAATTCAACCACTATTTTTTGTTTATTAGACTATCGTCTACGTTCTTGGGCTGTTTGGGCTGTTTGGGCTGACCCGGAAGTGGCATTTTGAGCGAACATTGTCGCCTTAAATACGAGGGTAGAAGGCTTGATTTTACGGCTCTAACCCCCCAAAGCGGCGATAGAACCCAGCCCCCGGGACAGGCAGCGGGCCGGATGCATTTTCCAGATCGCAGGCCAGGAATTCGTCAGAGCGCGCGTACATTGCGAGGTAAAGGTTTCGGCACAGCTGCTTGGCGCTGCGCCCTTCCCAGTCACTTGGCAATAGCTCGTCAGGCAGAAAAGGGTCGCGCAGCAGTATTTTTCGGTATTCGTGAATCAGCAGAAGCCGTGCGGCCAGACAGTCTTCGGGGCTGAGGTTGTCCTTATGGTTAAGCTCCCGCCATAGCGGGCGGAATTTTTCCAAGAAGCGTTTGTAGCGCAAACCCAGTTCATCCAGATTCCAGCTTTCTTTAACCTGTCTGCGCAGCGCTTTTGAATTGCGCGGTTCTATTGGGTGGGTTTGCATCACAATGGCGTCATCCGATGCGCCCCATTCTTGCAATAACGGGGTTAATTGCTCGGGCTTGAAACGCGGGTGCTGCATGATGGTGGGTGACAGATTGCCAAAGCCCAGCCATTTGAGCTCTTCGCGCACTTTTAGCCGCAGTTCAGGTTCAAGCTGATTCAGTAATGTCAGGCACCAACCGCCGTTCCAGTCGTCGTCACCAATACTGTAAACCTGCTCAAACGCCTGCCGGAAACGCCTGAGGCCGTCCCCGGTTATGCTGTAATAACTGCAGCGACCCACCTTTTCAGCCTGCAACCAGCTTTCTTGCACCAACCGGTAAACCGACGTTCTGACCAGGCGCTCGTTAATGCCCATAGGCGCGACCAGCTTCATCAAGCTGCCTAACCACACATTACCGCCGCGCGGCTGGATAACATCGCCGTAAATGGTAATGATCAGCGAACCTGCACGGACCGGGCGTTGTTGCTGAAATTCCTGTATCAGACTGGCAAGCTGACTTTTTGCTGACATGTTCTTCTCTTAAAGGATTTTCCGGCAGCGTTCGGCGCTATCAGAGTGCTTAATATTGCGAGGAATGAACCTTATCTCTCTGGTGTCATCAGGTAAAGGCGGCGGGCCAGTTCACCATCGAGCACTTTGTGAACATTGAGCACTTTGTGAGCATTCATCTAAACTGATGTTGGCGGTCAAAAAAACAGCGGCCAGTACGGCCGCCGCAGTTGACATCGACGTAATGATACAATATTTTCTAATTACACATATTGTTGGTATCGCATTTGACTGGCACTGTGTTGTGAGCGCTGTTTTTGGAGCAAGATGGCTGCTATATATCATTAATGAGGGAGGCTTTCAGGTGGGGGGATAAGTGATGCGAAAATGCCCAGCTCTGTCTTGAGAACTCGTTGTAATAGTCAGTAAATCAAACGCATAAAAACAAAATGATTCCGGCCTTATTCTGTGGAGAAAAAAACAATGAATGGAACACTGGCTCATTATACGAAGAAATTTTTAGCCATCACAGCAGCTGGACTGTTGGCGATGAGTGCCCAGGCTGCCGATCCCATCCGCATTGGATCTTTTTTATCAGTGACCGGCCCTGCATCCTTTCTGGGTGACCCGGAGCTCAAAACCCTGGAAATGTACGTCGAGAAAATCAATGAAGAAGGCGGGGTACTTGGCCGCCAACTTGAGTTGATCCACTACGATGACGCCGGCAATGCGTCTAAAGCTCGTAACTTCGCGAGCCGGCTGATTCGTTCAGACCGTGTAGATATTATTGTCGGCGGAAGTACAACCGGTGCCACCATGGCCGCTGTGCCGATGATTGAGCAGGCCCAGATTCCTTTCATCTCGCTGGCAGGCGCTACGGTTATTACAACGCCGGTGAAAAAGTGGGTATTCAAAACGCCGCAGTCTGACCGCATGGCAGCAGAGCGTATTTTGGATGATATGAAGTCCCGTGGTTTGACCAAAATTGGTCTGATTTCCGGTACCGGTGGCTTTGGCAGTTCCGGTCGCGAGCAAACCCTTGCGGTGGCCAAGGAGATGGGCACGATTGAAGTGGTTGCGGACGAAACCTACGGTGGCTCAGACACCGACATGACCGCGCAGCTGACCAATATCCGCGGTACCGACGGTGTTCAAACCATTCTGAACTTCGGTTTTGGCCAGGGCCCGGCCATTGTGACCCGTAACTACGCGCAGTTGGGTATTGATCTGCCTTTCTATCAGTCCCACGGTGTTGCCTCTGACGGTTTCCTTGAACTTGCCGGCGACAGCGCCGAAGGTCTGAGGTTGCCCGCATCGCCTTTGCTGGTTCCAGACTCACTGCCGGATTCCGACCTTCAGAAACCGATTGTAGAAGCGTATAAAAGCGAATACGAAGCTCGCTGGAACGCAAAGGTATCTACCTTTGGTGCCTATGCCTATGACGGCCTGATGTTGGCAGTACAAGCCATCGAAAAAGCCGGTACGACAGATAAAGAAGCCGTTCGCGATGCACTTGAAAATATTCAGGGCCACGTAGGCGTAACCGGCACCTACAATATGTCTGCCGATGACCATAACGGCCTTACTGCTGATTCATTCCGCATTCTGGAAGTCCAGAATGGCAGTTGGAAGCTGGTCAACTAAACCTTTCTCATCCGTACCACAGGCCAACTGCCGCCCTTAGGGGCGGTAGTTGGCCGCTGCGCGAGCGGACCCGATTATGTTCTCCGAATTTCTGCAATATCTGTTTACCGGTATCACCATTGGTGCTACTTACGCCCTGATCGCTTTGGGCTTTACCCTTATTTATAACGCCAATCATGTTATCAACTTCGCCCAGGGCGAATTTTTGATGATTGGTGGTATGGCGACCGTGTCTTTAACGGCCATGGGTGTGCCGATGTTGCTTGCCATCGTGTTGGCGGTTGTTCTTGCGGGTCTTATGGGTATTGCCCTGCAGCGCCTGGCGATTGCACCGGCAAAAGATGCGAACGTTGTCACGCTGATCATTATTACCATCGGCGCGTCTATTTTTATCCGTGGTCTGGCTCAATTAGTCTGGGGCAAAAAGTACCACGTGATGCCTAACTTCAGCGGCGACGAACCGATTGAAGTATTTGGCGCTGTACTGAACAGTCAAAGTCTGTGGGTGCTGGGCGTGGGTGCGGTGCTGGTAGCGGTATTGGTGTATTTCTTCACCCGCACCATGACCGGTAAAGCGATTCTTGCCACTTCCATGAACAAAGACGCCGCCCGCCTGGTGGGTATTCGCACCCAGATGGTGCTGATGCTGGCGTTCATGGTGTCTGCACTGCTGGGTTCAATCGCCGGCATTGTGGTCGCTCCTATTACGTTCACTTCTTACGATATTGGCATCATCCTTGGTTTGAAAGGCTTTGTGGCAGCGGCCATTGGCGGCCTGGGCAGTGGTGTGGGCGCCGTTGTGGGTGGTTTGGCGTTGGGCGTGGTTGAGGCCATGGCCGCGGGCTATCTGTCGTCTGATTACAAAGACGCGGTGGCCTTCTCGATGATTCTGCTGGTGTTGTTCTTCATGCCCCGGGGCCTGTTTGGCGCCAAAGTTGTGGAGCGGGTGTGATGGTCGCGAAACTCTCCGAATTCCGTTTGAAGGGCTTGGTGTTTTTGGCCATTGTGGTTTTTGCTTTGCCTTTGTTCATTTCCAACCCGTTTCATTACAGCCTGGCCACGCAAATCGCGTTGATTGCCGGTGCCGTGGTGGGGCTTAACCTGCTAGTAGGCTTTGCCGGCCAAATCAGCCTGGGGCATGCTGGCTTTTTTGGTCTGGGTGCCTATTTCAGCGCGATCATGACCAGTCATTATGGCTGGTCTGCCATACCGGCGCTGATTGTTGGCGCTTTTGGTGTGGGCATTATTGCCTGGGTGGTCGGCCGCCCGATTCTGCGCCTGAAAGGCCATTACCTATCTATGGCAACCCTCGCCGTGGGCTTCATTATTGCCATCATTTTGAATAATGAGCGGGAGATGACGGGTGGGCCGGATGGTATGCCGGTGCCTGCCTTTGATGTGTTTGGCTGGGAGCTTAGCCCATTTGGCCAATACTCCCTGTTTGGCATGGATATCAGCGGTGATCTGGCCTGGTACCTTTTTGCAGGCGTGGTGCTGTTGGTCGCCGTCTGGCTGGCACAGAACCTGATTGACTCGCCTATCGGTCGCGCCTTGCGCTCGGTACACGGCTCAGAGGTGGCAGCCAGCGTGGTGGGTGTTAACACCACGAAGTACAAGAGCCTGGTGTTTGTTATCTCGGCAGTTTACGCCAGCGTAATGGGTGCGCTTTACGCGCATTTTCAGGGCTTTATAACGCCCGCAGTGGCAGGTTTTGAGTTTTCCATTTTGTTGATCACGATGGTGGTGCTGGGCGGCATGGGGTCAACCATAGGGGTGATCATTGGCGCTGTGGTGCTGGAGTTACTGCCGCAAGTGCTGGCTGATTTTCAAGAGTTTGAGATGGTGCTGTTTGGTTTGATTCTGATGCTGACGATGATTTTCATGCCCAAAGGGCTGCTTCCAACGGTGGCTAATTTCCTGGCAAAACGACGCTCAAAGTCCGCCGGAGGTGACGCATGACGGCTCTGGTGGAAGTGAATAACCTGTCCAAGGCGTTTGGCGGTGTGCATGCTGTAGAAGGCGTGAGCTTCGCGGTAGACGCGGGACAAGTGTATTCGGTGATTGGGCCGAATGGCGCTGGCAAAACCACGCTGTTCAACCTGATTACCGGTCTGTATACGCCCACGGGGGGCGACGTAAAGCTGAACGGCGAAAGCATCGCGAAACTGGAGCCCAGCCAGCTCGCAGAGCGAGGTATGTGCCGTACCTTTCAGCAGATGCAGATTTGCATGAATATGTCGGCGATTGAAAACGTGATGCTGGGCCGTCACCTGACCCTGAAAAGCAATCTGCTGACCACGCTTTTCCGCTTGCCGGCGCTGACCCGGGGTGAAAAAGCCGCCCAAGCCAAATCCGCCGAACTGATGGAGTTTGTGGGTTGTGGCGAGTATGTCAATGCTGAAGCTTCGGCAATGCCTTACGGTGCACTGAAACGACTGGAGATTGCCCGCGCGTTGGCGGCAGAGCCGAAAATTATCCTTCTGGATGAGCCCGCAGCTGGCTTGAACGCAGTGGAAACCACCGCATTGGAGGCGTTAATCCGCAAGATTGCCGAGCAGGGCATTACCGTGATGTTGGTAGAGCACGACATGAAGTTGGTAATGAACATTTCCGACCGTTTACTGGTGCTTAATTACGGGCGTGTGCTGGCGGAAGGCACACCGGAACAGATTCGTGCTAATCCGGACGTGATCGCAGCTTACTTGGGCGGTTAAACGGAGCGAGGAATAATGACAATGACACAAACACCGACCAACACGGCGCCTGAAGACAGTTTCAGTGTGCAGGCCATCAGCACCATCGTGCAGGAACACCAGGCCTTGTGGCGCATACTGGATTTGCTGGACCAGCTTCAGCACGATATGAACATCAACGAACAGCAGCCTGATGAAACGCTGTACAACAATATTTTCGACTACATTCAGCACTTCGCCCGACGTGTTCACAGCTCCCCTGCTGAGATCGTGTTGTATCGACTGTTGGGAGAAAAGTCGCCGGAAACCAAGCCGCTGCTAGACAAGCTCGCTCATGGTTACGTAATTGGTGACCAGAAAATCAACGAGCTGCGTCATCTGTTGATGGTGTGCATGGAGCGCTGGCCCGACGGCCGTGAGGAATTTAGCCATGCGCTGGCACGGTTTACTGAAGCCTTGCGCAAGCACATTAAAAAAGAGGAAGGCGTGGTTATCCCGCGGGCGCGCAAGCTCCTCAGTGAAGACGACTGGCGCCTGATTACCGAATCCCGTGACCAGGCCAATGATCCGCTGTTTGGCGAGCGGGTGCGGTATGAGTTCCGTGAGCTGCGGCACCGTATCGTGAGTTACACACCGGAGCGCCTGGGTGGCCTGGGGTTGCGTCACGCGCCACGCCGAACTGCGCAGCACGCTGCCGAGGAGATGCTCACGATCAAGGGCCTGAAGACCTCCTACGGCCAGATTGAAGCACTCCATGGCGTTGATATCCGCATCAACAGCGGTGAGATTGTGTCACTGGTGGGCGCCAACGGTGCCGGCAAGTCCACATTGCTGATGACCATTTCCGGGCTGCAACCGACAGACGCCGGCAGCATCACCTTTGAAGGCAAAGATCTGCTAAAGATACCGACCGATCAGCGGGTTGCCAACGGCATCGTGCAGGTGCCTGAAGGCCGCCAGGTGTTCAAAGATCTGAGCGTTGAAGATAACTTGCTATTGGGCGCTTATACCCGTGGCCGTAGCCCCGAAGTGGAAGACGACATCGAGCGCATGTACGAGAAGTTTCCCATACTGCGCCAGAAACGCCGCAACCTGGCGGGCGAACTGTCTGGCGGCCAGCAGCAGATGCTGGCCATGGGCCGGGCGCTGATGGCAAAGCCCAGACTGTTGCTGCTAGACGAGCCCAGCATGGGGCTTGCACCGCTGATTATTGAAGAAATTTTCAATATCATCAAAGAGCTCAAAAACGAAGGCATGACCATCTTTTTGGTAGAGCAGAACGCCTCCCAGGCGCTGGCGCTGGCCGATCGAGGCTATGTACTGGAAACGGGCCGCGTAGTGGTGGAAGGTTCTGGCCGTGAGTTGTTGAGCAACGAGAAAGTGCGCGAGGCTTATTTGGGTATGTAAGGCCCTGACCAGCCGGCCAGAATAGGAATATACACGACCATTAGCAGCACGCTGATCAACCCCAGCAAGTAAGGGATGATTGCCCGAGTGATGCGCTCCAAAGGCAGCTGAGTGATCGAGGACGCCACATAAAGGTTGATCGCTACCGGTGGGGTGATCATTCCGATCGCCAACCCGACCACGATGATCAGGCCAAAATGAATCGGGTCAATGCCCAGTTGAAGCACCAGCGGCAGCAAAACCGGCGTTAGAATAATCAATGCGCTGGCCGTCTCGAGAAATACACCGGTCAGCAGGATTATGCCCACCACTAACAGCATGATCACGTAAGGGTTGGCGGAGATAGACAGCACCGCTTCAGCAATAGCGCCGGGCACCTGCCAGCTGGATAGCGTCCAGCTCAGCACCGCCGAGGTGGCGATCACAAGCATGATCACCGAGGTGGTAATTGCCGAGCGAATCAAAATGCGATACACATCGCTTAGCTTGAGGTCGCGGTAAATGAACAGCGAGACCAGCAACGCGTAGTTGACAGCCACCACCGCGGCTTCACTGGGCGTGAAGATTCCCGAGAATATGCCTCCCAGAATGATGACTGGCGTCATCAGCCCCCAACTCGCGCTTTTTAATGTGCGCCAGATGGTGGCCAGGGAGAAAGGCGTGCCTTTGGGATACTGGCGCTTGTAGGCTTGGGTAATGGCAATTGCCATCAGCCCCATCCCCATGGCTAGCCCTGGCAAAAAGCCGTTCAGGAACAGCTCAGATACCGATTGCTGGGCAATTACTGCATAAATAATCATGGGCACGGACGGCGGGATGACCACTCCGATTGTACCGCTTGCGGCAATCAGGCTGGCAGCAGACGCGGGGTCATAACCTTTTTTGCGTAACTCCGGCACCAGACTTGCTCCCACCGCCGCTGTGGTCGCCGCCCCGGAGCCTGAAATTGCTGCGAAGAACATTCCTGCCATCACCGACACGACCGATAAGCCTCCCCGTAGAAAGCCGAACAGAGAGTTGGCAAAGTTGACGAGCCTCTCGCTCACTTTGCCTTGAGCCATCAGGTCGCCGGCCAGTATGAACATGGGAATGGCCACCAAGGCAAAAGAATTGATGCCCTGAAACATCTGCTGGGTAACCACCATCAAAGGGACCCCAGCCTGGCTGAGCGCGATCATGGTGCTGGCACCGATCGCCAGGGCAATAGGTATACCGAGCAGCATCAGCGCGAAGAACAGACCGAACAGCAGCAGCGTCATGGAACGGGTTCCTCACGCTCGCCATCTATTAAAAGCTCCAACAGATCGACCAAAGCGTACCAACTCATCACGGCCGCGCAGAGCGGAATCACGGCGTAAACGTAGGTCATAGAGAGCCTTAACGAGGCAGATTTCTGAAAGCTCTGAACTTGCATATAACGATAGCCGATCACTACCAGTGCCACCATAAAGGCCAATACCGCCAGGGTGCCGGCAATGCGCGCGGCTTGTCGCAGGCGCACGGGCAGAGCGTCTACGGCAAATGTTACGGCGATGTGCCGGCCACGCTGAAAAGCCAGGGTGCCTGCAAAAAAAGTGATCCACACCAACAGAAAACGAGCGACTTCTTCGGTCCAGCCGACTGCGCTGAACATCACTCGGGAGATAATCTGCAGGGTAATCACCCCAATCAGCGCCGCCATGCCCGCAAAGACCAAGGGTTGGATGATCGCATCCAGCCCTTGCTCAATTCGCTTTAGTGGCTTTAAAAGCGATTGGGTTGTGATGGTCACTTACTTGAGCGCCTCCAGAATACGTGGCAGGTAATCACCGAACTGTTCAGCGTACTTCTCATATACTGGCACTACGGCGGCTTGAAACGCCTTTATATCTGGAGTGTCGTTAATCTGCATGCCGGCTTCGCGCAGTTCAGCCAGTTGCTGGGATTCCATCTCGGCGTTTACCCGGCGCTCATGTTCGGCGGCTTCCTGGGCGGCCTGGACGACCACAGCCTGTGCCGCTTCTGGAAGCTTGTTCCAGACCGGCATACCCATCACGAAGATGGCCGGGGCGTAGGTATGCCGTGAGAGGGTCATATAATCCTGGGTTTCGTAGAGCTTGAAGGAATGAATGACATTGGCGGGATTTTCTTGTCCATCAATGGTGTTTTGCTGCATGGCGGTCAAGGCTTCCGTCCACGCCATCGGAATGGCGTTGGCACCCAATGCGCGGAAGGTGTCCACATACACCGGATTTTCCATTACGCGAATACGCAGGCCTTTTATGTCTTCTGGTGTGTTGACCGGGCGCTCGCTGTTGGTCAAATTACGAAAGCCGCGTTCGGCGTAGGCCAGACCTTTCAGGTTGACCTCGGAAAGCTTGTCGAGCAGTTCCTGACCAATGGGGCCGTCGAGCACATCGTAAGCGGCTTGCGGTGAAGGAAACAAAAACGGCAGCTCAAAAACCGCCATTTCTTCGACAAAGTTAGCGACCGGGCCGTTAGTGATCACGCCCATATCAACGGTGCCAATTTGCATACCTTCCAGCAGGGTGCGCTCGTCACCTAGCGAAGCGTTAGGATAAAGTTCGATGTTCACCGCACCTTCGGTTCGCTCTGCTACCAAATCCTGAAATTTGACGGCTGCAATATGAAAGCCATCCTGTTCATTGACCACGTGAGCCAAGCGCAGAGTAATCGGATCCATGTTGGTAAATTCAGACGCAAAAACCGTACTACCCAACGATAGGGAAAGGCCAAGCACCAGTGTATTCAACGCGAGTTTTTTCATTGTAGTTATCCTCAAGTGTTGATGCGTCCGGAAGGATGTGCCAGAGTGGCGCAGTTTAAAGCCCAGCGTCCAATGATACAAAAAAACCGCCAGAGCTGAACGCTGCTGGCGGTTTTTTTATGGCCGGATAAGCTACTCCGGCTTTTTCGCAACCAGGGTCAAAATGTCATAGCTGGCAACCAGCACGTCGTCTTGATTGGTGACCTGAACATCCCACACCACCACGCCTTGTGGATGGCCATCTGGTGACATCCGGCCCTGATCAATCTTGCGTTTGCAGGTAAGGCGGGCACGAATGGTATCGCCCGGTGCTACCGGTTCGATAAAGCGCAGGGTGTCCAGGCCGTAGTTCGCCAACACCGGGCCTTCGCCTGGATACACGAACAGACCTGCTGCAGCAGACAGCACAAAATAGCCGTGTGCAATACGCTTGCCGAACTGGCTTTCGCGGGCCGCGATTTCATCAAAGTGCATGTAGAAGTGGTCGCCGGACAAACAGCCAAAGTTCACCAGATCTGCTTCGGTGACGGTACGGCGGTGTGTTAGCAGCGATTCACAAATCTGCAGGTCTTCGAAAGGACGGCGGAACGGATGCACGTCGTTTTCAATCAGCTTGGCACCGCGAACGTATTCGCCGGTGACCGCTGCCAGCATGGTGGGCGAGCCCTGAATAGCTGTGCGCTGCAGGTAGTGATGCACCGCGCGAATGCCACCGAGTTCTTCACCGCCACCAGCACGACCTGGGCCGCCGTGTTTCAACATGGGCAGGGGAGAACCGTGGCCGGTGGATTCTTTTGCCGCTTCCGCGTCCAGCAGGTGCAGGCGGCCGTGATAGGCGGCCAGTGCCGGTGCCAGTTTGGCAATGATCGCAGGATCACGGGTGGTGACTGTGGTCACCAGTGAGCCGCGGCCCTTGGCGACCAGTTCCACCATGTCGTCCAGGGTGTTGTAGGGAATAATGGTGGCAACCGGGCCGAAGGCCTCAATGTCGTGGGCACCACAACCGTTTTCCGGGTTACGGCACAGCAGCAGGTGCGGTTCGATAAACGCGCCTTTGTCGGTGCCCTCGCCGGTGGGCTTGAAACTGCCGTCTCCGCCGATCACCAGTTCGCTGGTTTTCAGCAGTTCCTGGATGTTGGCTTTCACGTCTTCCAGTTGATCCATGGACGCCAGAGCACCCATGCGCACGCCTTCAACGGAAGGGTCGCCGACGGTAATCTTCAGCAGCCGTTCTTTAAGCTTATTGCACACGGCTTGCACTTGGTTTTGTGGAACCATAACCCGGCGAATCGCGGTGCACTTCTGGCCGGCTTTAGCGGTCATTTCGCGGCCGATTTCACGTACAAACAGATCGAATTCTTCGTGTTCCGGGGTAACATCCGGGGCCAGAACCGCGCTGTTCAGCGAGTCGGCTTCGGCGTTGAACGGAATCGAGCGCTGGACAATGTTTGGGTGGTTACGCAACATGCGTGCGGTTTTTGCCGAACCGGTAAACGTCACCACATCCTGCTCTTGCAGGTGCTCGAACAGGTCGCCGGTACTGCCTATGATCAGCTGCAGGCTGCCCTCTGGCAAAGCACCGGATTCGTGCATCAGGCGCACGGCCAGTTCGGTTACGTAGCAAGTGGAGGTGGCCGGCTTAACAATGGAAGGCATACCCGCCAGAAAGGTTGGCGCAAACTTTTCCAGCATACCCCACACCGGGAAGTTGTAGGCGTTGATGTGCAGGGCAACACCACCACGGGGCACCAGAATGTGGGTGCCGGCGAAGTGGTTGTTTTTGCCCAACTGCGTTACCGGGCCTTCGTGCACTACGTTGCCAGACGGCAGCTCGCGGCGGCCCATACTGGCGTAGGAAAACATAGTGCCAAAACCGCCGTCGATGTCGAAGCCGTTATCCGCTTTGCTGGAACCGGTGTGCATAGACATCGCGTACAGCTCTTTCTTGTGCTCCTGCAGGTACATCGCCATGGCTTTGAGCGCCAGAGCACGTTCCTGGAAATCCATGGCCAGCAGGTTTTTGCCACCGACTTTGCGGCCGTATTCCGCGGCTTCTTTGAAGTCCAGGGTGTCGTCGTGCGTGTGCGCCACGATCTCGCCGTTGATGGCGCTGGGAAGGGCTTTGGCCTGCCGTTCACCAACCCACTTACCGGAAATAAAGCTTTTAAGAACTGACATTTATGAAAACTCCAGAATTACATTTCGTCGTAGTCAAGAACGACCTTGTCGCTGACGGGGTAGCACTGGCATGACAACACGTAGCCTGCTGCCACTTCGTAATCCTCTAGCGCAAAGTTCTGGTCCATTTCCACTTCGCCCTCAATGACCTTGGCGCGGCAGGTTGAACACACGCCGGCTTGGCACGAGTAGGGCAGGTCGGCGCCTTCGTCGTTACCTGCCTGAAGAATGCTCTTGGTATCGCGCACCAGGTCGAAAGTCAGGGAGCGGCCATCGGCTTTTACCGTAACAACGCTGACAGCTTGCAGGTCGACTTTGGTTTCAGCGCGGTCTTTGCGTGCCTTAGGCACACCACCGGCGGGCGTAAAGAGTTCGTAGTGAACTTTCGATTTGTCCATGCCGTGGCGCGCCAGTGAATCGCGCACGGTTTCGGTCATCATCTGGGGGCCGCAAAGAAAGGCAGCGGTCAGGTTCTTGGCGTCGATCCAGTGGTCGAACAACCGGTCGCACTTGTCTGAGTCAATGCGGCCGTTGTAAAGATCGATATCCTGTTCTTCGCGGGTGAAGATGTACACCAGATTGAAACGGGTCATGTATTCGTTTTTCAGATCCTGCAGATGGTCACGGAACATGGTGCTGCTGGTGCCTTTGTTGCCGTAGAACAGGGTGAACTCGCTTCTGGGCTCGGTTTCCAGAGTGGTTTTAATAATGGACAGAATAGGCGTGATGCCACTGCCGGCGGCGACCGCCAGGTAGTTGCCTTTCCTCTCTGGGTCCAGCTCAACGGAGAAATGGCCTTGCGGCGGCATAACGTCCAGAACGGATCCGGGCTTCAAAAGGTCGTTAGCAAAACTGGAAAATACGCCACCGGGTACACGTTTGATGGCAATACGCAGTTCTTGATCATTCACGCTGGAACAAATGGAGTAGGTGCGGCGCACTTCTTCGCCGTCTACTTTAGTGCGCACCACCAGGTGCTGACCCTGCTTGTACTTGAATTTTTCTGCCACGTCGGTAGGCAGGTCAAAGCTCAGGGATACGGCGTTTCTTGTTTCCGGCCTGACCTCTTTGAGGGCCAGTGAGTAGAATTTATTCATGGCGTATCGGCTCTATATGCATTTGAAATAGTCGAAGGGTTCAAGGCAGTCGCGGCAGCGGTAAAGCGCCTTGCAGGCTGTAGAACCGAATTCGCTGACTCGTTCGGTGTGCTTACTGTCACAAAATGGGCAGGTGATGACTTCGTTAGCGCCCAGCAGGCTCATTTTGCTGGCATTACCCTGGGGCGGTGCTATGCCATATACCCGGAGTTTTTCCCGGCCCACGTCCGTTATCCAGTCTGTACTCCAGGCTGGGGTTAACACGCGATTAATGTGTGGGTCGCGGATGCCAGCGGCGCGCAAGGCTTCGGCAATCAGTTCTTCGATCAGCTCGGTGGCAGGGCAACCGGAGTAGGTGGGCGTGACATCAATACTCAGATGTTTGCCGTCCCAACTCAGGGCGCGAATAATCCCCAGCTCTATCACGCTGACAGCGGGCACTTCCGGATCTTTGACGTTATCCAGCAGTGCCCAGATTGCGTCTTCTGTCAGCAGTTCGGGGTGGGCTTTGGCCGGTACCCGGTCGCTGGCAATCAGCAGGTCTACAGACGATGGTTCACGTTCATTCACCGGATGTGCTCCCTTTAACAAAAAGACTTACCAGGTGGTCGCATCCGGGTAGGCGCGAGGCAAAAACTGCATCTCGGCCAGGATAAACCCCAGGTGTTCGGTGTGAACGCCGCTTTTGCCGCCCATATACATCCAGGCGTCTTCCGCGCCAGTTTTCAGGGTGGCTTGGGCTGCCACTTCGCGCACCATGCCAAACCAGTCTTGCTTCAGTTTCTCTGGATCCGGGCCAATGCCGGCCTTGAACATGGCGTGATCTGTTTCGTCTGGCGTCACCAGTTCGCCAGTGAAGCGCCACAGCAGATCAAACGCTTCCTGAATGCGGCGGTGGCTTTCTTCGGTACCGTCGCCCATGCGCTTGACCCACTCTGACGAGCGGCGCAAGTGATAGGTGGCTTCTTTGACGGCTTTCGCGGCGATGTTAGCAATGCGCTCATCGCTGGCATTTACCAAGTTTTTCAGAATGAAGTAGTGCCACACGTCGAAGAAAAACTGGCGCGCCATGGTGACTGCGTAGTCTTCATTCGGCTGCTCAACCAATAGTAGGTTGCGATAGTCGAGAGCGTCCCGCAGGAAGCACAGTTTGTCGGCGTCACGGCCGTCGTCAATCAGTTCGGCGGCGTACTCGTACCAGTTGCGCGCTTGGCCAACCAAGTCTAACCCGACGTTCATTATGGCCATTTCTTCTTCTATCGCCGGGGCTTTGCCACACAGTTCGCAAAGGCGCTGGCTTAGAATCATGTCGGAATCCGCCAGGCGGAGCAGATAATCCTGCAGAGCTTTTTGTTCAGTCATGGGTCGCTCCTCACATGTGTCCGACTTCGTCTGGCAGTTTGTAGAAAGACGCGTGTCGATACACTTTGTCTTCTGCCGGATCGAACAGAATCTCTTTCTCGTCTGAGGCAGAGGCCGTGATGGTGTCAGAAGGAACCACCCAGATGCTCACGCCTTCGCTGCGACGGGTGTACAGATCACGGGCGTTTTCCATGGCCATTTCATTGTCAGCAGCGTGCACGCTGCCCACATGTTTGTGGTTAAGGCCATGCTTGCTGCGCACGAAAACTTCGTAAAGGCGCCATTCAGACATAATTACTCTCCTATTCGCGCGCCTGTTTAAGCGGCTGCGCGTTGTTTTTGTTTTGCGGCGTAGGCAACGGCGGCTTCACGTACCCAAGTGCCTTCGTCTATCGCTTTGCGGCGTGTGGAAATGCGTTCACGGTTACACGGGCCATCGCCCTTGAGTACGTCGTAAAACTCTTTCCAGTCAATGGCGCCGAAGTCGTAGTGACCGGTTTCTTCGTTCCACTTCAGGTCTGGGTCGGGTGCGGTGCAGCCGAGGAACTCCAGCTGTGGAATGGTTTGGTCAATGAACATCTGGCGCAGTTCGTCGTTACTTTTGCGCTTGATCTTCCACACCATGGACTGCTGCGAGTTGGGGGATTCGTCGTCGTGTGGGCCAAACATCATCAGCGCCGGCCACCACAGGCGATTGATGGCATCCTGCACCATGTCTTTCTGGGCCTGAGTACCTTGACGCATCATGTCCAGCAGAATCTGGAAGCCCTGACGCTGGTGGAAGCTCTCTTCTTTACAGATTCGCACCATGGCACGGGAGTAGGGGCCATAGGATGTGCGCTGCAGAACCACCTGATTCACGATAGCCGCGCCATCCACAAGCCAACCTACGGCGCCCATATCGGCCCAGTTCAGGGTTGGGTAGTTGAAGATGCTCGAGTACTTGGCCTTGCCGTCGTGCAGCTTCTGAATTTCTTCATCGCGATCAGCGCCCAGGGTTTCCATGGCGCTGTACAGGTACAGGCCGTGGCCCGCTTCGTCTTGAATTTTGGCCATCAGCTGCAGCTTGCGCTTCAACGTAGGCGCGCGGGTAACCCAGTTGCCTTCTGGTAGCATGCCGACAATTTCCGAGTGGGCGTGCTGAGAAATCTGGCGGATCAGGGTTTTCCGGTAGCCGTCTGGCATCCAGTTTTTGGCTTCGATTTTGGTTTCGGCGTCTATTTTGTCCTGAAAGTCCCGCTCTTCGGGGGACATCTCTTCACGGGTCTTGAGGCGCTTGGTACCGGTGTCAACGAGCTGTGCGTACATAACTCTCTCCGAATCTGTCTTGTTTGTCTGTTGTAGTTGAACAGCAATGCTCCGCGATGATCCACGGGCTATGTCTTTATACTATATGATACTGGATAAATTTCAAGCTAGATTATCCTGTATCATGTTGATGCGTTAAATCTCTAACTTGATGAATTTATTAACTAAATTATTAGCAATAAGTTGTGGCTTTTGGATCACTATATAAACATCAAAATTTAAATGATGAGCGAGGTGCGTCGCTTAATCATCCGTGTCAGTCTTTACGTCGGTCGAATACGCGCTTTGCTTTGCCTTCCGAGCGGTTGATACTTCCTGCGTCCTGCACGTCTATTTTGGTGCTGATACCAACATACGATTTGATGTGATGCGCCAGTTCTTTGGCCGTATGTTCTTTGACGTTCTCGCCTTCTGCGCCAACTTTCAGTTCTACCCGAACATCCACACAGTCCAGGTTGCCTTTTTTGTACACCTCGATTTCGTAATGAGGCGACAAAGCGCGGCATTTCAACACCTGCTCTTCAATCTGGCTGGGGAATACGTTAACCCCGCGGATAATAAGCATGTCGTCGCTGCGGCCAGTTATTTTGTCAATGCGGCGCATGGGGCGAGCGGTGCCGGGGAGCAGGCGGGTAAGATCGCGGGTGCGGTAGCGCAGTACCGGCATGGCCACTTTGGTGAGCGAGGTGAACACCAGTTCGCCGTATTCGCCGTCGGGCAACACTTCGCCGGTTTCCGGGTTAACAATTTCCGGGTAGAAGTGGTCTTCCCAAATGGTGGGGCCGTCTTTGGTTTCCAGGCATTCCATACCTACACCCGGGCCCATCACTTCAGACAGACCGTAGATATCCAGCGCATGAATGCCCAGGCGGTCTTCGATTTCTGTACGCATTTCATTGGTCCAGGGCTCGGCACCGAAGATGCCCAGTCGCAATGGCAGTTTTTTGGGGTCAATGCCCTGGCGGTCAATTTCGTCGGCAATGTTCAGCATATAAGAAGGCGTGACCATAATGATGTCAGGCTCAAAGTCTTTGATCAGCTGAACTTGTTTCTCGGTTTGCCCACCCGACATGGGAATAACGGTGCAGCCCAGGCGCTCGGCGCCGTAGTGGGCACCCAAGCCGCCTGTGAACAGGCCATAGCCGTAGGCAATGTGAACCTTGTCGCCGGCGTGGCCGCCACCGGCGCGAATGGAACGGGCCACTATGTCGGCCCAGGTTTCAATGTCGCTTTGGGTATAGCCCACAACCGTGGGTTTGCCGGTGGTGCCGCTGGAGGCGTGTACCCGGACGACTTTTTTCATGGGCACAGCAAACATCTTGAACGGATAGTTATTCCGCAGGTCTTCTTTTCCGGTGAACGGAATCCTGACGATGTCTTCCAAACTGTTGATGTCCATCGGCTTCAGGCCAATGGCATCAAACGCATTGCGGTAGTGTGGCACGTTCGTATAAGCATGCCAGACGCTCCAGCGCAGACGCTGCAGCTGTTCGTGGCGAAGTCGTCCACGCTGGCAGTTTCCATCCGGTCCAGTTTCCGACTTTTGCATTGGTACATCCATTATTTTGTCCTGTCTTGTTCTTGTTGCCCCGGTTTGCTACCGGTTGGCTTCAGTTCCTGTGTGGCCCGCAGGTTTGCGCGCCGGATACATCAGTCGGCGCTGTCTACGCGTTCGATAATGATGGCAATGCCCTGGCCCACACCAATGCACATAGTGCACAGAGCGTAGCGGGCTTTCTGGCCCTGCCGGTGGCGGAGTTCCAGTTCATTCATCGCGGTGGTAACAAGGCGCGCGCCGCTCATACCCAGCGGGTGGCCCAAGGCGATGGCACCGCCGTTGGGATTAACGTGTTCGGCGTCGTCCGGCAGGCCCAGGTCGCGCAGTACCGCTAGAGCCTGGGCTGCAAAAGCTTCGTTCAGCTCGATCACGTCTATGTCAGCCAGTTCCAGGCCTGCGGTTTTCAGCACTTTGCGAGTGGCGGGTGCGGGCCCCATGCCCATAATTCGCGGTTCAACGCCGGCGGTTGCCATGGCTACAACGCGGGCACGGGGTTTCAAATTGTGTTTTTTCAGGGCATCGCCGCTGGCCAGCAACAGTGCGCAGGCGCCGTCGTTTACGCCAGAGGCGTTGCCGGCGGTTACGCTGCCGCCCTCGCGGAACGGTGTGGCCAGGCTGGCGAGTTTTTCCAGGCTGGTGGCGCGCGGGTGCTCATCGGTATCCACCACCAGCGGGTCTTGCTTGCGGCGGGGAATGCTCACAGGCACGATTTCACAATTAAAACGCCCCGCCTGTTGCGCCGCTGCGGTGCGCTGTTGGCTGCGCAGGGCGAAGGCATCTTGGTCTGCCCGTGAAATTTTGAAGTCGGCGGCCACGTTCTCGGCAGTTTCTGGCATTGAGTCAACGCCGTACTGTTTTTTCAACAGAGGATTTACAAAGCGCCAGCCGATGGTGGTGTCGAAGATTTCGGCTGCACGGCTGAACGCTGAGTCGGCTTTGCCCATCACAAAAGGTGCGCGCGACATGGATTCCACCCCGCCAGCCAGCATCAGCTCGGCTTCGCCGGTGCGAAGGGCGCGCGCGGCGCTGCCGATGGCATCCATGCCTGATCCGCACAGGCGGTTAATGGTGGCGCCCGGTACGTCGACTGGCAAACCGGCCAGCAGCAGTGACATGCGTGCTACGTCACGGTTGTCTTCACCGGCCTGGTTGGCGCAGCCATAAAGCACGTCGTCTATGGCGGCCCAATCCAGGTCTGGATAGCGGTCTTTCAAGGCTTTGATAGGTATGGCGCCCAGATCGTCGGCGCGCACGGCGGCCAGAGCGCCACCGTAGCGGCCAACGGGGGTGCGAACGGCGTCAACAATGTAGGCGTTTTGTAGGGGTTTGTTATGGCTCATTGATTATTCTCCGACTGGATGACTTCGCCGCGCACCTGGTAGGACTTGCCGCGAAACAGGGCCACCACATGGCCGTTCTGATTGGTGATGGTTATGTCGTACACGCCGGTACGGTTGCCGCGTGATTGCTCAACCGCACTGGCGGTCAAAAGGTCACCCTCGCGGGCGCCCAGCATGTAATCGATGGAGCAGCCGGATGCTACGGTGGCCTTGTTGTAGCTGTTACAGGCAAAGGCAAAAGCAGAATCCGCCAAGGTAAACAGGTAGCCACCGTGGCAAGAACCGTGGCCCTGAACCATGATGCTGCTCACGGGCATGGTAACGGTGGCTTTGCCGGGAGAAACCTGGGTGATTTCCATGCCCAGATTGCGGCTGGCTTCGTCCCGCTGGTACATGGCGTCGGCACAGCTTTGAGCCAACTGCTGCGGGGCTTGTGTGTTCGGTTGGTTGCTCATGAATAGAACCCTTTTTCGGCGAAACGATTTTGCCGCAGCAGCAAGGCCGGCCGGTAGCGCTCTTCGCCGTAGCTCTGCTGGATGTGTGTCAGTACGGTATGCACCAGGCTGAACCCAAGGTTGTCACTCCAGCGCAGAGGGCCTTCCGGGTAGTTCAGGCCGGCTTTCATGGCAAGGTCAATATCGTCAATAGACGCCACTCCGTGCAGCGCCGCGTCTGCGGCTTCATTGGTTAGGGTGGCCACTGTGCGCATAACAACCAGGCCTGGCCGGTCGGCAATCTGGCTGACCGCCAGGCCGGTTTTTTGCAACAGGGCGCAGGCATCGGTTCTGGCTTGTTCAGACGCCTGCGCAGCAACCGCAATGGCAAGGCGGGTGGTTTTGGCGTAATCAAACGCCAGGTCGAGCAGCACCAGATTGTTGCAGGCTTCGTTCGCCGCGCGTTCGGTGGCCATACGGCCATCGGTTAATGCCAGCACGGCATCGCCAAATCGCAGGCGGCCGGGACCATCGCGTTCGATGATGTTCAAGCCGCTGGCAGCCAGTCGTTTTACCAACGGTGCTAGCGGGCCGGAGTCGCCTTCTACAATTAAGGTATCGGCAGCGGAGTTGGCTTTTTCGGCGGTGGCAGGCAGGGGTTTTTGCGCGCCCTCGGCGTAGTTGTAAAAGCCCCGGCCGGTCTTGCGGCCTAAACGGCCGGCGTCAACCAGATCTTTCTGCACCAGCGAAGGTAAAAAGCGGGTGTCCTGGTAGTAGGAATTGAACACCGAGGAAGTCACTGCGTAATTGACGTCGTGCCCGATCAGATCTGTCAGCTCGAACGCGCCCATCCGGAAACCGCCGGCCTCGCGCATGATGGCATCCAGGGTGGCGCTGTCTGTTGTCTGTTCTTGAAGCAGCCGCAGGCTTTCTGCGTAAAACGGCCGTGCGACTCTATTCACAATAAAGCCGGGGGTAGAGGTTGCGGTTACGGGTTTCTTGCCCCATTGGGCCGCCGTGGCGTAAACGCGTTGGGCAACGTCATCGCTGGTGGCCAGGCCTTTGACCACTTCCACCAGTGCCATCAAAGGCGCCGGATTAAAAAAGTGCATGCCTACCAAGCGTGAGGGGTGCTTCATTTTTGCGCCCAGTGCCGTTACCGAGATGGACGACGTATTGGTGGCCAGAATGGTGTCGTCGCCGCAGACTTTCTCAAGGCTGGTCAGTAAGCTGCGCTTGATATCCAGGTCTTCAATGATGGCTTCAATGACCAGGCCGGCGCTGGCAAGATCGTCGAGTTCGTTAACCGGCGTAATGCGGTTGATGAGGGCATCCAACGCGGACTGCTCCATCTTTCCTTTATTGACCCGCCGCTGAAGTTGTTGAACGATGCTTTGACGGCCTGCTTCGGCAGCACCTTCCCGTTGGTCAAGCAAAAACACTTGGTGGCCCGCCTGCGCGGCTACCTGAGCAATGCCGGAGCCCATGGCGCCAGCGCCGATAATGGCAACAGGCGTGTTTGTGGCAAGTGGCTGCATGGTTTATTTTCCTGTGAATTTGGGGGCGCGTTTTTCCGTGAAGGCGGAAACGCCTTCACGGTAATCATCGCTGCGGCCGGCCAAGCGCTGCAGATCACGCTCGACCAGTGACTGTTCTTCAAACGTATTATTGGCGCTTGCGTGCAGGGCACGCTTGATCATTGCCAGGCCTTTGGTGGGCTGAGTGGCAAAATGGCGGGCCAGGTTCATGGCTTCATCTTGTAGGGCGTCGTCTTCTACGCACTGCCAGATCATGCCCCACTGTTCCGCCTTTTCGGCGCTCAGTTTGCCACCCAATAAGGCCAGGCCTTTTGCACGAGCCATTCCGACCGCGCGCGGCAGAGTCCAGGTACCGCCGCAGTCGGGAATAAGTCCTATTTTGCAAAAGGCCTGAACAAAGTTGGCGGAACGAGCCGCAAGTGTGATGTCGCAGGCCAGCGCGATATTTGCGCCTGCGCCCGCGGCTACGCCATTTACAGCACAGATGACCGGCATCGGCAGGTCCCGCAGGGCTTGCAGTAACGGGTTGTAGTACTGTTCGATGGAGATACCCAAGTCTGGTACTTGCGCGCCCGGCTTGACGGTGCGGTCAGACAGGTCTTGGCCGGCACAGAAACCTCGGCCGTTACCGGTCAACAGCATTACCCGCACAGAGGCATCGTTGCGAATGCTCTTGAGGGCGGCGCGCATCTGTTTGTGCATCTCAACGTTAAAGCTATTAAGGCTGTCTGGGCGGTTCAGGGTAACTTTGGCGATCCCCTGGTCAATATCGAGAAGCACGCTCTGCTCGGTCATGGAATAGTCCTTTTCGTAGATTTGGTACCCGTGTGTGATCGGGCAGTTGATCGTTGTTTGGTCGTTGTCTGAGCGAGATCAGCGTCCGCTGAACTGGGGCTTGCGCTTGTTGCGAAACGCATCCAGACCTTCGCGGCGGTCTTCTGTTGCGGCCAGAATGGTAAACGCGTGACGCTCAAATCGCAGGCCGGCAGCAAGGTCCATATCCGCACCCCGGCGCACCGACTCGCGCGCTAGCTGCACGGCAATAGGGCCTTTGGATGCAATCGTGGTGGCGATCGCCATGGCGCGTTCAACCGTAAGTTCCGGTTGGCAGATTTCGGTGATTAAACCGGCTGCGAGTGCTCTTTGGGCGCCGATAGCTTCCCCGGTGAGAACCATCTGCATCGCCAATGATTGCCCCACCGCTCGCACCAGGCGCTGGGTCCCGCCGGCGCCGGGCATAATGCCGAGGTTGATTTCAGGTTGGCCAAACTGGGCGTTGGTGCCGGCAATAAGAATGTCACCCCGCATTGCGAGCTCACAGCCGCCGCCCAAGCAGAACCCGTTCACGGCGATAATCAGCGGTTTAACAAAGCGGTCTATGCGCGCCCAGTGTTGGACACGAGGGTCTTCCAGCATTCCAACAACATCGCGGGAGGCCATCTCGTTGATATCGGCACCGGCGGCAAACGCGCGCTCACTCCCGGTAATAACGACGGCTTTGGTTTCAGGGTCGGTTTCTGCAATATCGAGTTGTTCGCTCAGCGCCTCGAGCAGTGCGGTATTGAGTGCGTTGAGAGCTTCGGGACGATTAAGCGTTAGAAGGCGAACGCCGTTAGTTGGCCCTTCTGATAGCAGTATCTGCGGCATCATTATGGTCTCGGTATTTCATTATTTTTGATTTGCTAGAACGTGGGCCCGCAGCTATCGGGCGGTTCTTTACAGCGGTGTTTTACCTTGTTTGTTTTAACGAAAGAGTATAGGTTTTAATTGATACCGGTCAAGGGTAAGAATAATGAATTTTTGTATCACGTTTGATTTTTCAGTGTAGCAGTGCTCGCAGATTTCTGATTTTTATCGGAATGCGCGGAAAACCTCGGCCTTCAGGCCGGGGATGAATAGCGCGGACATCGCAGGTGTCCCTCTCGTTAGCAACATTCTCATTCCGGCGTTTGCTGCTGCTCAATGTACTGGCGAATAATGCTAATGGGTGCACCACCACAACTGCCAGCGAAGTAAGACGGCGACCATAAGGCATTACCCCATAACTTTTTCTTCCCTAAAAACGCAGTGCCGCCCGTGCCTAATATCATTGTTTTTTTCCATGGACCAACCATAATTGAGCTATGAAACGCCTTCAAGCATTCAAATTTCAGATTGAGCCAAACGGTGAGCAAATCCGCGCCATGCGTCAGTACGCGGGTAATGCTCGCAAGATTTGGAATTTGGCTTTGAATCGTCAGCAAGAGCGACATACGGCCGGTGAAAAATTCACCAACAGCTTTGGCATGAATAATTGGCTGCCAGCGTGGAAGCAGGAATTCTCGTACTTGTGCGACTCTCCCTCACAAACACTACAACAAGTCACAAAAGACCTGGCCGCTGCGTACAAGAACTTCTTTGAGAAGCGTGCCGATTTTCCACAATTCAAGAAAAAAGGTAGGTCCTCAGACAGCTTTCGCTTTCCGCAAGGTTTCGAGATTGACGAAGCCAATCGACGTATTCGACTCCCAAAGCTAGGCTGGATTCGCTACCGCAAGAGCCGTGGCATCCTCGGACTGGCAAAGAACATCACCGTTTCCTGTGTGGCTGGCAAGTGGTACGCCAGCATTCAGACCGAGCGCGAAGTTGGGCAGCCAATACATCCATCAACGTCGATAGTCGGCCTCGATGCGGGTATAACGCTATTTGCGACGCTCTCTGACGGCACGATGTTCGAGCCGGTCAATGCGCTGCGTACCCGCGCTGCGAAGATGGCAAAGTATCAGCGACGCATGAGCCGCAAGGTTAAATTCAGCAGCAATTGGAAAAAGGCGAAGGCTCGTATCACCAAGTTGCATCAACGGGTTGCTCATACCCGCAATGACTTTCTCCACAAGACCTCGAACATCATCAGCAAAAACCACGCGGTGGTCGTCATCGAAGATTTGAAAGTCACGAATATGAGCAAGTCAGCAAGCGGCACACTTGAAGCACCAGGACGACGCGTAAACGCCAAATCCGGCCTTAATAAGTCGATTCTCGATCAGGGCTGGGGCGAGTTCCGCCGCCAGTTGGAATACAAGCAGGCGTGGCTGGGCGGTGTAGTGTTTGCCGTCAACCCTCGTAACACCAGCCGGACGTGTCCGGCCTGCGGTCATATTTGTGCAGAGAATCGCAAGACTCAATCGCAATTCGAATGTGTCGAATGTGGGTATGCTGAAAATGCAGACCTCAACGCCGCAATCAATATTCTAAGGGCAGGTCATGCCCGGTTAGCCTGTGAAGTGAACGGTGCGGTAATGCCGTCAGCAACAGGAACCCACCGAAGCGACTCAGGGATGGCTCAATGCCACGCCTGAGCGCAGCAGGAATCCCTATCCTTCAGGGCGGGGAGGATGTCAAGTGTATCTTGTGTTTAAACTTGAGCTCTCAGAACTCGTGAAATAAACGTTAGTGTTCAGTCAGGGGAGTTTTATGCCGTGTTACCAAATTGACGGGGTTACGCCCGTGGTGCACTCATCTGCATACGTTCATCCAACGGCGGTGCTTATAGGCGACGTGCACGTGGGTGCGAATTGTTACGTTGGCCCTTGTGCGTCTTTACGTGGCGACTTCGGTCGCATTGTTATGGAGGCAGGCTCGAACCTGCAGGACAGTTGTGTTATTCACGCGTTTCCGGGCCGAGACGCGATTGTTCGTCGTAATGGTCACGTGGGACACGGCGCAATATTGCACGGCTGCACCATTGAAGAAGACGCAATGGTGGGTATGAACAGCGTTATAATGGACGAGGCTGTTATTGCAGCACGCTCTATTGTAGGCGCATGCGCTTTTGTAAAAGCGGGTTTCGAGTGTGAACCAGCCTCATTGATTGTGGGGTCGCCAGCCAAAGTGTTGCGGCAACTGAGTGATAAAGAGGTGTGCTGGAAGCAAAGCGGCACCCGCGAATATCAGGTGTTAACCGAGCGCTGCCTTGAAACCATCAAAGAATGTGCACCGCTGACTGAAATTGATGAAAGCCGGCCTCAGCTGAGAGTGGGTTCGCACAGCTTGAAAGACCGGTGAATTCGTAAATAACTCGAGAGCCTATGCCCCAACCATCACAGCACCTGAAAACCACCACTTTCGCCTTTCTGGATCTTGAAACCACCGGCGGCAGCGTGGCTACTGATCGCATCACTGAAATCGGCATCCAGTTCTGGCGAGCAGGTGAATGTGTGGGCCAGTGGCAAACCCTGGTCAATCCGAAAACCCGCATTTCACCCTTCATTGAACAGTTGACCGGCATATCCAATGCCATGGTGGCGGATGCCCCTCTGTTTGAGGACATTGCTGACGAGCTGGAGCAACGCCTGGACGGCGTGGTGTTTGTGGCCCATAACGCGCGCTTCGATTACGGTTTTGTGAAAGGCGAATTTCGCCGGCTGGGGCGAATGTTTGTGGCCAAAGTGTTGTGTACGGTGAAGCTGTCGCGCCGGCTATACCCGGAGTTTCGGCGCCATAATATGGACGCGCTGATTGAGCGCCATGGTTTGCAGCAGGTGCAGCGCCACCGAGCGATGGGAGACGTTGCTGCCATGCTCGGATTTTTTGAGCATGTTTTGGCGCAGCAAGGCGAAGACACGTTGGAAACCGCCATATGCGAGTTGCTACAGCGGCCGAGCATTCCCTCCCACCTGCCGTTAGACACATTGCAGGAACTGCCTCGCGGGCCCGGTGTCTATAGGTTTTACGGCGAGAACGATGCGCTCTTGTACGTGGGCAAAAGCACCAACATTGCGCAGCGGGTGGCCTCGCACTTTTCCGGCGATCACAATTCGACCCGCGGCGTGCGAATTTCCGAAAGTCTGCGCCGTGTTGACTGGACCGAAACCGCCGGCGAGCTGGGGGCGTTGTTGCTGGAGTTGAAGCAGATCAAAGGTCTGAGGCCGTTGTTCAACCGACGCTCGCGGGCGGCCAAGAATCTGGTGAGCATAGAGCTGACCACAAACGCCCAAGGCTATCTGCAAGCGCGGCTGATACGGGAAATAGACCCTGGCCGGCTGGGCGACTATTACGGCCTGTTTCGCAGCAAACGCGACGCCGAGCGGGCGTTAGCGAGTATTGCTGCAAAAAACGAACTGTGCAATCGCCTGTTAGGCCTGGAACCAGAGCACAGCGGCCCCTGTTTTCAGCGTGCGCTTGGCCGCTGCCAGGGTGCCTGCGAAGGCCGCGAAGATCCTCTGCGTTATAATTTGCGCATGCAAATTGCGTTTCACAGCCTGCGCCTGCAAACCTGGCCATGGAAAGGGCCGGTGGCGATTATCGAGCGCAACGAAATCAGCCATAAAACCGACGTGCTGGTGGTGCACAACTGGGTGCACGTTGCCACGGTTCACGATGACCATGAACTGGACTCGCTGTCGCTGGGCGGCCAGGCGGTCAATTTTGACCTGGACTCCTACAAACTTCTGGCTAAGGCCCTGCTGGGTAAAGACAGAGGGCAATTCCGTATACAACCGCTGCCGGTTTTAGCGCAGCCTGATGTGCTAATGCCGTAACCGGCGTAGTATTAGTTCAGCCGTGTATTCGTGCTAACTTGCGCGTTGATTAATTGAGAACATAATCGAGAGAACCAATGAACAAAGACCGTGTATCCCGCGAGTTGTTTGACGACGTTATGGTGCCTAATTACGCCCCCGGAACGATTGTGCCGGTGCGCGGGAAAGGGTCGCGAATATGGGATCAGGAAGGTCGCGAATTCATCGACCTGCAAGGCGGTATTGCGGTTAACTGCCTGGGCCATTCGCACCCTGGCCTGCTGAGCGCGCTGCAAGAGCAGAGCCAGAAAATCTGGCACCTGTCTAATGTGATGACCAACGAGCCCGCGTTGCGACTGGCCAAAACCTTGTGTGACCATACCTTCGCCGAGCGTGTGTTTTTTGCCAATTCCGGTGCCGAAGCCAACGAAGCCGCCTTTAAGCTGGTGCGGCGTTATGCCTGGGAGCACACAGGTGCCGAAAAACATGAAATCATTGCGTTTAAAAATGCGTTTCATGGCCGCACCCTGTTTACCGTTAGCGTAGGTGGCCAGCCCAAGTATCTGGAAGGGTTCGAGCCTGCACCTGGCGGCATTCAGCACGCCGAGTTTAACGACCTGGAATCGGTAAGAAAACTGATATCCAAAGAAAAAACCTGTGCAATTGTGGTTGAGCCCATTCAGGGTGAGGGCGGTGTGATGCCGGCCACAAAAGAGTTTTTGCAAGGCCTGCGGCAGTTGTGCGACGAGAACGACGCGCTGCTGGTGTTTGACGAAGTGCAAAGCGGAGCAGGGCGCACCGGTTACGTCTTCGCTTACGAAATGTACGACGTGGTGCCAGACATTCTGACCAGCGCCAAAGGTTTGGGTGGCGGCTTCCCGGTAGCCGCTATGCTGACCACCGCAAAGGTCGCGGCCAGTTTGCCAGTTGGCACACACGGCAGTACTTATGGTGGTAACGCGTTGGCTTGTGCTGTGGCGCAAAAAGTCATGGACACCATTACCCAACCAGAAATTCTGAAAGGTGTGAGATTACGGTCCGATCACCTGCGCAAAGGCATGATGGACATCGGCGAGCGTTACGGCGTGTTCAGTGAAGTGCGCGGCGCCGGCTTGTTGCTGGGTTGCGTGTTAACCGAAAAATGGCAGGGCAGGGCGAAAGACTTTCTTAATGCCGGTCTGGACGAAGGTGTCATGGTATTAATAGCGGGCGCCAACGTGGTGCGCCTGGCGCCGTCGCTGATTATTCCGGAAGCCGATATAGACGAAGCCCTGAAGCGCTTTGAAGCTGCCGTGCAGAAACTCACCGCTAATCAATAAATGCGGAGGTCCTATGTGGTTGGTGCGCCCGGTAACAGCGGAGGATATCGAGCCCATACTGGCTTTCGCCGAGACGCACACGCGGGCGCTGCCATCTACGCTGCCCCATGAGCGCGAGGCGCTGGCGGGCCGGATAAAAGAATCTTGCGCAGCGTTTGCGGGCGAACACGGTGCGAAGCACCTGGCGCGCTTTCTGTTTGTGCTGGAGCACGTCGACAGTCATGAAATAAAAGGCGTTGCCGGTATTGATGCCCGTGCCGGCAATGGTCAGCCTTTCTACAATTATCGCCGCGACGAGCTTATTCACGCGTCCCACGAATTGGGTATCTCCCGTCGGGTGGAAGCGCTTTACCCATCCCACTCCCTGACCGATTGCACCCTGCTGTGTGCTCTGGTGATCGCCGAGGAGCTTCGCGGTACTCAGGCATTCGAATTGCTTTCCCGTGCGCGTTTACTGTTTATAGCAGGCCATAGAGAGTGGTTTGCGGCGCGCACTGTGGTAGAGCTGCAAGGCATCCAGCACAGCGACGGCAGTGTGCCATTCTGGGACAGCCTGGGCCGGCACTTTTTCAATATGGATTTTACCACCGCCGACCGGCACTCCGCGCAGCTGAGCAAAACGTTTATTGCCGAGCTGATGCCGCCCAACCCCATTTATGTAACTCTGCTCAGCGAAGCCGCGCAGCAGGCTCTGGGCGAAGCCCATCCGGCAACGGTCGGCAATCTGGAACTGTTACAAAGAGAAGGCTTTGATGCCGGCCACTACGTGGATATTTTTGACGGTGGCCCGGTGCTGGAAGCGCGCACCGACAGCCTTCACACTATTGCGGCCAGCCGCAGAAAAATCCTTCGCGGCAGCGCCGATGCCGACGGCCCGTTATGGTTATTGGCGGCGGGCGAAGGCCAGCGCTTTTGTTGCACGCTGACCCCGGTTGAGGAAATGCTGGACGCCGCCTTGAAAGTTCCGATAGACACCTGGCGCCGCCTGGGTGGTGACACCGGTGACAGCGTGCGCGGATTACCATTATGAGCACCCTTGTGAGTGTCATCAAAAACACCGCCATGAGTGCCTTTGTTAATGGAGAGCTGCGACCATGCTGCTGATACGCCCATTAGTTGACCGTGACCTTGATGCCCTGTACACCATGGCGGAACATGCGGGCAAGGGCCTGACCTCGCTGCCGGCAGACCGTGGCCTGTTGCAGCAGAAAATCGATCTGGCGGGAAACAGTTTTAACCAGCGTTGCGCCCCCGAAACGGCGCTGTATCTGTTTGCTCTTGAGGACACTACAACAGGTCAAGCGGTCGGAGTAAGCGGAATACAGGCGAGGGTTGGCCGCGATGAGGTGTTTTACAACTATCGCCTGAGCGTTACCGTGAATGCCTCGCGGGAGCTGGGCGTTCACGTGCGAACGCCTACGCTGCAACTGTCCAATGACATGACCGACGTAAGCGAAATTTGCTCGCTGTTGCTGGCGGACACTTACAAAGGCGGCGGTAACGGCCTGCTCCTGTCTCGCTGCCGATTTTTGTTTTTGGACGATTTCCGTAAACAGTTCTCTGAGAAAATCTTCGCGGAAATGCGGGGTGTGAGTGATGCCGAGGGCAATAACCCGCTGTGGGATGCTCTGGGCAGCAAGTTTTTTGATATGGCGTTCAGTGAGGCCGACCGCTTGTCGGGCATGGGCAATAAATCCTTTATTGCCGAGCTGATGCCGAAATACCCGATTTACTTGTCGATGCTGCCAAGCTCCGCCCGCTCGGTGATTGGCTGCGTGCACGCCAATACGGCGCCGGCGTTGAAAATGCTTCAGGCGGAGGGTTTTAATTTCAACGGGCTGGTGGATATTTTTGACGGCGGCCCGGTGGTGGAAACGTTTATCGACAGTATCCGCACGGTACGCGAAGCGGTTGGGCGCACGGTCACCATTACGGACACACCGGTGGCCACCGATGTGCCCGTTACCGAGCGTGTTATTGTGGCAAATCGTTCGATGCAACATTTCCGTGCAACCACACTGCCGCTTACCTGCGTAAACGCCGACACGATTGCGTTGCCGCAAGACGTTGCTGCGGCACTTCAGGTTCAGGCCGGCGACACAGTGCGCCTGGCGCCTTTAAAAGACAGCGGCCCGCTGCCCAGACAGTCATTCAAAGCCCCCCAATAGCTAACACACATTGTTTAAATGAGGTGCAACACCATGATCAACCTGACAGGTGAACTACTAATTGATGGCCTTTGGCACGTCGGCCACGGCGATGAATTTGAATCCCTGCACCCGGTAACGAACGAAACGATTTGGGACGGCAGCGCCGCTGGTATAGAAGACGTAGACGCGGCCGTGCGCGCCGCCCGCAAAAGCTTCCGTGTATGGCGCAACACCCGCTTTGATGAGCGCCTTGCCATTGTGAAAGCATTTGGGGAATTGCTTGAAGCCAACAAAGAGGCCTTAGCCACATTAATAGGCAGGGAAACCGGCAAGCCGCTGTGGGAGTCGCGCACCGAAGTTGCGGCGATGATCGGTAAAATCGGTATTTCAGAGCAGGCCTACAACGAGCGCACCGGCATCCGTGAATCTGAGGTGGCCGCTGGCCATGCGGTGCTGCGCCACCGGCCCCACGGTGTGGTCGCGGTATTTGGCCCCTACAACTTCCCCGGGCATCTGCCTAACGGCCACATTGTGCCCGCTTTGCTGGCGGGTAATACGGTGATTTTCAAACCCAGCGAACTGACCCCGGCGGTGGCCGAACTCACGGTACGCCTGTGGCAAAACGCCGGCCTGCCAGACGGCGTGATCAACCTGATGCAAGGCGCCGCCGCGACTGGAAAAGTACTGTCCGCGCACCCGGGGCTGGATGGCCTGTTCTTTACCGGCAGTTCCGCCGTGGGCCATCGCTTGCACGAACAGCATGGCGGCCAGCCGGAGAAAATTCTGGCGCTGGAAATGGGCGGTAACAATCCGTTGATTGTGCAGAACGTAAGCAATGTAGACGCCGCCGTGCACCACACCATTCAATCGGCGTTTGTATCTGCCGGCCAGCGTTGCACCTGCGCCCGCCGCTTGCTGGTGCCAAAAGGCAACAAAGGTGATCTGTTCCTGGAGCGTTTGGTGGGCGTAAGCGGCCGGCTGACGGTGGCTGAATTTGACGCTGAGCCCCAGCCCTTTATGGGCGCTGTTATCTCGCCCGCGGCGGCAGAGAAATTGCTGGCAGCGCAGGCGCAGATGGTGAAGAAGGGCGCAAAAATGCTGTTGGAAATGAAGCAACTTAAAGCCGGTACCGGTCTGTTATCGCCGGGCATAATAGACGCTACCGGTCTGGAATTGGAGGATGGCGAGCACTTTGGGCCATTACTGACCGTATATCGTTATGATAGCTTTGATGGTGCTCTGGAACTGGCCAATAACACCCGCTTTGGCCTGGCGGCAGGTATTTTGACGGATGACAAAAAACTGTACCAGCGCCTGCTGGAAGAAACTCGAGCCGGCATTGTGAATTGGAATAAGCCGTTAACCGGCGCCAGCAGTGCAGCGCCCTTTGGTGGGATTGGAGCCAGTGGCAACCACCGCGCCAGCGCTTATTACGCAGCGGACTATTGCGCCTGGCCCATGGCGTCGCTAGAAGCCAACGCTAGCGAGCTGCCAGGCACTCTGGCACCGGGGCTTCACTTCGACTGATCCGGGTAGCACATCGACGTTTATTCAAGGCCCGTTCAGGGCCATCTGCTATGGAATCATTGAAAATGATAAATCATGCCCGAGAAGCCAACTTTGACGGGCTAGTGGGGCCCACCCACAACTATGCCGGGTTGTCCTGGGGCAACGTGGCATCGAAATCCAACGTCAGTGCGGTGTCTAATCCCAAAGAAGCTGCCCTGCAGGGGCTGGCGAAAATGAAGCAGCTTGCTGACCGGGGCTATGTGCAAGGAGTGCTGCCGCCCCACGAACGCCCGCACTTGCCGACCTTGCGTGCTTTGGGCTTTAGCGGCAACGACGCAGACGTTCTGGCGCAGGTGCTAAAAAAGTCTCCGGAATTGTTGGCGGCGGTGTCTTCCGCTGCGGCCATGTGGACAGCGAATGCAGCCACGGTTTCGCCCAGCGCCGACACCCGCGACCGGCGGGTGCATTTCACCCCGGCCAACCTGGGTGCCAAGTTCCATCGCTCCATTGAGCACGTGGTCACCGGCCGTGCTTTAAAGTCCATATTCAGCGACCAAAGCCATTTTACCCACCACCCGGCGCTGCCAGCGGTGAGTCATTTTGGTGATGAAGGCGCGGCCAACCACACCCGTCTTTGCAGCGATTACGGTGCTCCCGGGGTGGAGTTGTTCGTGTATGGCCAGCGTGCGTTAAATGATAAGGCGAAGGCGCCCAAGCGCTTCCCTGCGCGGCAGACCTTTGAGGCGTCACACGCCATTGCCCGGCTGCACAATTTGCGCGATGAAGGCGTGGTATTTGCCCAGCAGAACCCGGCGGCGATTGACGCCGGTGTGTTCCACAACGACGTGATTGCGGTCGGTAATGGCAACACCTTATTTTATCACGAGATGGCGTTTCTGAATGAAAACTCCACGCTCAACGAAATTCGCGAGCGCCTGACCGGATGTGAGCTGCAAGCGGTGCG
Organism: Marinobacter sp. ELB17; assembly: GCF_000169375.1. Classification (GTDB taxonomy): domain Bacteria; phylum Pseudomonadota; class Gammaproteobacteria; order Pseudomonadales; family Oleiphilaceae; genus Marinobacter. Next base: position 31,947 of record NZ_AAXY01000004.1, read on the forward strand.
GGTGAGCGACAGTGAAGTGCCTCTGGCCGATGCAGTTTCGTCTTACCTGTTTAACAGCCAACTCCTCAACACCGACAACGGCATGCTGCTGGCGGTGCCGGGCGAGTGCCGCGAAGTGGCTAGCGTGAGCCAGTATCTGGACAAACTGGTGGCCAGCGGCGGACCGATTACCGCGGTGGAAGTGTTTGATGTAAAGCAGTCTATGCGTAACGGCGGAGGGCCGGCTTGCCTGCGCTTGCGGATAGTACTGAATGATGAAGAGCGGGCGGCCATGCATCGGGGCGTAATTCTAACGGATGTTTTATACGAGCGTTTGACTCACTGGGTAGAAGCCCATTATCGTAACAGGCTCAGCCAACAGGATCTGGCCGATCCCATGTTGCTGCAGGAAGTACAAAAAGCGCTGGACGAACTCACCGGCATTCTGAGCCTGGGGTCGATTTACGATTTTCAACGGGGATAAAAAACACCCATGGTGACACCTTATTTGCGCATGGCATTGCTGGTGGTTACAGCTTTAACGACTGTGGCATGTTCAAAATCAACGGGTGAGACTGTCACTACAACAACAGCTTCAGGCCCGGCAGTTGTGCATGTGCGCACCGCGGCGGTTGAAGGCGGCGATGCTCGCGCGGTGTCCCTGCGCTTTGCGGGCATAGTGCGTGCCAGCCAACGCGCAACGCTGACCTTTCAGCTCAGCGGAACCCTAACTGAACGTAAGGTGGAGTTGGGCCAAACTGTAGAGGTTGGCGATGTGCTGGCGCGTATTTACAGCCCCGCCCTGGAACCGGCGCGGGATTCTGCCAGCGCTCGCCTGGATGAATTGACCACCAACTATCAACAGTCACAACGCGAATGGCAGCGCGCTAGCAGCCTGCGCGAGCGCGGTGTGGTGTCGGAACAGGCACTGGAACAGATCGCCGCCCGCCGCGACGGGCTCAAGGCCAGTGTTGCCACCGCCCGGGCATCGTTAGCCGAAGCCAGTAAAATGCTGGAAGAAAATACTCTGAAAGCGCCATTTGCCGGTCGTGTTGAAGCCTTGTTGGTCGAGCAGGATGAATTCGTTGCCGCCGGTCAGCCGGTGATGCGCATATCTTCACCCAAAGGGCGGGAAGTGGAAGTGAGAGTGCCGGTGTACCTGCTGGACCACGTTAGCCTGGGCGCAAGTCTGCCGGTGTGGTCGGTGCAAGATCGCAGCCAGGCTCCGGTACAGGGCAGCGTGATTGAAATCGCCCAGGCCGGTGCCATTCGTGGCGAGCTACAACCGCTGCTGGTGAACCTTCCGGCTAACACCCTTAATGCAGGTATGCCGGTAGAAGTGGGCATAACCCCGCAAACCACCGCGGCCTTAACCGTGCCGCTGCTGGCGGTGATACGTGACGTAAACGCCGCTGCCAGTTCCGCTTTCAGCCCTCTGCCTAGCTCCAGCTCTAATTCCATACCCGGCCCCAGCTCGAGCACCAGTGTGTTCCTCGTACGTGATGGTGTTGCCCGGCGCACGCCGGTCACGGTCTTGCGGATATTGGGTGAGCGCGCGGCCATTCAATCCGAAAGCCTGGTGGCGGGTGATCAGGTGGTGTACGCCGGCATGACCAAATTGGCTGACGGCGACACCGTGATTGAAGCGGCGCAAGCTGTGCGCACTCAGCCGGTAGAAGGATAGCAACGCCTTGATCACCCGCCGCCTGCTGAATTTTCAACGCCTGCTGGGCATGGTTGTTACTATGTTGTGCCTTCTGGGCATTGCCGCTTACAGCACCATGCCGCGCCAGGAGGACCCATCGTTCCCCTATCGAGCGGGCCTTGTGTCGGTGGTTTATCCCGGTGCCAGCGCCGCGGATATCGAGCGCTTGGTGCTGCAACCGCTGACCGACGAATTGCGGCAAGTGGAGGAACTGGATTACAGCCAGGGCATTGCTCGCACCGGTGTAGCGCTGCTGAGCTTGCGCCTGAAAGACACGATATATGAAACCGATCCGGCTTGGGACCGTGTGCGCCGGGCGATGGACCGGGCACGCCGGGATTTTCCTGACGATGTTGGATTGATGGCGCTAGACGACCGCTTGATTGATATTCCGGCGATTGTGCTAGCAGTGGCGGGGTCGCCCTCTGTTACCGAGCTGACCGCAGTGGCCGAGAGGCTAAAGAAGAACCTGGGTGATATCAGCGGATTGTCCCGCGTTGAGCTAGACGGCGACAGCGATGAACAGATAACCCTGGCGTTAGACGACTCTGCGCTCTTCCGCCTGGGCATATCCCCGGCCCAAGTGTTGGACACCCTGGCACAGCGCAACCAGACCACGCCGGGCGGCTTTGTGGTAGTGAACGGCCGCCGCCTGTCGATACTGCCGAACAGCGAATTTACCGACATTGAAGCCATACGTGCCACGCCCATTGAACTGCCAGACGGCTCCCAAGTGCCGCTGGCGGCGGCGGCGGATGTGTGGCGCGGACCAGTGGAGCCGCGCCAGCCGGAAACCTGGTATGACGGCGAACGGGTGGTAACGCTGTCGCTGATAATGGAAGAAGACACCACCGATGCCATTCGCTTTGGCCAGCGGGTGCGGGAGCGATTGCAACAGATCCAGGGTGATTTTGCGCCTTATCAGATTCACGAGATGTTCTTCCAACCGGACAAAGTGCAGGAGCGCTTGATAGGCTTGGCGTGGAGCCTGGTGCTGTCAGTGCTGATTATTGTAGCGGTGGTGTTCACTGGGATGGGCATACGCATGGGGCTTTTGGTGGCGTCCATTCTGCCGATGGTAGCGCTGATCAGCGTTGGCCTTTATGACATGGGCGGCGGCGTGCTGCACCAGGTAGCCATTATCGGCATGGTGATTTCCCTGGGCATTCTGATTGATAACGCCATTGTTATTGTGGAGAACATACAGGGCCATCTGGATGAAGGCATGCGCCGGCTAGATGCCCTGCGCAAAGCGGTGGGTGAGCTGGCAGGGCCTTTGGGTGCATCAACCGGCACCACCATCGCCGCGTTTACACCCATGTTGTTGTCGAAAGGCGGTGCCGCCGACTTCACCCGCGGCGTGCCGATCATGATCATGCTGACTTTGTCTGTTAGCTACCTGCTGGCCATATCTGTGGTGCCATTGCTGGCGGCGCGGTTTCTGAAGGCCCGCCGTAGCGAGAAGGAAGACCGGTTGATCGGGCTTGCGCGTTTTCTTGGCGGTCTGGTGTTCTACCATCCCAAGCGCTTGGTGCTGGCGGGCTCGTTATTGGTGTTTGCCAGCCTGGGCATGACGCCGTTTATGGCCCAACAGTTTTTCCCGAACGCCGACCGGCCGCGGGTGATTGTGGAAATGTATCTGCCCGAGGGTACTGATCAGGCCCAGACATCGGCGGTGGCTGCCCAGCTGGAACATGCGATTCGCAGCCAGCCGGCGGCGCTGGATATACAGCGTTTTGTCGGTTTTGCCGGCCCCAGTTTTTATTACAATCTACAGCGATCACCCCAGGCGCCCAACCGCGGCCGACTGGTGATACGCACGCCCACCCTGGCCGATACCACCGACATGATTCGCTGGGTGCGCACCTATGTGGCTGAATATCTGCCTGAGCTGGATGTGGTGGTCGGCACCCTGGCGCAGGGGCCGCCGCGGGCAGCGCCGGTGGAGGTGCGGGTATACAACGCCAACGCGGAAGATCGCGCTCGTGCCACCGAGCAGGTCTTCCGCGCCTTACGGGCGACCGTTGGCACGGTAGACTTGCGTCATGACCTGGATATTGGCGTGCCTGGCATTGAAATTAACGTGGATGACGCCACCGCTGCACGCTTTGGCCTGACCCGTGCCAACGTGGCGAACAGTCTTTACGGCCAGAGTTTTGGCATAGCGGCGGAAACCTATCGCCAGGAAGACGACCCTATTCCGCTGGTGTTGCGTTCCCGCGAGGGCACGGCTATTTCCCTGGAACGGTTGCTGTCGGTGAACATCTACAACAGCCAGGGTGACGCCATACCGCTGGCGGCGCTGGCCTCGGTAGACACCCGTTGGGAAGCGGCGGTGATGTATTCCCGCAATGGTGTGCCAATCAATACGGTAGCGGCGAACCTGGTCACCGGGTTCAGCTTTAGCCAGGCTCTGGATGGCATGAATCGTGCGCTGGAATCCGACCCTTTGCCGCCGGGTACGCGGTTGGAGCTGGGCGGTGATGCCAAAGGTTCGGGCGACGCTAACGGCGCGCTGTTAAAGGCTGCGCCCATTGGTATTTTGCTGCTGTTATTCTTCCTGCTGTTGCAGTTTAATTCCTTCCGCCGGGTGGGGATTATTCTGCTGACCGTGCCGTTGGCCACCGTGGGTATATTCCCGGGGCTGGTGCTGAGCGGTTCGCCTTTTGGTTTTCAGTCATTGTTGGGGGTGATTGCACTGGTGGGTATTGTGGTGAATAACGCCATTGTGCTGCTGGATGTGATGGATAGGGAGTTGGATAACGGCCACGACATTTTTAACGCCGTGCGCAAGGCCGTAGAACAACGCACCCGGCCTATTCTGTTGACCACCGCTACCACGGTGGCGGGTTTGCTGCCGCTGGCGTTCAGCAGCTCTACGTTGTGGCCACCCATGGCCTGGGCCATTATCTCCGGCTTGCTGGCGTCTACCGTGCTGACGCTGCTGATGATTCCTGCGGTTTGCTCGCTGCTGATCAAAGTGCCGGTAGCCGAACCGGACAACTTACCGGCCTGATCCGTTTTCCGGCTGGCTATTTGAATTTATGGAACGTTCAAACAGCCAGTCGGGACACCAGCAATCCCACACGCTGGCCAACGGGCACATCGCGGTTTGGAAACACAATGGCTTCGGGCTTCCCGCCTACGCAGTAGCGTTGATTGCTGTCTTCCCAAATGACAGTGCCCGGGGCGTATTGGGTGAAGTTTGCCACGTCATCCGGCACGTGAAACTGAAAACCCTCACCGCTGTTCAGAATTTCGTGAACCACCTGAAATATAGCCAGCTCTTGTAGGCCGCCTGCTGTGGCTGCAGAAGCTGGCGCTGGTAATCCGGCCAGGCGCCGTTCCAGTGCGTTATGAATACCTTGAAAACGGCTCAGATCGTTCTGGCCGAAGGGTTTTACCTGGCCCAGCTCTACCGTGAAGCTTTGGGCGTTCAGAGCGGATGACGAAAATGAAGCAAAGGTGGTGCCGGCTTTGTGTTGCAGCAATAGGGTATGCACATCCGCTTCCAGCAAAAAGGCGCACTGCTCAGCAGGTACCTGGCGGCCGGCCACAAACGCATAGAGTGCGAACTTCTCCCGTTGAGAAGAACGTATGGCGGTGTGCAGATCGTAGTGGCTCAACGCCAGGCCCCGTGCCTGCGTTTGCTCGGCGAAGGTCTGGCACAGCTGTTCCAGCTGCAGCGCGCGCTCGGCTTCTGGTGTTTGACGGACTTCGTCACGCCGGTGTGCGCCGCTGAACAGTCGGTTCAGGTTGGCGTCAATAAAGCGCTTGCCCGTTACCATGGCCTGCGGGTTGCCGAGTATCAGCAAGGTGGGGCAGGCAGGCTGTAAGGCGCCACTAAGCAGTTCGTTAACCAGCTGGTTTAGCACTTCGATGGGCGCGGTTTCATTGCCGTGAACACCGGCAGAAATCATCATCGCGTCTTGATGGGTGTTTTGGCGGCTTACTGGCGGGCTAACCTGTAAAATGCCGGTGCCCAGTTGCACCAGTTCTCCCCCGCCCGGCAACCCATGGCGGCATTGGGGAAGGGCTTTGCTGGCGTTTTCCAGGGTGTGGCTTAGCCAGTCTTGTTTGCTGTTAAAAAATGCGCTGCTGGCGGTCATTGGTTGCTCTTTATCAGGAATTCCTTGTCAGGAGTTCATCGGGCGCTGATGTCGTAGCAGGTGGTTTTCCAGTTTGCGGAACACAAACACCAGTATAAAAGTGAGCATCAGGTAAATCAGCGCGACGAATATGAATGCGTCAAAGGGTGCGTAGGTGCGTGCGTATATATTGCGCGCGGCGCCGGTCAAATCCACCATGGTAACCACGCTGGCAATAGCGCTGGCGTGCAGCATGAAAATCACTTCGTTCGAGTAGGCCTGAACCGCACGGCGTGCCGCGTTGGGCAGAATAATGCGGCGCATACGCAGCATCCAGCTCATACCGTAGGCTTTGGCAGCTTCAATTTCACCCATCGGCGTGGCGATAATGGCACCGCGGATAATTTCGGTGGTGTAGGCGGCTGTGTTGAGGGTAAACGCCAGCAGGGCCGGGTAAAAAGGCTCGCGGAAAATATTCCACCAGAAGGTTTCCTGAATACCGGGAATCTGGGCAATACCGTAATAAATAATGTACAGCTGAATCAGCAGCGGCGTGCCGCGAAACAGATACGTATACACCCAGATCGGGCCAGACACAAACGGGTTGCGCACGGTGCGCAGAATGGCCAGGGGTAATGCAATGACAAGGCCGATCAACAGCGACAAAAACACCAGCTGCACGGTGGTTACCAGGCCATTCCAGTATTCCAGAAGGGTCATGACGGTGAAGATATCGTTCTGGTTCAGCCACTGGCTGATGAAGTCTGGCATAAATCAGCTCCTTTGCACCACGCCAACATTGGCGCGAATGTCCAGCCACTTGATGAACAGCTCGGAAACCGCTGTCAGCGACAGATAAACAAAGGCCACGGGGATGAAAAAGTGAAACGGCATGCGCTCGGCTTTGGCGGCTTCTTCAGCCACTCTCACCATATCGGTCAGGCCGATAATGGATACCAAAGCGGTGGTTTTCAGCAATACCTGCCAGTTGTTGCCAATGCCAGGCAGAGCATGGCGCAGCATTTGCGGAAATATAATACGTCGAAAGGTATGCCAGCGTGAAAATCCATAAGCCCGGGCAGCTTCTATCTGGCCGGTGTCTACCGCCAAAAAGGCACCGCGGAAGGTTTCGGTCATATAGGCGCCAAAGATAAGACCGATGGTGACCACGCCGGAAATAAAAGGGTCGAACTGAAAAAAGAAGTCGATTTCGTAGGCTTCCCACAACACATCAGACAGGCTGTTCACCGCCAGTTGACCGCCGTAATAGAACAGCATCATCATCACTATGTCTGGGACGCCGCGAATGCAGGTGGTGTAGGTGGTCGCTATGGCTCGCAATGGTCGGTTGTCCGACAGCTTGGCAGAGGCTCCAACCAGGCCTAGGATTAGCGACACGGCCAGCGACAGGAACGCCAGTTCCATTGTCACAATAGCCCCGCTCAGCAGTTCCGGGCCGTAACCTTTTAGATCAAGCATGAAATATTCCGGTAATCCGGGGTGGCCAGAGTGGCCACCCCGAAGGCATGATTAAACCTTGATGTCGTAAGCGAAGTATTTCTTCATGATGGCATCGTAGGTGCCGTTTTCTTTGAGGGTGTCTAGTGCTTTGTTGACACGTTCGGCCAGGTCTGTATCGCGCTTGCGCATGGCAACGCCGACGCCTTCACCCAGCTTCACTGACTCGCCAATTTCAATAAAACCGTCTTTGTTTTTGATGGTCTGTTCGCCCACCGGGTAGTCTACAAATACCACGTCAAGGCGCTGGCCTTCCAGATCCAGAACCATGTCGTCGGCGGTGTTGTAACGCTTGATGTTTACAACGCCGGTCATGTTTTCAGTGACAAATGTATCCATGGTAGTGCCGCGCTGCACGCCCACAGACTTGTCTTTCATGGCGTCCATGTCGGTTACGTCGATATCAAACCCTTCCGCCGCAAACCAGCCGCCCGGTGTGTTGTAGTAAGGCTTGGAGAACAGTACGCGCTCGGCGCGCTCCGGGGTGACTGACATGGAAGACATGATGGCGTCAAACTTGCGCGCCAGCAGGCCAGGAATCATGCCGTCCCAGGCTTGGATGACAAACTCGCACTTGGCGTTCATTTCTTCGCACATGGCTTCAGCCAGCTCGACTTCAAAGCCGGTGAGTTCGCCATTTTCATCTTTGTATTCGAACGGCTCGTAGGGCACGTCGAAAGCAATGCGAATGCTGTCTTCGGCCTGTACCGAACCCGTCAGCATGGCCAGCGCGCAGCTGGCGGCAATCAGAATTTTTTTCATGGGTGAACTCTCCAGTGGTTTGCCTTTAATGGCTTTTTTTATCACTACGCTGAATAAAGCACGAATTACAGAAAAATTGTACAAAAACACAATACAGAAAATGAAATACGAAAAACACGATAACACCCGTTATCCGAACTTGGGAGCCAGAAATTGCTGCATCCGCTCAGATTCCGGGTTGTCGAATACCTTCGTTGGCGAACCTTGTTCTTCAATGACGCCCTGATGCAGGAACAGCACCTTGGTTGAAACGTCTTTGGCGAAGGCCATTTCGTGGGTAACCACAATCATAGTGCGGCCTTCTTCAGCCAAGCTCTGCATAACCCGCAACACTTCGCCCACCAGTTCCGGGTCTAGCGCCGAGGTAGGCTCGTCAAACAGCATGACGTCCGGCTCCATCGCCAGGGCTCGTGCAATCGCGGCTCTCTGTTGCTGGCCACCAGACATCTGCGCCGGATAATAGTCCTTGCGCTCGTAAATGCCGACCTTGTGCAAATAGCTTTCGGCGCGCTCGATGGCTTCCTTCTTGGGTACCTTCAGCACGTGGATGGGCGCTTCAATAATGTTTTCCAGTACGGTCATGTGCGACCAAAGATTAAAGCCCTGGAAAACCATCGACAGTTTTGCGCGTATTAGTTCTACTTGGTGGTTGTTAGCGGGAATGCGCTCGCCTTTGCGATTTTGCGCAAAGCGGATGGGGTCGCCTTGCACAATAATTTCGCCGGAAGTTGGCGTTTCCAGCAGGTTAATACAGCGCAAAAAGGTGCTTTTGCCGGAACCTGAACTGCCAATCAGCGATACAACATCGCCTTTTTGGGTTTCCAGCGAAATGCCTTTTAGCACATCGAGCTTGTCAAAGGTTTTGCAAATATCCTTACAAATCAAGGGCGCTTGGTCCGCCATTGTTGGCTCCCGAGGGTACAAATCAAAGGCATCTGTTTTACGGACTGTGCCAGTGTAAATCAACACTTTTTATACGGTCTGGTTTGCCTTAATGCAAACACTTTAAGGACACATTCTGGTTTCGAAATAACGTGTTTTTGTGAGCATGCTACAATTTGCGGCTGCGCGCCCTTTGAATGCTTGATAGTTTGCCAAGCCGTGCTCTGTATTCAGGGCCCGTTTTACCGAAAATACTGACCGGTCTGATTAAGGACTGGCGCTACTGAAAAGGCAAATGTGCGTGTCGCAACTGCAATTGGCAATTTTACTGGGAATGACGGTGGCACTCGGGCCCCTGGCTTTGGATGCTTACCTGCCTGCGTTCCCGCAGATTGCCGAGGATTTGAACGTTGATCATACCGATATAGGGCTTACCCTGAGCGTTTATGTAGGGGCTTTGGGCCTTTCGCAATTGGTGGGTGGACCGCTGTCTGACCGCTACGGTCGGCAGATTATTTTGCTGGGCGGCCTGTTTGTGTTCGCCGTTGCCGCAGCCATGGTGGCACAAGCGAGCAGTCTGAACGAAATGCTGGGCTGGCGGTTGGTGCAGGGCATGGGCGGCGCCTTTTGCGCGGTGTCTGTGCCGGCTATTGTGCGCGACCAGTTTCACGGTAAAGACGCAGCTCGGCTGTTTGGTCTAATTGGCTTGGTTATGTTTATAGCGCCGGCAGCAGCGCCTACTCTCGGGGTGATTTTGTTGGCATTGGCCGACTGGCCGGCGATATTCCTGATGCTAACGGGCTACGCGGTATTTTTAGCCGTTGTGCTGAAGCTGCGTCTATTTCGCCATTTGCCTGCCAAAGAGCGGGTAAAAACCCCGGTATCTACTCTGGTCACAAACTACAGTCTGGTGCTGAGACATTGGGTGACCATGCGTTTTGTTGCCATACAAGCGCTGTGTTTCAGCGCTATGCTGGTGTTTATCACCCACGCATCCTTTATTTATCAGGAATGGTTTGGCCTCTCCAACACCCTGTTTTCTGCACTGTTTGCCGCCAATATTGTGTTAATGGCCAGCCTGAACATAGTTAACCGTTATTTGTTAAGGCACTTCGAGGCGGTGTCGATTCTGCGGGTATCGGTATTGTTGCAATTTATCGCGTTGCTGGTGCTAGTGGCGCTGGCTTGGGTTGGGGCTCCCTGGTGGGTCATTGCCGGCTGCATTGTGACGGCCGTGGGTTTTATGGGTTCCATCATTCCCAATAATATGGCGAATGCTCTGGAGTTTTTTCCGCACCTGGGTGGCACGGCTGCGGCGATGCTGGGCGCTACTCAATTCACCCTGGCCGGCGCCATCAGTGCATTTTCTACCATGGTGGTGGAGGAGTCTTTATTGAATGTAGTGATTGTGATGGCGGTGTGCTCAATGCTGGCGGCCATACTGGCATTCGGTGCGCCGCACGCTGTTCGCCGCGAGGTTGCAAAAAACAAAGCTGTTGCCGGTGCCGCTGTGTTACCCGAGCCTTCAACCCCAAGCTAACGGCAGCTTGTTGAGTTGTTTGCTCAAGTTCAGTGCAGGCCCTCTGAGAATGCGCTGATTGATGCCGGTCCAGAACACTGCAAGGTACTATTAAGAAGGCAGAAACCGGCACGAAGGCAGAAACCGGAACACGGTGTTGCCTCACAGGAAGATTTCCCTGAGCGACAGCGTATTTTTAGTAATGCGTTCGGCCCCGGTGGCTGTAATGCGGACCGTTTCGCTGAAACCGACGCCGAACTCGCCCGGCTTGCGCAGGCAGATTGGCAGATGAAACACCATGTCTTGCTCCAGAATTGCCGGGTTGTCTGTGGTTATAAACATGGAGCCGGCGACCCAGGATGGCGGAAATGACGCGCCGACCGGGTAGCCAAACACGCCGGAGAAAAACGCACGGTCGACGATTGGCGCTAGCGCGAGCTCGCCTGCGCGGGCTGCCGAGGCGAAGCTTGACCCGGCGCGCGCGGCCGACATTACTGCTGCCAGAACTTCAAGACAGACCGCATGAAATTCACGAATTTCGGCGGAAGCTTCGCCAACGACGGCGGTACGCATCATCGGCGCGGTGTAGCGTTTGCGAACCGCACCGAATTCAGTGAACACTACATCTCCGCGTGCAACCTCATAACCCGCATGATTGGTATGAATGATTCCGCTGCGCGCGCCAGTCGTCACAATCGGCTGCATGCTCATGAATTCGCTGCCGGCCCCCAGCATGGAGCTGGCACCAGCCCGGGCAATTTCATGGTCGGCCACACCCGCTTTTATCACCGCTGTTGCTGCGTTTAGACCGGCGTTGGTAATGGCGGCGCTTTCGGCAAGATACGCCAGTTCGGCGGATGATTTAACCAGTCGAACACGATCGATCAGTGCGCCGAAATCGATAAATGTGGCGGCGTCTAACGTGTTCTTGAGTGCCGAAAGCAGTCCCGGCCGAAAAGAGCCCGCCCAGGGGTTAAAGCCGATTCGCGGTGTTGTGCTTCCCGCCGTGCGGCGCACCTGAGCAGCCAGATCGCTTGCCACTGTTTCGGGCGCCTGCCATGGGTAGCCGATAACGTCGTCCACCCGGCTCAGATACACGGCAGGGCCCATCTCAATGGCCGGCACGAAAAGCACGGTTCTATCAAACGCGACTAGCAGCACGCACTGGACCGAGACCTCGAAGGTCGTGTAGCCGGTCAGATAACACAGTTCGCTGGCTTCGGTCAGTAGTAACAGGTCAAGTTCGGCTTCGGCCATCCTCTGACGAACAGAGGCGAGCCTTGCCTCGTATTCGTCCGGCTTGAACGCCAGTACGGGCTCGGGGAAGTGGCTTTGCAGTTTTTCGCGGTAGGTAAGGTAATCCATAAAATGATCGCTCGCCGTTGCGGAAGCAGGCCCTCATTAGTCGTTCATTCATGTCCAGTTTGCAAGAAAAAAGGGGGTTTGGATTGCTATGGCAATTAATCTGACTCCGTAACAGACTCATCGTAATAACCCATATGCCGCGCAACAACCGGAGGGTGTTATGATTAGACCGTTAAACCGAAAACCGCCAATGGAGAAACAGCGATGGCGAAAAAGAAAGCACAGCCGACAAAACACAGCGCGGTTCAGCGCGAACTCAGAACCCCGAAGTACCAGATGCGGGTAGTGGAGAACAAAAGTAAATACCGTCGCAGCCGTGACAAAACCACAAGGATGGAGGATTTTCGCAAGGCTGCCTGACCGGCTGTTTTACGAAAGTCCTCCGTTTCAACGTCCTTCGCTTCAGAGGCAAGACAGATCCATTTTCTGACCTGCCTTTGATTAGCAGAGTAACGCCTTACGGGAATTGATGGGTGCAGATATTCTGGCTTAAACGCAACCTGAGGCTTCAGGACTCAGAACCTTTTTTTGAAAGCATGCGAGCCTTCCGCAAGAAGGGGAAAGTGCTCCCCCTCTACTGCCACGAGCCTGAGCTGATTCAGCAGCCAGATGTTTCAAGGCAGCATCAATTATTTATTCAGGAAACTCTCGAAGAGCTTGATCGCGATTTTCAGTCGATTGGAGGCAAGCTGCTTCAGGCTGTTGGCGAAACGGTGGATGTTCTTGATCGCATCCACCGGGTGCAGCCTCTAACCAAGATATGGACCCATCAGGAAACCACTCAAAACAGCCAGTTCCAGCGAGATAAAGCGGTTGCTGCCTGGTGTGCCGACCATGGCGTTGAACTGCTAGAGCTTGCGCAAAACGGGATTGCCAGAGGGTCGCAAAAGCCCGAGTTATTCCCGCCTTATTTTGCCTGCTCTGTGTCATCCAAACTTCGTGACCCTATTGGCACCGACCTAGCCGAGCGATTCGCGCCCCTGCCGTTTCCGTCTTGTGATCCGAAGGCAATACCAAAAGCCGCTGGAACCGACAAACCGCTGAGGCAGAAGGGCGGGCGGTCACAAGCCATCAAAAATTTAAATCGATTCTTCACCGTTCCGTATTTAAAGCAATACCCGTTTCAGATATCCAGCCCGAATACGGCTTGGCAGGGCTGTTCGCGGATATCAACGTATCTGGCTTACGGTATTGTGTCGGACAGAGAGCTATTCCAGGCTGTGGATCGAGTGGTAACCGACGCGCACAGCCGGATGAACGCTGACCAGTTCGGTAAGTTTCAGGAAAACGCGCGTTTCTACTTGGATAGGTTGAGCTGGCGCCGACAGTATATGCAAACATTTGAAGCCAGTCCCGAGCTGGAATTTCAGTGCATGCTGGCGCAGTTTAACGGTGTCCGCGAGGCAGATTACTCGGAAGGGCATTCTTTGACGCATTCTTCAACGCCTTCTTCAGGACAATCTGAACAACACTTCACAGCCTGGAAACAGGGGCTAACCGGGTTCCCCTATATTGATGCGGCGATGAGGTTCCTCAACCAAACCGGCTGGATTAACATGCGTCTGCGGGCAACCCTGGTCTCATTCGCCACTATGAATCTGTGGATACCCACCACCAAAGTGGCGGAATATCTGGCCACCGAGTTTCTGGATTACGAGCCAGGTATTCATCACGTTATTCATCAGATTATAGCGGGCACCACAGAATTCAACGAGCTTATGGTTTATGACCCGGTAAAACAGGGCAGGGACCATGATCTTGACGGGCATTTTATCCGCAAGTGGGTTCCGGAACTTGCGGATGTGCCCGGCAGTGAACTTCATGACCTGGCTAAGACGGCGTTCAGGCTGTCAAAACAAGCCGAAATTCGCGGTTATATGCCTTACCCGGAAGCCATTGTGGATCATCGGGCAACGGCAAAAAAAGCCAAAGACAGGGTAAGCGATTTGCGGCGAAGCGATTCAGACCGCCAGGGAGTGTCCGTGGAGAAGTCGAGCGAACAAAAGCAGGATTTTCAGCAGTCACTGTTCTGAATCAGCAGTGACTGTTCTTAATAGGGAGAAAGTGGTCGGCTGGCCGCAACTGAGAGGGATTTATGAAAACAAACCTGCCCCGGTACAGTAGAGGGCTCATTAGAGAGGTTTTTAGCGCCTTTCTACTATTGGGTCTGACTTCCTTTGGCGGTCCCGTTGCCCATCTTGGCTACTTTCGTACGGAGTTTGTGGAACGCCGTCGCTGGCTTTCCGAACAGGCTTACGCCGACCTTGTCGCCCTGTGCCAGTTTTTACCAGGACCGGCCAGCAGCCAGGTAGGTTTCGCCCTGGGCCTGATGCGAGCCGGCCCTTGGGGCGCCGCTGCGGCCTGGGCTGCTTTCACTCTGCCTTCGACCATTGTGTTGGTGCTGTTCGCTTTGGGTGCCGGGGTGCTTGATGGCCCCGTCAGCCAGGGCATCATTCACGGCCTGAAAGTTACAGCGGTGGCGATAGTCGCTCATGCGGTATGGGGAATGGCGCGCAATTTATGCCCTGACCGCCAGCGTGCCGGCATCGCTCTGGCAGCGGTGTTCACCGTGGTGTTGTTCAACGGCTCGCTGGGCCAAGTCTCGGCCATCGTAATTGGCGCCTTAGCGGGCATGGTGCTGTGCCGGGCTCAGGCCGACAACGATGTACCCGAGTTGCTGTTACCTGTTTCTGCCCGTGTTGGCTTCTTGGCGGGGCTCATCTTCGTTGTCTTGCTGGTCGGCCTGCCGTTACTGGCCTGGGTTACCCCTTCAGCCACTGTGGCGGTTATGGATGCCTTTTATCGCGCTGGCGCCCTGGTGTTTGGCGGTGGTCACGTCGTGTTGCCGTTGCTGGAAGCCGAGGTGGTGCAATCTGGTTGGGTTGGGGCGAATGAATTTCTGGCTGGTTATGGTGCCGCTCAGGCCGTGCCCGGGCCTTTGTTCACGTTTGCCTCCTATCTGGGCGCAGTGATGACACCGCTCGGAGGTAGCCTGTTCGGAGCCGCCCTGGCGTTGTTTATGATCTTTTTGCCTGGAATGCTGCTGCTGGTAGCGGTGTTGCCGCACTGGAATCGGTTTCGCCGCTGGGGTCGCGCGCGGGCATTGATGAGTGGTGCCAATGCAGCCGTGGTGGGCATTTTGGGCGCAGCGCTTTATCAGCCGGTGTGGACCAGCGCCATTCTGGGCCCTTACGAACTTGCCTTGGCACTGACCGGCTTTCTTCTTTTAAACGTATGGAAATTACCGGCTTGGGCGGTGGTGATTGTCTTGGCAAGCGGCGGCATTCTCATCACCATTTGATCGCACATCGTCTAACACGCATCGTCTAACGCACATCGCCAGCTGCGCCCGTTTTCCAAAGCTCTCCTTTTGCATGAAGAGGCTATCTGATGGCATTTTTTGGTAAGAAAAAACAAGAACTGCGGGCCGCTCTCGACAAGCTTGAGGTTGCCGAAAAGCGGATTATCGAGCTGGAGGCGGATTTCGAGGCCATTAAAGAATCCTTGGCCGTTCTGGTGCTTACCCCGGATGGCCTGATTGACCGGGTAAGCGATACATTCCTTGCGCTGCTGGGATACAAGGCTGAAGAGTTAACCGGGAAGCATCACCGTGTGCTATGCGAGAGCGCCTATACCCGTAGCGAAGAATACATCGTGTTCTGGCGAAGTCTGGTTATTGGCGTTGCACAGAATGGGCGCTTTCTGAATCTTGATGCAAGCGGGCAGGGTGTTTGGCTGAGAGCACGTTATCTGCCGGTAAGAATCAATAAAGGCATGGTCAGGCGCATTATTGTGGTGGTGGAGCCGGCTGAAAGCTAGCCCTGCCTTGGTTTGATGTGTTCCAGTTTGCTTCTGTACACCTTCTATACAAAACGCGAAGTGTTCTCACTGATAATTTAGGGGATAACCGGTACTATTGCGCTTCAAAGCCGCGGGCGGGAGTTTCCGCCTATTCCCTGACACACACAAAAGACCTACCAGCGATGAAAAATCTGACCATTCAGACGCGTGTGCTGTTGCTCGCACTCTTGCCTGTAATCGTACTTACGGCGTTTCTGACCACGTATAACCTGAACCAGGCCAGGGGTATTGGCGACAGCGCAGTGGCGGGGTTTTCCTCCGATATGGAGCTAAGCAAGCGTCAGGAGCTGAAAAACTATATTGAGCTTGCGCGTACCTCAATTGCCCATCTTTATAACCAGCCCGGTTCTGCTGAAGATCCTGATGTGCGTCAGAAAGCCTGGGAAATACTGCGTCAGCTGAGATTCAATGACTCCGGAAGTCCGGGTTACATTTTCGCCTATGACACCAGTGGCGTGAGCGTTATGCATGGCGTGAAACCAGCGCTTGAAGGCAAGAATCTCTGGAACTTTCAGGACCCTAATGGGACCTACCTGATCCGCGAACTGGTAAAAGTGGCTTCTGACGGCGGTGGCTACGTTTCTTATGGGTGGCAGAACGAAGCCACAGGCAAAGTGGCCCCGAAGCTGGGTTACGCAGAGATGCTACCGCAGTGGAATATCATGATTGGTACCGGGTTTTGGGTAGACGGTCTGGGAGAACAGGTCGCTGCCATGGACAGCAAAGTCGGGGATGCATTGGATAACGCTGTCATTGGTTCAGTAACGACCTCACTGATTGCGCTGGCTATTATTGGGCTTTTTGCCCTGGTTGTTGTCCGTAGCATTATCCGGCCACTGAAATCCGCGGCATCTGCAATGAACGATATCGCCAGCGGCGACGGTGACTTGACCCGTCGACTGGATATAGATGGCAAAGATGAGTTGAGTCAGTTGGCAATCGCATTTAACAGCTTTGCGGATCAGGTGCACGGACTGGTTGAGCAGGTTCTCTCATCCACGGGTACTTTGAACGAAGCCTCTGCAGAACTGAGTCAGGTAATGGAGGAGTCAACGCAGGGCGTGGAGCGTCAAAAATCCGAGAGTGATCAGGTGGCAACAGCCATGAACCAGATGACGGCTGCAGCACAGGAAGTGGCTAATAACGCCAGTGAAGCGTCTGATGCTGCGGACCGTGCCAACGTTCAGGTAGTGGATGCCCAGGGCCTGGTACATCAGACCATCGAGGTAATCGGCGGTTTATCAGAGCAGGTTGCGGAAGGCGTTAAGGTGATTGAAAAACTGGGCGCGGATTCCCGAAAAGTCGACAGTGTTTTAGAAGTGATTCGTGCGATTGCTGATCAGACAAATCTGCTGGCCCTGAATGCGGCCATAGAGGCTGCGCGCGCCGGCGAAGCTGGCCGAGGCTTTGCGGTGGTCGCAGATGAAGTTCGCACACTGGCCAGCCGGACCCAAAAGAGTACCCAGGAAATTCAAGAGACGATCGAGCGGCTGCAAACCGGTGCCAGCAACGCCGTGAAGCTGATTGGTGCAATCAGTGAACGCAGTGAAGCGACCGTCGTGGAAACCCGTCAGGTGAATGAAGCGCTGAAGAGAATTAACCAGGCTGTTGGTACCATCAACGAGATGAACATCCAGATTGCCAGTGCCGCCGAGGAGCAAACCAGCGTCTCCGAGACCATCAATCAGAATGTTCACGAGATCGTTGCTATAACAGAGCAAACCGCCCAAGGGACTCGTAGGGCTGGAGCGGTCACACAAAGGCTCAAGGCGCTGGCGGCAGATATGTCAGACCAGGTCAGCCGTTACCGCGTGTGAGTGGGAATGATAGAGAGTGAGTTGAAAATTAAGTGCTTCGCAAATTATATTGGTAGCGCTGTGTAGTAGGGATGAATAACGTTGACACAAGACTTACTGTTATCTCTCGGCCAGTATCATCCTGTTGTGATTGAGGGAATGGGTGGCTACGACCCACGGGATTCTGCTCTTGTGGCAGCTGAGGTCTCAGAACGACTTATGTCGTACTGGGACCGAAAGCAGGTACAAAAACCAAAGCTCCTCATCACACAAGGTGACCCACTGGAAGAGCGGGGTATTTCTGCAATTACACCTCTGGTTGCTGCCAGATTTGGCTTGTCCCGCGGTCTTGTCTGTCTGGACGAGGAGATCGCTGAGTACCACTCGCCCAATGCTGACCGAGACAATGTGATCCTGGAGGTTAAATACTCCCAGCTAGTCGATGTGTTAAACGATAGCCGGCCAGGAATAATGGAACGTCTGGAAAGGGCAATCGATGACCGCATCGACAGGAAGAATCAAAAACGTAAAGCTCTGGGTGAAAACCCGCTAAAAGACTACTTCCGTGATTTTGCGTTGTTGCAGGAAGTGACCAAGGCCGCGTGCTCGCACCTGTGTCGAGGTATTACGGTTGCCCACACGTCCAGCGAAATCAGTGAGTTTTCGGTCACCGGTTTTTACACCGTCGGACTTGAACTTGGATTAGTCGATCCAGATGACATGGTGCCGTGACACCAGCGACTTAGCGGTTTGGGGCCGCCAGGTTTTTAATATTGCCCAGGCCAGTTATCAGAGCGTCGCAAACCTGATCGTGGTTCAGGGCATCGCCCCGAATTGTCAGATCGGCATAGCGGGAATACAGGGCGGATCGCTCCTTAAAAAGCTCCAAAAGCGATTGTTCAGGCCTTTTTGAAATACCCCGCAAGCTATAGTCACCAATCCTCGCAAACACGGTATCCAGAGCGATATCGAGAAAGACAACGGTGGCTCCGGTCTTGAGGTGCCTCATAGCTGCGTCACTATAGACGGCGCTGCCACCCGTGCTGATAACGTGCTGTTGCACACTCAAGTGCAACAGCACCTGTTCCTCTGCCTTGCGCAAGGCAACGTAGCCATCCTGATCAACGATCTGCTGAAGCGTACGACCGGTTTCTTGTTGTATCAATAAATCGGTGTCAATAAACCCCAGTCCGAGTTTCTTGGCAGCCAGCACGCCTACCGTGCTTTTACCGCTGCCGGGCATACCAACAAAAACGAGGTTCTGGGACTTTTCTAGCATGTCGTACACCCTGATTTACGAGACCGCTCAACCTTCAATCTTCAAAGCTCAGCCTTTTTGCCGCGCTTCTGCCCGTCGACAGGCTGTCGCGGTGAACAGCACGTCGGTGGAAGAGTTAAGGGCTGTTTCAGTGGAATCTTGCACCACGCTGATCACGAAGCCAATAGCGACCACCTGCATGGCAACTTCAATGGGCACCCCAAAAAGACTGGTTGCCAGAGGAATTAAAAGCAACGAGCCGCCGGCGACGCCGGAAACACCGCAAGCCGCCAGGGCCGAGACCACGCAAAGAATCAGCGCGGTGGGAAAATCAACGGGGATGCCAAGTGTATTCGCCGTAGCCAGGGTAATCACCGAAATGGTAATAGCGGCACCGGCCATGTTGATAGTTGCGCCCAGCGGGATAGAAATCGAGTAGGTGTCTGGATCCAGCTTCATTCGCTCACACAGCGCAAGATTAACGGGGATGTTAGCTGCCGAGCTGCGGGTAAAAAAAGCGGTGATAGCGCTGCCGCGCAAACATTCGAACACCAGTGGGTAAGGGTTGCTGCGAATCTGCCAGAACACCAGTAACGGATTCGTCACCAGCGCTACAAACACCATGCAGCCGACAATAACCCCAAGCAGCTGGCCATACTCCAGCAAAGCACCCAGGCCCGCCTCTGCCAGCGTAGTGGCAACAAGCCCGAAAATGCCTAAAGGCGCAAGGCGAATAACGCCACGAACAATTCCGGAGACAGCGTCAGAAAGGTCGTTAAGGCCCTGGCGCGTGGCCTCGCTGGCGTTACGCAACATAAAACCAAGACCAATCGCCCATGCCAGTATGGCGATGAAGTTGGCTTCCATCAGTGCCGTTACAGGATTGGCGACAGCGCTGAGTAACAAATTTGTCAGAATTTCGCCAACACCCGAAGGCGGATTGCCAGTCACGCCAGTCAGGTCCAGGGTTAGCTCGGTCGGCATCAGAAAACTGGCCACCACTGCAACTATCGCAGCGGCAAGAGTGCCTGTTATATAAAGAACCAATACCCCGCGGATATGGGTGGGCTGCCCCTGTTTGTGTCCTGAGATAGCTGCAGCTACCAGTACAAAAACCAACACAGGCGCCACGGCTTTCAATGCCGAGACGAATAGCTGACCGAGAAGCGCAAAAGAGCTCGCAGTCTCTGGCGATACTATGACCAGCAAAACACCGGCTGCAATGCCGAGGGCAATCTGAGAAACAAGACTCAGCCGCATCACTGATCGGAAAACAAAGCTCAATCCAGAAAACATGAAAACCTCAGGGTGTGATTTTGAAAAACGGACAATGATTCGGTTGGCGATTGGGAAAGTGGTCGAGCCGGCAAATGGGTCGCCGCCACAGTAGACATCTGGCAGGGCTATGGCAACGCAAAGTTAACATACATGTTGAGAGTCTGGTCCTCCGCCTGAGGACGGTTTTTGAGCTGGTCTATCAGATTGCGGTTCCATAGCCGGCTATGGTGTGGACAGATGTGACGAAGGTAACGGTTGCGAGCTTAGTCGAGTGGGTTTAAGGTTATTTGCAGAATGGCCCCAACCTTGGGGTCCGCTTTGCGGTGAAGCTGCTGTGGGATTTTTTGTTTTGTGCGGGCTTTATAAAGATGATTGACAGAAAGGATGTTTGGCAAGAGCCTGGGCAGGTAATTGATATTGCGGGCTGGGATATCCACCAAGACTACGAAGTTTTTCCGGTTGGTGCTCGCGACAAGTCGTTGCGCGTTTCTCCAGACCCTGCCCCATTCGACTTCTGCCTGGCCGGGCATCGTTACCTGTTCAAAGAGGCGATAAAAAGCGCCAAGAATCCAAATCAACCGAGATATCCTGATCAGTATTGGGCCGAGGTCATCGCTTTTCGTGTTGGTCGATTGATGGGTCTGACTTTACCTCCTGTTTTTGTAGCAATTGATTCGCTCAGTGATGAGCCGGGAACCGTAAACGAATGGTTTTTAGGATACAACGACGAAAACGATGAGCGTTTTTCCCAGGCGGAGACTACATGCAACGCCGCATTCCTGACTACGATCGGGAGAAAGGCAAGCGACACAATCTATCCACTATCATTACATTAAGCCGTGTACTGGAGCGAGGCGGATGGCTCTCTCATGATTGGCGACTTTATTGGGGGCTAGGTCTTTGTTTTGATGCCTTAATTGGTAATACCGACAGGCATCAAGAGAACTGGGGTCTGATTTGGGCGGAAGACGGCCCTACCGCGAGGTTTGCACCATATTTTGACAACGGAACCAGTCTCGGCCATGAGTTGCAACCCGAGAAAATGCAACGCATGGTGCGTGATCCAAACGAGTTTAACGCCTATCTACGAAGAGGGGAGCACCAGATGCGCTGGTCGTTGGGTGACGAACGGCGTTTACCGTCAATTCAAGGAATTGTTCGGTATTGTGAGCATTTCCCGGAGATTAGGCCAATACTAATAGAACGGCTCGTGGGAGTGTGCGAGGATGAGTTGGTGGCAATGCTGCACAACTTAACGCGCTTTGACCTTCCTCATCCATTTACTCAGCAGCGCGCTGAGTTCGTTGCTTTTCTTACACTGCGAAGGAGGGAGCGTCTACTGCAGGCGCTGGAGAACTGACATGGCCCGCTTGATTGAACATCTGGTTGAACCACAACGACTGCTGCTTTTTTGGCAGGCACGAGAGAGTCAAAAGCGCTCCCGGTATCGTGTGGGGCAATTGGTAAAGCAAGGTGGCCATGTGGTACTCCAGTACAGTGTTGGAACTGAGATTGCTTGCGCCAAAGAGGTAGGGTTCCAAGGTTATCCGGCCTTTCCGCTGAAGCAGGTAGAGCACCGTCATCAAGTGATGGAAGCGTTCACGCGCCGCCTGCCACCGCGCACCAGGCGAGATTTTAGCCGTTATCTTGAGCTTCGGGCTATTCCGGCTGACGCCGACATTAGTGAATTTGCCTTGTTGGGCTACAGTGGTGCCAAGTTGCCGGACGACGGTTTTGAGCTTGTGCACCCCTTCGATGAGCCACCGGCGGCTTTTGAGGTGTTGATTGAAGTCGCGGGATTCCGACATGAGGCCGAACTTGAAGTTTCGGAGCTGCAAGCTGGCGATGAGGTTCAATTCGTTCCTGAGCCGAATAACCCGGTGGACTCGAGTGCAATTCGGATGGAAAGCAAGGGATGTAAGCTGGGATATGTGCCCAGGGGCCATCTCACTATGTTAAATCGTATGCTTTCAGGCGGTGCTGATTTAACCGGAGAAGTGTTCCGCTCCAACGGCACGCCCGCCCGACCACTTGTTTATGTGCTGACACAAATCATTCACCATAATGGGTTGATGATGCCGAGTAGTCCCCTGAGGCTGCAAGCCTGAGTTGTTCATATAATCCTTAATACGACCCTGGCCTCTTGGTTGCTGACAACCGCAATCTACGCTGGGGTTTTTATTTCCTGCCTACACCAATCTTTTCAATCTTCTCTAACTCCCATATCGCTTAGTACCAACTTCTTCGATGAATGCTGAACTGGAAATAGTTCCAGGTGTTTTTCAAGCCGGCGATGCCAATGTCGCCATCAGCAAAGTGGGTGTGGTGATTTCAACCGGTCACCAGCGCAAAAGCATCGACATTTCCGCTATACAGAAGGTCCATGGCATCGATGATCATGGAGGCGTCTGTAGCGTTCTTTCCTGTGGTGTAGGCGAACTGCTGAACTGGTTGAATGGCATTGGCATGCAGCTTTTCAATCCAACCGCCCAGCTGTGGGCCGTTACAGTTTCCGTGGGCATGGCAGACGTTTACGGCGCCAAATTTGGCTAGTTCCTAGAGTAAAGTTACTTTGCCGCGATTTTAGCCATTTCGTAAAGCTTCAACATCTGACTTGGGAAGCCACTCAATCGAGAGTTGGCCTCCATCGACATTAACCATGCCCTGGCTGGTGTTAAGTTGGTTTTGCTGGGCGCGGTAGACAAGAAGTATGTTGAGCAACTCCATCAAATGCAGTTTGAAACCTGACCCTTTCAGAGCCGTTTGGTCCTTGTCCTCAAACTACCAGGTGGCATAGTCGATCTGGTTGTCCTCAGACTCACTGCAGAAAAGTACGCGGCCAGTGATGTTACTATTTTTAAGGTGTTGGCCAGCTAATTGATCCAGACGGGCCTGATCAAAACTTGTGTCATAAGTCATCAGGTTTCCTCTTTTGCGTTCACATATCCGGATATCAGCTCAATAAAGCATTGCTTGCTACTTATGCCATTCTGCTTTCTATTCCACCATGGGCTGGCAGGGTGGTGCACTCCTTTTGAATTCTGCTCCAGGCGCTTGCCTACGGTTCTTTTTGCCTTGGTTGAAACAAACACAACGTGATCTGGTTGAATGGCTTTGATTACCTGATCGACAGTAGTCACGGCAATTTCAACGTCCAGATTTGAGTTTTTAATAGAAGCGCCAGTCTTGGCCGGCCTCTGGAAAGCGTTCATAAACGCGATCTGACGAAACACGCTGTCGTTTGCCGGAAGACCTGCCTTCATCAAGGCAGACTCAAGCTGGCGGTAAATAGCGTGCCCTGGAGCTTTCCAGCCATGAAGAGATTTATTCAGAATACCCCTGGTGCGCATCCACTTTTGCTCTTCAGGGTTTAAGTTTTCTTCTGATCCCGCGTACCAGCTTGCTGCATCGATATGCACTGTGCTTTCGCGCGGAAGATAGTGGCTCTCCGCAATTAAAAGTATTTTGGGGTAAATAGTCCCGTATTCAGAGCCAACGAAGGGTTTCAGTAACGGGTATCGATTGTAGACTTCAATAGAGTCCAGCTTGCTATCAAAGTTTTCCGTGTAGTAATGCATTACTTCATCCTGTCCAGTGATTTGATAGTGCTTCCGCTTGCTCCATAATCAACTCAATCGTCGCCGGCGCTTTGTCCGGTGGGTACTTGTAGCGTTGCAGAGTTCTGCGCACCAGAATTCGCAGTTTGGCCCGCACGCTTTCCCGTACCTGCCAGTCCACGGTGGTGGATTTGCGCAGTTTGTCGGTAATCTCTACGGCGATCTTCTTCAGAATCTCATCACCCAGCTCCCGCACGGCGCTTTCGTTGCTGGCCAGGGCATCGTAGAAGGCTATTTCGTCCGGGTTCAGACCAAGGGCTGCGTCCCGCTCCATTTCTGCCTGAAACTGTTTGGCGAGTGCGATCAGCTCTTCGATGACTTGGGCCGTTTCAATGCCCCGGTTGTTGTACTTGCGCAGGGTTTCTTGCAAGCGGTCAGCGTACTTCTTCTCCTGCACCACGTTGTTGCGGGTCTTGGCTTTGATGTCGTCGTTCAGCAGCTTTTCCAGCAACTCGACGGCGAAGTTTTTGTAGGGCATCTGCCGAACGTCTTCCAGAAACTCCTCAGAGAGCAGGCCGATATTGGGCTTGTCCAGGCCGCATAGAGCGAACACGTCGGTTACGCCACCGCCTATCAGCGCGTTATCCAGGATCTGTTTTAGAACAGATTTTTTGTCTTCCTCGGTTAGCTTCTTGTCTACGCTGGTGAACTTGGTAATGGCGGTTTTCACCTGGGACAGAAAGGCCACTTCTTTTTGCAGCACTTGGGCTTCATCCAGCGTGGCGCACAGCGAGAAAGCCTTATTCATGGCCAGCACGGTATCCAAAAAGCGTTTCTTACCGTCGTCCAGGCCTAGAATGTAGTTGGCGGTGGGTACCAGCAATTTGTGGGGCTCTGTTTCAAAGCCCTGACCTTCAAAACAGTAGTAGTCGAACCCTTTGCCTTTGGGGCCGGGTGCGAACATACCGTGGATGATGTCCAGCTTCTCCAGCAGTAAGGCGAAAGCCTCTTCTGCGCTATGGGTGGGCGAGCCTTTGCCTTTGGCATCGGTGTAGGTTTTCAGGGCCTGCTTGAGTTCGTTGGCAATGCCGATGTAGTCCACTACCAGGCCGCCGGGCTTGTCTTTGAATACGCGGTTTACCCGGGCAATGGCCTGCATCAGGTTGTGGCCCTTCATGGGCTTGTCCACATACATGGTGTGGCAACAGGGCGCGTCGAAACCGGTCAGCCACATATCCCGCACGATCACCAGCTTGAGCGGGTCGTTTACGTCCTTGAAACGCTTTTCCAGCCGTTTCTTGGTTTTCTTGTTGTGGATGTGCGGCTGCAGCAAGGCTCGGTCGGCAGCGGAACCGGTCATGACAACCTTGATAGCGCCTTTCTCTGGGTCATCGTTGTGCCACTCCGGGCGAAGGGCGACGAGTTCGTTATACAGGTGGGCTGCAATCTCGCGGCTCATGGCGACAATCATGGCCTTGCCTTCGATGGTGCTGTTGCGAGTCTCGAAGTGCTTCACCAAATCTTCGGCTACCTGCGTCAGGCGGGGGCCGGCGCCTACCAGTTTTTCTAGCCGGCTCCATTCGCCCTTGGTTCTCTCCCGGCTGCCAAGGTCTTCGTCATCTTCAACGACTTCTTCCACCTGGTCAGATAGCGCCTCAATGGCGTCGTGGTTAATATCCAGTTTGGCCAGGCGGGATTCGTAGTAGATGGGGACGGTTGCGCCATCGTCCACGGCATCCTGAATATCGTAGATGGACACGTAGTCGCCAAACACGGCGCGGGTGTCTTTGTCTTCGTTTTCGATGGGGGTGCCGGTAAAGCCGATGAATGACGCATTGGGCAAGGCGTCGCGCATGTGGCGGGCGTAGCCGAACTTATAGGTGCCGTCTTTCTTCAGGGTGGCTTTCAGGCCGTACTGGCTGCGGTGGGCTTCGTCGGAGATCACCACGATGTTGTGCCGGTCGTTCAGAATCGGGTGGCCGCTTTCGTCATTCAGCAAAGCAAACTTTTGCACCGTGGTGAAGATGATCCCGCCGGATTCTCGTTCCGCCAGCAGTTGGCGTAATGTATCCCGGTCTTCTGCCTGCACTGGTTCCTGTTTAAGCAGTTCTTTGGCGGCGCTGAAGGTGGCAAAAAGCTGGCCGTCAAGGTCGTTGCGGTCAGTGACCACAACCAAGGTGGGATTGTTCATTTCTGGCTGTTGCAGCAGCTTGCCGGCGTAACAGCACATAGAAATGCTTTTGCCAGAACCCTGGGTATGCCATACCACGCCGGCTTTCTTGCTGCCGGGCACTACTTCGTCACCGTAAGTGGCGCGTTTTTCGCCGATGCCACCGCCACTCATATCCTGGGCGGCAACCACCGTGGCCCGCACTGCTTCACGCACGGCATGGAATTGGTGGTAGCCGGCAATCTTCTTGATTAGTTTTTCGGCATCGGTTTCGAAAATTACAAAGTAACGGATGTAATCCAGGAACAGCTCACGGTTGAAAAAGCCGCGCACCATGGTTTCCAGCTGCCATTCTAATAGCGGCTTGTCATCTTCGTCTTTGATTGTGCGCCAGGGCATGTAACGCTCCTGGCTGGCGGTGAGCGAGCCCACGCGGGCAAGGTAGCCATCACTAATGATAGCGGCTTCGTTGTAGGCGAACAGGTCGGTGACTTCGTCTTTATAGGTCTGAATCTGGTTAAAAGCATCCCAGATATTCACATTCTCGGCGCCGGGGCTTTTCAGTTCCAGCACCGCCAGCGGCAGGCCGTTAATGAAGCAAATAATATCGGGCCGGCGAAGCTGCTTGGAACCTTCGAGGGTGAACTGGTTGATGGCGCGAAAGCGGTTGACGGTCACGTCACCGAAGTCCACCAGAAACGCCTGATCGTGAATTATCCTGTCGGATTCGCTATCCGACGCTCTGAGCAGCTTATATTCAACCGGTACGCCATCCAGCAGCAGTCGATGAAAGGCGCGGTTGCTGATCGCCACATCCAGGCTCTGCGGTTTGCGCACCACGTCCACCGCTTGCTCCACGGCACTCTGGGGCAGGTGAGGGTTAATGCGACGGATGGCCGCCTCAAGATCAGCCAGTAACAACACTTGCCGGTAATCGGCTCGTTCCGGTGATGGGCCATCCGGTGCCAGATCAGGCCCGTGGGCAATCTCCCAGCCGCCCTCAGCGAACCACTCCAGGCATTGCTGTTCCAGCTGATCTTCAGTCATTCTGTACTACCTTGTTTCCATATTAAATGCAGGGGGCTGTCAGTGGGGGTTGCTAACTTTCACAGCGGTTAGCCGAGTTTCTACTTGAATTGCTTTTGATTATGGTGAATATAGTTTACTTGAGCCATAGATCATGCATAACCGAATTGTTGAGGTAAAGTTGACATTGTTACAAGCCAATTTTGTCGTTTGTTTTCTTGGGAGTGTTCCGGTGAGTCTCAGTGACGTATGATGGCGTTGGAGGATCTAAGTATGGCCAGTGCTAACCAATTGAAAGCCCTAGTTAAATCTCATCTTGAGGGAGATGAGGAAAGGTTCTATTCTGTCGCTATTCAACTGGCCGCCCATGAGGCGAAGATCGGCCATGGTAAGCTAGCAGAAGAGCTCAGGAACCTCGTTGATAAAGCGAAGTTGCAGCGCGGTAAGATTTCCAAAGATCAAGAGAAGACTGTTCCCATTGGCCGACCAACGGGGGAGCTTGCTGGCTTACTTAGTGCGTCCTTCCCGAAGAACCGCCTAGGAGAGATGGTCCTCGATGACCGCTTAGATTACCAATTGAAGAGGGTTGTTCGAGAGCAACGCCAAGCATCACGATTGCTGGCACACGGGCTCGCTCCGCGGCGTAAGATGCTTCTGGTAGGTCCTCCGGGCACAGGGAAGACTCTAACTGCTTCCGTTTTGGCGGGGGAGTTGGGTTTGCCTTTATATCAAGTCCGGCTTGATGGACTTATTACGAAATACATGGGTGAGTCTGCGGCGAAACTTCGTCAGGTATTCGATTTGACCGCTACAGCTCGTGGTGTATATTTTTTTGATGAATTCGATGCTATCGGATCACAGCGAAGTCTTGCTAATGATGTTGGTGAAATAAGGCGAATTCTTAACAGCTTTCTGCAAATGATTGAGCAAGATGACTCTCATAGCCTCATAGTCGCCGCAACCAACCATCCCGAAATATTGGATCATGCCTTGTTTCGGCGCTTCGACGATATTTTGTATTATGAGCTTCCGGATGAGACGAAGACGACAGAATTGCTGAGATCACGCTTAGCAAGTCACGGTCGGTCGAGCATCTCATGGAAGCAGCTTGCGGAGAACGCCCGAGGCCTCAGCTACGCAGAAATTGTAAGAGCGTGTGATGACGCCTTAAAATCAGCGTTAATCGAAGGTAAAGATTCGACTGGATTTGCTGACATACGATATGCCCTAGATGAGCGCAAACAGTCCAAGGCTCGATTTAGTGGGAAAGAATTTCTATAAGGAAGTAGTAATTCATGGCCGATAGAGAACGCCAGCCAAAACATCATTTTGTATTTAAAAAGTCAGGGGAAACTGAAAGTTTTCGTCGTCGGGGAGGTGGTGGTGACGGAAACGAAATTCCGAGGCGGAATCGCCAGTCGCACGGGCAAAGCCTTCTGCAACAGGTCGAAGTACTCAAAGCCGATATTCAGAGCGCGCGAGAACTCCAAGGGGAGGCGGGATTGGAAGATGGTTTTGGGCTGCAAATTGAATTCGAGAGCTTTCCGGATATTGAATTGGCTTTTGAGCGTTTGGCAGTTGAGCGGTCGAAGATCGAATTGCTAAATGTTCGGCACGAGGACTGCAAAACATTTGCGACGGTTTTCGTTCCCGATGGCAAACTGCATCTTCTTGAGAGCAAAATTTCCGACTATCTGAGAAAGAGCAACGCTAGCGGTGCTCCTAAAAACCAGATATTGATTGATGCGATTCAAGGCATACGAAAAGCCAGTGTCAGATCACTTTGGACTGACGACCCAAAAGCTTTCCCCATAGAGTCTGAGGAAGTGATTTGGTGGGAAGTTTGGTTGCCTTTGCGCGGTGATCGGTTTGGAATCGTTGCGCAATTTAGGGGGTTGGCAGAAGGCTTAAGGTTCCGGGTGGCAAAGGGGCAGATAGAGTTCCCAGAGCGCACAATACTCTTGGTTCAGGGCTCCCTTGATCAGATGCAGCGCTCCATGCTTACCCTCAACTGCATTGCAGAATTAAGGCGGGCTAAAGAAACTGCAGATTTCTTTGACTCTCTGCCAACCTCCGAACAGTCGGAGTGGACACAGGAACTGCTATCACGCCTGACGATGCCTGAAGCTGGCGCGGGAGTGCCACACGTTTGTGTGCTGGATACCGGTATAAATCAAGGACATCCTCTTCTTGCCAGAGGGCTTTCTATAGAGGATTGCCATACAGTTGAACCTGGTTGGGGTGTTGATGATGGAAATGGCCATGGAACTGAGATGGCTGGACTTGCTTTGCTTGGTAATCTAACTCCAGTTTTATCATCCTCGAATCCGGTTAATTCGCGTCACCGCCTTGAGTCCGTCAAGCTGCTTAAAAACAATCATTCCAATGGCGGTGATCCGGAGCATCACGGATATCTAACGACTCAAGCTATTGGGCGACCAGAGATTACAGCGCCTCATCGTCTCCGGGTTTTTAGTATGTCTGTGACAGCAAAGGACTCCCGTGATAGAGGGCGGCCTTCTGCATGGTCGGCCACTATTGATCGGCTGGCTGTAGATTATGATAATCAAGGCGAGAGCCATAGGTTGTTTTGTATTTCTGCTGGAAATGTTGATGACCCGAATTTATGGATCAACTACCCGGACAGTAATACGACGGACGGGGTGCACGACCCAGGGCAAGCTTGGAACGCAATCACCGTAGGCGCTAGTACTAACCTGGTTAATATTACCGAGCCAGATACGATTGATTATTCTCCGGTCGCTCCAGCCGGAAGCTTGAGCCCATTCAGCACGACATCCCAAGCCTGGGCGGGTTTCTGGCCCTACAAGCCTGACATCGTTTTTGAGGGTGGAAATGCGGCAGTTACTCACATGTACGAAAGGCCTTATGCGTCAACTATGGCAAGTCTGAGCCTGTTAACTACCAACTCCGAACCAACCACCAAAAGTTTTACTACGACAAATGCAACCAGTGCTGCGACTGCGCTCGCCGCGCGCCTGGCTGCTCAGATAATGGCCGAATATCCAGAGTTACGTGCTGAAACCATTCGGGGATTAATGGTTCACTCGGCGGACTGGACTGCAACTATGAAACGGCAGTGGCTCCCCAATCCGGCTCGCCCTAACAAAAGTGATGTCGCACGTCTCATTCGGCATTGTGGATTTGGCGAACCGGATTTGGAGCGTGCTTTATGGAGCGTCGAAAATTCGCTGACATTGATCTGCGAAGATGCTTTGTATCCGTTTAAGCGAGACGGTAGCAAAGCTCCTACGCTGCGAGACATGAATTTGCATAGGTTGCCTTGGCCTTTGGATGAGCTGGAAGCTCTTGGTCAAGTGGAAGTCGAGATGAGGGTCACACTATCTTACTTCATCGAGCCCAACCCCTCTGCACGCGGCGTAAAGTCGCGGTATCGTTATGAGTCGCATGGCTTACGATTTGAGGTGAAACGACCGGACGAAGGCGACGATGCATTTCGTAGCCGCATTAATGCTGCTGCACAAGATGCTGACGAGGGTAGTTCCACCACCACTGGAAACGACCCGCATTGGTTGGTTGGGCCCAGTAATCGGCACCGAGGAAGCGTACATACAGACATTTGGCGCGGAAGTGCAGCTGATCTTGCCAGCCGAGGGGTGCTAGCTGTTTATCCAGTAAGTGGTTGGTGGAAAACCAGGCAAAAACTTGAAAAGTATAATCAGATAGCGAATTACTCTCTGATTATTTCAGTTCTTGCTCCAGATATTGATGTTGAGCTCTATACCGCTATTGAGAATCAAGTGAAGGTTCTGATTGAGGTTTGATGTCTTGAGCAGTCTTGTAACACCGAAGCATGCAAGCGTTATCGCCGGAGTAAAATTCAATTAACTGTTTTAATCCGGCGAGTACGATTTGCTGGGTTTGGGCAGTTATCGAATTCCGGGTGGTTTTATTACAAATTAGAGCAGATGAGCGGCGCGGGTGGCGATGTTCGGGTAGAACAGCTCATCACCGAAGCCCTGTTCTATGGTAGCAAGGGCTGATGTAAGGCCATCCCCGCGTAGCTGGCCGAACAGTTCGGTGGCCTCGCCCTTGGCAATCAAGGTTTGCTTCAGCTCGCCAATGGCCGTCAGTGCTTCGTCCAACTCCACTGGCTGCATATCAAGTTGCTTGATACCCACTTCGGCCAATCGCTGTTCGTCGTAGCCCTGCAACAGGCTCCACGAACGGGCGTAGTCACTGATGACTCGGGCAACGGCTTCGCCTTCGGTGGAAACCAATCCTTGATTAGTTAGGGTACGGCTTAGCAGGTTAACGGCCTGTTCGAACTCTATGCCGCGCTCGGTGAGCCGGCGCTGGTTGAGGGTGTAGCCTTGAACCAGGTGGTCTTTGAGTACACCGGTTGCCCACTTACGAAACTGCACACCACGCTGGGATTTTACGCGGTAGCCTACAGAGATGATTACATCCAGATTAAAGTAATCGACTTGGTAGGTTTTGCCATCGGCGGCAGTTGTTGCATTTTTTGCAACAACTGAACTTCTGTCGAGCTCACCTTCCTTGAATACATTGCCAATATGGCGGGAGATCACCGATTTATCCCGGTCGAACAAGCCGGTCATCTGATCTAGGCTGAGCCAGGCAGTTTCTTGATCTAGTGCCACTTCCAGGTGAGCCTGGCCATCGTTTGAGGTGAAAATCCGTATTTGTTGTTCAGTCATGACATTTCCTTGTCTAGAGTTCCTTTTGGCGAAGCATATGGCTCGCGAAATCCAAAGCTATCAGAGATTCCGGAGTTATTCCCCATCCTGAACCGGTTCCTTGTTCAGGTCTGTGGTTTTCAAATCCTGCTTAATCTTCTCCAGCGGGCCGCTCAGGGCTTGCTCCAGCCGAGTCATGTGCTCAGTCAACCATTGAATCATCTCTGGCCAGTTGGCTTTGTCATAACCATCTACCGGCTTGCTGTACTGGATTCGACAGGCTTTACGGTCGGGTAGCGGCAGCCAGATAAGCGCGGCGCCAAAGCTGACTTCGATTTTCTCTTTCTGGGCTTCCAGTCGGTTGAATACAAACTGGTTGGCAGCAGCCTGGGAGCGGGCCATAGAAAACTCGACACGAACCTCGCTTTTGCCAAAGATTATGCTGAATACCATGCCGGACAAACCAGAACCGGCGGATAACCAGTGATCCTTTCCAGGGCTGATATTGTTATAGAGGCTACAGTTGCTGTGGCTGAATGCTTCCAGTGCTTGTTCCCAGAAGGCCAGTCGCAGCCGGTGGCGATTTAGCTGCTCGTGGCTGGCGCTTTTTTCCTCGGCTTCTTTGGCCATCATGCCGATCATGAAGTCTGCCGCTTCTGGCGTGGGGATTATCTGCTCCACGTTCAGGAAAAGTTCTGCGCCGGCCTGGTAGGGCGTTACCTTGAAACACTGGCAAATAACGCCGAACTGGCTAAGCCATAGCACGGTATTGGTGACTTCTTTACGATAGTGGGCGGCTACCAGAATCAGGCGCTGGCTTTTCAGGGTGTTCAGCTGCACAGACTGTAAATCATCCGCTTGTAGAAACTCCAACAGCACCTTTTCAGCATTGGCGGGTTCTGCGCCTTCCAACTGAGCTTTTTGGTTGAGGTAGCGCTGAAAAATCTCAACTACCTGCTGCTTTTTCAGGTTGGCGCAGTAACTGGCGTATTTCAGCGCCTGCCAAACCACATCGCGGCCACTGTCATCGAGTTTGTTTTCGATGATGACGAGGTTGCCGTCTTTGTCGACGGCCAGCAGATCCAACCGCTCGCGGGTGTCGTCGAAGCCATCGAATTCCTTCTGAATGATCAGTAGTTCGTCACCTTCGCCCGGAGACAGCGCCTGGGGGTAGTTTTCCAGCCATTCTTGCAGGTGTTTGCGCTCAGTGAAGCCTAGGTCAGTGAAGCGTTTTACTTCCAGAGGCTTTATTCGGTTGGCGGCTGCGTCGATTTTAAACATCAGCTGCTTCCAAGGTGTCGGCCGGCTGATTTTGGGTATTTGAAACGGACAGTTCGCCGGAGAGGAGTTTGGGCAGAAGGGCGTCTCTTTGATGCTCTAATGTGCGGGCTGACGTCTTGTTTATAACAATCTGTTCAACCAAGCTCTGCGTAATTTTTGAGTAGGCTTCAAAGAGAGCAGAACCAGCGTTTATAAATTCGAACCTGTTGATATCGCCTTTACCCAAATGGATCACCGTAGTTGCCGAAGCAGTAAGCTCCAGTGACCTGAGTTGGGGCTCGATAAAGCCTTTGATTAAGGAAACCGAGTAGCCTTTTCTCGGCTTAAAACAACAAACCCGCTGATTCATCCAAGCCAATCCGCCTCCCCAAATGTATGGCTTGAACTCACCATCCATTCCTGCGAGTAGGTCTGCGTTCTGGACAAGGTATCCCTTGGGGTGCTCCTCAGGAGTAGATACTCCCGGTTTTTCATTCTTTAGATCCCGAATTCTGATTAATGGAGTGCCATCGCCAACATTATTAAAAAGTTTGGATTTAAACGCAGCTCCGTAAATGACATCGGCTAATTCGTAGATCGAGGAATAACTCCATCCTTCCGGAATCTCCCCCAGCTCACTATCCTGCATAACCGACGGAAACAGCTCGGCGGTGGCGCGGAGTTCGGCGTATTGTTCGGGCCGTTCGGCCTGGAGGCGGGCTAGTTGTTCTTCAGCACCTGTGGCGGATGCGTCGGCACCAAACAGAGAAGTGCCGGCAATGGCCTGCATGGCAGCGAGCAGGGCGTCTTCCTCGCTGCCGCCGGCTTCCAGTGCGGCGACCTTGGCTTTGACCGGCTCGAAATCGACAAACCAGCTTTTGAAGAGGGCCTGGGCCATTTGTTCGAGGGTTTGGTTGATTTTGTGGTTGATTTGAATCTTGCCGTCTAGTCCACCTAAGGTTTCAGCGATTCGCTTTTGTTCATTTAATTCCGGAAGATAAATTTCAAATTTTGGTATGTCAGCGCATTTCAAACTATCAAAAACAGCCCCGACGTTGATGTACATATTGACTTGAGACCACCATTGAGTTCCTTGCGTTAGCCATCTTAAAAATGGTGGGTAAATCTTAGTGCCGTCAGAGCGCAATAAAACTAAATTCTGACCTAACGCAAATTCTAGAGCATTTGGAACATAGGAGGACTCACCAGGATTGCACCGCCGTGAAAGGACAACATCATCAGGCGTAGGCTTAGTCTTTCTTCGCCAATGATGAAAATCCTCTTCAGAAATGAGTCGTGCACCGTTAAGAGTTATCCGCCCATCTTTTAGCTGAGGAATACCGACATAAGGGCGCCCCTGCTCTTGGGCTTTTGGTGTTTTATGATCGCAATCAATGAGGCTAATACCAGCCATCCGTAAACTGATCAGAGGTCGCTTAGAACTCATATCCCAGACCCCCTAAGTTTCGCTTGATACTCGTCTCCAATCGTTCACTCTCGGCAAACTGCTCCCGCAGCTGCCCGGTCAACCGTGCCATCTTCTCAGCAAACGGCTCGCCATCGTCTTCGAGTTCCTGCGCGCCAACATAGCGCCCCGGAGTCAGCACAAAATCATGTTTTTTAATCTCGTCCAAGCTGACGGATTTGCAGAAGCCAGCCACATCTTCGTAATTTTCGCCGCGCTGCCAGGCGTGAAAGGTGTCGGCGATCTTGGCGATGTCTTCATTTGTGAAGTCTCGGAGAACCCGGTCACGCATAAAACCGAGGTTGCGGGCGTCGATGAATAGCAATTCTTTCTGACGGCCGCGTTTCTTTTCGTTGCGTATCGCGCCGTTGGCTTTGTCTTTGGTTAAAAACCAGATACAGGCCGGGATTTGGGTGTTGGTGAACAGTTGGCCGGGCAGGGCGACCATGCATTCCACCAGGTCTTCTTCCACCAGGCGTTTGCGGATCTCGCCTTCGTTGTTGGTGTTGGAGCTCATGGAGCCGTTGGACAGCAGTAACGCCATGCTGCCGGTCGGTGCCAGGTGGTGCAGCATGTGTTGCAGCCAGCCAAAGTTGGCGTTGCCTTTGGGCGGCGTGCCGTATTTCCAGCGGGCGTCTTCTGTCAGGGATTCGTTCCACCAGTCCCTGATGTTAAAGGGCGGGTTGGCCATCACAAAATCGGCACGCAGGTCTGGGTGTTGGTCGTCCAGGAAGGTGTCGGCGTTTTTCTTGCCGAAGTTAAAGTCGATGCCCCGGATGGCCATGTTCATGGCAGCCAGCTTCCAGGTCGTGGGGTTGGATTCCTGTCCGTATACCGAAATGTGCTTTTTCTGTTCGGCAGCGTCGTAGTGCTGTTCGCTGGCGTGTTGTTCAATAAATTTGTCACTGGAAACGAAAAATCCGCCCGAACCCATGGCGGGGTCGTACACGCGGCCGGAATAGGGCTGTAGCATTTCCACAATCAGGGTGACGATGCTTTTCGGCGTGTAATACTGGCCGCCCTGCTTGCCTTCGGCGAGGGCGAACTGGCCCAGAAAGTATTCGTACACATGGCCGAGGATGTCTTTGCTTTGCAGCTCCAGTTTTTCGCCTTCAAAGATCGGCTTGGTGAAAGATGTGTCGGAGAAGGTGTTGATCAGACCTAGCAATTTGTCGTTGTCGAGCTGGTACTGGCTGATTCGGTTCAGAATGCCTTTGAGCTTTGTGTTGCTCTTCTCGATGTCTTCCAGTGCGTTGTCTATCAGCCAGGAGACGGAGCGCAGTTTTACATCACCGCCAACATCGTCTTGCCAGAGAACAGTGCCTACGGGTAGAACGGCTTTTTCTTTGAGGGTGTTCCAGCGGGCCGGTTTGGGTACCCAGAACACGTTGGCTTCGCGGTAGTAATCTAATACCTCCAGCTCTTCAATTAGCGCCTGCTGGTATTTCTCGTCGTCGAAGTCTTCCCGGGGCAGGTAATAAATGTTGTCGTCGCTGTCGGTCTTGAACAACTCCAGCAACTCTTCCTGGCGCTCCTCGAAGGCGTCAGACACGTACTTGAGAAAGATAAGTCCAAGAACTACGTGCTTGTAGTTGGCGGCGTCCAGATTGGCACGGAGCTTGTCAGCGGCTTTCCAGAGTTTGTCGTCCAGAGCCTTGAGGAATTGCTGTTCAGTGTTGTGCATTGTGCCCCTCGTGGGTATTTCGATCGTTCGATTTTGTTCAGGATAACGCATTGGTGCGACGTTAAATGTCGCTGTGGCAGGCAGATTTGGAAACATTAATTAGGGAGCTTAGAGGAAGTGGGAACTTGCCGCAATTGGCATCCCGGCCAGTGAGGCGCTGGCGGTCTGGTCTAAATATAACGCGTGCAGATGGCTTCCAGCCATACCGACTCGATCGTTACGTCGGTTTTCGACCGCGCTTAGGTCTAAGCATCGCTAGGAAAGGAGCAAAACCCATCCCCGAAGGTCTTTCACCATCGAGGATGGACGCTGGCTGAAACTAGTGGAGCGTCCTGGGCGTTTGCAGAAAAAAGTGCGCGCCGGTATTGAAGTCCATTACTGCGTGAATGCGGTGGGGATCCTCTGAGTTTCGATACAGTTCCAGGGTTATCCAGTCCTCGCCACGTTGCATTTGCGCGTTGAAGATCACTTCCTCACAATTGAATTGCTGTGAAAGCGTTGCTGCGAGTTGCTGCGCTTGGGTCAGAAATTTCATATTAGCTCCCATTAAAACCAAGTGTGTTTCTTGATATCGCCAAGTTGGTCTGCCGCCGATCTTGGTGGAGGAGGAGGAGTCTGCTGCATGGACGACCCTGAGTTGTCGGTGTCATCGTCCAGGTGATCCATCGTTTCGGTAATCGTTGCAATGCTGCCGTCCGAGCAGCACAGCTCCAGCGTCACTTTTGCGCCTTTGAAGTGATCGACTGTCCACGCAATGATGAGTGCGTCCCGAAGCAGGTCGCTGATGTAGCTGCATTGGTTTTTCATATTTATATTCCTTAGAACAAGAGGGTTTGGTTTTGACCGGTCGAGTTCTAAGTTACACGAATTCTCCGTTTGACCTAATGACTAGCCTGGAGCGGTGGGGTGTGCTTGAATGAAGAGGCAAAACAGATGGTTACGGAAGTATTTGGTAATACAGGAAAAGCAGGGTTAAAAAAGGCAAAGGATTACGGCTCGGTAACAATTGAGCGTTCTCTAAACAATCAGGGGATGTGGGGACTGATGATGGGACAGCACTCTAAATCCCTCTAAGTTATTGATTAAAGGGAAAGAGTGGTGCCCGGAGGCGGAATCGAACCACCGACACGAGGATTTTCAATCTCTTGTATGCCAATTCTGACAAAAGCTCATGGCATTAAATAACATTAAAAACAAGAATTTATAGAATTTACGTGTCATGTTCAGTTGTCTAATTTCGTCAGTTCTTATGGTTTAGTGTCCCGCCAGTGTCCCATGGGGCAGCTGTTCTTAAAACGCATTCCGGTGCTCTGGCTAATCGAAACTGCGATTAATGTAGATAATCCGCATTTCGTTCTTAGCCTCATACAGCGTATGACCAGCTGGGCACCGCCAAATGTCCGTCCAGGATGTGTAGGAGCGACCTGCGTTGCTTTCATCCTCTTTGGCCATACGAATATCCATCACCAGCTGTTTGCACGAATAGCACCACACATCGGCGGCGCCAATCGTTACCCACTGTGCTATCTCATGTCTGACGGCTTTAAAAGCTCCTGTAGGTAGATTGGTCACTTGCTTTCCACCCCCATGGCTGGCATGGCCCAACCAGAGGGGTAGGGACTGACGCACGACCTCGTCGCGCCACGACATTGTTATTGGTTCGTCGACATATTTTAGAGACCAGTTAAGTAGTTCACTTGCTGGCAAGGTGATGGTGCAGTTGTATTCATGCTCGCCATAGGTTGGTGATGCTACCAGCAGCACTTCAGAGCAGGGCGGGACGGCGTCTAGGTAGGCCATGATGTCACCGGCCATCTTCTGCTTTTTCCGGTAATTCTGGCTAAAAAGTCGTTTGAAAGTATGCTTTATGCCAGTCATTCATACCTCTATTCATTGCCTCGGCCAACTCCGGTTGATGAAGCCGGTGAGCGTTGTTGCGCAGAGCCAATCACTGCAATGGTAAGACAGAGCTTTCGAGCCTATGTACTGGTCTCAAAATTCCAATAAATCTCTGCCTGTTCGGCGACAATTAGGATGACCGGTTAACGACAATTATCTTGGCCGGTTGGGTGTAACAATCGGTACCTTGTTTTCCACTGTGGAGCACTAGGTGCCTGGTCAACACATAACCAACCGACAAGAGGAGCTGTGCATGCAGCACCGACAAAATGGCGCAAGCCAAGAAGTAGCTGCCGCCAAGGCAGGCGTTTCTGTCCGATCTGGGCGACGCATCGAGACATCAGCACAAAAACCCTGCCTTGACACCGAGCGGCAATGGCGTACCCGAGAAGATCCACTGGATGCGGTTTGGGAAACAGAGTTGCTCCATCTGTTAGAAAATGAGCCTAAGCTGACCGGTACAACTCTGCTTGATTATCTGCAAGAGCATTACCCTGAGCACTACGATCAGACCATTCTGCGCACCCTGCAACGCCGTGTGAAGCTCTGGCGGGCGCTACACGGGCCGGAACGCGAGGTCATTTTTCGCCAGCAGGCGGTTGTGGCGCAACAGGGGTTTTCTGATTTTACCCACCCCGACAACCCGGTTACGATTCAATCCAAGACCTTTCCACACCTGCTCTATCAATTTCGATTGGCCTACAGCGGTTGGCGCTCGGTTACCGTCGTTCAAGGTGGTGAGAGTTATGCGGCTCTGGCGGCGGGCTTGCAGCGAGCCTTACAACAGGTGGGTGGCAGTCCCATTGAGCACCGCACCGACAGCTTAAGCGCGGCACGCAATAACCGTCAAAACGTGTGGACTGAGGCTTACAGCGAGCTGTGCCAGCATTACCGCATGACACCCACTCGCAATAATCTGGGGCAGTCCCATGAAAACGGCGTGGTGGAGTGCGCCAATGGCTCGCTCAAGAAACGCTTGGCACAACAGTTGTTATTGCGCGGTCACAGTGACTTCGACGGTGTTGCGCACTATCAGGCTTTTATTGATCGCGTTGTCGACAAGCTCAATCAGCGCAACCGATCGCGCGCGCTTGAAGAGCAGGCGGCCTTGCAGCCTCTGCCGGAGTTTACGGCGGCCGAGTATCAGACCCTCCACCTTAAGGTGACGCGCAGCTCAACGATCGAAGTCCGGCGCGTTGTTTACACCGTGCCATCGCGGCTGATTGGAGAGTCGGTACAAATCCGGTTGCACCACGACAAGCTGGTGCTGTTCGTCGGACAGCAGCCGGCACTGACATTACCGCGCATTTACCCCAAACCTGGCGAGAATCGCGCCCGCAGCGTCAATTACCGGCACGTTATCCGCTCGCTGGCCTCGAAGCCGCAGGCCTTCCGTTACTCTCAGTTGCGTGATGACTTACTCCCGGACGACAACTACCGTCAACTCTGGCAGCTTGCGGATACGCACCTTGAAGCCCGAGAAGCCTGCAAATGGATCGTGACAACATTGCGACTGGCCTTCGAGTACGATGATGAACAGTCGCTGGGGGAGGATCTGCTGATTGAGGCCCAAGCAGGCCGGTTCGCGTCCATTACCGAGATTCAGTCACGCTACCTTCGCGGCAACCCAGACCTCAAGTGCTCTGCATCAAGCCAACACACCTTAGTGAGCTACGACGAGCTACTGTCCTCGATCAACAGTCAGGAGGCACAGATATGACAGGCTCTGTCGCTTTACTGTTAAAAGAACTCCGTCTGCCGGCCTTCCACCGTCATTACCAATCGCTCTGGGAAACCGCCATTGAGAAGAACTGGTCACACACCGATTACCTAGCGGCATTGTGTGAGTACGAGCTCTCAGACCGCTACCAGCGCCGGACCCAGAAGTGGGTACGCGAGGCAAAACTTGCCGCCAACAAGACCTTCTCAGCGCTTGATCAAAGCGCGTTCAGCCGCCCCTGCAACACCGCACTGGCAAGGCTGCAACAAGACAGTGACTGGGCACACCATGCCGACAATGTGCTGTTGATTGGCCCCAGCGGCACTGGCAAAACCCATATCGCTAATGCACTGGGTCATCAACTCACCGAACAGGGGGTACGCTGCAAACTGTTCCCTGCCATAGCGCTGGTTCAGCACTTACAACAGGCCAAGCGCGATCTCGACTTGATGACAGCCATGACACGGCTGGATAAATACAGGGTCATCATCATCGATGACATCGGTTATGTAAAAAAGACGGATGCAGAAACCCAGGTACTGTTCGAGTTCATCGCCCATCGCTATGAGAGTGGCAGTCTAATCGTCACAGCCAACCAACCATTTAGTGAGTGGGATCAAATCTTCCCAGACAGCATGATGACTGTAGCGGCCATAGACCGGCTGATACACCACGCAACTATTATCGAATTAGAGGGGGAAAGTTACCGAAGACAGCAGCATCTCAAGCAGGCTGCAAAGAGTAAGAAGTAAGACCACCCAACCGGCCATCATAGTTGTCGCGGACCGGACAGGATAGTTGACGCCGAACATCTGCCATTTCTGGGCATCAGATGATGTAAATTACGCTCGTTGCCTGCCGTCGATTCAGACAAGTAACGCCAGCATTCCTATTGTTTTTCCTGCTTCTTCGGTCGCAGAGTCTGCCCGCTTATCGATTTTAGTAATCCCGCTAGTGATGCTTCCTCGTCAACATTGTGGTCAATGCCATGTTTGTCCTTCCAGCGGTCGCGGTTTCGGTTCTTCAACCAAAATATCGCGGCTGTCGGGTCTGGTGGATAGTGCTTAACGTACTCGGTCTCGATTATCTCCCCATTTACCGCTCTAATATCAACGGCTTTGTGAGAGTAGCCAATCGCCCTGTCTCTCAGCGCAGCTTCAACCAGTGAAGTGTCGTACTGATCTTTTCCATCTTTTAGGGCTAAAACCAAATCTTCGTGCTTTTTTTTCCAGTTATTCAGGGTTTGTACGGTAACACTGAAGAAATCAGCAATTTGTTCGTCTGTTCCCCCCATTATGCCCAGCTTTCTAGCCTGCTCTGCGTATTCCGGCTTGTAGAGCGTTTTGGGCTTTGTATTGCCCTTTGCACCCTTCGCGTATTGGTTGCCTTTATGTGCTGCCATTGGGTCCCCCTAAACCGCTAATGCGACTATCAGTAATACGGTGTACTCGACGTCGTTAAGCTTGAGCTATCCGTGACTTACTGACAATCAGCCTTTGGGCTCCGTCTGCCAGGGCGGCGGGTTTGAGCTTTTGGGGTTGGTCGCCGATGCGTCCGGCGTCTTGTTCGGTCGCCATGAAGTTAAATTTCTATTGCTGAAATAAACTGCAGTTGAGCCCATAGTTTGAATGACCTGTAGTTCTGGCAGCCGTTAGCAAACTCACATCAGAAGCTGATTTTTTCTCTGAATAGCTTCCCAAAAAGCATGTGGTCGCCGGATTCATGACGCAATCTGCCTGCAATAATGCAAGGCGAGATGTTGAGGTCTCGGGCAAGAGCTCGAATGCTGCTCGGGTCTGTCGGTTTCTGGCTTTCCCATATTTCGGAAGGCATTAGCGCATTCTGAGCCAGTGCGTCAGCTTCGTCTTCCCTCTCGTCGTTACTCCTCGCTTTAAGATCGTCTATAAACCAAGTCTCTGTTTCATCCAGATGAAGAGCAACATGTGAAAGCTCGTGCATGAGCGTGAACCAGAAATTGTCGAGCCTGGCGTGTCTGAGCGTCATCGCAATTACTGGATTGCCGTTCGCGGCAATACACACCGCCCCGTCAAGATAGGTTTTTGGCAGGTGAGGTTCTATAACAAGATGAATGCCCGTTCTATTCAAGTATTCAATCGCAAGCTGCGGGCCTTTTTCCGACCATGACAGTTGAGCAAGAGTTTTCAGCCAAGCTAGGCTAACTGTCCCTTTTTTGTACGCGATGGGTAATCTCTGCTCTTGAGCTTTGTGGAGTACACGAGCCTGCCAGGCCCACAGTGCGTATGGGTCTGTTACTTTGTCGTTAGAACGCAGATGCGCGGTGGTACGGAGCATCGCCGGTTTGAGTTCAAAACCGCCCGGAATACCCTTCAATAACTTGCTTACCCACTCAGAGGCATACTCTCTCAACTCCTGGAGCGAGCCGTTGAAGCCCTCGAAATACCCTCTTTTTCGCATCACGCTCAGAGGGAATGCCTGCCAGTCGATATCCTGGCTGTTTGCGGTTTCTTGTGACACATCTCGAATGAGTACGTCGGCTGGGATTCCAAGGCCGTCAGTGAGTCGACGAATCATGTTGAGGCTCAGGTTGCGGGTGCCGTTCAGTACCTCGGTGACCTTGGATGCGGAGCCAATGTAAGGAATCAGGTCTTTCTTCTTGAGGCCCTGCTGATCCATACGGAAACAGATGGCGTCCAGAGGGCCCGGCACATCAATCGGGAATTCTTTCCGCTCATAGCGTTCTACTAACAGTGCCAGTAAATCCAGCTCATCAGCGTCTTGACTACCCGGCTGAGGATCAGCATCCATGAGACCCATGACACGGGCCATAGCCTGTTCATGTTCCTCCGGAGTCTTGATGATTTTGATGTGACCCATGATTTTTAGCCCCTAAAATTGCTTTTTATCGTATTCAGCGTG
Source organism: Marinobacter sp. ELB17 (assembly GCF_000169375.1). Taxonomy (GTDB): domain Bacteria; phylum Pseudomonadota; class Gammaproteobacteria; order Pseudomonadales; family Oleiphilaceae; genus Marinobacter. Next base: position 74,319 of record NZ_AAXY01000004.1, read on the forward strand.
AGTGCCCACCCACTCCACCACCACAATGCCGTTCTGATAGCGGACTTTCACAACGAGTCGGTAATCATTGCCTTTGATATTGAAAATAGTCCGATTGTCTGCAAGAAAATCTGCACTGCGATAGCGGTTCTTGATGTCTTGTGGGGTCTGCCAGGATGCCCTCTCAGCTTCATCAACCCATGCTTCCAGCGGTTTTCTGGATGAAGCATGCTTGCGAATGCAATGGTAAATTTTTTCTCTTCCTAAGATTTTCATAAGCTAGAAAGTTCCCTTTGTGGGAATTATAGAGTTTGTTTCCAAAAAGGGAAGTTCCGAGTAGTTATAAGGACAGCGCAGGCTATTCCAGTATCTACCGTTAAGCGGTATAAACAGTTAATCAAGAGCGGCCGCTACAACGGTATTGGCCAGTTGGCAGCGGGTTTCGCTGGCCTGGTTCAGGCGCTGCTTGAGCTGGTCGCAGAGGGCCATGAGTTCGTCGACTTTTTGAACAATGCGTTTCTGTTCAGCGAGAGGAGCGATAGGAACCTCAATTGAATCCCACTTTGAACGATTGATAATCGGGGTGGCAGACCCAGTAGCTTTTGCAAGAACGGCATTTTGGAAGAAGTCTGCTTTGAGTGTGGCTAACAGATAGTCTGGTTCTATGAGGACTGGGCGAACTTTATTGAGCTGCTGGTTGAACCCACAACGTTCTGTGATTTTGGCAGTCTTACCAATGGATCCACCAATACATACAGTCATGATGTCCCCAGGAATAGCTTCTTCTGACAACGATAGTCCATCTTCAGACAAGAACTTTTCCGGGGCGAGAATTTCCCCTGACCCTGTAACTTGGCCAGGCCCCAGAAAGGGGATGTTGCCTGAAAAAAAGTTCGGAACTTTGGTACTGGGTGTTTTACCAGTCGAAGTGAATCCAGTATTGAAAAGAGAAGTCCATAACCAACTTTTTGGAATATCGAACGGTTTAACCTCCGCCGATATTTCACATGGTGCTTTTTGCGTCCTTTTTCTTTTCTGTCTTTGGGCTTTCTCCATCGAAACTCTCACGATTAACTCCGCAGCTGACTCATCCACCGGGTTCTGCTCCACCAACCGCCCCATCACCGCCAGCTGCAGAACAGTCTGCTTGAGCTTGTCGATGCTCTGTTCGGTGGTGAACAGGGTGTCGAAGTGGGCGGCGAGGCGGGCCCAGTTGTCGGCAAGTTCGGTGGCGTTTTCGGATTGGGTGAGGGTGCCGAGCAAGGTGTCCACGAGTGTTTCGTGGGCTTTAAGCTGATCGCTGCTTTGCTGTTCCAGCCGGTCGCAGAGGGCCATGAGTTCATCGACTTTTTGGACGATGCGGTGTTGTTCTTCCGTGGGTGGAAGTGGAACCGGAATAGACTCCCATTTACCTTTATTTAGTATTGATATGGTGGTACTTGAAGATTTTTCCCACGCTGCTTTTTGAAAATATGGTGATTTGAGACAGAGCAATAAAAATCGTGATGTCTCCAGTATGTACGGAGTTATAGAGTTGATTTGCTGGTTGAATGTGCTCTGCCGTTCAATCAGCCCGCATTTGCCGATAGTACCAATGCAGACCATTAGGATTGATTCTTTCTGGGCCCATTTCCCCAGCGCAGACTTCCCAGCCTCAGTTAGTCCCTCGTTCTCATAGCGGACGTCACCATTCTCCGAAATGTCTCCCGGTTTGAGAAAGGGAATATCACTACCGAAAAATTCACTCTTTGATTTGGAGGGAGTGGAGCCTGTTTGTGTATATCCAAGAGCTCCGAGCGCCTGCCAGCTCCAAGCTTTGGGAATACTAAACGGGTAGTCTGCTTCGGGCACATTAATTATCGCTTTCGGCTTCTTTATTCTCCCCGAGATTACAAGCGCCGCTTTTTCAGCTTCTATGTTAGCGATAAGCGTGGAACTTGGCTTACTGGTTGAGCTTTGAGTTATCAGCTTTCCCCGAACTGCCAACTCCAAAATCAGCTCCCGCAGTTTCTTAATGCCAGTTAGCCCAATCTTGCTATTACTTCCTCGCCCACGAGTAGATTTCTGAGTGACCGCTCCCGTCCACAGGTCCAAGTGCTCAGTAATCAGCTCATCCGCACTCACGCATCACCCCCAGCGCTTCGATCACTAAGAGCCTCGGCTAAAATGTCCCGCAGCTGATTGCGAATTTCCTGAACTTCAGCTTGCCGCTGTTCGTATTTGGCCAGCAATTCATCCGGGTCGTGATTAACCAGTTCGCCCTGGTGCGGATTCTTTATATCCAGGTTGTAGTTGCGAGCCTTGATGTCATCGATAGACACCTTCCACGCCTGCTCGGTTTCCTCCCGGCTGGTAAAGCCGTCGGCTTCGCTGCCCCACCAGTTGATTTCCGTCTGGAACTCTTCGAATCGCATGGGTTTGGTTTTGTTGTAGCTTTTCACGCCGTCCGGGTAGGGGTGTTCGTAGTACCACACGTTTTCGGTGGGCTTGCCCTTGGTGAAGAACAACAAGTTGGTCTTGATGCCTGTGTACGGGCTAAACACACCGTTGGGCAAGCGCACGATGGTGTGCAGGTTGCACTCGTTCAGCAGCTTTTCTTTCAGGCGGGTTTTCATGCCTTCACCGAATAAGAAACCGTCTGGTAGCACCACGGCAGCGCGGCCGCCGTTGCGCAGCAGATGGATAAATAGGGTCATGAACAGGTCGGCGGTTTCCCGTGTGCGGAAAGCCGCAGGAAAGTTGGTTTCTATGCCGTCTTCTTCCATGCCGCCAAAGGGCGGGTTGGCGATGATGATGTCTACCCGTTCTTTCGGGCCCCAGCTGATAAGCGGGCGGGCCAGGGTGTTGTCATGTTTGATCTGGTCTGGCACTTCTATGCCGTGCAGTATCAGGTTGGTGGTGGCCAGCAGGTGGGGCAGGGGCTTTTTCTCTACGCCGATGATGGTGCGTTGCAGCGTCTGCTCGTCTTGCGGTGTTTGCACATAGCGTGTGCGCTTGTGGTCGATGGTACAGGTTAAAAAGCCACCTGTGCCACAGGCAGGGTCCATCACTTTTTCTTCCAGCTTCGGGTCTACCCGATTCACCATGAATTGAGTAACAGCGCGAGGTGTATAGAACTCACCGGCGTTGCCCGCGCTTTGCAGGTCTTTGAGGATTTGTTCGTACATATCGCCAAGCTCGTGGCGCTCGGCGGATTTGTTGAAATTTACGCCGCTTTGTAACTTGTTGATCACCTGGCGCATCAGCTGGCCGGATTTCATGTAGTTGTAGGCATCTTCAAATACATTGCGGATAACCACGCCGCGGTAATCGTCGCCGGCGGGCTCCAGGTTTTGCAGGCCGGTGAACAGGGTGTTATCAATGAAGTCTTTTAGATCGTCGCCAGTCATGCCTTCCGGGTCGGCGGCCCAATTGCGCCAGCGTAGTTGCTCTGGAAGCGGGGATTTGTAGTCGTCGTAGAAGACTTCCCATTCCTGTTCGCGGTCGTCAAAAATCTTCAGGAATAGCATCCACACCAGCTGGCCTATGCGTTGGGCGTCGCCGTCCACGCCAACGTCTTTGCGCATGATGTCCTGAATGGATTTGATGGTGCTGCTGATAGACATAGGTAATGCATTCCTGAGATGTCAAAAATAGGGGGGTCACGAAAGCCGGTGATTAGTCGATTTTCCGGTACAGCTCTTGTTCGAGGCTTCTTACCGCTTCGGTGTAGCCAGGTTTGCCGCCGAAGGCTTGAATCAATTCCATTGGCGCACCAATCTGGCTGAAGGGCGCGAGGGTGAGAATTTTAACATCCTCAATGGATTCAATGCCGGTGTCGGTGTATTTCTGCAGCAGTGCGTCCAAAACCTGTCGGCTGGCGCCTTGGTACTGGCTGAAGTAGTTGTTCTTGCGTACCTGTTCCGCGCGTTCTTTGCGGGTCAGCGGCGGCTGGTCGTAAACGATGTGGCAGATAACATCGAACGGGTCTGGCTCGGCGCCCAGCTTGTTGCTGACGTCTTTTATCAGGTCGTCCCAGATAACGCCTTGTTCCGTCAGTTCGTCGATAATGACCTGCTTGCGGTCGGCCTGGTGCCAGCGGCGCAGAAAGTCGTTTAGGGAGGCGTATTGTTCTTTCACCTGTTTGCGGGTGAAGTCTCTCAGGCTTTCGGTGATGAGTTTGCCGTCTGGCCCCAGGTACTGGACTCGCTCGGCGATAATGGTCACTTCAACGTTACCGACCACGTATTTTACGCGTTTTGGCCTGCCTGTTTCTTCCTCGCCACCGCCAGGGGTGTTGCCGTCGTCGTTCTCCCAGGCTGATTCTGGACCTACTTCATAGCCTTCGGCGTCTTCCGCGCAGGGGTGTTCGTCGGGTTCTGAACCGTCGCCTGCTTCATCCGCGTCTGGATTAATCGGGTCGCCGGCTTTGGGCTGGTAAACCTTCACCGGGTCGCCATCAAAATCCGGGTCGGCAAACAGCTCGGTGGCTTTTTTGAAGTCCAGAATGGTGAACCAGTGTTTGTTGTAATCATCGTTGATGCGGGTGCCACGGCCGATGATTTGCTTGAACTCGGTCATGGACTGAATGCGCTGGTCCAGCACGATGAGTTTGCAGGTTTGGGCATCCACGCCGGTGGTCATCAGTTTGCTGGTGGTGGCAATAACCGGGTAGCGTTCTTCCGGGTTGATGAAGTTATCCAGCTCGGCTTTGCCTTCCTGCTCGTCGCCGGTAATGCGCATTACGTATTTGCGGTTTTCCTGTACCCGCTTCGGGTTCAGGTTCACCAGTGCTTGGCGCATGCGTTCGGCGTGGTCGATGTCTTCGCAGAACACGATGGTTTTCTGGAAGGGGTCAGAGCTTTCCAGAAATTCAGTGATTTTGCCAGCGACTACTTCGGTGCGCTTTACTAGTACTAGCTGGCGGTCAAAGTCTTTTTGGTTATAGATGCGGTCTTCTATCAGCTCGCCGTGTTTGTCGGTTTGTCCTTTGGATGGGCGCCAGCCTTGCAGGTCTTTGTCCAGGTCTACCCGTACCACTTTGTAAGGGGCCAGAAAGCCGTCTTCGATGCCTTGTTTGAGCGAATAGGAGTACACCGGCTCGCCGAAGTAGTCGGTGTTAGAGACGTCTTTGGTTTCTTTTGGCGTTGCAGTCAGGCCAACGTGGGTGGCGGTGGAGAAGTAATCAAGAATCTGGCGCCAGGCGGAATCCACCGAGGCGCTGCCGCGATGGCATTCGTCGATAACGATAAGGTCGAAAAAGTCCGGCGAGAACTGTTTGTAGATGTTCTGCTCTTCTTCGCTGCCGGTCACCGCTTGATAAAGAGACAGGTAAATCTCGTAGGACGGGTCTACCGTGCGGTTGGTAACCTTGGTCATCGCCTGGCCGAAGGGTTTGAAGTCGTTGTTCTTGGTCTGATCCACCAGAATATTTCGGTCAGCCAGAAACAGGATGCGCTTCTTTTGCTTTGCCTTCCAAAGCCGCCAGATAATTTGAAAGGCGGTGAAGGTTTTGCCGGTGCCCGTGGCCATTACTAATAAAATGCGGTTCTGACCTTTGGCGACGGCTTCAACAGTGCGGTTAACTGCGACGGTTTGGTAGTAACGAGGCGTGCGCCCACTACCGTCATCGTAATAGGGCTGTTCAACGATTTTTCGTGCCTGGCTGCTAATGCCTTTGTACTGGCAATACAGATTCCAAAGCGTTTCTGGCGAAGGGAACTCGCTCAGTTGCAGGGTTGTTTCGGTCTGGCCGAATAGACCTGTGCGGTCGTGGAAGAGGAAGCCGTCGCCGTTGCTGCTGAACACAAAGGGGGCGTCCAGTGCATCGCTGTAAGCCAGCCCTTGCTGCATACCGTCGCCAAGACTGTGGTTATTGTCTTTGGCCTCGATGATGGCAATGGGCATGTTCTTCTTGTAGCTGAGAACGTAATCCGCGCGGCGGCGTTTGCCTCGGGTGTGCAAGCGGCCCCGCACAATAATGCGGCCAGCGGTAAATGACACTTCTTCCCGTACCTGGTTCAACATATTCCAGCCGGCTTGCTCTAAAGCTGGATTGATAAACTTGGTGCAGATATCCCGCTCTGTGAGCTTTTTCTTATCCATGCGCTCGCCGCCGTTACGTCCAGTTTGCAACTATCTGGTTTTATATAGATTTGTGGCTTCAGGGTAGCTTATTTGGGCAGGCTTCAGAAGGTTTGGTCAATTTGTGCGTCTGGGGCCTGTCTTTGAAAATCGAGCAGGTAGAGCACGACTCACCAATTAACGACATCGAAATTTGAGCTTGTGAATGCCCGCAGCGTGAATACACGGTCGCATTACGAATGCCTACCCTATGGTAAATTATATGATAGGTAAAAATTAACCCAATGAGTGCCTGCCAGTAGCGTGCAAGTTATTGATTGTTTCTTGAAAAATTGGCTATTGGCTGCGGTTTCTCAGAATATAATGCGTCTTTGGGTTAAAAATTACCCCAGGGTGGGCAAAAATTACCCTCGGGGATTTTTGTTTACTTGCCCCCTTTTTTGGGGAGTGTCGCGACTGGGTGGCCCGGTTTCCATCTGCGCCATTCGTCGGTTGGCTCCAAACCGTCGCAGCGCTCAAATGTAACCCGCCACTCTCGAGACATTCGCTGTTGCCACATCTGGCCTTTGGTTAAGGCAATAAAACCGTGCTCTGCCAGCTCATCGTAAGCTGGCCGGATAGTTTTTTCAGTGACGTTAAGGCGTGAAGCGCCGTTCGCCACTGAAAGGGATATTCGCCCGTTCCGAGCGGGCATGTAGAGGTTGTGAATTTCTGCCAGCAGGCACCGAGCTGTTCGTGACAAGTCACGATATGCTTCTGAGTTGAACCACTCACGCTGCATAGCAACGTAGCCACCCGGCCGTTTTACCACTTCGCTGCGCTGTTTTTTACTCATAACGCGCGCTTCAACTTCTTGACGTCGATGGGTACGCCTGCATGTACGTGGCGTATTCCATAGCGAGTGGCCTCAGCGATAACTCTGGCAACCCTGTCACCCGGGCGAACCGTTACTATTTTGATTGGCCTTCCTGTTTCGTGGGCCCTTTTCAGGGCCCATTGACAACAGTTTGGGAGGTTATCGCTGTGAGCTACCATCTCTTTTCTTGAAACAAGATCGACAGCGGCGATGAGTCGCATATATCACCCTCCCCAGCTTACAGCCGTCTCGCATTAGTGTTTTGTTTCTTGATTTTTGCGATGGACTTAAATCCAGATGACGGCAGCACTGATGTTGCGTAATCGTCGAGCAGCTGTTGAGCCAGTCCCCGTGATGCTGGATTGATCTTGTAGACTTTGTAGTTGCAGTCTTGCCCGTCTCGGTTTTGTCCCTGACGGTCTTCGGTGTCGATCCTGAGGCCTTTGTTGCAGAGCCTGGATATAAGCTGCGGAACCCCATTCGTTCCAGCGGTGTTGAATAGCTGGCGGACGGACTGGGGGCCTTTCATTAGTTCCCCAAGGGCCCTAAATTGCAGAGGTGAATTGAGGTGTTTTGCTTTGGCGCCGGGTGCATGCTTCATTTCGCCACCCTCCCGCTGATTTGTGCTGTGTGTCCTTCCTTAATTCCTGCCATGAACTCTGCGCGGTCAAACAGCAGCTTTCGGCCGAAGCGATATACGCCAGGTAGGTTGTGGCCTTTGGTGAATAGTAGATGGCGTACTCCACCTAGCGTAAGTGCGGGTTCAAGTTCGCATAGCAGCAGCAGGGTGAGAAGAGTTGGGTTTGACGTTTGATTGTCTCCATATTTAAGTCCGGCTAGGGTTGGTGTGTTTGCAGGTGCTGGTTTCATGTGTACTGTCCTCAATGTTCGTGATTGCTTGTGAAGCATTTGAGGACGGATTATTTGTTAGAGGGTGCGGAGAAAAAACCTGAAAGGGTTATGTGGAAACGGTAGCAAGGTTCGCTCTAAGCGCCCTGTGGCTGAGCTAAAAGGGTGTAACCTAAATTTATTTAGCGTTTGGTTTTCTTCCAGTACTGGCCCAGGAAGGACGTATCAATGACGCAGCGCTTTTGGCCAGGCTATCACTCAAGCTGTAATTCTCTTTTAGCCATTTAGCGACCGTTTCGTTTTTTTCCTGCCCGCGCGAATTGTCTTTTTCGGCGGTACTCCAGAACTCCAATGCCGCTCTGTTCATGCCGTTAAGAGCGACGCTAATGTAATCCTCATCATGGGGAGAGGCAGTAGTTGGGGTGGTAAGCAGCGCGTCTAAATGCTCTGAAGTGATACCGAGTAGCGTTTTGTCTGGGAGTTGGTTCGGAACAATTCGTAGAACATACTGTTTGGTCGGTTCACGGAACAACAGCTCTGTTTCTCCTAGCTGCGATTCCAATGGCTGTTCTACGTTTTCGGTTTTTAATAGGCTGAAGCTTTCTCTCGAAACGCTTGGAGAGTTGTGGCAATGCCTCCAGATTTGATTGATGATTTCTTCCGAATTTTTGTTTAAAACTAAACCCCAGATAGCGTTGCGGGAAAGTACAGTCTCTGCCTCAAGTTCGTCGACAGGTTCTACTAATAAACCAATAGCTTCGATAAGCTCCGAGTGAGGGTAAAATTCAGGCTCGCCCTGTAATGCGTGGGGGCCTAGCCGGCTTAGTGCAGATCGTATCGCTAAGATTTCTGAGTTTGTCAGATATTCGCCAGCAGCCTCTTTTTCTCCGAGCTGGAGTATATGCTCGGGTATAGCTTCCTCATTTGGAGTAAAAACTCGGCTATTCTCGTAAATCAACTGACCATCTTTCAGACGTTTTTGGCTGCTGTGGATAACTGACCTTAATCTCATTCGGATTCGTTGATTTGATGCAATTTTTAGTAACTCGAAATTTTCTGTGCTAGAAGGCGAAAACAGCTTTATGGAGAGAGTGAGAGAGCCTTCCGCGGCATACTGGAGTAAGTCTTCTTGCCTCACGGAGAGGTTCTCGTCGGTATTTTCTTGTAGAAAGCGTGTGGCGCTCTCCAGGGTGTACCACTTCTTTCGAGGGAGTCGCTTGAGCGCCATTTTAGTCCTCCTGAAATACCGCTTTTGTCATTCGCAGCACAACGGCATTTGTGTGGTCCTGAGTGAGGTGGCTATATCGCTGAACCATAGCCAAGGTTTTGTGCCCTAAGATCTCAGCAATTTCTCGTAATCCCGCGCCATTCATGGCGAGATAACTCGCTGCTGTGTGTCTAAGGTCGTGAAACCTGAAATCTTTTACCTCCGCTCGCTTCAGTGCAGTCATCCACGCACGCTGAAAGTCCAAAGGTTTGTTTTTGGTTTTTTCGGTACGACCTGAGAACACATGAGAAGAGTCATTGAGAGGCCGAACTTTTGCCCATTCTGTCATTGCGTGGAGAGCGGGGCCGACGAGGGGGGCCGCACGTGTTTCGCCGTTCTTTGTGTCATGAAAAGTAACCGACTGTCGCTTAAAGTCCACATCTCGCCAAGTTAGTCCAGATAGCTCACTACGACGGGCTCCTGTAGTAATTCCAAGTAAGACAATAATTTTCAGTTCCGGTGTTTCGGTTGCTTTGTCACAAGCCTCTAGTAGCCGCTTCCGTTCATCATCAAACAGAAATCGTGTACGACCTTTCGCTTCTTTTCCTCGCTTAACCTTCCTGCAGGGGTTATCGGCTATCCATTCCCACTCGTCGGCGGCAGCGGCCATTACGGGGCTCAAGGCTGCCAGGTAGCGGTTGGTTGATGCGTCAGTTCTTTGCTTTTCTGTTTTGCCTGTTTTGAATGGCGTGGACTTTAGTTCATCGCGATACTTGGCAATCATAGAGGCTGAAATATCTTTTATAGGAACGGCTCCAATCTGAAAACGCCACCATTGCAGTTGGGCTAGTCTCCGGTCGCTGTCTTTAAGCGCAGGTAAAGTGTCGCGTGCATAGCGGTCTATAGCATCAGCCAGAGTTTTTCCCTTGCCGGCAGCGGATTGAAAATAACGCCCTTCTCGAATAGCAGCCTCGGTTTGTATTGCCCATCGCTTGGCATCTGTTAAGCGGTCAAAAGTGGCAGATTCTGTATTGCGACCTTTAAGGCGAACTTTAGCCCGGTAACTCGTGGAGCCGTCTTTGCCTGCTCGTTTTTCAAAAGATGCCAAGAGTTCGTCCTCCGAGTAGGTGGAGGGCAGGCGGATGATATATTTGGATTGCCATTGGCGACCTCTGCATTAGGTTGCTGGTGGTTGCCAGGCTGGTGTTGGTGCACCGGTCTGGCTCTTTTCTGACTATAAGTCACAACGCGAGACAATAGCAACTAGGGGATATTTAATCCCCAGTATTTACTGATTTTATACTTGATATAGTTGATAAAATTTCAAGTTATTCTTAGTAATGGGACACTGTCGGGACAGTGTTAGAGCAAAAGTGTCTTTTTAAGCCGGTTTTGAAGTGTCCCGCTGGGACAGTAAATGGCTTATTAATTTGGAGAGAGAGTCAGGAGGTTTTGTGGTTTCTTGTGGCTAAGTGTCCCATAAGTGTCCCATGGCAGAGCCCAGAAACGAAAAAGCCCGCAATTAAGCGGGCTAAGTCGTTGAATCTAATGGTGCCCGGAGGCGGAATCGAACCACCGACACGAGGATTTTCAATCCTCTGCTCTACCGACTGAGCTATCCGGGCATGTTGCAATACTGCTCTGCAACGGGGCGCTATTAAACCGGTTTGGCTGCACTGAGTCAAGAGGGCTTTTGAAAATTTGTTAAAGTTTTCAGTGCTGCCCGTCAGGCCGCGTTTAGGGGTTACTTCTCAGGTGGTACGTAGCCTTCGGCTTTGTCGAAGGGTTCGTTGTTAAAGAAGCGTTCCATCTGCGCCTGTAGGTATTTGCGGGTGTTCGGGTCCATCAGGCTCAGGTGTTTTTCATTAATCAGCATGGTTTGCTGGCTTTGCCATTCGTCCCAGGCGGCTTTGGATATGTTGTCGTAGATGTCTTGGCCGCGGGCGCCGGGCATGGGCGGGTTGTTCAGACCTTCCATTTCTTTCTGATGTTTACGGCAGAAAATGTTACGGCTCATGGGGGCTCCTGTGGGGATTTTGGTATGTTAGCGGGAACTCAGATTTCACGCATCATATCAGTAATAAGGCTGACGGGCTGCTACAGCAGCGTGGTCTGTTCGGGGTCTGTCAGCAGTGTGCGTATGGGTGCTGGCAAGCCCAGGCTCAATGCTTGATCACGGTGCAGCCAGCGGTGGTTGTCGTCGGCAACGCGGCTCTGGGGTTCGGCGCTCATTCGCGCTGGCTGTATGTATAGGTGGTAATGGCTAAAGGTGTGACGAAAACCGCTGATGCGTTGTGGGTCACCACAACTTAGGCCTAGCTGTTGTTCGCAGGCCTGTTGTAGTTCGTCTTCGCCCAGTGCCGGGTCTAGCTCTGGCAGGCTCCATAGGCCGCCCCAGATGCCACTGGGTGGCCGGCGCTGAAGCAGTATGCGGCCGTCGCTGTCTTCCAGTATCAGCATCCAGGTGGTTTTTTCGGGCTTGGTTTTTTTCGGTTTCGAGCCGGGGTAAAGTGCGGTTTCATTGTTGGCGTAGGCCAGGCAGTTTTGCTGCACAGGGCAGCGTTCGCAGCCTGGGCGGCTGCGGGTACATACCAGGGCGCCCAGGTCCATAATGGCTTGGGTATAATCGCGAATACGGTCGTTGGGCGTATGTTGTTCGGCGAATTGCCAAAGTTTCTGTAATACAGCAGTTTGTCCTGGCCAGCCTGTTACAGCGTGATAGCGCGCTAGCACCCGCTTGACGTTGCCGTCCAGTATGGCGGCTTTTATATCGTAGGATTGCGCCAGAATGGCGGCGGCGGTTGAACGGCCGATGCCGCTCAGGGCTTCCAGTTGTTGCTGGTCACGGGGGAATTCGCCGTTGTGTTCCTGCACCACGGCTTGCGCGGCTTTTTGCAGGTTGCGGGCGCGGGCGTAATAACCCAGGCCGGACCAGTGGCTGAGCACGTCGTCTGCAGGTGCTAACGCGAGTGAGTGAACGTCTGGAAAGCGCTGCATAAACGCCTGGTAGTAAGGTATAACCGTGGCCACCTGGGTTTGTTGCAGCATGATTTCCGACACCCACACGCGGTATGCGGTGCGGTTGTGGTGCCACGGCAGATTGTGCCTGCCGTGTTCATCAAACCAGTTCAGCAGGGCTGGTGCGAAGCTGTCAGTCATCAGTTAAAGAAGCCTTTAAGCGCGTCTTTTACCTTGTCGCCGGCGCCTTCACCCAGTTTTTCCTGCAGTTTCTCTTTTATTTTGTCTTCTGCTTTGGCCTTGGCTGCGTTTTTGGCGATGTCTTGCAGGCTGTCGCGGAAGCGCGAACCGTCGAAGGAGCAGAGCCCTGCTGGGTCATCGCTCAGGTTGCCGCGGCACTCCAGGGGTATAACCACGTTTCTCACAATGTCGGTTACCCGGCAGGCTGGGTCACGGTGGATTTCACCCACAATACGCAGGCCGAGTTCGTAGTCCACAAGGGTTTGCTGCATGTCCACGCTGCCTTGGCCTTCCAGTTGCATGCCGGCAAGCGATGCCAGCAGTTCGGTGTTGTTCAGCGTGTTGCCGTTAATATCCAGGGTACCGCGCATGTCATTAAACGGTGTGGTGGTTCCCCAGTCGGTCGTACCCAGGGTTTCCTGATTGACCAGCGCAATGCCCTGACATGCCAGGCGGGTCAGGTTCATGCGGCGGAACTCGCCTTCTGCCAGGTTGAAGGTAATTTTGCCATCGGCGTTACCGCGCAATGCGGCCATGGTGTTGCCGGTGGATTTGGCGTTTATTTTGAGGTTTGCTCCGCCAGAGAGCATGTCTACTTCCGCCAGGTCGTTCAGTAGCGGCAGTGTTTGTACGTCTGCCACGTCGGTGTTTATGCTCCATTTCGGAGTATCGGAGCGGGCATCGATGGTGGCAGTGGTGTTAAAGCTGCCGTAGTAGAGTTTGCCGCTGAAGTCGTCGATGTCCAGCACGCCGTTTTTGGCCAGGGCGCTGGCTTTTATCTCATTAATCTGGAGATTGCTAACGGTTAGCTTGTTCAGCCCCAAATCTATGTCTAATAACAGCGCACGCAGGGTGTCCAGAGGCAACAATTGCGAGTCCGGGTCTGCTTGGGCTGCCGCAGTGCCAGAGCCAGAATTAGAGCCAGTGCCGCTTTTAGTCGCCGGGGCGTCCGATGGTGGCGGCAGGTAGCGATCGGCGTTCAGGTCGTCACCGGTCAGGCGAAAAACAAGTGCGGAGCTGGCCAGGTTATAACTGCCTGAACCGTTGAAAGTGGTGTCGTCCAGTTTCAGGGCTAAGTTGGTTAGTTCCGGCTTGCCCGCTGCTCCGCCAATGTTAGTACTGAAGGCCAGGGCGGTGAACACGTCGCCGTCACTGGTTTCAATAGCGGGTTGGCCCAGATTCTCCAGCAGTTTTTTCAGAGAAAATTCGTTGATGGCAATGTTGCCCGCCAATTTTGGCTTGTCGCCAAAGCCTTCTACATTCAGATTGGTGTTGGCGCTCAGGTTGGCAAAGCTGAAGCCGATGTCTTTGAGCTTCGCGGTTTTGTTAGCCAGGTTGGCGGCCAGTGATCCGCTGATTTTAGCGGTGACGGTTTTACCGGCGAATGCATCGCCTCCTATGTCGAAGCTTGCGTCCAGGCCCGATGCGCTAAATGCATCTAACGCCTGGTTGGCCGACAGGCGGGCTGCAATGCTGCCGGTTACGCTCATTTTCGGCTCGGCGGTGTCTACCCGAAAGCTAATGTCTAACGGAAACTCGGAACCCAGAGTGATGTTGCTGGCGCCTAGAGTGAAATCTTCCAGAGTAATTTCCTGGCCGGTGGTGGCGTCGGTGTAGTGCACCCGGGCATTGGCGATTTCGACGTTGCTGACGTTGAAATTCAGTGGTTCTGACGAGCTCTCACTCGCTGTTTCTGAAGCAGTCGCGTCCGGAGCTGGCTCGCTGGAGGCAGCTTGCTGCGCGTCTTTCTCCGGCATTATGCGGGTCCAGTTAGCCTCGCCTTTTTTGTTAACGCTCAGGTGCGCGTCCAGCCCGTCCAGCACAAAGTTGTTCACTTGGGGCGACATTGCTAACAATGACCAGAAATCGATTTCTGCGACCAAGCGTTCGAGCGCAATGAAGCGTTCGCCGTCGAGTTTGGCTTCAACGTTATTCAGCTCCAGACCGATGGGAATGAACGACCAGCTGATGTCGCCGTCTAGAATCAGGTCGAGATTGGTTTGCTTTTCTACGGCCTGCTCAATTTGCGGTTTGTAGGTGTTGGGATCGATCACCAGCATGGCGACGGCTATTGCCGCTACGGCCAGTAAAATCAGTGCCACAAGAATAATGAGCAGGTAACGTAGTGCTTTCATTGGATGCGTCCGGTTCGTTCAGATCAATGTGCGATAGTTCGAAGGATAACGCAGGGTTAGCAAATTAACAGCGTGAGTGTATGACAATGCCGTAGTGTTAGGCCAAAATACCGCCGTATTTCTGTGACGATCGTAATCTCTAATAATGAGAACAAGAGTCTCTAATAATGACAACAAGGAGTTGGCAATGGCCATAAACGTATCAATAGAACTCAGCCGCGAGCTGGAAATTGACGGCAGTTACGATGAAGTGTTTGACCTGCTGGCGGATGTGCCCCGGTCTGTCAGTCACTTTCCGAAAGTGCATAAGTTGACTGACCTGGGCGATAACAGCTATCTCTGGGAAATGGAGAAGGTAGGTGTCGACAAGTACTCGATCCAAACGGCGTACGCCTGCCATTATGTGTCTGACCGCGAAGCCGGCACCATTCGCTGGGAGCCTGTTGCGGGCCAAGGCAATGGCGTAGTGAGCGGGTCTTGGGTTATAACCGCCAAGGGCGATACGATGTCCACTCTGAAGTTCAAGACCAATGCAAAATTGACGCTGCCGCTGCCCAGCCTGCTTAAGCTGGCCATCAGCCCGGTCATCAAGCACGAGTTCAACTCGCTGGTAGACCAGTACATGCGCAATCTGAAGAAAGTGTTTGCATAGCGCAGGGCAATGGTTGCGATGAATCCACCGGCAGGACTCCGGTACGAATAAGCGGTATACTCGACGCAATTATTAATTGGCGTCGATGATGCTGGAAATTTTCAAAATCGATTTTAAACAGTCAGTTACGGAGTTCACATGGCCGAACGCAAGGCTCGGGTAGAACGCAATACCCTTGAAACCCAGATCAGTGTTGAAGTAAATCTTGATGGCACCGGTAAAACCAACTTCCAGACCGGAGTGCCGTTCCTGGACCACATGATGGATCAGATTGCCCGCCACGGCATGGTAGACCTGGATGTGGTGTGTGATGGCGACTTGCACATTGACGACCACCACACCGTAGAAGATGTGGGCATTACCATGGGCCAAGCGTTCGCTAAAGCGGTGGGCGACAAAAAAGGCATCCGCCGCTACGGCCACGCCTACGTGCCGCTGGACGAAGCTTTGTCTCGGGTAGTACTGGACCTGTCCGGTCGCCCCGGCCTGCACATGGATGTTCCTTTCACCCGGGCAACTGTTGGTGGCTTTGATGTAGACCTGTTCGCCGAGTTTTTTCAGGGCTTTGTGAACCATGCGCTGATTACCCTGCATATCGACAACCTGAAGGGTAAAAATACCCACCACCAAATTGAAACGGTGTTTAAAGCATTTGGCCGCGCGCTGCGCATGGCCATTGAGCTGGATGACCGCATGGCCGGTATTATGCCCTCCACCAAAGGCACGCTCTGATCCGAGGCGCCCGAGACTGTTCCCAACTGCTGGACTGATGAATTTATGAAAACCGTTGCCATCATTGATTACGGTATGGGCAACCTGCATTCCGTGAGCAAAGCCGTAGAACACGTAGCCCCGGATACCCGGGTGCTGGTGACCGACAACGCCGACCTTATCCGCAGCGCCGACCGGGTGATATTTCCCGGCGTTGGCGCAATTCGCGATTGCATGGCGGAAATTCGTCGGCTTGGTGTGGCTGAGCTGGTGAAAGAAGTATCCCGCGATCGCCCTCTGCTGGGTGTGTGCGTAGGCATGCAGGCACTGATGTCCCACAGCGAAGAGAACGGCGGAGTTGACTGCATTGACGTATTCCCCGCCCACGTTCGCTTTTTCGGCCATAAGCTGACCGAAAATGGCAAACGACTAAAAGTGCCGCACATGGGTTGGAATCAGGTGCAGCAGGTACAAGATCACCCCATGTGGCACAAAATCGCTGACGATGAGCGCTTTTACTTTGTGCACAGTTATTACGCCGAAGCCGAAGATAACGCCGACATAGCCGGCCGCACCCGTTACGGTGTTGACCTTGCGGCGGCGGTCGCCAAAGGCAATATTTTTGCGGTGCAGTTCCACCCGGAAAAGAGTGCTGATGCAGGTCTGCAGCTGCTGAAGAACTTTGTGAGCTGGAACGGAAGTTAGTTAGGCTGGAAACTCCCAATTCAGTCGGGCTTTGCCCCATACCCTCGTTCACGGCGTGCTCATGAACAAGGGTACGGGGCAGAGACCGCAGCACCGAACTATGGCACAACGCGATTTCATTACTGAAAATCAGGACAAACAAACGCTATGCTGATTATCCCCGCTATCGATCTGAAAGACGGCAAATGTGTACGCCTGCGCCAGGGCCGGATGGACGATTCTACCGTGTTCGGCGGCGATCCGGTTGATATGGCAACCCGCTGGGTAGAGGCCGGTGTGCGGCGCCTTCACTTAGTGGATTTGAACGGTGCGTTTGCCGGTGAGCCGGTTAACGGTGAAATTGTGAAGGCTATCGCGCGCAAGTATCCGGATTTACCGATTCAGATTGGTGGTGGCATCCGCTCCGCAGAGATTATTGAAACCTACCTGCAGGCCGGTGTGCAGTGGGTGATTATTGGCACCAAAGCGGTGAAAGAACCCGAATTTGTGACCGAAATGTGCAAACGTTTCCCCGGCCATATTATTGTGGGCCTGGACGCCAAAGATGGCCGCGTGGCCACCGACGGCTGGGCCGAAGTGTCTGAGGTTATGGCAACCGATCTGGCCCAGCGTTTTGCGAACGACGGCGTAGACTCCATTGTGTACACCGACATTGCCCGCGACGGCATGATGCAGGGCGTGAACGTAGAAGCCACCGCTGCGCTAGCCAAGGCTTGCGGTATACCGGTGATTGCTTCTGGCGGCGTGACCAATATGGACGACTTAAAGCGCCTTGGCGCTGTGGCCGATCAGGGCATTCTGGGCGCTATCACCGGCCGTGCGATTTACGAAGGCACTCTGGATGTAGCCGAAGCGCAGGCTTATTGTGACAGCCTGAACGCCTGAACGCCTGAACGCCTGACCTTCTGATTCATCACCTTCAAGACCTTTGACTGTACGGAGCATTCCCATGGCACTGGCCAAGCGCATTATTCCCTGTCTGGATGTAGACAAGGGCAGGGTAGTGAAAGGCGTGAATTTTGTGGATATCCGCGACGCCGGCGACCCGGTGGAAGTGGCGCGCCGTTACAACGAGCAGGGCGCCGATGAAATTACCTTTCTGGATATTACCGCCAGCCACGAAAGCCGTGACACCACCTATGAAACGGTAGAGCGAATGGCGGCGGAAGTGTTTATTCCCTTGACCGTCGGCGGCGGTGTGCGCACGGTGGAAGATATTCGCAAACTGCTGAATGCCGGTGCCGATAAGGTGGCCATCAATACCGCGGCGGTGTTTGATCCTGAATTTGTAAGAACTGCGGCCGAGCGTTTTGGCAGCCAGTGCATTGTGGTGGCGATTGATGCCAAGCGGGTGAGTGCCGAGGGCGAAGAACCCAGGTGGGAGATTTTTACCCATGGTGGCCGCAAGCCCACAGGTTTGGATGCGGTGGAATGGGCGCAGAAGATGGTGGCGCTGGGTGCCGGCGAATTACTACTAACCAGTATGGACCGCGACGGCACAAAAATTGGCTTTGACCTGGGCCTTACTCGCGCCATCAGCGATGCGGTAACGGTGCCGGTGATTGCGTCTGGCGGGGTAGGCGGGTTACAGCACTTGGCCGATGGCGTAACCATCGGCGGCGCGGATGCGGTTCTGGCGGCGTCGATATTTCACTTCGGCGAGCACACCATTCCAGAGGCAAAAGCGTTCATGAAAGCCCAGGGAATTGAAGTGCGGGATTAGCCAGCCAAGCAATTACAACTGGGCAGGGCTGTTGTCCGATTCCGGTTTTCTCGCGTAAGCAGGCACGATGGCCTGCTTTTTTTCGTTTGCAAACATGGCTTTGTTGCCGTTGCGAATGGCCCAAACGCCGCTGACGGTTGCTATTGCAATGCCTTGCTCATCCAGCAGCGGTAGGTGCTTTTCCAGATAATCTACGGTGATCTTGTGGGGGTGGCCGATGGCGATGGCCGTGCCCTGTTGCCGCGCACGTTGAATCAGCAGTTTGAATTGCCGGTCAACAAATTCTTCGGTTTGTTCGTGGTCCAGAAACACATCGCGGGTAAAGCTGGGGATGCGGTGGGCACGGGCGACATCACCGGCTATCGAGCTTGCGATGGTGCGGCTATCAACGAAGTACAGCGGGTACTGGCCCAGTTCTGTCATCACCCAATCCATGGGTTGCAGGCGCTGCGTTAGCAAGCTGCCCATGTGGTTATTGACCCCCTGAACGTGAGGCACCGACTGCAAAGCCCGCCGCAATGTACGGGTAAGTTGGGCTTGGTCCATATCTTCGGTCAGGCCGCCTGGCCCCAGCCCGAAATGCTGGGTATTGGCCATGGGCGCGTGCAGCATGATTTCCTTATTCAGGCTGTGTGACAGTTTGGCCAGCTCTACGGTATGGCGGCGGTAGGGCAGGAACGACAGGGTGATGGGCTGTTCCAGACGCGCCAGGCGCTCCCCTTCCAGCCGGTCGTGGCCCATGTCATCAATGATGATGGCGATGGTGGGTGGTGGCCCGGCCAGCGCTATATTGCTCACCATGCCTACAAGCATGGTGAGCAATATGCGAATCGAAGTATTCGATAGCCGCGGTTTCACAAAGCGCTTCTTGGGGAGTGCCTCATGGAAAGCGCCCCTTGGAAAGTGCCTCACGGAAAGCAACTTATTGCTGAGCGCTGGACGTGCCGGCGCGGCTGATGATGTTCAGCCCCTTCAGCAGGTTCAGTGCTGAGCGCAACTGGTAGTCACGATCCAGAACCGCTTCAGCGGATTCCTTGGCGCTATCGCGTACATTCTGAGCTTCGTTTTTACGGTTTTCGGCTTCGTTCTTGCCTTCCAGATGACCGCTTAAATCAGCTTCAGTAAACATCGGCGGGCTCTCCAGTTCTTTCAGCTCTGCCGGTTTTACTTCGATATCCGGTTTTATGCCGGTGGCCTGAATGGAGCGGCCGTCTGGAGTGTAGTAGCGGGCTGTGGTCATTTTTATGGCGTGAGTTTCATCCAGCGGAATCACGGTTTGCACGCTGCCTTTGCCAAATGACTGGGTGCCCATCACCACGGCGCGGCGATGATCCTGCAAGGCGCCAGCGACGATTTCTGATGCAGACGCGGAACCGCCGTTGATCAGAACCACCATGGGCGTGTCTGCCAATATGTCGCCTTCTGTGGCGCTGAAACGCATACGTGAGCTCTGTATGCGGCCCTCGGTATACACCACCAGGCCTTCGTTTAGCACAGCGTCAACAGTGTCTACTGCGGCCTGTAGTACGCCGCCCGGGTTGTTGCGTACGTCCAGAACGACACCTTTAAGCGCACCACCGGCGTCTTTTTTCAGGGCCGTCAGGGCGTCGCGGAACTGGCTGCCGGTTTCGGCCTGGAATTGGGTGATGCGCACATAGCCGTAACCGTCATCCAGCATACGGGATTTCACGCTGGTGACCTTGATGATGGCGCGCTCGACCGGAATGACCAGCGGCCCTGTTTCGCCGTCGCGGATAATCGTCAGTTGTAGAATACTGCCGGGTTCGCCGCGCATCAGCTCTACCGCGTCTTGCAGCGACATGCCTTTTACCGGTTGCTCACCCAGTTTTATGATGACATCGCCAGACCGCACGCCGGCCTTTTGCGCAGGGGTATCATCTATGGGGGTAATAACCTTAACAAAGCCGTTTTCCATGCCCACTTCGATGCCCAAACCACCGAAGGCACCGCTGGTGCTTTCTTCCAGATCTTCGTAATCTTTTGGAGCCAGGTAGGTGGAATGCGGGTCGAGCTCTGACAGCATGCCTTTTATGGCGCTTTCAAGCAGTTGGCTGTCAGTGACTTCCTCCACGTAAGCGTCTTTGATGCGACTGAACACAGCGGTAAATTTACGCAGGTCGTCCAGCGGTAGCAGCTCGCGTTCGGCAGGCATGTCAATGCCCGCGTGAGCATCGGCGATTGTGCTGGTTGGCGTCTGCTGCGCGAAAGCCCAACCGGAAGCGGCAAAACAGGAGGCCATAACGAGGGCCTGCATCGGTAAAGCATGAAGAGTGCGTTGGGCAAGTTTCATTCACTTATCCTGTATTTATTCCGCTAGTTGGGGGGGTTCCGCTAATTCGCCACAGTATGGCGGGAGCGCTGGCGTTTGTCAGCTCTTGCCGGGTTTCGCGGGTTGCCCGGCCAGCCAGCGTGACGGATTATCGGGTTTGCCGTTGTGGCGTATTTCAAAATACAGCGCGGTTTTGTCGGTGCCGCCGGTCTGGCCGGCCTGAGCAATGGCCTCGCCGGCATCTACCCAGTCTCCGGTTGTGGTGTAAAGGCTGCTGGCATGGCCGTATAGGGTCATATAACCATCGCCGTGGTCAATAATGGTTAGCAGCCCAAAGCCACGCAGCCAATTGGCGAATACAACACGCCCGTAATGAATAGCCCGCACTTCTGCGCTTGTGTCGGTGTGCATTAGCAAGCCGTTGCGGCGTAGTTTGCCTTCGGCATAGGATTCGCCAAAGCTGCTGACCACGGTTCCAGCAGCGGGCCATGGCATTTTTTTGCGCAGTTTCGCAAACGGCTGGTTAGCATTTGGCGCAGGTATGCTGGTGATGGCCTGTTGCACTTCCTTCAGCAGGGCCTCCAGGCGCTTTTGATCGGCGGCCAGTCCGTCGCGCTCACTGCGACGCTGGCCGATGTCTGCGTTCAGGCTTGCCAGAGTCTGTTCGCGCTGCTTGCGGGTTTGCGCAAGTTTTTGCTGGCGCTGCTCTACATCGGCCTCGGTGGCGGCCAGTCTGGCGCGGGTATTTTGCATTTGCGTGCGGGTTTGGTTCAGCTCTGCCAGGCTGGCCTGAAAAGCCTGTACTTGGCCGACTGTGTAATTGCCCAGGTATTCGTAATAGGTGAGGGTGCGGGCAATATTGTTGGGGTCGGTTTCGTTGAGCAGCACTTTCAGGGCGCTGGCGTCGCCTTCCATCCAGGCCTGGCGCAGCAGCTTCTTCAGCTGTTCGCGTTGGCCGTTGAGGATGAGGGTTAACTGCTGTTGCCGGGTTTCCAGTTCTGCCAGCTGTGTTTGCTGGCTGGCGGCCTGCTGGTTTAGGTTGCGGGCTTCTCGGGTCAGGTCGCTGATGCTGCGCTCCAGACCGGTCAGCTGTTGTTGTAGTTGCGAACGGTCTTTTTCCGCTTTGGTCAGCCACTGGTTAATGGCGCCAATCTGCTTTTTCAGCTTTTCAATCTGGGCCGGAGTTACCTGTTGAGAAGTTGCCTGCTGTGCAGCCGCTGTTTGCGCGGCTACCTGGGCTGCGCCGGCAAAGGCCAGCACCAGTAGCAAAGGTAACACCAGTAGCGCGCGTAACATGGCAACCTGCCCGTTTACAGTCAACCGATCTCAGCCAGGCTGTGGCCTGTCATTTCGGTGGGTTGAGCTGCGCCCATCAGCGCTAGCAGCGTGGGCGCCACATCGCTCAGGGCGCCACCGTCGTTCAAAATTATCTGTTTTGGGCCGGTGTATACCAGGGGTACAGGGCCAATGGTGTGGGCGGTGTGTACCTGGCCGGATACCGGGTCTTGCATCTGCTCGCAGTTGCCGTGGTCAGCGGTTATCAGGCCTTCGCCACCCACTTCCGCAAGCGCTTCTACAACGCGCTTTACGCAGGCGTCCAGGCATTCGGCCGCTTTGATGGCAGCGTCGAGCTTGCCCGTGTGGCCAACCATGTCGCCGTTGGCGTAGTTGCAGATGATCAAGTCGTATTTGTCGCTTTTAATGGCTTCAACCAGTTTGTCTGTTACCTCCGGGGCGCTCATTTCCGGCTTCATGTCATAGGTGGCAACGTCTGGGGACGGCACCAGAATGCGGTCTTCTCCGGTAAATGGCTCTTCGCGGCCGCCGTTGAAAAAGAAAGTAACGTGGGCGTATTTTTCAGTTTCTGAAATCCTCAGCTGGGTTTTGCCAGCGTTGGCCAGATATTCGCCCAGGCCATTCACCAGCTGCGCCGACGGATAGGCGCAGCTGGCTTTTATGTCGGCGGCGTATTCGGTGAGCATTACAAAGTCAGCGAGCTGGGGCACTTTTTTGCGTTTGAAGCCGTCAAAATCAGCGTCAACAAAGGTGCGCGTCAGCTCGCGGGCGCGGTCTGCGCGGAAGTTCATAAACAACACGGCGTCGCCATCGTTAATGATGGCGGTGGTATCACCTTCGGCCTGAATGCGGGTTGGTTTTACAAATTCATCATTTTCATCGCGTTCGTAAGCCTGCTCCAGAGCGGTTACCGCGTCTTCGCAAGTGTATTCAGCTTCACCCAGTGTCATTACGTTGTAGGCAGATTCTACGCGGCCCCAGCGGTTGTCGCGGTCCATGGCGAAGTAGCGCCCGGTAACGCTTGCAATGCGGGCAACGCCAAGTGTGGCAAGGCTGGCCGCGGCGTTTTCCAGCGACGCTTTGGCGCTGCGCGGGGGCATGTCGCGGCCATCCAGAATGGCGTGCAGGTAAACGGCTTTAGCGCCGCGGGTTGCAGCCAATTCTGCGGCGGCAAGAATGTGGCGTTCATGGCTGTGAACGCCGCCTGGCGACAGCAGACCAATCAGGTGAACGGCTTTACCCTGGCTCACAGCGGCGTCTATGGCTTTGCACAGGGCCGGGTTTTTCTGGAAACCACCGTCTTTCAGGTCTTTGTCGATGCGGGTCAGGTTCTGGTATACAACGCGACCGGCGCCAAGATTCATGTGACCTACTTCGGAATTGCCCATTTGTCCGCTGGGCAAGCCTACAAACATTCCGGAGGTGTCAATCAGCGTTTTCGGGTTGTTTTGCCACAAACTATCCCAGAACGGTGTATTGGCGTTGCTGATAGCGTTGTCTTCGGCCGGGTCGCGGTGGCCCCAGCCGTCAAGAATGATGAGTGCTGTTGGCGTGCGAGTCGCTGTCATGACGTGCTCCGGTTATTGGCAGTGTGTTGTTGTTGATCTGAGTGGGATTGAAGATTCTAACCGCTTTCATTTGCCCATGCCACGCCGGTTACCTTCTGCGTAGGGCTGCGGGTGTGTATAATCTTGCCAAATTATTTTGCAGGGTGTTTTCATGGATCGCTTGTTTGAATTTGTTGTTAACCATTACATTCTGGTGTCGGTATTCGTTGCCTTGCTTCTGGCGCTGCTGGCCCTGGAAACCCGCCGCGGTGGTGCCAAAATTTCCGCCCAAGGCGCTGTGAGCCTTATTAACCGGGACGAAGCGGTGGTGGTGGATATCCGTGAGCGCAAAGAATTTAACGAAGGGCGCATCACGGGCTCGATGAATATTCCATTGAGTGCTTTGAAAAGCCGCAGCAGTGAGCTGTCCAAGCACAAAGAAAAGCAGCTGATTGTGGTCGACAAGATGGGGCAGCATTCTGCTATGGCGGTCAAACAGCTTAATACTGAAGGTTTTACCAATGTAGTGCGCCTGAGCGGCGGGATTGCCGACTGGAAAGCCAGCAATTTGCCGCTGGTAAAGAAATAACGAAGGGTTGTGTTGCCGCCCAGCGCCGCAGCACGTCGCTTAATTCACGGGCAACCTGGCCCAGATTGATAATAAAGGATTGAACATGGCTGAGAATTCGAAAGCTGCAGCAGGCAATGAAAACCAGAATCAACCACAATTCGCCATGCAGCGCATTTACGTAAAAGATCTTTCTTTCGAATCCCCCAATGCTCCGGTGGTGTTTCAGGATCAGTGGAAGCCGCAGGTCAATCTTGATCTGAACACGGGGCATAGCAAAGTCAGCGATAATCAGTATGAAGTTGTGCTGTCACTGACGGTAACGGCAAAAATCGAGGATAAAGTCGCCTACATTGTTGAAATCCAACAGGCCGGCGTTTTTCTGGTAAACGGCGTGGAACCTCAGCAATTGGGCCACATGTTGGGGGCCTACTGCCCGACCATCCTGTTCCCCTACGCCCGCGAAGCCATTGATAATCTGGTAAGCCGTGGTAGCTTTCCGGCACTGATGCTGGCGCCGGTTAACTTCGACGCGATTTATGCCCAGGCGCTTCAGCGCAAGCAAGAAGAAGCGACGGCTGCAGAAGCCACCAGCGAGCCCAAAACTCACTGACTTTCTGAGCGAGCAAAAAACCCAGCTTACGAGCCGGGTTTTTTATTCAGAGCCGCAAAATGCCAACTGCCGCCAAGCTTCATAAACCACCAGTGCAGCGGTATTCGACAGATTCAGGCTGCGGCTGTGAGCGCACATGGGCACTCTCAGGCGGTGGCCATCGGGTAGGGCATCGCGAACCGGTGCGGGCAAGCCGCGGGTTTCCGGCCCGAACATCAGATAGTCACCTTCCTGGTAACTGACCTCATGATAGTAATGACTGCCTTTCGTTGTCAGCCCAAACAGCCGTTGCGGCTGCTCGGAATGTAAAAACGCCGGATAACTTTTGTGTACTTTTACACTGGCGTATTCGCTGTAATCCAGCCCGGCCCGCCGCATCCGTTTGTCTTCGAGGGTAAACCCCAGTGGTTCAATCAGGTGCAGTTTACAACCGGTGTTGGCGCAGAGCCGGATAATGTTCCCGGTATTTGGAGGAATTTCCGGCTCGTACAGCACGACATTCAGCATATTAGATTAGCGTTCCGTTTAACATCTTGAGCTAGCGCTCCGTTTAACATGTTGAGCTAGCGCTCAACCGCCAGCGCCACACCCATGCCGCCGCCGATGCACAGTGTCGCCAAGCCTTTTTTGGCATCTTGACGCACCATTTCGTGCAGTAGGCTGACCAGAATACGGCAGCCGGAAGCGCCGATCGGGTGACCCATCGCAATAGCGCCGCCGTTTACATTAACCTTGGCTAGGTCCCAACCCATATCGCGGTTGACCGAAATAGCCTGGGCCGCGAAGGCTTCGTTAGCTTCAATCAGGTCCAGATCGCTAACGTCCCAACCCGCCAGTTTCAGGCAGCGTTTGCTGGCAGGAATCGGGCCGGTGCCCATAACAGAGGGGTCTACGCCAGCACTGGACTGGGCTTTGATGGTGGCGAGTACGGTCAAGCCCAGTTCTTTGGCTTTTTCAGCGCTGCACACCATAACGGCGGCTGCGCCATCGTTGATGGTCGAGGAGTTAGCGGCCGTTACTGTGCCGTCCTTTTTGAACGCAGGGCGCAACTTAGACAGGCCTTCGGCTGTAGTGCCATCGCGCGGGCCTTCGTCTTTGGCGACAATAATCGGGTCGCCTTTACGTTGGGGAATCGAAACCGGCACGATTTCGTTGTCAAAGCGACCGGCTTTTTGCGCTGCTACGGCTTTTTGCTGCGACGCAGCTGCGAATTGATCTTGCTCTTCACGGCTAATGCCGTATTTTTCAACGATATTTTCGGTGGTTATGCCCATGTGATAGTCGTTGAAAGCGTCCCACAGACCGTCATTGACCATGGTGTCTACCAACGCCCAGTTGCCCATACGCTGACCATTACGACTGTTGGGGAGAACGTGGGGCGCCTGGCTCATGCTTTCCTGACCACCGGCAATGACGATTTCTGCGTCGCCGTTGCGGATAGACTGCACCGCCATGTGCACGGCTTTCAGGCCGGAACCGCAAACCTTATTGATAGTCATAGCCGGCACAGTCGCCGGCAGCCCGGCGTTAATAGATGCCTGGCGCGCTGGATTCTGGCCGCAGCCCGCGGTAAGTACCTGGCCCATAACAACTTCGCTGACCTGATCACCGGCAACGCCGGTTTCTTCCATCAGCGCTTTAATGACAGCCGTTCCAAGCTGGTCAGCGCGCAGGGTTGATAATCCCCCACCAAAACCGCCGACCGCCGTCCGCTTGGCGGCAACAATGACAACATCACGCATGAGCATTCTCCATTTTTAGCATGCGGGCGGCAGATTTGCCGCGCCTGAGTCAAACTATCCACAGTGTAGCCGTTTGATGGGCGAGCACCAACCGCTGACTGCGTGACAGGTTCAGCGCTTGTTTATTACGCTGTGGACGGCCTCCAGCCGGCACTGGTTCATAGCCTGGCCCAGTTCCGGCCCGCGGTAACCCTGGGCCAGTAAGGTTTTGGCGTGTACACCCGCAGCCGCCTGCAACGATTCTGCCAGCTGTTGCAGCCCGATCTGTTGTAAAGGCAGGTCGAGGCCGTTTTGAAGGGGCAAGGTGACGCGTAACAATTGCAGCGCTTCTTGCAGGCGTTCTGGCCGGCGCCAGGCGTCTGCCGCGTTAAGGGTTTCCAGCAACTGCTCGGCCAGTTCGTTTTGGCTATGGGTGATGTTCATGCAGGATGAACAGCGCAGGGTGCAGGCCAGGGTGGCAAGCTCCTGGCAGACTTTTGGCGCCTTTAATAAAGTCACCCGATTGTTGGCTTGTGCGCTGGAAAGCGGCAGTAACAACGCTGCAATTCGCTGCGCTGTGTTGGCGCCGGGTAAATTCTGGTGCAATTGCTGCAGGGCGTTAAGGGCTTGTTGGCGTACTGGCTGCGCTGCAAATTCCGGCAGGAGTTCAATCAGGGCGCCACAACTGTGTAGCACCTCAAAAAACGTCACTGGAGAAGTCTCGTGTAAGGCGCGTTGAAGCTCTTGCCATACCCGTTCAGGCACCAGGTGGCGCACTTCGCCGGCGTCAGTCATGGCCTGCATCAATTGCAAGGTGTGGGGGTGAACAGCAAAACCCTGGGGCGCGAAGCGGGCGGCAAAACGTGCGGTGCGCAGAATGCGCAGAGGATCTTCAGCGAAGGCTTCGGAAACGTGGCGCAACAGACGGTCTTGAAGATCCTGCTGGCCGCCGAAAGGGTCAATAATCTCGCCGCCTTCGGCCTGCGCCATGGCATTAACAGTCAGATCGCGGCGTTTCAGGTCTTCTTCGAGGGTTACGTCGGGTGCGCTGTACACCGTGAACCCGTGGTAGCCACGGCCTTGCTTTCGCTCGGTGCGGGCCAGCGCATACTCCTCGTGGGTATGCGGATGCAGGAACACCGGGAAATCAGCGCCCACCTGGCGAAAACCTTGTGTCAGCATGGTTTCGGGCGTAGCGCCCACCACCACCCAGTCGCGGTCTTTAACTGGCAGGCCCAGCAGTTGATCGCGCACTGCGCCGCCAACCAGGTAGATGTCCATAGGGGTACCCATAATAGCGAGAAGTTGTGGCGCAGATTAGGTCAGAAGCCGCTGCTACACAAG
The DNA here is from genome assembly GCF_000169375.1 of Marinobacter sp. ELB17. Lineage (GTDB taxonomy): Bacteria > Pseudomonadota > Gammaproteobacteria > Pseudomonadales > Oleiphilaceae > Marinobacter. The sequence continues at coordinate 101,776 of NZ_AAXY01000004.1, forward strand.
CCGCTGCCGGTTATGCTCGCGCGGCGGTTTTTTGCCGTTTACGCTGGGTATACTTAGGTGCCAGCGTAAAAATGCTAGCACAGTCAGCGGCTTGTATAACCTGGCCCGATTCTTTCATGTAACAGTCAAACCGCATTTTCGGAGATTAGTAATGACACTTCGCGTTATAACCGCGTTACTGGCGCTGTTGATGACGACAGCTTGCGCTCCCACGGGGCAGCAGGGCCGCAACGCAGACGCCAACCGCTTCGCGCCGATTACCCTGCGGGTTAGCGGCTACGGCACCTATGAAGACGCCACCAAAGACCGGTTGGACACGCGCAAGCGCCTGATGGCGCGCAGGGCCTCCCAGCTCGATGCTTATCGTAACCTGGCGGAACGGGTTTACGGTACGGTGGTTTACGGCGGTGCTACGGTAAACGACTTTGTGCTGCAGAACGATAATTTTCGAGCCTACGTTGACAGCTATTTGCGCGGTATGAAAACCGTATCTGTGAACGAACACAGTGACGGCGTAGTGGAAACGGTCGTCGAATTGAAACTGGAGCCGCGCTTTCGCCAGTGCGTTGCCAGTGTGCCCGACACCCAGGTTGCCCGTTATTGCTCGTTACCTTTGCCCCGCGAAAATGACAGTGCTGGCGATGTTCGCAGCGGCAACACCGATTCTCTTTACTACCTGGATTAAGCGATGACTGCTTTCTACCGAAGGCTACAACAGCGTATTTCAATCGCCGCTGCTTGTGTTTTAGCACTGGCGCTTGCCAGCCAGCCGCTGTTGGCCGCGGTTGTCGAGGGTGTCGGCCATGCCAGCATTCATAATGGTGATATTGATAGCGCCAGAGCCCAGGCACGGCAGGCGGCTATGCGCGACATGGCACTGCAATACGACGCCCGTATCAGCAACAGAGATACGGTTGAAAATGGCGTGCTGACGAATTCGCGCTTGCGCATTACCAGCAATGTCAGCGCCCACAATGTGCAGGTGGTGGATGAGTTTCGCAGCGGCCAGTTGCTGCGCTTGACCCTGCGCGCAGAAATGACCGCCCAGCAACGCAGTTGTGGTAACGGTGCGGCGTCCACGTTGAAAAAACGCGTGGCGATTACCGGATTTCCATTGTTGTACCCTGATCACGCCCGCGTTGGGCGGCTGGATGATGCCGGCGAAATGCTGCCGCAACAGTTACAAGCGCGTTTGCGTGAAGCCGGCAGTGTGCAGATTCTTGCGGCGACCAATTTGCGGATGTATGGCGATTTACTGAACGCACCCACCGCCCAGCAGGATGACAATCGGCTGACCAATGTGCGTCAGTTGGCGCGGGAGCTGGGTGCCCAGTTTGTGGTCAGCGGTGTTATACGGGACCTGAATGTGGCTGATCCTGCGGCCTGGAATACGTCGGTATTCGGCAAACTTAAACGTGGTTTGAACGCTGTCGATCAGACCCGGCGCTTTATTGCGGATATGGTGATTTATGATGGTTTTAGTGGGGCACCGGTTTACCAACAGCGCTTCAGTGCCCGCGAGCAATGGAATGCTGGCCCCGGCAGTGCCAGCGGTTTTGCCTCGGCCGGTTTTGAACAAACCGACTATGGTAAGGCGGTCGCGCAGGTAATGGATGACATGGCCAAGTCAGTGACGGATGCGCTGAATTGCCAACCGTTTATGACCCGAATCAGCCGTGTTGACGGTGAACTTGTCACCATTGAATCGGGTGCCACCTCTGGATTGCGGCCGTCAGCAACGCTGCAGGTATACCGCAGTGCACAGCACTTTGAGGCTCTGGACGCAACACCCGAGCTGACTGAAACCGGGGTTAACATCACACTCAACAATGTTCACCCTGAGTTCGCCTCTGGCAAGCTGTCGGCCCATGGTGGCCAAACCAATATCCAGCAGGACGATATTGCCGTGGTGTGGTAGCTCGTCGTGTGCGTTATCGTTTGCCAAAGAAAAGGCCCGCACATGCGGGCCTTTTCTGATGTGTCTGGGCTAAAACAGTAATAGGTTATGCGGCCTCCGTAGAGGCGATATCGCGGATTTTGCTGATCATCGAGCGCAGACCGTTTCCGCGAGTCGGAGAGATATGGCGGAATAAATCCAAGCGTTCAAACAGCTCGTCGATGTCGATGGCCAGAAGTTCACGGGGTTCGTGATTGTTCAGCGCCACTAGGATGATCGCCGCTAGCCCACGCACAATAATGGCATCAGAATCGATCAGCAGAAACAGCTTGCCGTCGGCTTCGTAGTGGTGAATCAGCCACACCTGGCTCTGGCAGCCGTGCACGTAATTCTTTTCGTTGCGTTCGGAATCTGGAAATGGTGGTAGCTGTTTGCCCAGGTCGATAATGAACGCGTAGCGATCTTCCCAGTCATCTAAAAGCTCGAAGGCGTCAAACACGTCTTCCATTGTGGTGCTGGTACCCAGCGGATTTTTCGTGAAATCGATTGCGCTGGTGGTCATTACAACATCCCCAGTTCAAGTTTGGCTTCGTCGGTCAGCATGTCGCTGTTCCAGGGCGGGTCAAAGGTCAGGTCTACCGTGACTTTATCAACGTTGGGCACGTGTTCCAATTTGGCTTTCACATCTTCGGCAATCACTGGGCCCATGCCACAACCCGCGGCGGTAAGAGTCATGATGATGTAAATGTGATTGCCGTGCTTTGGTTCTTGCTTGATGGAGCAGCTATAGATCAGCCCCAGCTCTACCACGTTGACCGGAATCTCCGGGTCATAACAGTTACGCAGAGCTTCCCACATCTGATTTTCGTTTACCGTGCCGTCTTCCGGAGTATCAAAATTACTGACCAGTGGCTGTTTGCCCAAAGCGTCGGCGTCGTGGCCTTCAATGCGCACCAAATTGCCATTAACCGCCACTGTAAATGTGCCGCCCAGTGACTGGGTAATAGTGACGAAGGTATCCGAAGGAATCATGACTTCCGTTCCGGAGGGAACCAGGCGGGCTTCCACTTCGCGTTTGGTCAGTACAACTTCTCGTTCTTGCATCTGTTACTCCGTCATACCACTGTAAAGCTTTCGCCGCAGCCACATTCTGCGGTGGCGTTGGGGTTGCGAAACTCAAAGGTGGAGTTCACGCCTTCGGTAACAAAATCAATTTCAATACCGTTCACCAGTGACATGTGTTCGTCTTTTACAAATAGGTCTACGCCGTCGATATGAAATATCCGGTCATCGCTGCCGGACTCTTCCACCCACTGGGTTTCGTACTTAAAGCCGGAGCATCCGCTCTTTTTGATGGCAAGACGAATGCCTAGCGCTTCGGGCTTTTTGTCCAACTGCTTGCGCACGTGTTTAATCGCACTGGGGGTCATGGTGACCGCAATGGTTGGGGCGAATACTTGGGCTGTCATAATTTCACCTCCATTAGGTAAACAAACGCTGTATTTTTTGCAGGGCAGCGAACAACTGCTCTACTTCTTCCAGAGTATTGTAGAACGCAAACGAGGCTCGCGCTGTACCGGGAAGCCCGTAATACTCCATCAGCGGCATGGCACAATGGTGGCCGGCACGAATGGCAATGCCCTGCTGGTCGAGCAGAGTACCGATATCACTGGGGTGCAGACCGTCAATTTTAAAGGATATCAACGGCACTTTATGGCGCGCTGTGCCAATCACGGTCATACCCGGCACGCTGGTTACCAACTCGTTGGCGCGCTGGAGTAGAGCGTTTTCGGCCGCTTCCATCGCGTCGCGATCCAGGGTAGCCAAATAATCAATAGCAGCGCCCAGGCCCACGGCTTCGGCAATGGCCGGAGTGCCGGCTTCAAACTTGTAAGGCAAGGTGTTGTAGGTGGTGCCGGCAAAGCTCACTCGTTCAATCATCTCGCCGCCGCCTTGCCAGGGTGGCATGGCTTCCAGCAACTCGGCTTTGCCATAGAGCACACCAATTCCGGTGGGGCCAAACAGCTTGTGGGCCGAAAACACGTAAAAATCGCAACCCAGCGCCTGCACATCGGGCTGGAAATGGGGCACGGCCTGGGCGCCATCTACCAGGGTGATCACGCCCTGTGCTTTGGCTTTGGCCACCATGTCAGCGACCGGATTCACTGTGCCTAACGCATTGGATACGTGGGTGATGGCCAGAATGCGAGTGCGCTCACTCAACAGTGAATGAAACGAGTCCATGTCCAGTTCGCCTTCCGGCGTTACATCAATCGGCAGTACCCTGGCGCCGGTGCGCTCTGCCAGCATCTGCCAGGGCACGATGTTGGCGTGGTGCTCCATCTGGCTCAGCAAAATTTCGTCGCCCGGTTTAAGCAGCGGTGCCAAGCCGTTGGCCACCAGGTTGATGGCTTCGGTGGCGCCGCGGGTCCAGATAATTTCCCGTGCGCTGGGCGCGTTCAAAAATTGCTGGACCTTCTTGCGCGCGCCTTCAAAGGCGCTAGTGGCACGGTCAGCCAGGGTGTGGGCACCACGGTGAACGTTGGAGTGCATTTCCCGATAATAGCTGTCCATGGCCTGCAACACCGCTTCCGGGCGTTGTGATGACGCGCCGTTGTCCAGATACACCAGCGGTTTGCCGTTTACCTGTTGCGACAGTATGGGAAAGTCCCGGCGTACCGCGTGTACGTCAAACAGCGGTTGGGTGATTTTGGCCACAGACAAAGTGCTCATAACCGATTATACCTCTTGGAATGCCTGGTCGAAGAACTGGTTCAGGCCGGTGTTGGCGGTGTCACGCACCTGCTCCACCGGAATCTGCGCCACCAGTTCATTGATAAACGCCATGGTCAGCAGAACTTTTGCATCACGGGGGCTAAGGCCACGGGACACCAGATAAAATATGGAATCGTTATCAAGCTGGCCGATGGTCGCGCCATGGGCGCACTTTACGTCGTCGGCGTAAATTTCCAGTTCTGGCTTGGAGTCAATTTCCGCGCCGTTGGTGAGCAGTAGATTTTTGTTGCTCATGTTGGCGTTGGATTTTTGCGCATCCTGATGGATGTGTATACGGCCGTTAAAAATAGCGTGAGATTTGTCTGCCGCAATGTTGCGATAGCTTTCTTCGCTGTTGCAGTGGGCCGCAATGTGTTCGATGGTGGTGTGATTGTCGTAATGCTGGGTACCCTGGGTAACCACCACGCCATTGAGTTTGCACTCGGCACCTTCGCCTTCAAGGCGCACATGCAAGTCGTGACGGCGCAAGGTGCCACCAAAGCCAACGCTGTGACTTTCAAAACGCGAGTTGCGCTGCTGGCGCACGCCGGTGGTGCCCATGTGTTGCACATTCTGACCTTCGGTATTCAGGCGCACACTGGTGACATTGGCGCCATCGCCCAGGCTGAACTCGGTGGCGGTGTTGACCATCACCGGACTTTCGCCGCTGGAAACATAGTCTTCCACCAGGGTGAGCTGGCTGTTGCTGCCTGCGGCTACCAAAATACAAGGGAAGGCAGACCCGCTGTGGCTGGCGCTGGTGTGGTGAACCACAAACAGCGGCTGGTCCAGCACGGTGCCTGGTTGCAGCTGTATCAGCAGGCCGTCTTCAAAGCGCGCAGCGTTCAGCAACGACAGGTTTATCGAACCGTGTTTTGCTGGCTGATCGCTGATGGATTTGCCAAGCAGGTCAGCGGCAAGCTCGGCGTCATCGCCGTTCAAATCACTGAAGCGCTGTATGCTAAGGCCTTCCAGCGCTGGGTAGTTGCTGGCTTCGGGGCGCACAACGCCGTTCACCAGTACCACGGTGTAACCCTGAATGTCGGCTTCGGCGCCGGCACTGGCGTTCAGTGGCAAAGAGCTGGCCATTTCATCGGTCAGTTTCAGATGTTTGGCCGAGTACTTCCAGTTTTCAGTTCTGCGTGTGGGCAGCAGCAAATCCGTCAGAGCGCTGGCTCTGTTAGCGCGTAGCGCCAGCAGTGGCTCGGGCAGAGCTTGACCCGCCGATTGCAGAAAGGCGCTGGAAAGCGTAGATGCAGATTTCATGTCGCGACCTCCCGATCAGTGGCTGGCAGTTGTGTTATCTTTAACGCCGAGCCAGCCGTAGCCTTTCGCTTCCAGTTCCAGGGCCAGTTCGCGGCCGCCTGATTTGATGATTTTGCCATCGGCCAAAACGTGTACGTAATCTGGAACTATGTGGTCCAGCAGGCGCTGATAATGGGTAATCATCAGAATGGCGCGATCGGGTGCACGTAAGGCGTTCACGCCGTCGGAAACCACTTTCAGGGCGTCTATATCCAGGCCGGAGTCAGTTTCGTCAAGAATGGCGAGTTTTGGCTGCAGCAGCAACGCCTGCATGATTTCGTTACGCTTCTTTTCGCCGCCAGAAAAGCCTTCGTTCACGCCGCGTTTGAGAAACGCGGGGTCCAGATCGACCTGTTTGGAGACCTCTTTAGCAAGCTTCATGAATTCAGCGGCGTTCATGTCGTCTTTGCCCTGGTGCTTGCGCATGGCGTTAACGGCGGTGCGCAGGAATTGCAGGTTGCTGACGCCGGGAATTTCAACCGGGTATTGGAACGCGAGAAAAACGCCTTCACGGGCACGCGCTTCGGTGGGTAGTTCAAGCAGATTGTCGCCGTTGAGGGTAACTTCGCCTTCGGTGACTTCAAATGCGTCATTGCCTGCCAAGACCTGCGACAGGGTACTTTTGCCGGAGCCGTTGGGGCCCATGATGGCGTGAACTTCGCCGGCTTTTATTTCCAGGTTGATGCCTTTGAGAATCTGTTTGCCTTCAACGGAGGCGTGCAGGTTTTTGATGCTCAGCATTTGTGATTTCTCTCTTTTAAGCTTTTGAATTCGTTTCAATCAAATTTTGCGCTTTTATAAAGCTTAACCAACCGAGCCTTCCAGGCTGACTTCCAGCAGTTTGCCGGCTTCTACCGCAAACTCCATAGGCAGCTCTTTGAAGACTTCTTTACAGAAGCCGTTAACGATCATGGATACGGCCTGCTCCGCGTTGATGCCGCGCTGGCGGCAGAGGAACATCTGTTCGTCGCTGACTTTTGACGTGGTCGCCTCGTGTTCCACGATGGCCGACTTATTCTTGCTTTCTATGTACGGGAAAGTGTGGGCGCCGCAGCGGTCACCAATCAGCAGGGAGTCGCACTGGGTGAAGTTTCGTGCACCTTCGGCTCCCGGGTTGAACTTGATCAGGCCGCGGTAGGTGTTGGAGCTGCGACCGGCAGATATACCTTTGGAAATCACCGTGCTGCGGGTGTTTTTACCCAAGTGAATCATTTTTGTGCCGGTGTCGGCTTGCTGGTAATTGTGGGTCAGCGCGACTGAGTAAAATTCACCTACGCTGTTGTCGCCACGCAGTATGCAGCTGGGGTACTTCCAGGTAACGGCTGAACCGGTTTCGACCTGGGTCCAGGATACTTTGGAGTTGTCACCGATGCAGGCGGCGCGTTTTGTAACAAAGTTGTAGATGCCGCCTTTGCCATTTTCATCGCCCGGATACCAGTTCTGCACCGTGGAGTATTTGATCTGGGCATCTTTTAGTAGCACCAGTTCGACTACCGCAGCGTGCAGCTGATTTTCATCGCGCATGGGCGCGGTACAGCCTTCCAGGTAGCTAACGTAACTGCCTTCGTCGGCGATGATCAAGGTGCGCTCGAACTGGCCGGTGTTGGCAGCATTGATCCGGAAGTAGGTCGACAATTCCATCGGGCAGCGCACTCCTTTGGGGATGTACACAAATGAGCCGTCGGAGAATACCGCCGAATTCAGCGCTGCGAAGTAGTTGTCAGCGGCGGGAACCACGCTGCCCAGATACTTTTTCACCAGTTCCGGGTATTTCTGAACCGCTTCTGAAATCGGGCAAAAGATAACGCCGGCTTTTTCCAAGGGCTCTTTAAAGGTGGTGACGACAGAGACAGAGTCGAATACTGCATCTACCGCAACGCCCGCTAATTTGGCCCGTTCATGCAGCGGAATACCCAGTTTTTCATAGGTGCGCAGCAGCTCGGGATCGACTTCGTCGAGGCTCTGAGGCATATCTTCCGGGCGCTTGGGCGCGGAATAATAGGAAATCTCGTTGTATTTTACCTTTGGGTAATTAACGTGTGCCCAGTCAGGCTCTTCCATTTCGAGCCAGCGGCGATAGGCTTTCAGGCGCCACTCCAGCATGAATTCGGGTTCTTGCTTGAGTTCAGAAAGACGGCGAATTACGTCTTCATTGAGGCCCGGCTCAAAGGTGTCTGACTCAATCTCGGTTACGAACCCGTGTTCGTAATCCCGTTTGATGAGTTCTCTTACCTCTTTGTCTGTGGTCGCCATGATCGTCGCTCCGTGTTCTTTTATCGTGGGCTGTGACGCCCTTTAGTTTGCTAGCAACTGCAAGGGTTGCAGGGCTGATCTATTGCTTGTTGACACTGATTGTACAATACCAGAGTATTTTAGTCAGGTATTAAATCGAGGAAAACACATTAAAGCCGCAAACCACTTTTAAAGCGGTTTGCGCGTCTGGGTTCCGGTCAGTGCGCGCTATTATACGTGCAGTTTAGCTTTGTGTGCCATTCGGTAGGATGCGTGTCAGGTAGCTGTGAACAAGCTGCGCCGGAGCGTTTGGAGGCACAGGAATACGCACAGTGTGGCCACTGCCGGGGGCGCAATCCATGGCGCCCCCGTTGAGATTTTCCATAGCAGGCAGGTTGAATCGCAGGTTGCCGCTGGGGGTGACCAGTTCCAGCAGGTCACCGATGGAGAATTTGTTTTTTACGGTGATGGTAAGCCACTGGTCGTTGGCGTCGGCGATGGCGCCCACCACCTGCTGGCTGCCGAGATAGGATGAACCCCGCTCGTAGCTCTGATATTCCTGGGGCAGGTGGCGGCGCAGGAACCCTTCGGTGTAACCGCGGTTCGATAGAGCCTCGAGCTCGTCCATCAGGCTCATGTCAAAAGGCTTGCCTTGCACAGCTTCGTCAATGGCTCGGCGGTAGGCCTGGGTAGTGCGTGCTACGTAGTAGGTGCTTTTGGTGCGGCCTTCAATTTTCAGTGAGTGCACGCCCATTTCGCACAGGGCGGCTACGTGCTGCACCGCGCGCAGGTCGCGGGAATTCATGATGTAGGTGCCGTGTTCGTCCTCATAAGCGGGAATTAAGCTGCCGGGACGGTTGGGTTCTTCCAGCAGAATTTCCTTGGGTTCTATCTCCCTGGGTTCTATCTCCTGCACAGGACTATCAGAAGAGCGGGCGATCAGGTCGCCGGTTTGATCGTGGCAGTGTGCCACCGGTTTGTAGTTCCAACGACAGGCGTTGGTACAGGCGCCTTGGTTGGCATCGCGGTGGTTCATGTAGCCCGACAACAGGCAGCGGCCGGAGTAAGCCATGCACAGAGCGCCGTGTACAAACACTTCCAGTTCCATCTGCGGCACCCGCTCGCGGATCTCGCGAATTTCGCTCAGTGCCAGTTCCCGTGACAGAATTACCCGGCTGATGCCCTGGCGGCGCCAGAACTCCACCGTTGCCCAGTTTACCGCGTTGGCCTGAACAGACAGGTGTATGGGCTGGTCTGGCCACTGCTCTTTTACCAGCATGATTAGACCGGGGTCGGACATGATAAGCGCATCGGGTTGTTGCTCCAGTACCGGCGCCAGATCTTTCAGATAGGAGCGAACCTTGTCATTGTGGGGTGCAATGTTAGATACCAGATAGAACTGCTTGCCCAAACTGTGAGCGCGCTCGATACCAGCACCCAGGGCGGCTGCGTTCTTGAAACTGTTGTTGCGAACCCGCAAAGAATATCGTGGCTGGCCGGCATAAACCGCATCGGCGCCATAGGCAAAGGCGGTTTCAAGGTGCTCAGGGGTGCCGGCAGGCGCAAGTAGTTCCGGGGTATTCATAACGGGCTCCGGGATGAGTATGTTGAGGATAGGGCGCTTATCAAGAGTAACGAGCGCGCTATTGTGCCCGAGCCAATCGGAATTTCAGTTGACCTCGCTCAAGGGTATTATGGATTAATTTCAGCTAACATCTGTACGCTGAATGCTTTGATGGTTTATCTTTCACCACCGAATTTTTTAAAAGATGACAATAAATTCTGAGTCGGGAGGGGTTTCATGGCTGTAAACGGGCAGCAGCAGGCTGCGCGGGCATCTCTGAGTATCCGCGTGCGTGTTTTAATTGACGGCCAGCTGGCCAGAGGAAAGGTCGGTGTAGAGGTGGTGGCGTCGCAGCTACACATGAGCCGCTATACCTTGCACAAAAAATTGAAAGCGGAGGGGCTGACCTTCGCACGTATATTGGAGGACGTTCGCCGCAAGCGAGCGCTGGCTTACATGCAGGATAAAACCAAGCCGCTGGTAGAAATTGCCGAACAGCTTGGGTTTTCAGAACTGAGTGCATTCAGCCGGGCGTTCAAACGCTGGATGGGCTCGTCGCCGGCTGAATACCGCTCGGTCAGGTTTTCCTGAATCGAGCTTAGAACTTTTTAAACACCAGGCTGCCGTTGGTGCCACCAAAGCCGAAACTGTTGCTCATCACATATTCCAGGTTCTGGTTTTCGCGCACTTCGCGCACGACAGGGTAACCTTCTGCGCCTTCATCCAGATTTTCGATGTTGGCTGATGGGCAAATAAAGTTTTCACGCTGCATGATCAGACTGTAAATGGCTTCGTGCACGCCTGCTGCGCCCAGAGCGTGGCCGCTCAGTGCTTTGGTAGAGCTCAGCTGCGGAATGCGGTCACCGAAGGCCTGCTTGATAGCTTTCAGCTCGGTGATGTCGCCGGCCGGTGTGCTGGTGCCGTGGGTGTTGATGTAGCTGATTTCGCCGTCGATGTTTTTCATCGCCTGCTGCATGCAGCGTACTGCACCCTCGCCGCTGGGGGCGACCATATCGGCGCCATCAGAGGTTGCGCCAAAGCCGACGATTTCCGCCAGAATGTTGGCGCCGCGGGCTTGTGCGTGTTCCAGAGCTTCCAGCACCAAGGTGCCGCCGCCGCCAGAAATCACGAAACCGTCACGGTTAGCATCGTAGGTGCGCGACGCTTTCTCCGGGGTGTCGTTGTACTTGGTGGACAGCGCGCCCATGGCGTCGAACAACATGCTCAGGCTCCAGTGGATGTCGTCGCCACCGCCGGCCAGCATGACGTCCTGGCGGCCCATAGCAATCAAGTCTGCAGCGTGGCCAACCGCGTGGGTGCTGGTAGCACAGGCCGACGTGATGCCGTAGTTAACACCGGTGATGCCGAACGCCGTGGAAATGCTGGCATTGATAGAGCTGCCCATGGTGCGTGGCACCCGGTAAGGACCCACCCGGCGAATGCCTTTTGCACGATGGGTGTCGATGGCGTCCATCAGCTCCACGGTAGATGCACCACCGGTGCCGAAAATGGCCCCGGTGGTGTTGGCGCGGATCTGCTCGTCGGTCAGGCCGGACTGGGCCAGAGCTTCTACCGTAGACAGGTGGGCGTAGCCGGAAGCCGGGCACATAAAGCGCCACAGCTTGCGATCAATCAATTCTGGAAGATTCAGGTTGATCTGACCGCAAATCTGGCTGCGTAGGCCGTTATCACGGGCTTCTTCGCTGAAGCCGATACCGGACTTCACTTCCCGCAGTGATTTGGTTACAGCCTTTATGTCGGTTCCAAGGCTGGACACAATGCCCATCCCAGTGATTACAACGCGACGCATGTCAGTCACTCCTAAAAATTGTCGGTGGAGGTGAACAGGCCTACCCGTAGGTCTTTGGCCGTATAAATTTCCTTGCCGTCCACTTCCATGCGGCCATCAGCGATAGCCATGGTTAGCTTACGCTTTATAAGACGTTTGAAGTCAAGATGGTAAGTGACTTTTTTGGCATTAGGAAGAACCTGGCCAAAGAATTTCACTTCACCGGAACCCAGCGCGCGGCCTTTGCCCTTGCCACCGGTCCATGCCAGGTAGAAACCGAGCAGCTGCCACATGGCGTCAAGGCCCAGGCAGCCCGGCATAACGGGATCGCTGTCAAAGTGCACCTTGAAGAACCACAGGTCCGGGTTGATATCCAGCTCTGCGGTCAGGCCGCCTTTGCCGTAAAGCCCGCCTTCGCTCCCAATGTGGGTGATACGGTCGAACATCAGCATTTCATCAATGGGCAGGCGCATGCCAGCGCCCTTGAACAATTCACCGTGACCGCAGTCGATCAGGTCTTGTTTGCTAAACGTGTTGGGGTACGGGTTGGAATCCATAGTGCCGGTGTCTCTTTCACAAGATGATTTTCCGTAACTCTAGCTCGAAATTCGCCTGATGCTATTGACCATTAGTGGATAATTACAAAATTTGCGCAATGTTTACCCGATTGTACCGTCTGGCCGTGGGCTAGCCAATATGTGGGTGTAGCGCCATAGAAAGACACCAAAGGCGATCAACCATAGCAGTGTGCTGACGCCAATACCGGCGTGCCAGCCCAGAATATTGAAGGCAGTCAGCACCCGTGCCACCGCCGCCAGCTGGATCAATACAAAGGCGGTTACCATGCCCCGCGGCAGCACCAGCGGCCGGCCGGTGTGGCCCAGGGTTACCCGTGCTATAACCCCAAATATCAGGCAGCCAATGGCGCCAGCGCCCGCAGCGTGGGCCCAGGCGATTGAAGGCCAGTCGGCCAGCAAGTGCCCGGCCAGAAGAGCTAGCGCCACCGGCACCCATAGAATCGACAGGTGTAAAACCCACAACAGCGGTTCTTTACGGGTCAACCAACCTTTCCAGTGGTAAAGCCGCACCAGCATAATGCCAGCAGCAACGATGGCCATCGCTCCAGCAAGGGTGCGCCAGCCGCTCACCAGCGTTGCCAGCAGCACAATCATCGCAAATACGCTGGCCATATCCAGTTTGGCTGAATTTTTCACCAGCGTAGGGCTCAGCCCCTGGCGGCCCAGATAACCGCTGGTGAAGGCCGGTGTGATGCGCCCGCCAACAATGCTGATCAGGGCCAGGCCCATCAGCAGTGCACCGTAGCTATAAACCGGATCAAGACGGGTAACGAGGCCGATTTGCATCAGCCATAAAAGGCCCAGTACCACCAATATCATCAGTTGGCGTTTCTGCCGCGCGTGCCAGACACGCCAGCCGGCATCGATCATCACCAACGGCAGAAAGGCCAGGTTCACACCCTGCACCAGCCAAACGGGAAGATCACCGCCAAATGCCAGCAATAGCCGGCCAGCAAACCATACGCCCCACAGTAGAGCCAGGCGCAGCCCATGAATGCGATCGGTCTGGGTCCAGGTGCACACTGCCGTTAGCAGAAAGCCCGCAATGGCGGCGGTCAGGAACCCGAACAGCATTTCGTGCTGGTGCCAGAGCACGCCGGGCAAGGCTAATGGCAGTTGTAGGGTGCCTGTTGCCTGGAGCACCCATACTGGCAACACAACAACAACCAGCAGGGCCATAGACAGGAAGAAAATGCGAAAGGGGTAACCGAACAACTGACCGATACTGGCGCGGTCGGCGGAGGGTGTCGGAATCGCCATGGAGGATCTCCGTTAATAGTGGTATTTTAAGTATATGTTAAAGGAAGGCCAGTTCAAATGACATACCCGCATAGGAGTAGTGTGCGTACAATGACGTTTTTGTCGCCGCGCTTTTGCCCTTTGATTTGGGCCGAGAGAGCCTATTTTGCGCGGTTTATAATCAACTTCATCGAAATTAAGGAACCCTGCCCGTGTACATGACTTTAAAAAGCATACACATGCTCACCGCGTATCTGACGGTGACGCTTTTTGCACTGCGCCTGCTGATGGATGCAGTGGGCCGCCCCGGTTGGCGGCAAACGCCTTTGCGCTGGATTCCCCACGCTAATGACACGGTGCTGCTGGTCAGCGCTATCAGCCTGGTGTTTGTAACGCCGTGGATGCCGTTAGTCCACGACTGGTTAACCGCCAAGATAATTCTGCTGGTGGGTTATATCGTAGCCGGTCTGTTTGCCCTTAAAGTCAGTGTCGATAAGCGCGTACGCATCGTGGCAGCGGCGCTTGCCCTGTTGCAGATAGCCGCGATATTCCACTTGGCGACTGCCAAACCGATACTCTTCTCCTAACGCTGTTCGGGTTTTTAACGGCCGCTGAATAACTCCGGAAGGTCGGCGGATTCTGCCGCGTTGGCCCACTCTTTGTGCTCGGCACTGCGAATGGTCAGGTGCATGCGCAGCAACGTGAACAATGCCAGCGCAAACATCAGCATGAAGTTAGTTTGCCAGATGCCGGTTATATCACTGATGGCGGCGAATGCCAGTAGCATCGGGGCGGCAAGAATGGCTCCGGCCATCGTGAGTATGGCGGCCGCCGTGTTTACTTTGTGGGGATAGTGCTGGGAATAGTGCTGGGAATAGTACCGTGTTATTTGGCTAGATAATGCCGCTTGGCCAAGAGCAAGAAATAAGCCCAATGCAATCATCAGCGTTGAAAAAAGTGGCAGGCCGAGGCTTAAGGTAAAGGGAATCTCGCGGTTGATGCCATGAATTTGATAATGGGTTGGAGGGTAGCTGAGCATAAACGACACGATCAATATGCCGGTCAGACTGTGGTACATCATTCGCCGCGCGCCGAATCGCCGTGCCAGCTTTATGGCTTGGGCATGAAATAGCGCTGCGGGTATTACCCAAAGCAAACCGGTAAGCGCTGCGTGACCAACATCAAGCTGATACAGCCCCGCCAGATAATGCGGTAGCCACAAGGCAAGAACAATAAAGCTGGCAGACACACCGCTGTAAGACACTGCAAAACGCCACATCAGACGGCTTTGCTGAATGCAAAGTGTTCCGGCACCGTGCCTAACCACTGTTGCGCCTATGACATTCGCGGGCATTGCCCGCCGGTCAGCGTTTATTTCGAACGCCAAACGTAACCCAGAGCCTGCCAAAACAGTCAGCGCCAACACCAGGCTGAGGGTGTTTGCCTGCAGGTGTAATCGGTTTTCCAATACTAATCCGCTGATCCCGCAAAGCAGCAGCGCCAAGGCACCCAAAAGGGTTGCCGATGTTTTTGGTGCGGGCTCCGGCTCAAGCGGTATTTCCTGCGCTTGATGATGCGATTGAAAACGATTTTTTTGCACGCTAGGGCCTCATGTATACAGTTTTTTTGGCATCTGCAGATGTTACCAAAACCATGAATATTCGGGCCGGAGCATCAGAGGTACCTCCTGCTGGGGAGCTATGGGGTAGGCTTTTTCGTGGCAACAGGTGGAAGGGGATAGAGTCTTGATTTCTCTGGTGGGGTAGGCGCCATGAACGTTGATATGCATCAATTATAAGTGGCTGTTAAGTGTGGGCTAATGCACTCATAGACCACCGCAACGCCTGTAACGGTGCCGATGAATTCGCCGGGAAACCCCCTATGAAAATAATGATCGCCTACGATGGCTCGCGCAACGCCAAACTGGCGTTGGCACAAACCATCACCATGTTTCACTCGCTCAAACCTACCCTCAGCCTGGTTGCCGTGGCCGAGAACCCGCGAGACATAACCGCAAGCAACGAGGACTTGTTTCAGGAAGAACTGGCAAGTTTAAAAAAGGCCCTGCAAGAAGCTCTGGAAATGTGCGTTCAGGAAGGCATCAATGCCAACTCCCTGTTGCTGGAGGGAGACGCACGCAAGATGTTGCTGTACGCAGCTGAAAATAAAGTGCAGCCAAACATGTTGGTGATTGCCCGCCACAGTGAAGAGCCGGACGGCGGTTTTATTGCCCGTTCACTGACTTATTTCGTGGATGAGCTGGACTACATGACATTCGGTAAGGTCAGTTCGTTTCTGGCGCGCCGTGTGCAATGCCCACTGCTTATTCTGCCTAGCTGCTGATCGCCGCTGGCGCTGTAGTAACCGACAGAACTGAAAGAACTAGAAGCCCCCGGAGGCTTAAATGAAAGTCGCAGCTATATTCGGTTTTAAAAATCCAGAGATCAAAGCGCTGCACCTGACCTGGATTGCGTTCTTTATCACATTTTACGTGTGGTTCAACATGGCGCCGCTGGCGTCAAGCATGCTGAAAAGCGTGAACTGGCTGACCGCCGATGATTTGCGCCTGTTTGCCATCTGTAACGTGGCGTTGACCATACCCGCACGAATTATTGTGGGTATGGCACTGGACCGCTTTGGCCCGCGCCGGGTGTTTTCGATTCTGATGGTGCTGATGTCGATACCGGCGCTGACCTTCGCCTTCGGTAATACCATGACTCAATTGCTGGTTAGTCGCCTGGTGCTCAGCTCCATTGGCGCCAGCTTCGTGGTGGGTATTCACATGACCGCCATGTGGTTCAAGCCCCGCGATATCGGCTTTGCCGAGGGCTTCTACGCCGGTTGGGGCAACTTTGGCTCGGCCGCTGCTGCGCTAACACTGCCGACCATTGCCCTGCAAATGTACGGCGGTGATGATGGCTGGCGCTGGGCCATTGCCCAGAGTGCCATCGTGATGGCGCTGTATGGCGTGTACTACTGGTTTGCGGTTACCGATGGCCCCGTTGGAACCGTGCATCGCAAGCCCCGTAAAGCCAGTGCGTTGGAAGTCAGTACCTGGGGCGACATGGTCAAGCTGATTCTATGGACCATTCCGTTGATTGGCGTACTGGCTATTCTGGTGTGGCGTATTCAGAACATGGGTTATCTGAGCGTGACGGGTGCAGTCGTGGCCTACGTGGTGATCTGTTCGATCGTTTGCTACCAGATTGCGCAGATTCTGCGGGTTAATGTTCCTATCCTGAAGAAGGGCGTACCGGAAGACGACAAGTACCCGTTTAACAGCGTTGCCGCATTGAACAGCACCTACTTTGCCAACTTTGGTGCGGAACTGGCGGTTGTGTCCATGCTACCGATGTTCTTTGAGGAAACCTGGAGCTTGGGCGCTGCCGCCGCCGGAATGGTGGCTGCCTCTTTCGCCTTTGTGAACCTGGTTGCCCGGCCTATGGGTGGCCTGGTGTCGGACCGCATGGGTAACCGCCGCTTTGTCATGCTCAGCTATATGTTTGGTATTGCGGTGGGCTTTGCGCTCATGGGCATGCTGAATCCCAGCTGGCCGCTGATTATTGCCGTGGGTGTGACGGTGTTTACCTCGTTTTTTGTGCAGGGTGCAGAGGGTGCTACCTTTGGTATTATCCCGTCCATAAAACGCCGTTTGACCGGGCAGATTTCCGGTATGGCCGGAGCTTATGGCAACGTAGGTGCGGTGGTCTATTTGACAATCTTCACTTTTGTGACGCCCTCCCAGTTCTTCTACATTATCGCCGCTGGTGCGTTTGTAAGCTGGGTCCTGTGCTTTATGTGGCTGAAAGAGCCGGAATCGGGTTTCGCCGATGAATACGCAGTGTCGTCAGTAGACTTGCAGATCGAGGAAGAGGATCGTATTCGCACGGCGTCCCTTGGCTAAGTTAGTCTGGCGCAAAGAAAAACCCCGCAGGAAGCGATTCCAGCGGGGTTTTTTGGGGGGGTAGGGCCAAGGGTAGGGGACAGATTTTAAATCTGTCCCCGGTTTCCGTCTAGGATCTGTCCCCAGCCCGTAAGCCCCAGGCTGAAAAGTGCGGGTTGGCAAAGTTTGGCTTGCCGTACACCATGGGCTTGTTGTCCAGGGTAATCAGTCGGCCACCGGCTGCACGCAGCACAGCGTCACCGGCAGCAATGTCCCATTCCATAGTGGGCCCCAGTCGCGGATACACATCCGCTTCACCGGCGGCCAGCAGGCACAGCTTTAGTGAAGAGCCCGCACTGGTCTGGCTGGCCACCTTGGCACCGGCTAAAAAGCGCGCCAGAGCGGCCTCGTCGCCATGGGAGCGGCTGGCGACAACGGTTAACCCGGCCGCTGGCACCGGGCGGCACTGAATGGCCTTGCGCTCGCCGTTTTCCTCTATAAAAGCACCTAGCCCGCGGCCACCGGCGAACAGCCGCTTCAGAGCCGGCGCCAGAACCACGCCCAGTACCGGCACGCCGTTCTCAATCAGCGCAATGTTAACGGTGAACTCGCCGTTGCGGTTGATGAATTCTTTTGTGCCGTCCAGGGGGTCTACCAGCCAAAAACGGTCGCCGGTTTTTGGTGTATTGCCGGCGGCAGCCTGCTCTTCCGCGACAATAGGAATTCTTCTGTCCAGTGCCTGCAGCGCCGGCAAAATGAGAGCTTCGGCCAGCTCGTCGGCTTCTGTTACTGGCGATGCATCGCTCTTCGTACGCACGTCAATATCGCCGGCGTAAATGTCCATGATGGCGTTGCCGGCGTGGTGCACGATGGGTAGAAGCTTTTCAAGCCAGGATGCGTAAGCGTCGTTCTTCATTGGTGTTTCGCCATTCGAATAAAGTGATGGTGAACAAGACGCACGCCGAGATAGACCAAAGTCAGAGTAGCCGGTATGGCGATGCCCAGAGTCAGAGACTTGTTAAAAATAATACCGGCGTCGTAAACGGAATCCAGTGCCAGTTTAAGCAGCCCGATCAAGTAGTAAGTAATGGCCACCACTGAAAAACCTTCAACGGTGTTTTGCATCATCAGTTGAATTCTGGACCGCCGGTCCATGGAGCTTAGTAGCTGCTGGTTCTGGCTCTGAATGGCCAGCTCTACTCGCATTCGCATCATGTCCGAGGCACGGTCTACCCGCCGTGACAGGTCTTCCAGCCGTTCGCCGACAGCTTCGCAGGTTTTTACCGCCGGGGTCAGGCGTCGGGTCAGAAACTCGGTCAGAGTAAGGTGCCCTGACAGTTCATCTTCTTTCAGTTCGTCTAGCCGTGTCATCACCAGCTGGTGATAAGCCCGGGTGGCTGAAAAGCGAAAGGTGGCGCGGGCACGAAAGGCTTCAATGCAGGCGGCGATGTGGGTCAGCTGGGTTAGCAGCGCCCGTTCGTTCACGTCATGATTGTCCGCCAGCGCTTGGGTAATTACGGCAAGCTGCTGATCCATATCGTTTAATGAAGGTGCTATCTCGCGGGCGACGGGCAATGCCATCAGTGTCATCAAACGATAGGTTTCTATTTCCATCAGGCGCTGGGTAAGTCGCCCCAGTTGGCTGTCGGACATCTGGTGATTTATCACCATAAATCGCCCGAAACCGTCACCGTGCAGCCTGAATGTACTCCAGACTTTCGCTGCCCCCTCTTGCGGACTGCTGCCTACCAGTCGCAGTCCGTCGAAATGCGTGCGCACGTAGTCTGGATTCTCCCGAATCTGGTTGGGGCTTCCCGGTTGTATGTCTAGATGAAATGCGGCTATCACCGTGCCGCATAATTCTTCGAGCCAGCCCTCGGGTAGCAGGCTAATGCCGTTTTCAGTAAAGGGTTCAGACTGGCTGGAGGCGAGATTCACAAAAGTGTATGACGCAAACTCCATGTGCATTTCCCGCCTCACCCGAAGATGGCCAAAGGTTTGCTCGAAACAGCTCACGTCTTGCTGGGGTGGGGTATGGCCAAGCAATTGATGCAGGGTTTGCAGGTGTTGGAACTGCTGCTGGCGTTGCTCCGGAGTTGTCAGCACGGCAATGTGGCTGAGCCGTGCAGGTGAGGGAAGTATCTGAAACGGGCGAGAGTGCAGTTCGCTGTAAAGATCTTCCCGTAGAGGGTGGATGTCGAGGTTGGCCAGTAACTCGCTCACGCTGGGGCTGATCCTGTTGTTGGAGAGAGAAGCGGTAAAGGATGCCCAGAATAGTAACCCGGAAGGGGTGTTTGACAATAGCGAACAGAGAGGGCTTGGCAAGCTTCTCTCTGCTCAGTGTTTAAGATTAGCGGTTCTTGAATACCACCGTCTCATCGAGAGGGACGCGGGTAGTGCGCGTGTTGTTTGCCTTGACCTCTGAGTCGCCGTAACCAAAACAGATACCAAACACCACGCCGATGTTTTCCTCCAGTCCAAATGCATCACGAACCAGGTCAGGGTGGGATCGCAAACTACCCATAGCACAGGAACTGATGCCTTGTGCAGTCATTGCCAGCATCAGGGTTTGGGCATAAATGCCGACATCGACTGCGATGGTGGCACCAAAAGAGCGATCCATGCAAAGAAAGGCTACATGTGGCGCATCAAAGAACTCGAAGTTGCGCAGAGCCGCTCGGCTGCGTCCGGCTTTGTCGTCGCGGGCAATTTCCATTTCTCCGTACAGTGCTGCGGCGCAGTCAACTTGCCTGCCGCGATAAACGCCCTCAAATTTGCTGACGTAGCTAAAATCAGGTTCAGAGGGTGCCCCCGCCATTGCGCGACCGATAAACTGATCTCGCAATGAGTTACGTAGATCGCCCGAAGCAACCACGACATACCACGGTTGAGTGTTGCAGTTTGACGGTGCTTGCTGTGCCTGTTCGAACACGTTGCGCATGGTTTCTTCAGGAACCGTTTTTGGCAAAAAACCACGGACGGAGCGCCGCTGAAAAATTGCATCTACCAGAGACATCGCAGGCTTGCTGATTGCATTCATAGGAAGTTCCGAAATAATGAGTACGCGGTGTTGTTTTTTAGCCGTTTTAATTTTTTTATAACGTCGGTGTTTATGAACATCACGTCCAGACACAGTCAGAACGTGATGTTGAGCTCATGATTGAGCGGATCAGAAGAACACGTTTGGAAGCCAGGTAGCGATTTTCGGAAAGACCATAATGATGCCAATGGCTATGATTTCGATGATTACGAACGGAACAACGGAGGTGTAGATGTCCTTCATGGTAATGCCTGGCGGTACGACACCTTTCAGATAGAACAGGTTAAATCCGAAGGGCGGAGTCTTATAGCCGATTTCCATGTTGATCACGAACAATATGCCGAACCAGATCGGATCGAAGCCAAGGGATTTCACGATGGGCATGAACACCGGCAGAGTGATCAGCATGATGCCAACCGGATCGAGCACCATGGCGAGGAAAAATATGATCACCATCATTGCAATGATGATGCCCCACGGACCGCCGGGAATGTGCTGCATCATGCCTTCTATCAGCTCTTGAGCTCCCATGCTTTGGTATGCCGCGCTAAACGCGTGAGCGGCAAACAGGATCCACATGATCATGCCCGTAAGTTTGAAGGTACGGATAGCGGCTTCCTGCAGGATGCTCCACTTAAACTGGCGATAGACGGCCGCCGAAATCAGCGAACCAAGAACACCCATGGCGGCTGCTTCCGTTGGCGTGGTAACGCCACCGATGATGGAGCCTAAAACCATGAAAACAACGCCCATGGGCAGCAGTACAGATCTTAATGCACGGAGCTTCTCAGGCCAGGTGCCACGTTCCTCTGGAGGCAGGGCCGGTGCCAGATGCGGCTGGAGGGTAGAGCGTATGAGAATGTAAGTGACGGTCATTACCATCAGCAGAACACCAGGCATGATGCCAGCAGCAAACATCTGGCCTACAGATACCCCGGTAATCAGTGCGTAGAGAATCATCAGAATGCTGGGCGGTATCAGAATGCCCCAGCCACCACCTGTATTGATGACACCCAGCGCCATTTTGCGGTCATAGCCCCGTTCCAGCATGGAGGGCAGTGCAATGGTGCCCATGGCAACCACCGCTGCGCCACTGATGCCCACCATGGCAGCAAATATGGCGCAGATAACCAGGGTTCCTATAGCCAGGCCGCCGCGAAGGCCGCCAAACCACAGATGCATCATCCGGTACAGGTCCTTTGCCACACCGGTTCGCTCCAGCACCATGGCCATGAAAACAAACAGGGGAATCGCAACCAGGGTAAAGCTGCCCATGGTGCCCCAGATCTGCGAGGCCACCATATAGAAGGAATCAAATCCCCAGGTGAAATAGAGGAAGATCACCGAAACGCCACCGAGAACAAAAGCCAGCGGCAAACCCAGCAGCAGGAAGAATAACAGCGAACCAAAGAACAGCAGGGTCAGGATTTCAATACTCACGACTGCTCTCCTTCAGAAGCGCTGTGATCCGGGCGGTAGTAATCCAGGTTGAATGCAATGGCAATGTCTTCAAGGAGTTTTGCCAAGCCCTGCAGTACCAGCAGTCCTGTTCCGACAGGAATGGCAAGCTTGGCCGGCCAGACCGGCGGATTCCAGGCTGAGTAAGAAGTCTCCCAGCCGGCTATGGATTCGCTGGCCATATCAATACCAAACCACAGCAGGGCAAGAGTAAAAATGAAAAATATCAATGAGGTGACGATGTCCATAAACGCCCGCTTGCGAGGCGATAGCTGCGAGTGCAGAAGATCGACATTGACGTGGCCCCGATGAGCCATGATGTAGCCTCCGGACATCACCGCGTAAACGCCGAACAGCATTTGAGTAAGCTCGTTGGTCCAGACTGTGGGTGCGTCAAGCAGATAACGGAAGCCCACTTCCAGCAGCAGGAACGCGAACATGGCGAAAACGAGCAGGGCTACCCAGCGTCCGACAAAATCATTAAGACGGGTAACCCCTCTTATGAATGCGGTCAGCACACTCATTGCATTCTCCAGGAGGATGTTGGGTTTTTCAGGGATAAAAAGGCCGGACGTCAAAGACTCCGGCCTGTGTCACTTAGTTAATCGTGCGGCTTAGAGGTAGCCGAGTTCGGCCAGGTAGCCCTTCAGCATATCCAGCGCCTTCTTGGCGTTGTCGCTACGCTCGCCTTCCTCGTCCCACATTGCCTGTGCGGCTTTTACCAGTTTGTCCTGAACTTCATCCGGCAGAACGTTCACCTGCACGCCCTGTTCGGCGATGACCTTGGCCAGGGTGATGCGCTCCTTATAAAGGTATTCGTTAGTACGAACCCAGAATTGCTCATCGAGCGCATCCTTGACGATCTTCTGCATGTCTTCCGGCAACTTGTTCAGTGCCTTCATGCTGACAATGATGACATCAGTGCCCGCGATGTTCAGGGCCGGTTGAACGTGGTACTTGGCCACTTCATACAGAGCCATGCTGGAGGCACCCTGGGCTGCACCCCAATGGGCACCGTCAACGATGCCGGAGTCCAGTGCCGAGTATAGTTCGCTGCCTGGAATATAAGATGCTGCAGCACCCGCTTCGGTCAGGAACTTTTGCAGAACACCGGAGGAGCGGATCTTCAGACCGGTAAAATCGTCCCAGCTATTGATAGGCTCTTTGATCACCATTTCAGTGGGATACACCTTATCGGTCGCCCAGTAAACGTCGTGCTCTGCCGCTTCGTCACGAAGCATCTGCTCAAAACCCATACCCTGATGGAAGTATTCAGCTTCCCATACGTTACGGAATGCAAATGGCAAGCCGGAGGCAATGCCCGCAAGAGAGACTTTGTCTTGGGCATAAGCTGGAGAGATTGTGCCCATTTCCAGAATGCCACGGCTCACAGCGTTGAACGTGTCTTGGGCCTTGAAGAGCGCGCCGGCTTCATAAAGCTTGAGTTTCAAACGCCCGTCTGTGCGCTCGTCCAAAACTCGTTGCAGCCTTACCAGGCTGTCTGTGTAAGAGCTGCTGGCGCCCGGCCAGTGGGACTGCACTTTCCATGTGAACGTTTCCTGGGCGGCGGCGGGCGCGGCGCTCAGGGCAGCTGAAATTCCGAGGGTAAGGGCGGACGCGTAAACGGTCAGGGATTTGCGTGTCTTGGCGAGGAGATTCATGACTGTGCCTCATTATTCGTTGTTGTTGTGATGTTGCTTAATGTTTCACTGTGCAGAACTAACGACTGCAGGGTGAATTATTATTTTCTGAACTTATCACAAGATCGGGCTTTTGCAATAGGATGTTTTATGGATAGGCACCAGAATGTTCTCAATAAGGATAGTCCAATGATTGAAAGTCAGCAGTCTCAAGGCGTACTCCAGCTCGTTATCAACCGCCCGGAGAAGAAGAATGCCCTGACCCGGGAAATGTATCAGCAACTGAGTGACGCCGTAATCCGTGCGAATGAAGATGAGGGTGTGAGCGCCATTGTCATCTCCGGCGCAGGTTGTGTGTTCACGGCGGGCAATGACCTGGATGATTTCCGGGCTCGTGCCACGAGTGCAAACCCGAAGCCTTCCGCCGGGCTGGCGTTTATTGAAGCGTTGATGAACTGTGATACGCCGGTCATAGCTGCGGTGGAAGGCATGGCAATCGGCATCGGCACAACTCTGTTGTTACACGTGGATGTCGTGGTGGCTGCAGAAAGTGCGAAATTCAAGACGGCGTTTGTCGATCTGGGGCTGGTGCCGGAGGCCGCTTCTACGGTCACCATGCCCCTGCATTTGGGTATTCGCAAAGCCACGGATCTGCTGCTCCTGGGTGAGGTGATCAGTGGCAGTGATGCCAGGGAATGTGGGCTGGTAAGCCGGATTGTGGATGATGGGCAGGCGTTGTCCGAGGCGTTGGCGCTTGCAAAGAGCTTGGCAAAAAAACCCCGTGAAGCCCTGCGTGCCAGCAAGCGATTGATCCGCGCTCCCTGGCGTGAGCAGATTGAACAGGCGCTAGAGCGGGAGCGTGAGGTGTTTTCCGAGCGGCTTCGGTCGGAGGATTGCCGGGCCGCTCTGGACAAACTGGCCCTACGTTGAGCGGGATCAGCGCGCGATTTTATTCCAATAAGGTTCGCGCAGCTCCCGCTTCAGAACTTTACCTATGGTGGAGCGGGGGAGCTCCTCGCGAAGCTCGATAGCGGAGATGCGCTGGCTTTTGCCGAGCTGGCCGTTAGCCCATTCGAGTATCGTAAGCCTGGAATCCTGGTGCCCGGGTTTGAGAACCACCAGGGCCAGAGGTGTTTCACCCCAATGTTCGCTGGGAATGCCGATAACCGCTGCATCGTCCACAGCAGGGTGTGCCAGCAGCGCCTTCTCAAGATCGACCGGGTAAATGTTGAATCCACCAGAAATGATCATATCTTTGCGACGATCGAGAATATGTATAAATCCGTCCTCGTCGATTCGCCCCATATCTCCGCTGCGATAGAACACGTCGCCCTCAGGGCTTTCCCACAGCATTTCCCGGGTCTGTTCAGGCCGGTTCACGTAGCCTCGCATCATCGAAATGGCGCGGCCCACCAGCTCGCCGGTCTCGCCTCTCGGAAGTTCATGACCATCTTCGTCGATCACGCGCACTTCCGCACCTTCCGTTGGTATGCCTACCGAGTTCCATTTGTTTGGGTGCGCGGCACAGTCGAGACTGGTAGAGATGCCGCCCTCTGTGAGGCCGTAAACCTCTCGTATGTTGCCGGGCCAGCGTGCCATTGCATCGGCTATCACGTCCGGTCTTAGGGGCGCGCTGGTGCAGAGTTTCAACTTGAAACTAGAGAGATCAAAGCGGTCAAATTCCGCGTCAGCCAGAATCCTCTGGTACTGCACTGGTACCAGCATGGCGTGGGTCACACGGTGTGTTTCGGCCAGCTCCAGAAATCGCCGGGCGTCGAACTTTGCCATAATTACCAGCGTGCCGCCGTGGAACAGCATGGGTAACACCGAGACCAGTGTGGTGTTGGAGTACAGCGGCGTTGAGACCAGGTTAATGGCATCGCAATCCAGCCCATAAAGGCTCATGCGTTCCATCTGCCGCTGGCGGAATCGGTAATCGTGGAGAATGCCCTTCGGAGTGCCGGTGGTGCCGGAGCTGTAGATGATGTTAAAGGCGTCATCCAGCGATACGTCCGCTGGGCGGGCCCTGGCTGAGGCATCGCCTAGCCAGTCTCTCAGCGTCTGGCCAATCCCTTCGCCGTCTTCATCCAGGGCAACAATACGGTCGTCCGGTAACCCCTGCAGCCCGGGCTGGAAGCTGTGAAGGAGGTCCCCGTTTTTCTGCGACACAAACAGGAACTTTGCACGGCAATCGGACAGCATAAGACTCAGCGTTTCGGCGCTGGCCATACCTGAAAGCGGCACCATGCAGCCGCCGGCGGTAAGCACACCAAGATACAGAGCGACATAGTCAGCGCTGTTCTCCGACAGAGCTGCAACTGAGTCGCCCGGCTCAAGCCCCGCATCTCGCAGGCGGTTGGCGATCCGGTTAGTCTGATCCAGCAGGTCTCTCCAGCTCACCGTACCTTGTTTACTGATCAATGCCGGGTGGTCTGCACGGGTGATTGTAAACCTCTGTATCCGGTGGCCAATGGCCTCCATGGGCTCGTTCGGGGTCATGGGTGCGTACACCGGCATTTCGCTCAGGTTATTTTTCATTTTTGTGCCTTATGCTGCTATTGTGTTTTGACTAGTGAAATTAACTTCCGATTATATTGACTCAAAAGTAGAAGGCATGACAAATTAATGCAAAAGCAAAATCTCTAGTGTAATAATAAAACTAAAGATACAAGGAACAGCGACATGGGGCGTTTTGATGGTCGGGCAGCTATTGTTACCGGAGCAGGCAGTGGCATAGGTCGGGCAACCGCCTTGCGACTGGCCTGTGAGGGTGCCCAAGTGATCATGGCGGATACTTCCGAATTGGGCTTGGCTGAGACCGGGAATCTAATGCCGGAAGGGGCTGAGTACCTCCGTCGCCTCGTCGACGTTGCCGATGAGGCTCAGGTGAAAGAACTTGTCAGCGACGCTATGGACGCGTTCGGGAAAATTGACATCCTGTGCAACATCGCTGGCATTGCCAGCACAGGGAAAGGCCATCCACCGGTAATCGAAAACGAGCGAGACGAGTGGGACAAGGTGCTGTCGGTGAATCTGATTGGCACCATGCTCCTCATAAAGCATGTCGCGCCGCACATGCAGGCCCGCAAACTCGGTTCCATTGTCAATACAGCGTCGATTGCCGGTATTCGCTCGGGCGCAGGGGGCAATGCTTATAGCGCCTCGAAGGCTGGAGTGATCAACCTCACTATGACCGCTGCGTGTGACCTTGGCGATCACAATATCCGGGTGAACGCAGTCTGCCCGGGCCTGGTTGAGACCGGTATGACAAGAGCGGTTTTTGATTACGCCCGCACCCATGAAAAAGCTCACAAGTTGGGCGCTCGCTGTGAACTGCGTCGCTACGGCGACCCGGAAGAGATCGCAGCGGCCATTCTGTTTTTTGCCAGTGACGATGCCAGCTATATCACCGGTCAGGCGCTGCCTGTGGATGGCGGCAACACCGCCTCTCTGAACCTGCCAGGAATGAAAGTGTAATGAGTAAGCAAGAATCCCCTTATGTTGATAGCGCATGTGTCGATGGTACAGAGCTGCCGGGCTTTCATAACCTGCTCGGTTACCGCCAGGCTTCCTGGGAGGAAAACGAAGCGGTTATTGAGCTGGAACTAGAGCCAAAGCATCTAAACCTTGGTGGCGTCATTCACGGCGGCGTACTGACGTCGCTGGTTGATATAGCGATGGCCCAGGCCGGTACACACTGCCCCTTCCCGGGGCGAATGCGTAAAGCCATTACCTTGTCTTTGACCACAACGTTTACCGGCCAGTGCTCCAGCGGCACTATTCGTGTGACCGGGCGCAAACGAGCCGGTGGCACCCGGATTTTTAACAGCACCGGCGAAGTGCATGACGATAAGGGCAATCTGCTTGCCATCGCCGAAGGCACGTTCCGGATCCGGTCTGGCAGTGACAAGCCGGAAGGCGTCCCTATCTGATTTTCAGTGCATAGAACAAAAACCTGATTGGCTGCGAAGGCCGGTCATAGAATCAATACTAAAGAGGAAGCCGACATGTTCGAGTTGTCTGACAAAGTTAAAAAACTGCAGGTGCAGTTGAACGAGTTCATGGATGTGAACATTTATCCCAACGAGTCCACGCACCACGAACAGATTGAAAAGGCAGAAAACCGTTGGGCACCGGTTCCGATCATAGAGGAGCTTAAGGCGAAGGCAAAAGCAGAAGGCCTCTGGAATCTGTTCCTGCCGGAGAGCGATCTGGGGGCTGGCCTGACCAACTTTGAATACGCCCACCTTTGCGAAATCATGGGCCGTTCTGAAATGGCCCCGGAGGTGTTCAACTGTTCTGCACCGGATACCGGCAACATGGAAACAATCGCCCGGTACGGTAATGACGAACAGCAAGAGCAGTGGTTGAAGCCTTTGCTGGAGGGTAAGATCCGTTCCTGCTTTTCCATGACAGAACCGGATGTAGCGTCCTCCGATGCAACTAATATCGCCTGTGAGATCCGTCGCGAGGGCGATGAGTATGTCATCAATGGCAAGAAATGGTGGTCGTCAGGTGCAATGACTACCACCGCTAAAATTGCCATCGTAATGGGCAAGACCGATCCGACCGCGCCCAAGCATCAGCAGCAGTCGATGATTTTGGTGCCGTTAGATGCGCCTGGCGTAAAGCTAATCCGCTCGCTAACGGTGTTTGGTTATGATCATGCGCCTCACGGCCACGCCGAGATTCACTACGATAACGTTCGGGTTCCGGTCAGCAATATATTACTGGGTGAGGGGCGTGGTTTCGAAATTGCTCAGGGTCGTCTCGGGCCGGGCCGCATTCACCACTGCATGCGCACTATTGGCGTTGCAGAGCGCGCGCTGGAGCTGATGTGCAAGCGTGCCAATGAGCGCGAGGCATTCGGTAAGCCACTATCCAGCTTCGACTCTATCCGCAAGGACATCGCCCGCAGCCGAATCGAGATCGAGCAGGCACGGCTATTGACTCTGAAAGCGGCTCACATGATGGATACCGTTGGTAACAAGATAGCCCGTCAGGAAATTGCCATGATCAAGGTGATTGCGCCAAGCATGGCGCTGAAGGTGCTCGACCGTGCCATTCAGGTGTACGGCGGGGCCGGCGTGAGCCAGGACACATTCCTCGCGTCAGCCTGGGCCAAGGTACGGTCATTGCGGCTGGCGGATGGCCCAGATGAGGTTCATTTAGATTCTGTTGCCAAGATTGAACTGCGTCAGTATCGCTAATTAGGGCTAAGCCACGGGTGAGCGCACTTCCGGCCCGCACCCAATCTTTGAGAATAAGGACCGAGTTATGAGCAACCCACTTTTTGATATGACCGGTAAGGTGGCCTTGATCACGGGTTCCACTAAAGGCATTGGCCTGTCAATCGCCGAAGAAATGGCCCGTCTGGGCGCGAAAGTTGTTATCTCCAGTCGCAAGGCCGACGCCTGCGAGCAGGTGGCGAATGAACTGAAAGGCAAAGGCTATGAAGCCATAGCGATACCCTGCCACGTCGGCAAAAAAGACGACCTTCAAAACCTGGTAAACAAAACCAACGAGGCCTGGGGCAGTATCGACGTGCTCGTATGCAACGCCGCCACCAACCCGGTCTATGGCCCCAGCTCCGAAATGACCGACGAGGCCTGGGATAAAATCATGGACACCAACGTCAAAGGCACCTTCTGGCTCACCAACATGGTGCTGCCGCAGATGGCGGAGAAAGGTGAGGGCGCCGTTGTGTTGCTGTCCAGCATCGCCGGAATCCGCGGTAACACAACCATTGGAACCTACGGTGTATCCAAAGCAGCAGAAGCCGCACTGGCCCGAAACCTGGCCGTGGAATGGGGCCCGAAAGGCATCCGCGTCAACAGCATCGCCCCCGGCCTGATCAAAACCGACTTCGCCCGTACACTCTGGGAAGATCCGGTGCGCGTTAAACGCGCCGAAGACAAAACCCCACTGAGAAGAATCGGCGACCCGGTAGATATCGCAGGCCTGGCCGTATTTTTATCAACCAAAGCCAGCGCCTACATAACCGGCCAGACCATTGTCGCCGACGGCGGCGAAACCATCTGTTAAAGCAGCTACTACTGAAACGTGCCAAGGGCTGCGGATGGGGGTGTTTTTCTGCAGGGAAAAGATGTTTGAGCGCAGCGAGTTGTTTTCCCGAAAGAAAAGCGCTCCCATTTGCAGACCGCTACCACCAATAGAGGCGGCTACCCAAAATTGAAGGCAACACAAAAAATGAGCATCACCCCAGAGTTGGTAGACGTCCTTCCAGCCCACACATTCGATGAAGCCCGGCTCCTGTCCTGGCTCCAGCAAGCTATGCCGGGTTTTGGTAACCGTCTTGAGGTAAAACAGTTCCAGGGCGGCCAGTCCAACCCAACATTCCTGCTGGACACCGACAGTGGCCGCTACGTCCTGCGTAAAAAACCACCCGGAAAAACCCTGCCTTCCGCCCACATGGTCGAGCGGGAGTACAAAGTCATCCGTGCGCTCTCAGACAACACCTCCTTGCCGGTGCCCAAAGCCCGGGTGCTCTGCGAAGACAGCGACATTATTGGTACACCCTTTTACGTGATGGACTTTCTGAAAGGCCGCATCGTCAGCCACTCAGCCCTGCGAGCGCTGGATCGCAAAGAAAGATTGCCGGCCCACCATTCCGCCATCGACACCTTGGCAGAACTGCATTCTGTGGATTTGAATGCAGTAGGCCTAGGGGACTTCGGTCGTCCGGAAGGCTATGTGGCACGCCAGGTTTCGCGCTGGAGTAAACAGTACCTGGCGGCCAAAACCGACGAAATGCCTGCCATGGACAAACTTATGGCATGGCTGCCCGAAAACCTGCCTTCAACCGATGAGTGTGCTATTGCCCATGGTGACTATCGCTTCGGCAACCTGATGCTTGCTCCGGACAAGCCCGAGGTGATCGCCGTCCTGGATTGGGAGCTTTCTACGCTTGGGCACCCGCTGGCGGATCTGGCCTATTATTGTCTGCCATATTACCTGCCATCGGACATGCCGGGCCTGCGGGGACTGCAGGGAGAAGACCTTGAAGCACTGGGCATCCCGGACGAGCAAGAAACCATTGCTCGTTACTGTGCCAAAACAGGTCGCGAAAGTATTGCAGACTGGCACGTCTATCTCGCCTTTTCGCTGTTCCGATTAGCCTCTATCGTCCAAGGCGTCTACAAGCGCGCGCTGGACGGTAATGCGGCCAATGCCGATGCCCTGGACGTGGGTAAGCGCGCCAGCCTGCTGGCCGAAACCGGCTGGAAAATCGCCAGTGCGGGAGCGCTGACATGACATTACCCATCGTTCGGCGCATCCTCATTACCAACGACGATGGCATTAACGCGCCAGGGCTGGCGCGGCTGGAAAAGATTGCCCGTAACCTGGCAGAAGAGGTCTGGGTTGTTGCTCCGCAGCACGACCGTAGCGGTGCGGGCCAGAGCATCTCAATACACCACCCGTTGCGGGTCTACGAAACCGGGAATAAACGCTACGCGGTTTCCGGTACTCCGGCAGATTGTGTGCTCTATTCCCTTGCCCAGTGGTTCAGTGAAATACCTCCGGATCTTGTGTTATCAGGTGTCAATTGCGGAGCCAACATCAGTGACTCGGTGCAGTACTCGGGTACGGTTGGCGCGGCGCTCAGCGCTCATCATATGAACATTCCCGCTATTGCCTTAAGCCAGGCCTTTCTGTCCCGGGAGGGTATCGACTGGGCGCCCGTCGAACAATTTGGCGAGGCGGTAATCCGCAAACTATGGCAGCCGGGCGAAAGGCGGGCGTGGAACGTGAACTTTCCAGCCTGCGAGGCCGGAGATATCGTTTCTGCGCGCTGGTGTAAGCAGTCCAGCGGTTCCATCCAGCAAGCTCGCCTGAAAGCAGGCCATGATTCCCGCAGCCTACCTTATTGGTGGCTGGGGTTTGATCGCAGCTCCAAGCATATTGTAGCACCGGACTCCGATGTGGCCGTGCTGAGAGACAAGGCGGTTGCCATTACACCCTTGCGACATGAAGGCCCCTTGCCCGGGGATACCAAAGAATTTGATCTGTCCGCGATGCTGGCAGGCTGATGTACACCTGGAGACAACAATAATCATGTTCACACGTCACTATGCGGTTTGGCCTAAAGATCTGCCCAAGACCATGACCCTGCCGAAAACCAGTGTTTTTACCAATCTGGAAATATCGGCCCTGCGCTATCCTGACCAAACAGCCATCATTTTCTACGATGCGTTCATCACATACCGCCGGCTGCTGGCGGAAGTGGAGGCCATGGCAGGTTACCTGCAGGCGCAGGGTGTGAAAAAGGGTGCTCGGGTGTTGCTGTATATGCAGAATTCGCCGCAGTATGTGATCTCCTACTACGCGATTCTGCGGGCGGATGCCGTGGTGATTCCGATAAACCCGATGAACCGGGCCGCAGAGCTGGAACACTATATTGCGGATACAGGCTCACGGGTATGCCTGGCAGGCCAGGAACTGGCTGAATACATTACGCCGCTGTTGGGAAAAACCGATCTGGAACAGATCGTGGTGGCTTCCTACAACACATACATTAATCCTGATACCGACCTGGATCTGCCGGCGGAAGTCGCAAGCCCGGCCTGGTCGGGCGATGCTCCGGGCGTAGTGAGCTGGGAAAGCGCTATGGCGGCGAGCCTTAGCCCTCAAGAACATACGGCAGGCCCGGAAGATCTGGCCGTCATCCCTTATAGCTCTGGTACAACCGGTGCACCAAAAGGCTGTATGCACACCCATCGCTCGGTGATGGCAACGGCGGTACACCGTGTGTTCTGGAACCTGAGCACTTCCGACAGCATGCAGCTGGCCACCCTGCCATTTTTCCATGTAACCGGCATGACCGGCTCCATGAACGGGCCGATTTTCGCCGGCTCGACGGCGGTGATTATGACGCGCTGGGATCGCACCACTGCATCAAGGCTCATTGAACGCTACAAGGTCACCGCCTGGGCCAACATCGTTACCATGGCGGTGGACTTTCTTTCCAATCCGGATATTGGCAAATACGACCTCTCCAGTCTTCAAATGATTGGTGGCGGAGGTGCCGCCATGCCCGGCGCCGTTGCGGAAAAACTGAAAAGGCTGACGGGGCTCAACTACATTGAGGGCTATGGCTTGTCAGAAACCATGGCCGCAACCCACATCAACCCCAACGCGAAACCCAAAGCACAGTGTTTGGGTATCCCGGTGTTTGATGTGGACAGCCGGATTATTGATGTGGATACCCTGGAAGAGAAAGGGCCGGGTGAAACCGGTGAGATCGTTTCCTGTGGTCCGCAGGTGACCATCGGCTACTGGAACCGGCCGGCCGAAACCGATGCGGCGTTCGTCGAAATTGATGGCAAGCGTTTCTTCCGCACCGGCGATCTCGCGTACTATGACGAAGAGGGTTACTTCTTCATGGTCGATCGCCTTAAACGAATGATTAACGCATCCGGATTCAAGGTGTGGCCTTCGGAAGTTGAAGCCATGATGTACAGACACCCTGCCATTCATGAGCTGTGTATTATCTCGGCCCCCGATCCTAAACGTGGGGAAACGGTGAAGGCCTGTATCGTGCTCATACCTGAGGCAGAAGGCAGCACCAGCGCTGAGGACATTACGGATTGGTGCAAGGAACAGATGGCGGTCTATAAAGTGCCCACCATTGTTGAATTTGTGAGTGCATTGCCAAAATCCCCCACGGGCAAGCTGATGTGGCGGGCGCTTCAGGAGGAAGAATGGGCAGGGGCGGATCATGAATAACAAACCCAGTATTCTGATTGTGGGTGCCGGCGCTATTGGTAGCTTCTACGGTGCCATTCTAAAGAAAGCCGGTTGTTCCGTGAGCACTGTGTTGCGCTCAGACTATGATGCGGTCAGAGCCCAGGGTATTCGAATCACAAGCCCGCTCGGCGACCTGTCCTACGAGCCCGATCATGTATACCGTGATGGTGACTTGCCGGAAGAAACGCCAGACTTTCTGATTCTGTGCGTGAAAATTCTGCCCGGTGTGGACCGGGTTGCACTGGTTGCGCCCTGGATGGATGAGAAGACCCGTCTGGTTCTGATCGAAAACGGCCTGGATATCGAAAAAGAGCTGGCCGATGCCTATCCGCAGAACCCTCTTATAAGCTGCCTGGCCTTCATTGCCGCAAGCCGCACAGAATCCGGCGTCGTTGAGCACAAAGCCTACGGCAAGTTAGTGATGGGGCGTTATCCGGACGGTATTGATGAGAGCTGCCGGGCTTTGTCCCAACTTTTTATAGAAGGTGGCATTAAGAGCGACCTGACTGAGTGCGTTGTGAGTGAACGCTGGCGCAAATGCCTGTGGAATGCCCCGTTTAACCCATTGTCTGTTGTTGCCAACGGTGCAGATACCCGAACCATGCTGGATACTGCGGGCGGCGAAGAGCTGATCCGGGCCATGATGCGCGAGGTGATGAAGGTAGCTGCGGCAGAGGGCTATCCAATGGATGAGGCGTTGATCGATCAGAACATCGACAGCACCCGTAAAATGCCTGCCTACAAAAACAGTATGGCGCTGGACTATCTGAACGGCCGTCCGATTGAACGGGAGGCCGTGTTGGGGAACGTGGTGGCGTTAGCCAAGCGTCGTGGCATTGCAGTGCCTCACCTGAATACGGTGCTGGTTACTCTGAAAATACGCGCAGCGCTGGAAGGGCGAGAATAGCATTTAGCGAGTATTTAGCCAGTATTTAGCGAGTATTCAGAGCCCGCTTGCCGGGCTCTGAATAACTCAGTCTTGCTCAGGCCACGTACATAGCGAGGTTTTCTACTACGCAGGCCGGTTTGTCCTGGCCATTTATTTCTACGGTGGTCTTGTAAGTCGCCAAGATCCTTTTGTCGTCCACCGATGTGACATCCACCAGTTCGACTTTCGTGCGAATATCCGAACCCACCGGCACTGCCGCTGGAAACCGCAGTTTGTTCAGCCCGTAATTATAGTGGCCTTGGTGCCCGTAATCCGCAGAGCTTGAGGGTTGAGCCGGGAGATCAGGGACACTGTCAAATACCCATGAGCGACCGGGCACTTCCAAGGCGACTCCCGTTTCGCCCGCTCAACATCCACGTGAATCCATTGGTGGTCACCCGTGGCCTCGGCAAACGCGCCGATCATGTTCTGGGTGATGGTAAGCCAGGGGCTGAAGCAGCACAGGCTTCCTTTATGGCTGGCCAGCTCATCGAGTTGTATTTCCACCATATTAAGCCCTTCTATACCGCGTAACCGGGGTTTTTGCTGTCGAGAAGCCGCAGCAGCGCCGGCCAAGTGAGCGCCGCTGCGCTACCGAGGGCTTGTGACTGTTCTGCAGTAGTTCGGATAGCCTGCTCGGAGGGCATATGCACTGGGCCGCAACTCTGTGCTTTAACCTGTATCTCGCAGGCTTTCATCAGGAAGTACAGGTACGTAAAGGTTTCCGGTACGTCTTTGCCAGCGGTCAGAACACCGTGATTGCGCAGCATCATCATGGCTTTATCGCCGAGATCCCGAATCAGGCGCTCACGCTCATCCAGGTTCAGAGCGACACCTTCATACTCGTGGTAACTCAGGTGCGCTAAACAGAGCATGGCTGTCTGGCTCAAGGGCAGCAGGCCGTCTCTGTGGGCGGAAATCGCTACACCATCTGCGGCATGAAGGTGCATGACGGCACCGGCATCGTCGCGCCCCATGTGCACAGCACTGTGTATGGTAAAGCCGGCGGGATTCACCCTGCTAAGACCTCCGGATTCCACAACCTGTCCGTCTTTGTCCACTTTCACCAGAGAGGAAGCTGTGATCTCGTGGAACAGCAGGCCGTAAGGGTTAATAAGAAAGTGATGCTCGGGGCCAGGTACTCGGGCGGAGAGGTGGGTAAAAACCAGGTCATCCCACCCGAACAGGGCGACAAGGCGGTAGGCCGCAGCTAACTCCTTGCGAATCTGCCATTCTTCCGCTCTCAGCGTATTAGCATCGGTATTTGAGGTGTTTGTTGTCATATTGTTCACCTTATTCCTGACTTTGCACAACAAAAGGGGTAGCGAGCCACCCCCGAAAAAGCCCCTTGGCTGATCAGAACAAGCTCTCAGGCTTACTCATTAAGGAGTTTAGCTTGCCTGTAAAAGAAACGCATAGCGTTCCAAGTGGAAGTCATCATCACCGAGCTGGTGGTTGATCATGATCAATCGCTTGGCGTAGTGGGCAAAATTGTATTCCCATGTCATGCCAATACCACCGTGGGATTGTATGCCTTGTTCTGAAATGAACTGCCCGCTGCGGCCGATGACGTTTTTCGCGGCAGAAAGCGCGCGACGGCGCTCATCGCTTTGTTCTTCGTCTGCCACACTGGCAGCCAGAATAGCCATCGAGCGAGCTTGCTCAAGTTCAGACATCATGTCGACCATGCGGTGCTGCAGCACCTGAAACTTACCAATGGGTACGCCAAACTGTTTACGCTGTTTGAGGTAATCGAGAGTAAGCTCGTTGGCGACTTCCATAACACCGACTGCTTCCGCGCATAGCGCCGCAATGGCACGACCTGCCTGGTACTCTATTACGTCGCTGGCCTTGCCGTCTTCGCCCAGCAGGGCGTCAGCACCCACGTGAACATTGTTCAGCGTAATATCACAGCCTTTCGAACCGTCAATAGTTGGGTAAACGCGGCGCTCAATGCCTGCCGTATCCGGCTTCAATACAAACAGGCTGATGCCGCTAGCGTCGCGGGTGCCGCCCGAGGTGCGAGCGGATACCACAATGAGGTCAGCACAGTGCCCACCAATCACAACGGCCTTGCGTCCATTAAGTACAAAACCACCGTCTTTTTTCTCAGCGCGGGTTTGCACATCGTTCAGGTCGTAAAAGCTCTGGGGCTCCTGAAGTGCGACGGCTGCTTGCAGTTCGCCGCTGGCAATACCGCTTAACCAGACGTCTTTCTGGCTATCGTTTCCGGCCTGGCTGATAAGGCCGCCGCCAAAAACGACCGATTGCAGGTATGGCTCAAGGCACAGGCCACGGCCCAGTTCGGTCATAACCGACTGTACTTCTATACCGCCACCGCCGAAACCGCCCAGTTCCTCAGAAAATGGGACCGCTGTCAGCCCCAGTTCGCTGAGCTGCTTCCAGAAATCCACGCTGAAACCTGCCTCGGTTTCACTGAATGCCAGGCGCTTTTCAAAACTGTACTCACCGCGCACCAGACGGGCCACGGTGTCCTGCAGCATCTGCTGCTCTTCATTGAGTCGGAAATCCATGGTTGCCTCCTTAAAGCCCGAGAATCATTTTCGACACGATATTTTTCTGGATCTCGTTGGATCCGCCGAAAATCGAGAGCTTACGATTGTTGAAGTACTGAGCTGAAAGGGGTGCAGCATTTTCGTCTGACAGGAACTCGCCTTCATAATCAAGGTTCAGTTCTTCTTCCGCAAACGGAATGGCATAGGGCCCAATGGCTCTGCGTGCAAGGTCATTAATAGCTTGGCGAATTTCTGTGCCCTTTACCTTTAACATGGAGCTTTCCGCCCCGGGCATGCCGCCCCCCTCAACCGCAGCAATAATGCGCAAGTTGCTGATGGTCGCCGCAGTCAGGTCAATTTCAACCCTGGCAATACGCTGGCTGAACGACGTGTTTTCAATCAGCGGGCGGCCATTCTTGATGCAACGAGATGCCAGGTGCTTCAGGTGAGACAGCGCGGCTTTGGACAAGCCGATGCCGGCCAGGCCGGTGCGCTCATAAGTCAGCAGGAACTTGGCGTAAGTCCAGCCTTTGTCTTCCTCTCCTACCCGGTTTTCAACCGGCACTTTCACGTCTTGAAAGAAGACTTCGTTCACTTCGTGCTCGCCGTCAAGGGTGATGATCGGGCGCACGGTGATACCTGGCGTGTTCATGTCGATCAGCAAGAAGGAAATGCCTTCCTGTGCCTTCACCTCGGTATTGGTGCGCACCAGGCAAAAAATCATGTTGGCGTACTGGCCAAGCGTGGTCCAGGTTTTCTGGCCGTTCACAATGTAGTGCTCGCCCTCGCGCACAGCGCGGGCTTTCAGCGATGCGAGGTCGGAACCTGCGCCGGGCTCGGAATAGCCCTGGCACCACCAGTCTTCTCCGCTAAGGATGCGCGGCAGGTAAGTCTGCTTCTGCTCTTCGTTGCCAAACTTGATGATAACGGGCGCCACCATGTTCACGCCGAACGGAACAGAGCGGGGCACACCGTAGAGGCAGGATTCTTCATCCCAGATATGCTTTTGAACCGGTGTCCATTTCACACCGCCGTACTCTTCTGGCCAGTGCGTGGCGTACCAACCCTGTTTGCAGAGAATCTGCTGCCAGCGCTGGTGATCTTCTTTAGTCAGGTGACGGAAACCCTTCACTTTGGCGGCAATGTCTGCCGGTAGCGCCTGGTCCAGAAAAGCCCGGACGTCATCCCGGAAGGCGAGCTCCTCCGGCGTGTAGTTTATGTTCATGGGACAACCTCTCTGTTCGTTCTAGCGAAAGCGCATACCGCATAGCAGAATAAGGTAAGAGTGAATGATCTATCCTTTTCTGTCAATTCCTTGTAATTCGGTTAAATCACTCGTTTCTACGACGTTTGGCAGAATTTAGTTTTATAAGGTTGTTGTATTGAGTGACATTGCCTATATTCGTTCTACGGAAACTAATATTGCGATGCGAAATGTAAAAAGTATCAATACCGCAGTGCGAAACTGTAGTTGCCGTTAATTAACAATCATAACGCGAGGTTTTCAGTGATAAAAACAACAATTTTCACAAAACGTTTGCTCATTGGTGTTTTGAGTGCCGCCCCATTTTTTGCTCACAGCGCTGAGAATATTGAATTGCCCGCCACATTGGCCATGACGGCCTACGGTACCGGGTCAGCGGGTTATACCCAGATGGTATCCATCGGTAACCTGCTAAAAAATGAATACGGCACCTCGGTGCGCATTCTGCCCGGTGAAAATGACGTGTCCCGAATGACGCCCCTACGTATGGGGCGGGTGCCACTCTGTGCCTGTGGCATTGCCAGTTACTACGGCTCCGAAGGAGTATTGCTGTTTGCCGATCCGCAGTGGGGGCCGCAGCCCATTCGCCTGATTAGCACCTCTACCGCCAGTTTCGGTCTGGGTGTCGCGGTTGCAGGTGACATTAATGTGAACACGCCGGCGGATTTGAAAGGCAAGCGGGTGGCTTACATCCGTGGTGATGACGCCCTGAATATTGGCACTGAAGCCTTTTTGGCGTTTGGGGGCCTGACTTGGGATGACGTTGAACGGGTCGAATTCCCAGGCTACGGCCGTTCTTTTGAAGGCATTGTGGCCAACCAGGTTGACGCCGCGTTTACCATGAGCGTGGCACCGCCCGCTCAGCAACTGTCCGCCAGCCCAAGGGGTATCGTGTGGCCGGAACTGGACCCAGAGAATAAAGAAGGCTGGCAGCGGCTTCAGACCGTGGCGCCGTATTTTCAGCCCCACAAAGTGACGTCTGCTGCCGGTGAGAACTATGGTAAGGGCAGCCCATGGATCGGCGCCACCTACCCGTATCCCATATTGGTCGGCAGTGAGAGCCTGGACGATAAAACCGCCAGAAATCTGGTCCGTGTGCTGATCGAGGATCATGACAAATACAAGGACGCTGCTCCTGGCAATGCTGGTTACTCGCTAGAAAATCAGAACATGCAGTGGGTGATTCCTTATCACGATGCGGTTGTTGAGTATTACAAGGAAATCGGACACTGGACCGATGCCATGCAGGCGCACCAGGATGGGTTGGTTAAACGTCAGGGACTCCTGAAAACCACCTGGGACAAATTCATGGAATCCAGCCCGCCGGAAGACGGAGATGCGTTCCGTAGCGGCTGGATGGAAGCACGAGCCAAAGCACTTGAAGCAGAAGGCATGAAGGCGGTTTTCCGTTAGGACCTGCCCCATTGCGCCGGCGCATCGCTGCTGTCTTTGGAGCGATACGTCGGCGGTTTCCGTTTTTATCATCATCGCACCGGAGCCTCTGATCTTATGAGCTTGCCTCAGAAACAACCTGTTAATGCGGGTGAAATATCCGGTATCCGCCAGTTATCTGGGTTCTGGCTTTGGGTGCCCCGAGTGGCGACTCTGGCGCTGACCCTGCTGGCAATTGATTACCTGTTTAATCTTCGGTTATTCACTGCGGTGACGTCGGTGGAAAGCCAGTTCTTCTACACAGTGGTAGCATTGATGCTGCCGCTGGTTTTCGTGCTTTGGCCAGCCTTCGGCAACGCTTCGCGCACAAAAGTGCCCTGGTACGACGTCGTGCTGTTCTTGTTTGCGGTCTCGGTGTGCGGGTTTTTCGTGTTTAACGCGGAACAGATTCTCGACAGGGGCTGGGAGTACGACGCGCCGGACTACGCCATTGTAATGAGCTTCCTTTTTTGGGGCGTGGTGATCGAGGCGGCGCGCCGGGCCGGGGGCTGGCCGATCGGTCTCATTGTCGCGGCTGCAGGTCTGTATCCGATTTTCGCTGATGTTGTGCCGGGGCCGATTCAGGGCTTTCCGTCATCACCTTCCCAGACTGCTATTTACCATGCCATGAGCCGTGAGAGCGTCATGGGTATTCCGCTGCAGGCGTTCGCTAACCTGGTGATCGGCTTTTTGTTGTTCGGCGTTGCGCTACAACAAACCGGCGGTGGTAAGTTCTTTATCAATCTGGCGTTTGCCCTGCTTGGTCATGTTCGGGGTGGCCCGGCCAAGGTTGCGGTATTCTCCAGCGGCCTGATGGGGTCTATGAGCGGCAGCGTGATTACCAACGTGCTCACCACCGGTGTGCTGTCTATCCCGGCAATGCGGAAGGTGGGTTTTGGGCGGTCTTACGCCGCCGGTGTCGAAGCCTGTGCGTCTACGGGTGGCGTACTGATGCCGCCTGTGATGGGCGCGACGGCGTTTATTATGGCCAGCTTTCTGAATATTTCTTACGGTACGATTGCGCTTGCGGCAGCGGTTCCGTCATTCCTGTATTTCATGGGTCTGTTTATTCAAATTGACGCTTACGCTGCGCGCCACGAACTCAAAGGTTTACCAGCGAATGAGCTGCCTTCCCTGCGCCAGACCTTAAAAGAAGGCTGGTACTTCATCTTTGTCTTTGTGCTGCTGATCTGGCTGTTGTTTTTCCTGCGGCGGGAAGCCATTGCGCCTTTCTACGCCACGGCCTTGCTGTTGGTGATCAATCAGGTGTTGCCATACCAACGTTGGGGCTGGGAGGATGTGAAAGGCTTTTTCTCCAGCGCCGGTAAGTTGTTTGCGGAACTGATTGCCATTCTGGCAGGCGTGGGCCTGCTGGTGGGAGCGCTGTCGGTAACCGGCATGTCTGGCACCATCGCCAATGATCTGATTTTCCTGGCCGGTGGCAATACCCTTGTACTGCTATTTATGGGGGCAGCGAC
Organism: Marinobacter sp. ELB17; assembly: GCF_000169375.1. Classification (GTDB taxonomy): domain Bacteria; phylum Pseudomonadota; class Gammaproteobacteria; order Pseudomonadales; family Oleiphilaceae; genus Marinobacter. Next base: position 142,561 of record NZ_AAXY01000004.1, read on the forward strand.
CAGTTTTATCCTGGGCATTGGAATGACCGTCACGGCGGCCTATATTTTCCTGGCAGTGGCCCTGGCTCCGGCGTTGATTAACGGCGGTGGTATGGACCCGTTGGCGGTTCACCTGTTCATCCTGTATTGGGGCATGCTGAGCTTCATCACACCACCGGTGGCACTGGGTGCCTTTGCTGCTGCCACGGTGGCGGGTGCTCGGCCAATGGAAACCGGCTTTCAGGCCATGAAGCTGGGTAGCGTGATTTACTTTATTCCGTTCCTGTTCGTGTTGAACCCGGCGTTGATACTCCAGGGCTCCTGGGATGAAATCCTGATGGTGCTGCCTCAGGCCATTGTGGGTGTGGCGTTGATTGCGGGCGGTATGCAGGGTTACCTGCTGGGCATTGGCAACCTTTCGCTTTATCGGGTGCTCCAGTGGCCCATCCGTCTGGCGTTGATTGCCGGCGGTATGCTGTTGGCGATTCCCGGAGGCGGCCCGGTACCCTTCACCAATCTGGAGTTGACGATGATCAGCGCGATGCTGATTTTGCCAGCTCTTGCGCTGGTGTGGTGGTCTAACCGGGTCGAGACAGTGTTGGTGTAAAGGAAGCTTCTATATAAAGCGGATATAAAAAAGGCAGGGCCGTATAGCCCTGCCTTTTCTGTTTTAGCGGAAACGTCGGTGTTAACCGAAAGCGGGGATGCCGGTCTGCCCACGGCCGAGGATCAGGGCGTGGATATCGTGAGTACCCTCATAGGTATTAACGGCTTCCAGGTTCATCACGTGGCGAATGACATGGTATTCGTCTGAAATACCGTTGCCGCCGTGCATGTCACGGGCAACTCGGGCTATGTCCAGAGACTTGCCGCAGTTGTTGCGCTTCATCAGGGAAATTGCATCCGGAGACGCTTCACCGGCGTCCATCAGGCGGCCAAGTTGCAACGCACCTTGCAGACCAAGAGCAATGTCAGTTTGCATGTCTACCAGCTTTTTCTGGATAAGCTGGTTCGCGGCTAATGGCTTACCAAACTGCTTGCGCTCCAAGGTGTAATTGCGGGCCGCATGCCAGCAGAACTCCGCCGCACCGAGAGAGCCCCAACTTATGCCATAGCGGGCTTTGTTGAGGCAGCTGAACGGCCCTTTCAGACCGTCCACATCAAGTTTGTTTTCGTCAGGGCAGAACACGTCGTCCATAAAAATGGAACCCGTTTCGGAGGCGCGCAGGGAAAATTTACCTTCAATTTTAGGGGTGTCCAGACCCTTGGCGCCACGCTCCAGTACAAAACCGGTGACCTTACCGTCAAGTTTGGCCCAAATCACGAAGACATCCGCAATGGGGGAGTTGGTAATCCAGGTCTTGGAGCCACTGACCAGATAGCCCCCATCGACTTTCTTAGCGCGGGTTTCCATGCCGCTAGGGTCAGAACCATGGTTGGGCTCGGTCAGACCGAAACAGCCAACCAGCTCACCGGAGGCGAGTTTCGGTAGCACGCGTTTTTTTAGTGCTTCCTGGCCGAACGAGTAAATCGGGTACATAACCAGCGAAGACTGAACACTCAAAGCCGACCGGTAGGCAGAGTCTACACGCTCCACTTCCCGGGCAATCAAGCCATAGCACACATGGTTCAAACCAGGACCGCCGTATTCTTCTGGCAAGGTGGCACCGAGCATGCCCAGCTCTCCCATATCGGTGAATATGGACCGATCGAATTTTTCGTGTCGGTTGGCCTCAATGATTCCGGGCATCAGGCGTTGGTCACAGAAACTGCGGATGCTGTCCCGAACCTGACGTTCGGTTTCATCCAGTTGCTTGTCAAACTGCAGCAGGTCATCCCAAGGTGCGGAAGCCATGTTGTTTCTCCTCAGTGAAAATCAGTCGTTAACTCGTTCAATTACAGCTGCAATGCCTTGGCCAACGCCAATGCACAGGCTGATAAGGGCGTAGCGCCCGCCGCTGCATTCCAGCTGACGGGTGGCGGTAAGTGCAATCCTTGCGCCGGATGCGCCAAGCGGGTGGCCAATTGCAATGGCCCCTCCGTTCGGGTTCAGCCGGGAGTCAGTGGGGTCTATACCCAGTTTAGTAGTACAACCGAGAACCTGGGCTGCAAACGCCTCATTAATCTCGATGACATCCATATCGTTAAGCGTCAGGCCAGCGCGAGCCAGGGCTTTTTCGCAGGCCAGAACCGGGCCCAGACCCATTACTCGTGGCGAAACACCTGCAATGGCGGCTGACACAATGCGGGCGCGGGGCTTTATTCCAGCGCGTTCGCCGGCTTCTCGGGAGCCGATGATCAGGGCAACTGCACCGTCGTTAATGCCGGAAGCATTGCCCGCCGTCACTACGCCGCCTTCAACTAAGGGGCGGAGCCCTGCGAGCAACTCGGCGTTTGACTGGGGGCGTGGGTGTTCGTCTTCGCGGATTGTAATCGGGGGATTTTTGCGGCCATTGGGCACATCAATACTCAAGATCTCGTCTTTGAAGAAACCTTTGCGGCGGGCCTCTTCATAACGGGCTTGGCTCTGGGCAGCAAACTGATCTGTCAGCTCGCGGCTCAGGCCAAGATCGCGGGCAATGTTATTGGCGGTTTCAGGCATGGTGTCCGCGCCGAAAGCGCTCTCAATAAGCGGGTTCGGGAAACGTGCGCCAATGGTGCTGTCGCAGGCACGGAAATCCCTGCTGAAAGGAGTCTCTCCCTTGGCGATCACAAAAGGGGCGCGGCTCATGCTCTCTGTGCCGCCGGCGACAAACAATTCACCTTCGTCGCAGCGAACCGCCCTGGCAGCGTCTATGATGGCCGCCAGTCCGGAACCACAAAGCCGGTTAACGGTCAGTCCGCCTGTCTCGACTGGAAGGCCTGCCAGCAGCCCGGCGTGACGTGCCACGTTGCGCGCATCTTCGCCGGCTTGGTTGGTACAGCCTGCAATGACGTCTTCATAGGCTTCCGGGGCGAACGCATTGCGCTCAACCAGTGCCCGGATAACGCTTGCCAGCAAGTCATCGGGCCGAACCCGGGAAAGAGAGCCCGCATGGCGGCCAAAAGCAGTTCTGAGACCATCGTAGATAAATGCACTCATTGTTCTTCCTCTGGGACATGCCGAGGTTCTCGGATCAGCCTGCGGCCTCGAGGGTAAAAGATCCCGGTCTGTCTTGTCATTTGTGCTAGTATAGTTTCATCAAGCGAAACTGTGTTTTGTATTGGACTCGAAAAGACTAATCGGGGTGTGTGTGAAATGCAAGCAGAGGCCGTCTCTGCCAGCGTGACTCTAACAAGGACAAAGCAGGTATGAGTGCTGTAGGTCGCTGGCTATTGCCTTTGGCGGTTTTGATTGAGCTGATTGCTATAGGTATGTCCAGCACTCAGCTCAGTGCAATCTCGGGCGTGTTATTTATTGTCTGTTTTCTGTGGGCGGGCGATTATCTTCAGACGTACGCCCGCACTCTGCTGCTGGTTTCTCTGGCTGTCGCTGCGTGGTTTTCCGTCCGTGGCGAACTGGGCACGGACCGGTTGATCAAAGCTTCTGCTGATGCTGCATTTTATGCCGCATTTCTGGGAAGCCTTGGGATGATGCAGTGTCTGGTCAGGCGCTTTGAGGTGCTGCGTCGGATTCACGATGTCCTCTTGGGTGGTCGTGCAGTCTGGCTGTATCCGAAGTATGCCCTGGTTAGCTGTAGCATAGCCTCAGTACTGAGCTTTGGCATGATGAACCTGCTCTGTGGCAGTCTTTCAGAGACTCTGCGAGAGCGTGGAATTTCCGGTGAGTCCCGCTTGCAGTGGCTGCGCAGTGTTCTGATCAGTACGCTTCGCGGTTTCGCTCTTGTTCCTCTGGTGGCGCCAACCAGTGTCGCCGTTGCCATACTGACCCGGGAGCTGCCCCAGTTAAGCTGGTCTATGCTTTTGCCTTACGGCCTTGCGGCGTCAGTGGTTCTGGTTGTGGTTGGCTGGATGCTGGAGCAGCATCGATTTCGGCAGGTCAGTAGCGAGCGTGTGGCTCTGAAACAATGGCCGTCGGGTTCTTTGCAGCTGCTTGGGTTGGTCTTAATCGTATTTGTCGTCATGGCTGTTATCGTCGCCTTGACCGACTTCAAAGTGTCGGTCGCCGCCATGATGGCTGTGCCAGCTGTTACTCTTCTTTATATGATGTGGCGGGAACGATCGTTCGGGGTGGTGCTCAAGGAGAGCGTGACTCAGGTTTCATCCATGAATAATGAAATGGCAATTTTTGCCGCATCGGCGATTCTGGGGGTGTCCATTTCCAGCGTTATTCCAGAGGATGCCTTAAGTGGTCTTGCAACCTCCGCTGGTGGAATGTGGGTACTCGCTGTCGTCGGTATGCTGAGTCTGCCGCTGCTGTCAGCCATTGGGATTATCCCGATTACAGTGCTTAGCGTTCAAGCGGGTCTTCTGCCGCAGCTCATTGCGGAAGGCATGGATCCGCTTCTGATATCTGTCGCTTTGGTTATCGGCTTTTCCCTGGCGATGATGCTTTCGCCGTTTGGGCCAGCTGTCATGCTGCTGTCGCGCTTTGGTCAGGTGCCGCGCTGGGTAGTGGCATTTCGCTGGAATGGCGTTTTTGTCTTAATAGTAGTGCCCCTATTGCTGGCGCTTCTGGCTTTAGAGATTATCGTTTTGCCAGCCATTCTGTGAGCGAAGCTTTCGAGCGTTGCTTATCTTGTCAGGTAGAACGCCATACCATTATTCTTCATAGCTGGCAAGTTCCCGAGTTTATGATGCTGCGTGAAAGGCAAGTGTTTCATTTTTGATGCGAGTTTTGATCTGAGTTTGTGGTACTCGCATTCATCAACGTTTAACATACCGGACACTTTATATATAGAATTTATAGCTCGGAACACTGCAGCGAGCGACGTTGTTGGAGGACGCGAAATTATGTCAAAAGAAAAAGCTGCGTTACCGGAGCTAATAGCCGCTTCCGGTGGCGACGGACCGGTGAAGCCGGAGAAAGATCGTAAGTTCGTCGAGGCGCTGTCTCGGGGTCTGGACGTGTTGCGTGCTTTTAGCCAAGGCTCTGTGATTCTTGGCAATCAGGATATTGCACGTCTTACAGGCCTGCCTAAGCCAACGATATCCCGCATGACTTACACTCTGACCCAACTGGGATACCTTAGCTACAATACTCAGCTGGAAAAATATCAGCTCAGTTCCGGTGTACTGGCGCTGGGTTATGCTTATGTATCCAATTTAAAGGTCCGTCAGTTAGCCAGACCTTACCTGGACGAGTTTGCGCGTCAGACTAATATGTCGGTCGGGCTTACTTGCCGTGATCGTTTGCACATGATTTATGTCGAAAACCGGTTACCTCCTGAAGCGTCTTTACTGCGTATGGATATTGGCCTCAAGCTACCGATGGCAACAACGTCTGCTGGTCGCGCCTACTATTGTGCCGTATCGGATAAAGGGCGCAAGGTTATTGAAGATGCCATGGAAGTAAAGTACGGCCACGATTCCTGGCCCCAGAAAAAGGAAGGGTTAGACCGTGCCATGGAGGATTATAAAAAGTATGGCTTCTGCCTTTCCATCGGCGAATGGGATCGCAATATTAACTCTGCGGGTGTGCCTGTTCACTTGCAGGATGGCACGATCATGGCATTGACCTGTGCTGCGCCTTCTTATTTGGTACCCGCCGAAAGACTTCGAGAATCCATTGCTCACCAACTGGCAATGCTGGCAAGCGATATTGAGTCTTTGGGCGTTTAGGCTCGTCCCGAGGAGCTGCAATAGCCAGCTTCATTGGCATTTCATTGAAACCGCAGGATTTGTTCTGCGGTTTTTTTTGTCCAATTTTAAATGGTGGTTGAAACCCGGAGAAAATGCGTATTAAATCGGAGTTGTGTTTCGCTTGTTAAAACTAAATTCCATATAAATTGATGGAGGGTGTATGTCTGAGGTCGTAACTTACAGTCGTGAAGGCAATATTGGCGTTATTACAGTGAACTATCCGCCAGTTAATGCCCTCAGCCATGCGGTGCGCTCAGGCTTGATCGCCGCGCTGGAGCAAGGCCAGGAAGACTCCGAAGCCAAGGTGCTGTTGCTGGTGTGTGAAGGCCGAACCTTTATCGCGGGTGCGGACATCCGTGAGTTTGGCAAACCTATGCAGAAGCCGGGCCTTCCCGAGCTAGTCGAGACCTATGAAAACAGTGACAAGCCTCTTGTTGCGGCTATTCACGGCACCGCGCTCGGTGGCGGGCTGGAAATGGCTCTTGGTTGCCATTATCGGATTGCATTGAACAGTGCAAAAATTGGTCTACCGGAGGTCAAGCTTGGCCTGTTGCCGGGAGCCGGCGGCACTCAGCGTTTGCCACGCCTGACCGGCGCGCAGAAAGCGCTTGAAATAATTACGTCTGGTGAGTTTGTCGGAGCCAAAGACGCCCTGGCACTGGGTATTTTGGATGTCGTTGATGACGGTAAGGATGTTAAAGCCGCAGGCCTTGCTTATGCGCAGCAGATTGCGGATGAGGGCAAACCTGTGCGTCGGGTCCGTGATCTAAAGGATAAGATTGCGGCCGATAAGGGCAGCGATGTATTTGACCAGTTCCGCGCCGTCCTGCAAAAAAAGGCTCGCGGTCAGTTTTCGCCATTCAAGTGTGTAGACGCGATTGAAGCGGCGTTTGACCTGCCGTTTGCTGAGGGCATGAAGCGTGAGCGCGAGCTGTTTACGGAATGCATGGACTCACCCCAGCGTGCTGGCCAGATTCATTCGTTCTTCGCCGAGCGCGAAGTTTCTAAGGTTAAAGGGCTGTCAAAAGATACGCCGGTACGCGATGTAAACAGCGTCGGTATTATTGGCGCGGGTACCATGGGCGGTGGTATTGCCATGAACTTTGCCAACGTTGGTATTCCCGTCATCATTGTGGAAATGAAGCAGGAAGCTCTGGATAAAGGGCTGGGCATTATCCGCAAGAACTACGAAAACTCAGCGAAAAAGGGACGCCTCACCCAGCAGCAAGTCGAAGACCGGACAGCGCTGATCACCGGTAGCCTGAGTTATGACGATTTCAAAAGCGTGGATCTGGTGATCGAGGCTGTGTTTGAAAACATGGCGGTCAAAAAAGAGATCTTCGCGAAGCTGGACGGTATTTGTAAGCCCGGCACTATTCTGGCGTCGAACACCTCTACTCTGGATATCGACGAAATTGCCTCTGCCACCCGTCGCCCGGAAGACGTTGTGGGTATGCATTTCTTCAGTCCGGCCAACGTGATGAAGCTGCTGGAGAACGTTCGCGGCAGTAAAACCTCTGATGAGGTGAAAGCCACGGTGATGGCGGTCGCCAAGAAGATAAAGAAGGTGGGTGTGCTGGTTGGCAATTGCCACGGCTTTGTTGGCAACCGCATGCTGCACAGGCGTGGTGCTGAAGCCATGACTCTGGTCAATGAAGGCGCTACACCGCAACAGGTCGACAAGGTGCTGACCGATCTGGGCTATCCCATGGGGCAGTTTGCGATGTCTGATCTGGCGGGTATCGATGTCGGTTATCGGATTCGTGAAGAGCTTCGCAATGCCGGCGAGCAGGTAGCGCCCAGCTGGATGGATAAGCTTGCCGAGCAGAATCGTCTTGGCCAGAAAACCATGAAAGGTGTGTACGCGTACGAAGAGGGCAGCCGCACACCTGTTCCTGACCCTGAAGTGGAGCGGGTCATTGAAGATTTCCGTAACGAACAGGGTATTAGTTCACGTGAAATTACGGATCAGGAAATTCTTGAGCGCTGCATGTATGTGATGGTGAATGAGGCAGCCAAGATTCTGGAAGAGGGCGTAGCTGACCGCGCTCTGGATATAGATGTGGTCTGGATCTACGGCTATGGTTTCCCGGCTTACCGTGGTGGCCCGATGTTCTGGGCGGATCAGGTTGGTCTGGATCTGATTCTGGCGGCGGTGGAGAAGTACCATGGTGATGTTGGTGGTGAACAGTGGAAACCTGCTGATTTGCTCAAGCAGTTGGTTGCTGATGGAAAGAAATTCGGCGACTTGTAAGTCTGCTAACTACCTTTAACCGGCAGGCACTCTATTTTTATTTCGAGGTAACTTTTATGTCAGACGCCGTTATTGTTTCTACCGCACGTACCGCTCTTGGCAAGTCTTATCGGGGCGCTTTGAACAACACCCACAGTGTGGATCTTGCAGGGCATGTGATCAAACACGCCGTTGCGCGTGCAGGTATTGACCCCGCTATCGTTGAGGATGTGATTCTCGGCGCAAGTTTTCAAGAAGGCGCACAGGGCAGAAATATGGCTCGCCTGGCGGCTATTCGTGGCGGCTTGCCGGTGACGACTGCAGGGTTGTCGATCAACCGTTTTTGCAGCTCTGGCCTTCAGTCTATCGCTATTGCGGCGCAGCGTGTGGTTTCGGAGAAGGTGCCGGCGATGGTGGCTGGCGGTGTGGAGTCTATTTCTTTGGTTCAGAACGATAAGTTCAATAGCTTTCATGCGACCAACGAATGGCTGATGACGAATAAGCCTGAGCTGTACATGGCGATGATTGAAACGGCTGATATCGTAGCTCAGCGCTATAACGTCAGTCGTGAATCTCAGGACGAATACGCCCTGATCTCCCAGCAGCGAACGGCTGCCGCGCAGGAAGCCGGCAGGTTTGACGATGAGATCGTGCCGTTCGACGCGACGATGCTGGTTAAAGACAAGGAAACCGGCGAAGTAAGTAAGAAAGACGTCACTCTTACGCGCGACGAGTGCAACCGCCCGAGCACGACGCTTGAAGGTCTGCAGAGTTTGAAAGCGGTGCGTGGTGAGGGCAATTTTGTCACGGCAGGTAATGCCAGTCAGCTGTCTGATGGTGCGTCTGTGTGCACGGTGATGAACAGCACCTATGCCGAGAAAAATAATATCGAGCCTATGGGTATTTTCCGTGGTTTTGCAGTAGCAGGGTGTGAGCCGGACGAGATGGGTATTGGCCCGGTGTTCGCCATTCCTCGTCTGCTGGAGCGTAACGGCCTGACCATGGATGACATCGACCTTTGGGAGTTGAACGAAGCATTCGCGTCTCAGGTTGTGTACTGCCGTGATCGTTTAGGTATTCCGATGGAAAAACTGAATGTTAACGGTGGCTCTATTTCTATCGGTCACCCTTACGGTGTCACGGGTTCTCGCCTTGTCGGCCATGCCTTGATTGAAGGCAAGCGTCGCGGCGCCAAATACGTTGTGGTGACCATGTGCATTGGTGGTGGCCAGGGTGCTGCAGGCTTGTTTGAAGTGGTTTGACGGCAAACAGCACCCGATAGCTAACCGTCAAAACAATAAGCATTACGAGGGTGTCAAAACGTGCAGCAAAAGATCATCAACCCACAGGACTTGGCGTTCCAGCTTTACGAACTTCATAACGTAGAGCAGTTTCTCGTCTTTACTCGCTATTCTGATCACAGCCGTGAAACCCTTCAGGCCGCGCTTGAGCTGGCGTTAAAGGTTGCCGCAGAGGAGTTTGCTCCCCATGCGCGCCTGGTTGACGAGGAAGAGCCGCGCTTTGAAAACGGCCGGGTTAAGATGCGCCCGGAAGTAAAAAAAGCGTTGGGCGTGTTGAGAGACACCGGGTTGATGGCGGCTGGCCAGGATTATCACCGTGGTGGCATGCAGTTGCCGGCGGCCGTGGCTCAGATGTGTGTGGGTATGCTGAAAGGCGCTAACGTTGGCACTCAAGGCTATGCCGGCCTGACAATTGCTGCGGCTAATCTGATTATGGTGCAGGGCTCGCCGGAACAGCAGGTCCGTTTCGCTGAGCCGATGATGGCCGGTCGGTTCTTTGGCACTATGTGCCTGACAGAACCTCAAGCGGGCTCTTCTCTCGGAGACCTGCGTACCCGCGCGGAGCCACAGCCGGACGGAACCTATCGCCTGTTCGGCAACAAGATCTACATCTCCGGTGGCGACCACGAATTAAGTGAGAACATCATTCACATGGTGCTCGCTCGTTTGCCGGGCGCGCCCTTGGGTGTTAAGGGCATTTCCCTGTTTTTGGTGCCGAAGATTCTGGTTAATGAAGACGGCAGCCTCGGTGAGCGGAATGATGTTGCGCTGGCGGGTCTGATTCACAAGATGGGGTACCGGGGCACCACCTCCACCATGCTCAACTTTGGTGAAAAGGACGGTGCGGCCGGCTACCTGGTGGGCGAGGCCAACAACGGCCTGGCGGCGATGTTCCATATGATGAATGAGGCCCGTATTGGTGTTGGCTTAGGCTCTGTCATGCTTGGCTACACCGGTTATCTGCACGCGTTGGAATATGCTCGGGAGCGCCGTCAGGGCAGGCCCATCGGGGAAAAAGACCCAAGCGCACCGCAGGTGCCATTGATTCGTCACCCGGATATTCGCCGCATGCTGCTGGCCCAGAAATCTTACGTGGAAGGCGGGTTGGCCTTATGCCTGCAGGGTGCGATGCTGGTGGATGAGAAAAAATTAGCCGCCACCGATGATCAGCGTAACTTGGCTGCAGGCCTGCTCGACTTACTGACTCCGGTGATCAAATCCTGGCCTTCGCGCTATTGCCTGGAGGCCAACAGCCTGGCGATTCAGGTACACGGTGGTTATGGCTACACCCGGGAATACCCTGTAGAACAATTTTACCGGGACAACCGCCTGAACCAAATCCACGAAGGGACTCACGGCATTCAGGGCATTGATCTGTTGGGCAGAAAGGTTTCCATGGCTGGCGGCCGGTTTTATAAGGAGCTGATGTTGCGCCTCGACGCAACCATTGCTGCAGCCCGGCAGGAATCACGGCTTGCAGAATCTGCTGATCGTCTTGAACAGGCGATGAAGGCAATAACGGACGCTACAGAGGTGATTAACGGCGAGAAAACCAAGGGTGAAAAAGAGAAGGCTCTGGCGAATGCCACGCTTTATCTCGATGCCTTTGGTCAAGTTGTGGTTGGTTGGCTCTGGCTTCGACAAGGGCTCGCAGCCATTGCCGGGTTGGCTGGCCACGGTGAGCAAACGGCTGCGTTTTACGAAGGTAAAATAAAAACCTGCGAGTACTTCGCCCGCTACGAACTATCCGGTGTACTGAGCACCGCAGAACTGCTGAAAGCTGTTGATACCACTGCGCTGGAGATTCTTGAAGATCAGTTCTAGATACCTGAACGGGATAATGGGGAAAAGCAGAAACGGTGGTCTGCCGGTCAAGATAGGTCGAAAAAATGGCCGCTAGAGAGAGCATCGGGCCGGAGTTTAAATCCACTCTAACGACAAAAGAGGAAACCCGCTATGAAGACCCGAATTACGGAATTGTTTGGCATCCGCTACCCCATCATCCAGGGTGGTATGCACCATGTAGGTTATGCCGAGCTGGCCTCGGCTGTCTCCAATGCCGGTGGCCTGGGTATCATTACCGGATTGACGCAGCCTACGCCGGAAGATCTAGCGCGGGAGATTGCTCGCTGTCATCAGATGACGGATATGCCTTTTGGCGTAAACCTGACCTTTCTACCCTCATTTAATGCTCCTCCTTATCTGGAGTATATCGACGCTATTATTCAAGGTGGTGTAACAGCCGTTGAAACAGCGGGGCGTAGCCCAGAACAGTATATGCCTCAGCTAAAGGCTGCCGGGATTAAGGTTATTCACAAATGTACCTCTGTGCGGCATTCACTGAAAGCAGAAAAAATTGGCTGTGATGCTGTCAGTGTCGATGGTTTTGAATGCGGCGGGCATCCTGGAGAGGACGATATTCCGAACTTTATCCTGCTACCCCGGGCAGCCGACGAACTGATCATCCCGTTTGTCGCTTCCGGCGGTATGGCCGACGGGCGCAGCCTGGTAGCTGCGATGGCTCTGGGGGCTGAAGGCATGAATATGGGCACCCGCTTTTTGGCGACCAAAGAAGCCCCAATCCACGATAACGTCAAGCGAGCGATTGTTGAAGCTGATGAGCTTCAAACCCGCCTGATTATGCGTAATCTGCGCAATACGGAAAGGGTCATGAACAATGCCGCTGTGCAGGAAATTGAGCGGATTGAAAAAGAAAAGGGCGAGTCTGAAACCATTGATGATATCCGTCATTTGGTGACCGGAGCCAAAGGTCGCTTGGTTCTTCAGGAGGGCAAGATGGATGAAGCGGCATGGAGCTGCGGTATGGTTGCGGGGCTTATTCACGATGTTCCGAGCTGTGATGAGCTGATTCAACGCATCATGGCAGAAACAGAGTCGATCGTGCGCCAGCGGCTAGCCCGGTTCCTGGACAATTGAATGTGAGTGACTTGGAGAAATCGGCCTGATATCCCCGAAGACGGAGTTTTAACTCGGTAAAGTAAAGAAGTTTGCCCCCAGTCCAGGAAGTCTGCCTTATCGTTAAATAAGCGTTTCGACCTGTGGGGGCAACATCTGTTTTCGCTAAAACCAATCACATTTAAGGATTCTTGATATAAGCATCCTTGCGCAAGTAGAACCACCAGTTCACCACCAGGCAAAGGGTATAGAACACTGCGAAGCCGTACATGGCGTACTCTGGGGTGCCAGCCTGAATCTGCTGACCCAGTAGCTTGGGCGCAATGAAGGCACCGTAGGCGGCGATCGCGCTGGTCCAACCCAGTACCGGGCCTTTCTGCTGCTGGTCGAAAATGTAGCCGATGCTACGGAAGGTAGAGCCGTTGCCGATGCCGCTGGAGGCGAAGATCACCACGAACAGAATCATAAAGATCGCGAACAGACTGTTGGGATCGGTGGAGTTGTAGGCCAGCATCATCACGTAACCGGTGGCCACGGATGCAATCACCATAATCACCGAGATGATCTGGGTAACAATAGAACCTCCGACCTTGTCGGAAATCCAGCCGCCCACCGGGCGAATTAACGCGCCTACCAGCGGGCCAATCCACGCCCAGGTAAGTGCACTTGGTGCATCAGGATTCACAATGCGAGTAACGGTGCCGTCTGCGGCCACATCCATCATATTGCCGAAGATGACGCTGATAGACAGGGGCAATGCGGCAGAAAAGCCGATGAAGGTGCCAAAAGTCAGGATGTACAGAACGGTCATTGACCATGTGTGCTTGTTACTGAAAATCGCGAATTGATTTTTGATGCTGGGCTTGATATCGCCCGGGATCAGTCGCAGCAGCACAACGGTCAGCACAATGGTCAGCGGCAGTGCCAGCCACATATTCATTACGCTCAACGCCCATACGCCCGCCACGGAGGTGGCCAAACCTACGCCATACAGGCCCAGAATTTTGCCAAAGGCAGACACAGGCGAGCCCGGGTTTGGGGTAACCACCTTCAGGTTGTTCATGCCAAACCAGCCCAAAAACGCCAGCGGAACCAGAAACACCAGCCAGATAAAGCCGGCGTTTTGAATCCAGGTATCGGTGCCGGCCTCAATGCGGCCAATCAGCGTGCCGCTGGGGTTCTGCAGCGCCATTGGGTCACCGGCCAGGGCGCCAAAAATGCCCACGGTCATTACCAGCGGAATCACCACCTGCATGGTGGTTACACCAAAGTTACCCAGGCCGGCGTTCATGCCCAGGCCGTAGCCCTGCTTGCTTTTGGGGTAGAAGGTACTGATGTTGCTCATCGAGCAGGCGAAGTTACCGCCGCCAATACCGGATAGCAGCGCCAGAGCCTGAAACACAATGAATGGCGTATCCGGGTCCATCAAGGCAAACCCGGTGCCGGCCGCCGGAATCATCAGCAGTGCGGTGGTCAGAAATACCGTGTTACGGCCACCCGCAATCTTGATCATGAACGAGGCGGGGATGCGCAGCGTCGCGCCGGCCAGGCCAGCAATGGCCGACAGGGTAAAGAGCTGGTCGATGGTAAAGGGGAAACCCAGGTTCTTCATCTGGGTGGTGATCATGCCCCACATCAGCCATACCGCAAAACCCATCAGCAAGCTGGGGATAGAGATCCACAGGTTGCGCGAAGCAACGCTCTTGCCAGTCTGTTCCCAGAAGGTTTCGTTTTCGACATCCCAGTGTTCAATGTCGCCGTTGAGTTTGCCCATAATTGTGCTCCTTATGATACCCGGCTTGCCGGCGCGCAAAAGCGCTAGCAGGCTACTTGGCACCATTGTGCAGAGAGCGGTGGGCAGTCAGACTTGAGAAAAATCAAGGACGAGGAACGGTACTCTGGAGGGAGTTTTTAAAAGACGTTTTACGCCTGTGAGTGTATTTTTTTGTATATATAAATCATAGACTTGGAATAGTAATACCTAGCGTTAGGTAGTTTCTGGGTCAGGCTGACGCAGTAGAGGTAGCCAATCGTTGCCGGGCCATTTTGCCCAGTCGCAGCAGTTCAAACACCATCAGCAGCCACACGCCGGCCCACAACGCAGCCGACCACCACAGTATCTGTGGATGACTGAAGGGTTCGGTCCCAGCCACAAAACGCAGTAAGGTGGCTGCGGCGATAGCAATAGCTAATGGTACTGTGCGGTTCGCTGGCGGCAATTGGCGGCAAGCACGCTGCCAGGCCAGCTTCAGCATTACGCTGCCGGCCAGTGTACCCAGCGCGCCAATGGTAATCAGGTGTAGGCTGGCGCTCATCGGACGCCCACTCAATAGCGCAATACCGGAGAGTAGGCCGCCGACCACCAGCCAGCTGTAACCCACTGCGAACACCATTAGATCGGGCCGTTCCAGGCAGCGCCAGAGCTTCCAGCGTGCGAGTCTGACGGCGGTGATCAGGGCCGCTGCAACCAACAAGGCCCCGGCCGCGTGCCGCAGCGGAGGTATCAGGGAAAAAGGTAAGGCTGCGGCCAACAGAATAATTAACGTACCTTCCACCCGCGGTTGCAGGCGAGCACTCAAGGCGACGCCTTTTTTATCCAGCGTGTTGGCCACCGAAGGCGCCAATATGCGCCCGCCCATAAACGTCATCAGCAATAACAGGCCAATAATCGCCGCGTGCATGATGCGAAATGGGCCTACCTCCGCGACTTCACTTTGCCAGATAGCGGTGCGGCTCAGGCCGAATGCAACCGCCATGATTGCCAGCATGCCGATAAGTGGCCCTACCATTTTGTTGCGCCATTTTTTGGCGGCGTGAAATCGCGGCAACACCACGGCAGCCAAAGCCAGGGCAAACGCCGGGCTGAGCGCATTGGCCAACAGGGTGCCTGGCATAAACCACCAGCTGATTCTTGCCGCCAGCCACAAAGCAAATAACAGATACAGGCGCTCTGGCGATTGCCGTCCCAAGGTGTAGCCGGCAATCAATGCCAGGGCAAAGCCAAAAATCATTTCGTGGCCATGACCGGTATTCAGAAGCCCCGCAGGCCAGCCACCGCCGCCTAGCACCGCCCATACCGACAGCGGCACCGCGGCAGCGGCCAGAAGCGCTGCGGCGGGGAAAAACAGCCAGAAAGCCTGGGGGCGAAAGGTTGGCATTAGAACATCCACAAAGTGTTTGGTCGCAAGTGCTAAGGTTACTAAAATTGAGCCGTTGTAGTCGATATATCCGCCAGGTTGCTACTAGTAAGTAGGATAGGCGCAATGTTGCAGCCCCAAGCTCCGCGGCCGATAATTCACGCTCTAACTTTTCAGGTGTTCAACCATGTCTGCATTTAACGCTGTTTTTCTTGATGTCACGTCTTTGAACCAGAACGATCTTGACCTGGAACCGTTGCGCAATGTGTTCTCAAAACTAGACTGCTACGAGCACACATCTTCTGCCGAGATCATTCCGCGCCTGCAAGGCGCGCAAGTGGCGATTGTGAATAAAGTGGTTCTCAGTGCCGATGTGTTGAAGGCTTGCCCGGCTCTGAAGCTGATTCTGGTTGCGGCTACGGGATTGAATAATGTGGATTTGCAAGCCGCAGAAGAAGCCGGCGTTACGGTGTGTAATTGCCAGGGCTATGGCACCGCCACCGTTGCCCAGCACACGCTGATGTTGCTGCTAGCGATGGCGACACGTCTGCCGGACTATCAGAGCGCGGTTCGAGAGGGGCGTTGGCAAACGTCTAGCCATTTCTGCTTTCTGGATTTTCCGATTGTGGAGCTGGATGGAAAAACCCTGGGTGTTCTGGGCAGCGGTGAGATTGGCCGCGCGGTAGCGCGCCTGGGCGAAGCTTTGGGTATGCGGGTGATTGCCGCCAATCTACCGGGTCGTTTGCCAAAAGCAGGACGGCTAAGTTTGGACGAGGTACTGCAGCAGGCCGATGCCATTACGCTGCATTGCCCGTTGAATGAAAACACCCGGCACCTGATCGGCGAGGCGGAGTTGGCGAAGATGAAGCCCCACGCATTCATTGTAAACACCGCCCGAGGCGGTTTGATTGACGAGCAGGCCTTGGCTGCTGCGCTGCGCCGGGGCCACCTGGGTGGAGCGGCAACGGATGTGCTGGTCCAAGAGCCTCCGGTGGATGGCAACGTGTTACTGGCGCAGGATATTCCACGGCTGATTGTGACACCACACACTGCCTGGGGTAGCCAGGAGGCGCGGCAGCGGATCGTGGGTCAGGTGGCAGAAAATGCGGCAGCATTTCGTTCCGGGAAGCCTGTGCGGCAGGTGGTTTAAGGGTTCATCGGTAATTATAGAAACGGGTGTCAGAGTAGGCGACTTGATCTAGGTCATCTCAGTGCCTTGCTGACAGCCGGTCTACGGGTCTACATAGATCTCAGATGCATCATACTTTGATGCTGTCGCACGGAGATTCGCCATGAACCTGACCATGCTTTTGCAATTACCCTTCCACAGTAATGGCGCCTGGCACGAACTGCAGCGCCGTCAGCTATCCATTCCACTGTTGGCCTGGGCCTTGGTGCTGCCTTTATCCCTGTTGCCACCGGTGCTGCTGTATTACGCCGGCAGCCACTACGACGAACATTTTATGGCCGGCTTTGCCGGTAAAGAATGGCGCTTCATCACCACTATCCTGTTTCTTGCCGAGCTGCTGACCTTTTTCGTAATGGGCTGGCTGATTCATTCTGTCGTCGCCGGTAAAGACACGGCTATCAATTACGCCGACGCGTATCTGGTCGCAGCTATTGCGCCCGTGCCCCTTTGGCTGTCTTCGCTGGCTTTACTGGTGCCGTCTTTGGCATTCAACGTGGTGGTGGTATTTATCGCGATGGGATTGTCGTGCACGTTGATTTACCACGGGCTGAATGCACTGAGCAACAGCCCGGATACAGACGTCGAAGCCATGTCCGCTGCCTATACGGTGATGGCAGCGTCATTTCTGGCTTGGGCGTTGTTGATGGTTATGGTGTGGGCTTTCTGATTGAGCCAGCCGCGGTGATGTGTTCTAGCTGTTTTTACGGTGACCTGACGCCGCGCTTTTCAGGCGCGAGAAGGTAGCGGGTACAACCCCGAGCCAGGCAGCCAACTGGTTGTCTGGCACCCGTTTTGTGAGCTCCGGGTACTCTTCCTGCATCAGCGCATAGCGCTCGCTTGCGGGCATGGTGTGTTTTCGAAACTCGCGCATACTGGCTAATTCGGCCAGTTCTTCTGTCAGTGCCAGCGCAAATTTGGGCCATTGGCCCTCACCGTGGCTTTGCACTTCCGAGCGGAATGCAGCGAAATCTGCCACCCATGCGGTGACGGGAATACTGCTGTTCAGACATAAGGTATTTCGCACGGTGCGGCTGCGACCGAACACCGGCCAAATAATATCGCCTTCCGAAAAAAAATGATGAATGGCTACCTTACCGCTTGCGGTTTCGCGAAACATACGCACCACGCCATACTGAATCAGATAAACATTGGCCCAAGGGCGATCGTGTTTTTCCATCACAGTTTCAGCATCGATTCTGCGCACGGTGAATAAGCCGGCCAAATCACTCAGAAGCAGGCTTTCTGGCGCCGTCTTGTTGTCACTCAGGCGGATACCAAAAACCCGGCTCAAGCTGTTAAGCAAAATCGTTTCGGGGGGCGTGTGCGGCATCTTAACCATATCCGGATGTTGCTCTGACAACAGGCAAGGCGGTGAGGACATATCCGGCAGAAAAATACTGTTCATGGCGTTGCCTCCTCCTCATTTATGCAATTACTCAAACAGCCTAGCAGAAAACGTGTATTTAAAATGACTCTGATCGTTAACGTTTGATAATTTCAGTTTGGTATTAATCACGATGTCTTAAATACGCAAAAATCCGGTAATAGTTCAGCTCTGTATAGCTTTTCCGAGCTGTCTTGGGGTGAATGCGGTGCTAGACTTGCCCGCTTCAAGAATCGGGATGGAGTTTTCATGGCAGCGGCGTTGGCGCTCTTCTTCAAATTGACACCGCTCTACGTCACCGTGGTACTGGGTTGGCTGGCCGGGCGCTATTTACAAGCCAGTGGCCGTCACATTGCCGGCATCATGTTGTATATCGTAACGCCGTCTATCGTGTTTTCCGGCGTAATGGCGGCACCCTTGTCCACCGAAATTATTTTGTTGCCGTTTCTGGTGTTCGGTTTTTGCAGTTTTCTGGGCATTACCCACCAGGCATTGGCCCGCCGCTGGATTGGCGATAGCAGCGCTGCGATTATGCCGTTGTGCGTGGGCAGCCCCAACGCCGGCTATTTTGGCGTGCCGGTGGCGTTGCTGCTATTCGGCGAGGACGGGCTGGCACTCTATATTGTGTGCATGCTGGGCACGTCGCTGTACGAAAGCTCGGTGGGCTTTTATCTGGCGGCCCGCGGCCGTTACAGCGTGCCCGACGCGCTCAAACGGGTGGCACGGTTGCCGTCTGTGTATGCGTTTGGGCTGGCGGTAATGCTGAATCTGTCGGACGTTGGAATCCCGCAGGTGTTCGAACCGCTGTTTGATAATTTGCGCGGCACCTACAGTATTTTGGGCATGATGATCATCGGCATGAGCATATCCAGCTTTCGTGGGCTGGCGGGCGACCTGCGTTTCACTGCTCTGGCATTTTTCGGCAAGTTTGTATCCTGGCCGTTGCTGGCCAGTGCCTTCTGGTGGCTGGATGCGACCCATATGGGGATCTATTCAGATGCTGTGCATAAAGCCATTTTCCTGATTTCCATCACTCCGATTGCGGCCAATACGGTGGTAATCGCCACCATGCTGGACACATCGGTAAAACAGGCCGCCGGTACAGTGCTGTTGTCTACGGTAGTGGCCCTGATAACCATTCCGTTAATGGTGGCGCTGGCGTTTTAGGTGCCGGCTCCGGCGTCAACATCGTCATCAATCTTGTTGGGGCAGCGGCTGTGGTTGCGTTCCCATTGAATGGTGACGTGAGCAATATTGAAATCCTGCGCCAACATGCGGTTGGCTTGTTGGATAATATCGTCATCGTCGCGACTGTCGGGTTTTACCAGATGCACGGTCAGCGCGTTTTCGGTGGTGCTTAAAGCCCATATATGCAAATGATGCACAGACTCCACGCCGGGTAAGCGGCTGAGCGCGTCGGCAATGTTGGCCGGGTTTATAGTCCGCGGAACGGCGTCTATGGCCAGGCTGATAGAATCCTTCAGCAGTTGCCAGGTGCCGATGAAGATCACCGCGGCAATCACCAGGCTGACCACCGGGTCAATCCAGTTTGCGCCGGTCGCCATAATCAGCACGCCCGCAACCACCACGCCTACAGATACCACGGTATCTGCTGCCATGTGCAGAAATGCGCCGCGTATATTCAGGTCGCCTTTCTGGCCCTTCAGAAACAGCAGCATGGTCACACCGTTAATCAGCACGCCAATGCCCGCCACAACGATGACGGTCATGCCAGCCACTTCGGCCGGGTCGCCAAAGCGGCGTATGGCCTCCCAGGCTATACCGCCCACTGCAGCAATCAGAAACAGGGCGTTGAACAGGGCCGCCAGAATGGTGGTTTTCTTCAAGCCATAGGTGTTGCGTTCGGTTGTTTTACGCCCGGCCAGCCAACTGGCGATCCAGGCCATGAGCAAACCCAGCACGTCACTCAGGTTGTGTCCGGCATCCGCCAACAAGGCCAGTGACCCGGACAGCGCGCCAAATACCACCTCGATAATCACAAACCCCAGATTCAGCGCAACGGCTATGGCGAAGGCGCGATTGTGAGTGTTGAAATGGTCGGCGTGGCTGTGGCCATGACTGTGGCTGTGCGCCTGATTGTGATTGCGCATAAAAAAGAAGCTCTGTCGGTTGTGGGTAAACCGATTGACGTGAGGTGATGGCAACACAGGTCAAGAGCCCTCAGGGACAAGCAGCTCAGGAGCTTTTCACCTACTGGTCCATGGTATGGTAGCTAGCAAAGCTTTGCACACGCCATAAGGAGAAACATCGTGCTAAACCGGCTGCAGCGCCTGCTGGGATTGCAGACCATTCCGGGGGTGTTTTTTACCTCGGCAGGTATTGCCGTGTTGTTTGTAGCTTTGGCTATTCCCTTTGATGAGGCAGTAGCCGGTTTTTTTGGCGGTCTGACGGCCTGGGTTGCGCGCAATCTGGGTTGGTTTTACATCGCCACCGTCAGTTTTTTGCTGGTGTTTCTGCTGGGTCTGGCGTTTAGCCGCTTCGGCGCGATTCGCCTGGGTGCAGACGACTCGCGGCCGGATTACTCCAACCTGACCTGGTTTACCATGCTGTTTGCCGCCGGTATTGGCACCATCTTAATGTTCTGGGGCGTGGCCGAGCCGGTGTCGCATTTTGCCAACCCACCATTTTCGGATGTGCTCCCCGGCAGTGACCGTGCCGCCCGCGATGCGATGGCCCTATCTTTGTACCACTTCGGGCTTCACACCTGGACGATTTTCGCCATGCCCGGCCTCGCCATCGCTTATTTTGCCTATCGCCATCACTTACCCATGCGCATCAGCAGTCTGTTCTATCCGGTTTTAGGTGACCGAATAAACGGGCCTTTGGGCTGGGCGGTAGATGTGACTGCGGTGCTGGGCACTTTGTTCGGGGTAGCAACGTCGTTAGGCCTGGGCACGTTGCAGTTAAACAGCGGTTTGAATTATTTGCTGGGCGTGCCGGTATCCGGTTCTGTACAGGTGATGTTAATTGCGGTTATTGCCAGTATTGCCGCGGTGTCGGTGGCCTTGGGGCTGGATAAGGGCGTACGTCGCCTGTCGCAGCTGAACATCGTGCTAGCTGCCACGCTGGTGATTTTTGTGGCGGTGGTGGGGCCAACCGTGTTTATAGCCGAAGGCATGGTGCAAAGCGTAGGTGACTATTTAGACGCTTTGCCATGGCTGGCGTTCTGGACCGAAACCTTCAGCGAAACCGACTGGCAACGCAACTGGACGCTGTTTTACTGGGCCTGGACCATTTCCTGGGCGCCTTATGTGGGCATCTTTATTGCGCGAATTTCCCGCGGCCGCACCATCCGCGAATTTATTGCGGGTGTGTTGCTCGCCCCCACGGTGTTCACCCTGGTGTGGTTTGGGGTGTTTGGTTTGTCGGCCATCCACGTAGAGATGAACGGCCAGGTCGCGTTGGCCGCGCAGGTTGAGCAAAACCCAGCCGTCGCCATTTTTGCTTTTTTGCAAGCTTTGCCCTTTGCGCAGTTTTCATCATCGCTGAGCATCATCATTATCGTGATTTTTTTCACCACCTCGTCAGATTCCGCGTCGCTGGTGATTGACATGCTGACCCGCCGTGACGATCAGCCATCGCTGGTGCGCCAGCGCATATTCTGGGCTGCAGCCCAAGGCGTGGTGGCGGCAAGCCTACTGCTGGCAGGGGGGTTAGATGCGTTGCAGAATGTGATTACGGCGCTGGGATTGCCGTTCTGCATTTTGCTGATTTTTATGGCGGTGTCGCTGTTCAGAGCGTTGCGCGCAGACAGCCGCGGTTATTCGGTTGATGAACTGGTGCAAGGCCGTGCCTATGCGCCTGTGTCATCTAACAAAGACGTTAAACAGGAGCATCACGATGTTTCATAAAATATTGTTGGCGATTGACACCGAAGACGACGACGAAGCCAAGCGCACGTTGGCCGAAGGCGTTCGTTTGCTGGCTGAGGGCGGCGAGCTGCATCTGGCCAGCGTGTTCAGCCCGGGCGAGGCAGGATTTTTTCCTCACGTGAGTGACGATACTCCGGAAGACCGCGAGAAGGTGGTGCGGGACAAACTGAACCTGCTGGCGCGCAAATACCTGCCGATGAACCAGGCTGCGCATTTACACGTGATGTGCGGTACACCCTCGGAAAAGCTGGTGGCGCTGGCGGCACAGGCTGAGGTCGATTTGTTGCTATTGGTGTCCCGCGGCCCGGGGGGACTCTGGCCGCTGCGCAGGGCTACGGTGGAATACGTTACCGTGAATGCGCCCTGCGCAGTATTGGTCATGCCGTTTGTAGCTGTGGCCCAAAGCGTCGGGGCCAGCAGTACACCGTCTGGCAATGAAGAGGCCGAAGAAAACCGCTGATCATCTGTTTCAGGCCCGGCTTCAGGGTTGATTTTAACAACCGCTTCAGGATCGGCGCTCCTGGGCCAGCGCGCTAATGTCATCACGAATTTGCGCCACGGTCAGGTCGGGCCTTAACAACAGCCGCGCCTTACCACGAGTATCGAACACATACACACCGGCGCTGTGAGACACATTGTAGTTGTTGTTCTCATCCGGCTCGTCGTAACCGAAGGTGGTGCGATAGCGCTTTACCAGCTGCCTTAGCTGGGGCTCGCTGCCGGTCACGCCGGCAATCCGGTCACCGTAGAACTGGGTGTAGGCGGCAATCTGTTCAGGTGTGTCCCGGTTCGGGTCTACGCTGACAAACATAATGGTTACCCGTTCACGCTCGTTTTCCGGCAGCTTGTCTACGGCTTGGGATAGCCTTGCCAGCGTGGTGGGGCAAATGTCCGGGCAATGGGTGAAACCAAAAAACACCAATCGCACCTGGCCTTCAGAGTCGCTGGCGTTTACTGCTTCGCCCTGGGTGTCTATAAGCTCGAATTCCAAAGGCGGCATTAAATTGCTGATGTCTTTGCCGTGCCATTCACGGACGCTCTGATCACAGCCAACCAGGGCGAAGGTAGCGAGCAATAGCGCTATCAGAGCGGCGATTCTTGTACCTGAAATAAAAGTCGGCATAACGGTATGTTCCTCTCGAGTGTTTCTCTCAGGTGTTCATGTGCCCTGATGGTTGGGTCAGCGCTGTGGCCTGTTTTGGGTAACGGCCATCTTCGTACATGGCCCGGCGTAAAATAATCAGAATACCCAGCACGCTCATCATCGCCGGCGGAATCCAGGTCAGCAAGCCGCCAAGTAGCTGGTCGGTCTCTGGCGCCAGCGGCCAGGCGCGGCCGCACACCTCGTAAACGTCGTACACCATGCCCCGTGAAAACACGATCCAGGCGCCTAGCAGCATTTGCGGAACCGCCACCAACGCCAGCAGCAGCATTCGTTTGCCGTAGCCCAGAGCGTTGGATATGTAAGGGGAACGGGGATCGAGTATCAGCCACCAGAACAGCAGGCCATCTAACAGCATGCTCCAGTTCATGACCCAGTACAGCTGGCGGCTTAGCATGGCGTCGAAGTGGATGCTGGGCGACAGCCAGAAATAAACCAGGCCCACGAACAACACTGGCGCTACGACCGGATGTTGTAAAACGCGGTAGCTCAGCCGCACGGGCGCTAGCCACGGCAGCGTGCTGCGAGGGATTTTTCGGCCCCAGAAACGCATTACCGGTAACGGGTTAGACAGGGCGATCAGAAACGGGCCCAGGTGGTGCAGAATCAGATGCTGACCCCGATGTACAAAAAACATGTATTGGGAATAGTAATCGAAAGCGGTTTGCATCACCGCGTAACACAACATCACGCCGACCACGAAGGTGACAATGCGCCCGGGGCCCGGGCGCTCACTATCGGGCATGCGTAGAAGCGCCACGCCATAAAGCGCCAACACTAGCGCATAACTGGCGATGGTCAGGGGTGAAAAATCGTAAGGCAGCAGGGCTTTGACGCCGTTCATAAGTGCGACTCGAAATGGCTTTGTTGCAAGCGCTGGCGCGAATTCGTTGTTTTCCTGGGTAGATTGTTGATCGTCGTTGTTTTTAATTCAAGTAGACAGCCTACCTAACCTTAGGTATCACCAAAAATAGGTTGTGAAGAGCGGGCTTTTAAACCAGTATTAAATATGAATTTTATAGATTGCGCCAGTCACTAAGGATTTCTGCAGATGACGTTTTACCACCCTGTAGGTAATGAAATTGAACTCTTCCATGCCGCCGCGAATAACGGTCTGCCGGTTCTGATCAAAGGTCCAACAGGTTGCGGGAAAACCCGCTTTGTTCGTTATATGGCCGAACAACTGAACCGACCGATTTATACCGTCGCCTGCCACGACGATCTGACGGCAGCTGACTTGGTGGGGCGGCATCTGATTGGCCCGCAAGGCACCTACTGGCAGGACGGCCCGCTGACCCGTGCCGTTCGTGAAGGCGGCATTTGTTATTTGGATGAAGTCGTAGAAGCGCGCAAAGACACCACGGTTGTACTGCACCCGCTGGCGGACGACCGCCGCGAGCTGCCGATTGAGCGCACCGGTGAGCTGCTGACGGCAGCACCGGGTTTTATGCTGGTTGTGTCCTATAACCCGGGTTATCAAAGTCTGTTGAAAGGCATGAAACCAAGCACCCGCCAACGATTTGTATCGCTGCGGTTTGATTATCCTTCGGCGGAGATAGAACAAGCCATCGTGATGGAAGAATCCGGTTGTGACCGCGACCTGGCAAAGCAACTGGTTAGCCTGGCAACAGCGCTGCGTAACCTAAAAGACCACGATCTGGAAGAAGCCGCATCCACGCGGTTGCTGATTCACACAGCTCTGCTGATACGGGCCGGTTTGCCAACAGCGGTCGCCTGTCGCGCGGGCATGATTGAGCCGCTTTCAGACGACGAAGCAACAGTCAGTTCTTTAATGGAGGTGGTATATGCAGTATTCGGGCGCCCAGACGAAACCCGCTAGCGGAGCGGTTGTACCGGTTATCTGGTACCTGCTGAATTTATTGGCAATGCCGGTTATCGGTTTTGTGATCTTGCTCTGGATGTATGTCGGAAGTTCCGGGGTTAACGAACTGCGCCGTGCTCACACGCGAGCGGCTCTTTATATGTCGCTAATCGGCTTCACTTTGATCAGTTCGGGCGTTGCTATCAGTTGGACGTTCTTCACCGATGTAGGGCATTTCGGGACCTTTGCCCTGGTGTGGGCCATCGCGTTGCACACTGGCTTTGTGCTTTGGGGAATGGTTTCTTTGGCGCAAGCCATCTCTGATAAGAGGCCTTTATTTCCGGCTCGGTGGCTCTGACTCAGGAGCTGGAGAGAGTTAAATCACTCAAGTGATTGCATGAAACCCGGCAACTGCAACAATCACCATAGGCGCCCATAGTTGGGCCGCCAACCGCCATCCGCGCGGTGCCTTTTTCATCTCCATGAAGTGGTCCACCAGCAGCAAGGATTTCACGATCACCATCCCGAAAACCAGC
The DNA here is from genome assembly GCF_000169375.1 of Marinobacter sp. ELB17. Lineage (GTDB taxonomy): Bacteria > Pseudomonadota > Gammaproteobacteria > Pseudomonadales > Oleiphilaceae > Marinobacter. Next base: position 167,855 of record NZ_AAXY01000004.1, read on the forward strand.
CAGGCCAGAAATTCAGGGCTTATACCGGCTTTAAGCGCAATGACCGGCAAGGCCGTGCAAATCATCAAAGCAAAATAAACCGTCAGCATTATTAGCCCTCTCTAAGCCAGTACGTAAAGCATCGGAAACAGTGCCAGCCATACCAGATCCACCATGTGCCAATAGGAGGCGCCAGATTCGATGCCGTTCATGTCGGAGCCATCGTAGTCTCCGTTGCCTATTTTTACGGCAAGCACCATCAAAACAATCTGCCCCAGTATCACGTGCATAAAGTGGAAGAAGGTCAGGAAGAAATAAAACATGAAGAAGGTATCTGTGCCGAGGTTATAGCCCTGGCTGTACAGATCCACGTATTCATAAAGTTTGCCAACGGTGTAAATGCAGGAGACAGCAACCGCAAGCCACAGGCGCCACTGCACGCCGGAGAGCTTGTCACGAAATTGGTGAACCGCAGTCGCGACCAGATAGCTGGAGCTGATCAGTGCGAAGGTATTCAGCAGCCCGATCCAGGGGTGCAAAAGCTCGCGGCCGGCGTGGAAGGTAGCTGGGTCGAGGCTGCGGGCCACGGCAAAACCGATGAGCATGACTCCAAATACCGCCAGCTCGGCGAAAATGAACATCCACACGGCGATGTCGCCGGGAAGCTGATGGCGATCGAACTCCGGCTCAAGAATCAGACCTGTCATATCACTGTGTCAGGTTCAGGTAGAGTTTGGGGAGCTGCAACGGCAGCTGTGCCGGGTCGCGAATCACCACGTAATTATTGCTGCCGAAGACATAGGGCAGGTACTCGCTGGCCTCGTCATCAATGGTGACGCAAAACGGTGTCAGGCCAGCTTTGATGGCTTCCTGCACCGCCATGCGTGTGTCTTCTACACCGTAGCGGCCTTCATAGAGATCCAAATCGTTGGGCTTGCCATCGGTCAGCAGCAACAGGACCTTCTGCTGTTCGTGGCGCGCCCCTAAAAGCTTGGTAGCCTGACGAATCGCGGCGCCCATGCGGGTATAAAAGCCCGGTTCCAGCGCCTGAATTCGGCCCCGAATGGTGCTGGTATAGGCTTCATCAAAACCCTTCAGGTGATGAAATCGCACGTGGTCGCGCCGTCGCGATGAAAACGCAAACAGCGCGAAGGGGTCGCGGCTGGCCTGTAAGGCTTCGCTGAGCAGTTGCAAGCCGTCCCGGGCAATGTCGATGACGCGCTGATGGTTGTTTATATAGGTCTCGGTTGAGAGCGACACATCCGCCAGCACCAAGCAGGCAAGGTCGCGCTGGCTTTGTTGGCAGCGGCGGAACAGCTTCTGATCGATTGCGCCCTGGCTGCGCCGGTTCTGAACCTCCCTTTCCAGGCAGGCGTCCAGGTCCAGCTCGTCTCCGTCCAGCTGACGTTTGTGCCACTGTTTGAGGGGTTTTAGCGCGCTGAACTGGCGCTGCAGAAGTTTGGCGGGTCGGCGCAGTGCTTCCGGAAGCTCCGCAGGCGCGGCATCTTTTGCCAGCATCGGTTGCACGCAGCAGAATGCTTCCCGGTAGCTCTGGCTGCGCCAGTCCCACTCCGGCAAATGAATGCCCGGGCCAAGGCGCAGGTCGTCGTGTTCTTCCGAGGGCAGATCCAGGTCAAACTTGATAGACGACGACGTCTCCTTGCGGTCATTGGACACAGAGATCATGTCCATATCGTCTGCAACTGCCTCGGCATCTTCTTCCTTGGTGTCGTCGCCGGCTCGGTCAACCGGAATGAAGTCGGTCCAGGAAAACAGACTTTCCAGACGAAAAATCATCAGCCCCTGATCGCGATCAAAAGCGTCCACTCGTTCTGCCTGGCGGCGCTTGTTCTTTTTGGTCCGCCCCCCGGGGCTGGATTGAGTATCTTCATCGCCGGTGACCGGTCCGTTGGCTTTCTCCTGTTCCAGAGCCGGGTATAACCAAAGAATGACCGGCCAGGGATCGGTTCCCGCAGCGGGCAGGGCAGGAACACTGCCCGGATGGATAAGCGCCTGGCGGATTGCCTGTTCACGGATGGCTTCCCCGGCCGAAAGGCTTTCTGGTTCGGGGCGCCCGCGCAAAACCTGTTTTACCAGGCGTTGATAAACACCTTCCAGCCCCGGCCAACGCGCGATCACATCCTGAACCAGCGCCTGATTGCCGGTAAACCAGTCACGATCAGCCGGAGCCGGGTTAGCGGCGAGTGCGGCCAGCCATATATAGAGTTCCCGGTTCAGGCGTTTGGAAGGGAATTTAGCCACTCTTTCCGGCAGGCGCAGATTTTGCTCATCCCGCCAGGCCAGTTCAAATTTGCGGTGTGTTCCGGCGATTTTGTGCAAAAATCGTCGGCGCAGGCGAAAGTGCCTGGGTTCTGCCGTCACCAGACTTAGCGCCGGATCGCCGCCGAAGGCGCGGAAAACAATGCCCAGGCTGCGAGCTTCGTCTTTTAGATACACGGCGTGCTCGGGGAATTCCCCCAGAGCCTGGCGGGTAATGTATTCGTGCCACTTGTAGCCGACCCACTCTTCCATCTTAAGTTTCTCTCATCTCAGACGCTGTTCAGCCCGCTGTCTGGCGGGTTTGCTGCCAAGCTGGTGGCTGGGAATCAGAACAGTCTGCCGGCTGGGCTCGCCCGGTTGCCAGTGCAGCAGGCTGCCTTCTGGGTTGTTTTTTTGCACCTCACGGCAGGCGCTCACGCATTGCAGGCACTGGGTGCAGGAAAACTTTGCGCGTTTATGGCTGCGAGTAGGCAGGCGCATAGGGCAAGCCTCGTCGCAGGCTTTTGTGCAGTCGCGGCAGGCCTCGGCGCGGCGGGTGTCAAAGGTCACTAGCTGCCCGCGGCCATGGGCCATCCAGGCAATACTCTGTACGACGCCGAACACGCAACCGTATTTGCAAAAAAGATGGCGGGCAAACAGAAAGTCCAGCGTGAAAGCCGTGGTTGCTGCGGCGAGAAAAATGCTCGGGTAAAACGCCAGGTTGCCAGTGATCAAGTCCGTATATAACGGAATGGGTGGCAATAGGTAAGAAAGCAGAGCGAGGGCCCAAGAAAAACCAATCAGACCGCAAACTAGTGACAAGCCCGCCCAGTGTATGACCTTGCCGCGGCGGCCTTTTTTAAGGGCTTCCCAGAGTGTCGGGCGGCCGGTAATACGTGTCATCAGTTGGTTGATTGTTTCCACTACAGAGAAATGCGGGCACAGCCAGCCGCAGTATATTCGTCCCCACTTCCAGGCAACCCAGAGTACAAGGGGAACCAGCACCAGAATGGGAAGAATGAACCACAGCAGTATCTGGCTGGCGACGTCTACAGGAGAACTTTGCACCACCCAGTCGAGATTCAGATTGAACGAGAGCGGAAAACCAAGTAATACAAACCGGGTCTCCGTCAGGTCATAGCGAAAGATATTCAGCACCGGTGCCAGCAGGAACAACCCGAAGAAAGCAGCACGGGTGATCAGCCGCTTGTCCTGAAGTGTGTCTTTGGGATTCGCGTGCTGCACGGTCACAATTGCGTTCCGGATAAGCAGGGCCGGAAACGTGTTCCGGCCCTATGGATTTACCCTATGGGTTTCAGGGTGGCGGGCTTACGCGTCCTGACGTGCGGGGCCACGAACTTCGTCGTCAAAAGACGCTTGTCCCTTAATGAAGAAGCTGCAGAAGTACACTACCAACCCGCCGGAAAAGAAGCAGCCAGCGATCAGGCGCGCCCAGTAAAACACTGCGATCTTGTCCTGGGTGACCATAAACGACAGTGCTTCACCGCTTTCTGGCATACGTTGCAGCCAGATTTGCAGGATGCCTGCACCCGTCAGGAACAGGGTGATGAACACCATGGAGATGGTCATCAACCAGAACCCCCACATTTCCACCACCTGGGCCTCGTTGCTGTTGCCGTAAGGGCGGCCGCGCATGATTGGCATGGCGTAGGAAATGATGGTGAGCACGATCATCACATAGGCGCCGTAGAACGCCATATGGCCATGGGCCGCAGTGATCTGACTGCCGTGGGTGTAGTAGTTTATCGGTGCCAGCGTATGCAGAAAGCCCCACACGCCTGCTCCCAGAAAAGCCATCACAGCAGTGCCCATAGCCCACAGAGTCGCGGCCTTATTGGGGTGATTACGTTTGCGCCGGTTGATCATAGTGAAGGCAAACAGCACCATCATGAAGAACGGAATCGGTTCCAGTGCGCCGAACACCGAGCCCAGCCACAGCCAGTATTCGGATGGCCCGATCCAGAAGAAGTGGTGACCGGTGCCGATGATGCCGGTAATCAACGCCATGGCAATGATGACGTACAGCCACTTCTCGATGACTTCCCGGTCTACGCCAGTGATTTTGATCAGCACAAAGGCCAGGATGGCGCCCATGATCAGTTCCCACACGCCTTCAACCCACAGGTGTATTACGAACCACCAGTAGTACTTGTCGGTGGTCAGGTTTTCGGGGTTGTAGAAGGAGAACATCCACAGCACGGTCAGGCCGATCAGCCCAGTGATCAGTATAATATTGACCACGGTTTTGCGGCCTTTGAGGGCAGTCATCAGAATATTGAACAAAAACCCGATGAACACCAGGGCCAAGCCCATTTTGGTAATAGTCGGTTGTTCCAGAAACTCCCGGCCCATGGTGGGCCACAGTTTGTTCATGGTGATGTCCGCCAGAGTGGCGTAATCCACAAACAGGTAACCCAGAATGGTCAGCGTGCCGGCAACGGCAAATACCCAGAACAGAATCCGCGCAAGCAGCGGGCTGTATAGCTCGGTTTGCGCTTCTTCCGGTACCAGATAATAGGTTGCGCCCATAAAGCCGAACAACAGCCAGACGATCAGCAGATTGGTATGAACCATGCGTGCAACGTTGAAAGGGATTTCCGGGAACAGAAAGTCACCCACCACGTATTGCAGGCCCAGAATCAGACCGAAAACGATCTGGCCGGCAAACAGAATTAAGGCAAAGATGAAGTAGGGCATGGCGACCCGCTGAGACTCGTATTTCATATTTTTTCCTTAACCTTCGATGTTGGGTGGCCAGCCGTTATCGTCAATCTTGGACGTCCATTCGAGGAACGATGCCAGATCTTCGATTTCCTGGTCTGTAAGGTTGAATTGCGGCATTTGCCGGCGGCCGGGTGCGTTGGTGGGCATAGCGTTCATCCAGGCGTTCATGTACGCCTTGAACACGTCGCTGTTGCCGGCGCCGCGGCGGTCGAATACGTTGGCCAATTCCGGTGCAAAGTAAGCGCCTTCACCCATAAGAGAATGACAGCCAACGCAGTTGTTGTTTTCCCAGACGTGTTTGCCATTAACAACCTGCTCGGTGAGCTGGTCCCGGTTATCTCGCTCGGGCAACGCCCGCGATTGAGTGTCAAAAGTCAGAATCAGAAACAGCAGGATGAAGAACGTGCTTCCTCCCAAATAGATGTTTCTGGCCATGCTTTTGGTAAAGCGTTCGGCCATTGGAATGCCCCCTTGGTTGATTTGAACTACCTGACGAACTCATTAATGAGCCAAAAAGATGTATCAGTAATGAATATTATCGGTCGTTGTGAGGTTTCATGCCAGCAGGCAAGGGAGTTACCTCTAAAGAGGTATGTGGCAGGATTGGCAGGTTTTTCGGTTAGCGGAACACCGTCTTTACTTCGGTGCCAGCGGGGCTTTTGGCCTCAGAAATATCCATTCGAGCATGGCGCACAACGCTGATACCGGCCGATATGGCCAGGGTGCCCATAATGGCGGCAACACTCAGATCCGGCCAGGCGCTTCCCGTTCCGAACACGCCCAGAGCGGCTGCCATCACGGCCAGGTTACCAATGGCGTCATTTCGGCTGCACAGCCAGACTGAACGCATATCAGAGTCGCCATCCCGAAACCGAAAAAGCACCAATGCAACGCCTACGTTGGCAATCAGCGCCAGCAGCCCAATGGTGCCCATGGTAAACGGTTCGGGGGTAACGCCCTGTTCCATCACCCACAGCGCACGGGCCAAAACCACTATGCCGAACACCACCATGGTAATACCTTTAACCATGGCCGCGCGCCCGCGCCAGAGCATGCCGAGGGACAGAACGGAAAGTGACAGAATGTAGTTGGCGCTATCGCCAAAGAAGTCGATGGCGTCCGCCATCAGGGAAACGGAGCCAGATTGCAAACTGGCAGCACCTTCCACAAAAAACATGGCCAGATTAACCCAAAGGGCAATCAACAGTGCGCGACGAAAACCCGGAGCCGGGGATTTTAGTACTGGACCAGAGCAACCGCACGCCATACACACCTCCTTTTATTAAGTAGGTGTGTATTAAAAACCCTGTAGTAGCTACAGGGTCAATATCCGGCAAGCTGTTTTCGAAAAGTTTTAGTGGTTACTCGGTTTATGAGTTCCGGGCACGTGATTGCGCTGGTCTGTGTTGTTGCCAGACAGGTCGTCCAGCTCTGAACTCAGGCCCCCCATAATGCCGCATTGCTCAACGGTGCCTGTCTTTGAGCAGGCCTGTTGCAGATGCTGCAAAGCCGTTTCAAGATTCGCGAGTTCACTCAACCGGTCGCGCACGTGGTTCAGGTGACGGGCCAGAAGTGCATTCACTTCATGGCAGTCTGCTTCGGGGTTTTCGGACAGCCGAATCAACTCGCGGATTTCGTCCTGAGTCATGTCAAGGTTACGGCAGCGCTTAATAAACAAAAGACGACTCAAGTGTACATTGCCATAAACACGGTAACCGCTGGCGTCTCGATCCGGTTTTAGTAGCAAACCGATTTTTTCATAGTAGCGAATCGTTTCGACGGGAACGGATGCGTGCCCGGATACCTCACCAATTTTCATCGCATGGGGTTTCCTGATGGTTGATCTTGCCCGGAAGTTTTACAGGCTGTCCAGGTTGTCTAGCAGATAATTGGCGCGTTTCAGCAAAGCGTCGCGGCGCTCCGGTTTTTGTTTTTCCCAATTGCGATACATCATAGTCATGCGCGGATTTTTAGCGAACTGATCGCGGTGGCGGTCAATAAAGTGCCAATACAGCGAGTTGAACGGGCAAGCGTCGTCTTCGGTGGCTTTCGCCACTTTGTAATGGCAGTTTTTACAGTGGTCTGATTGGCGCTGGATGTATTTACCGCTGGCTGCGTAGGGTTTTGAGCCTAAATAGCCGCCGTCGGCGTGCATCACCATGCCCAGCACGTTGGGCAGTTCCACCCAGTCGTAGGCATCCACATACACTGCCAGATACCAGTCGCAAATGTCATCCGGCGTAATGCCAGCCAGCAGGGCGAAGTTGCCGGTAACCATTAAACGCTGAATGTGGTGGGCGTAGCCATTACGGCGGGTGGCATCAATGGCTTTGTGCATACAGCGCATGCGGGTGTCGCCGGTCCAGTAGAACCCGGGTAGGGCGCGGTCATTGCCCAACTGGTTGTTGCGGGCGTACTCGGGCATGTGCAGCCAGTAAATACCACGTACAAACTCGCGCCAGCCGATTATTTGACGAATAAATCCTTCCACCGCATTGATGGGCGCACGCCCAGCGTACCAGGCTTGGGCCGCCTGCTCGCATACGGTAAGCGGGTCTAGCAAACCGCAGTTTATGTAGGGCGACAATATGGAATGGAACAACCAGTCTTCGTGGTCAGATATCGCGTCTTGGTAGTCGCCAAAGCAGGGTAGGGCGTAGTCAATGAAGTGTTCCAGGGCTTTCTCGGCGTCGGCGGCGGTCACTGCAAAATGAAAGTCTTCGCTGATGCCGAAATGATCGCCGAGGTGCTCTTCAACCATGTTGATGACTTCCTGGGTGACGGCATCCGGTTCGATCCGGAACGGCGCTGGAGCAGGTGGTTTGCCTGTCCATTTGCGACGATTTTCGGCGTCGTAGTTCCATTCGCCGCCTTCAGGCTTTTGCTCTGGGGTCATCAGTAGCCCCGTTTTACGCCGCATTTCCCGGTAGAAATACTCCATGCGCAGCTGTTTGCGACCTTCGGCCCAGTCGGCAAATTCTTGTTTAGTGGCAATAAAACGGGTGTCCACGCGAATTTCTGTGGTCACCCCCAGGGCTTTATGCCACTGGCTGATAATGTTGTGCAGACGCCATTCGCCGCACTCGGTGGTAATAATGCGCTCGGGTTGGTGGGCGTTTATTTGCTCGGCCATCACCCGTTCCAGGCTTTGCGCCGTGTTATCGGGGTGATAGCGCTGGTAATGCACGCTGTAGCCGTCGGCTTCCAGCTGGCTGGCAAAATGGCGCATGGCACTGAACAGCAGTATCAGTTTTTTCTTGTGGTGGTTGGTGTAGCTGGCCTCGCTGTGAACTTCCGCCATAACAATGCGGTCGGTATCGCGATCGGCGCCTTCCAGAGCGCTCAGGCCTGGCGTTAGCTGGTCTGCGAGAATCAAAATCAGGTTAGCCATAGTGCTTTATCCAAACAGTGTGTGTTCCAAAAGGGGTAGGCAACATACTCAACAAGCGCAACAGCTGGGTTATTTCCGATTTGATATACTGTTGCCGGTTTCACAGATGATTCGAATCAAAATGGCTGCGCTGAAACACGGTTACGATGCCGGTTTACAGCCTGCTCCATATCCAAGGCGCTCAGAGTTTTTATTTATGGCTTCCACAACCGCAGTTCCGTCTTCTGACACCATTATTCTGCCCGAGTTTACCTGGGACGACGCGCTGATTCGCCGCTACGACCTGAGCGGCCCGCGCTATACCTCTTACCCTACGGCGGTGGAATTCAATCAGACGTATCCGATTAACGATATGGTGCAGGCGGCCGCACGCAGCAAGGCCACCGGCCGACCGCTGTCGTTGTACACTCACATCCCGTTTTGCGCGCACCTGTGCTACTACTGCGCGTGCAACAAAGTGATCACCAAGAAACGTAATAATGCCCAGCCTTATGTGCAGCGCCTGCTGAAAGAAGCGGCCATGCAAGCCGAATTATTCGGTGCTGACCGGCCGGTGAAACAGTTGCACCTGGGCGGCGGAACGCCAACGTTCCTGCCCCGCGATGTGATGCGCGAATTGATACACGGCTACGGCGAACTGTTCAATCTGCAAACCGATGGCAGCCACGACTACAGTATCGAAATCGACCCGCGCGAAGTAGACCAAGACACATTGTCTACCCTGTGGGAGCTGGGCTTTAACCGCATCAGCCTGGGCGTGCAGGACGTGAATCCTCAGGTTCAAAAAGCGGTCAACCGGGTGCAATCCAAAGAAATGACCCGCGGCGTGCTGAATGAAGCGCGCCGCCTGGGCTTTGGTTCCATTAACCTTGACCTGATTTACGGCCTGCCGTACCAGACCCCGGACAGCTTTGCGGCAACACTGGAAGAAGTGATCGACATGTCGCCAGACCGGCTGTCGGTGTTCAGCTACGCCCATCTGCCAGAGCGGTTCTACCCGCAAACACGGCTCAAGGGCGACACCATGCCCACGCCGCAGCAAAAGCTGACTATTTTGCACAACACCATTAATCGGTTGCTGGTTGCCGGCTACGAATACATTGGTATGGACCACTTTGCCAAACCGGATGACAGCCTGGCGCTAGCCCAGCGCGCCGGTCGCCTGCATCGCAATTTCCAGGGTTACACCACCCACTCGGATTGCGATCTGGTGTCTTTGGGTGTGTCGGCCATTGGCCAGACCGATGACGCATACTTCCAGAACAACCACGATCTGCCATCCTGGGAGGCCGCGATAGATTCAGGCCAACTGGCGATCACAAAAGGCGTGAACCTGACCCGTGACGACCGTTTGCGACGCTGGGTAATAGGCCAGCTGATCTGCCAGTTCCGTCTGGATCGTCAGCAATTTGCCGCCGAATGGAACGAAGATTTTGACCAGTATTTCGCCGATGAGCTGTCGCGCCTTAAGCCAATGATGGCAGATGAGTTAATTGCAGATAACGGCCGCGTACTGCAGGTGCAGCCCGCTGGACGGCTGCTTATTCGTGCCATTTGTCAGATTTTTGATGCCTATCGCAAAGAAGGGGCCACTCAGCGGTTTTCACGAATTATCTGATGTTTATTCGGGCAGTTCTACTCTGGTAAGCCTACCTTGATTTCTGTTAAAGCAATCTGGAACATAAAAAAGGGTGCCTTCACGGCACCCTTTTTTTTCACCGTTAAATCTAAGCCGTGGCAACCTTGAACTCGTTGGCCAGGTCATGCAGTTGGCGCGCCAGGCGAGCCTGCTCTTCAGTCACCTGGGTGATTTCCTGGGAGCCGGTCAGGGTCAGCAGTGCTGATTCGCTAACCGATTCCATATTGCCGGCGACCTCTCGGGTGACCGATACCTGCTCCTCAGAAGAAGCGGCAATCTGCGTGGCCATGCCTGAAATGTTGTTAACGTCGGCCAGAATATCCGCAAAGGTCTGTTCCAGCTCTTCGGCCTGTTGGCTGGTTTCAGTCGCCAACTTGTGGCTACTTATGATGGATCGGCTGGCGCTTGCGGTCATATCCGTCACGCCCTTGATGATATCTTCGATGCGGGTGGTCGATTCATGGGTCTGGCGTGCCAGAGTCCGCACTTCGTCGGCTACCACCGCAAAGCCGCGGCCGTGCTCACCGGCGCGGGCGGCTTCAATAGCGGCGTTCAGGGCCAGCAGGTTGGTCTGTTCTGCTACCTGACGAATCACATTGACTACGTCACTGATATGGCTGCTGCGCTCCTCCAGCTCTGCAATCACCTTATTAACCTGCTGCACCGAATCTGCCAGCGAGCGGATACGGCTAACACTGCTGTGCAGCACTTGCTCGCCGGTTTTGCTTTTCGCCATAGCGCTGTTGGCCGCATCTGCCACCTGCTGCACGTTGCGTGAAATTTCTTCTGACGTGGCAGACATTTCTTCGGTTGCCGCTGCAACCTGCTCGATCTGTTGCTGCTGGCTGCGGATTTGCTCCGCATTATGGCTCGCGGTGGAGCTGGTCTCTTCGGTCGCCGTGGCTAGCTGTATGCTGGACTGGTCGATCAGTTTCAGTGCTCGCCCGAACACACTGAATAACTCGTTGGTGGCTTTACCAAAGGACCCAAGTTCATCGCTGCTGGTAATCACAATGGGCTGGCGCAGATCTTTGTTGTCCATGGCAAAACGGATGCCGTCGAGTAAATTGGTTATTTGCCGGTTAATCGCATGAACAAGAAGTACCATCAGCACCAGGGCAATCAGCGCAGCCAGGCTCGCCAGCACTATTGCGGTGATAAGTTTTGAGCGAGCGTTGTCAACGTGGTGTTGGGCTCTGTTGTGGGTTTCATCCAATATCAGGATGCGAACCTGGTTCATGGCTTGAATACGGTTGGTGGTTGCGTCGAACCATCCATTGGTATCAAGAGCGTATATACCCGCGGCCGAACTGAACAGTGTGTTGCGCATTTCAGTCAAGGCAAGGCTTTGGTTCGACGCTTCAAAATCCACCAGTCTCTGGCGCCGTGGTGAGGCCCTCGGCAGCATGGCAATGGCTGCGCTCATGTGCCCGCTTTGTGCACCGGCTAATTCAGCCAGCTGCTGCAGACGGCCCAGATTGAAATCACCGGCGTTGATCAATGATGCGCCCTGGGCCCTCTCAAACCCTGCGTTCTCGGCGGCCTCAGCCATATTCAAATAAGCGTTTACCTGGCGGGTCAGTTCGGCGTTGTCGGTGCGGCGGATAATCAATGGAATGCGGTCAATCAGCTGGCGGATCAAAGCCGTATAGCGCGCTGCTGATTCCGGGGGTGTCACGCGGCCATCCAGTACGGATTGACGCAAAGTGGCCAGGTTCGACAGGCTGCTTTGAGATTCTTCGATAGTGGACAGAACACCAGGATCAAATTTTTGGGCCTGCATCATATCGGGTAGCTGGCGACGGTATTCTGCCAGCTGTTGATCGGTGCGCTGTTGCTGGGTTTGCAGCGCCTGTACTGCGGCGCGTCTTTCATCGCTGCCGGCAACGCTGGACAACACAACGGCGGAACGGCCGCGCTCTACCTGAAGAGCGTCGAGCACAGGATCGGCAAGGGCCACGAGGTCAGTCATGCCCTGCAGTTCACGCATCCCTTTTAAATCACCATAGTTGCTGATGACGCTTTGGCTGGCGAACAACAGCATGGCCAAAAGCACCGGTAAAACAAGAGCTATCAGTTTGCTGCGCATAGATAACGATCTAAGCCAATTCATAGCGTTCTCCTGCGCAGAGGGCCGGTTTTTGATGGTGAGTCAGGCGTGCCTGTCTTTTTGGTGTAAAGGATTAAACCAAGACCAGTCGGGAGAAGTGTGCTCATGGGAATCTGACAACTTAAGATGTGGACGGTGGTGGGAGTCTAAGAAAGAAGCAGATTAACGTCTAGCTTAGTATTACTACGCAGAATACCTATCTAGGGGTATCTGGTGGGCCCCTGACAAAGGTCAATGCACTGCAGATTGCACGGCGTATGGTTTCGTAACTCTATGTATGGAAGACGGTTATGGAACTTGTATGTCCGGCCGGCAGCTTGCCGGCGCTGAAAGCAGCGGTGGATAACGGCGCCAACGCGGTTTACATTGGTTTTAAAGACAGCACCAATGCTCGCCAGTTTAAAGGTTTGAATTTTAACGACAAACGCGCAGCAGAAGGCATTGAGTACGCCCACAAAAACGGCGCGCGGGTGTTCTGTGCAATCAACACCTTTCCTCAGCCTCAGGGCTGGAAAACCTGGATCTCCGCGGTAGACCGAGCCGCAAGGCTGGGCATAGATGCGTTGATTCTGGCAGACATGGGATTGTTGGATTATGCCGCTAGCCGCTACCCCCAAATAGACAGGCATTTGTCTGTACAGGGGTCAGCAACCAGCTACGAAGCGTTACGCTTTTATAAAGATAATTTTGGCATTCGTCGTGCGGTGTTGCCACGGGTGCTATCGCTGGACCAGATTCGCGGCCTGGCGAAGCACAGCCCGGTAGAGCTTGAAGTGTTCGCCTTTGGCAGCCTGTGCATTATGGCCGAAGGCCGCTGTTACTTGTCTTCCTATATCACCGATGAATCTCCTAACACCCGCGGTGCCTGCTCGCCGGCCAAAGCCGTGCGCTGGCAGGAAACTCTGCAGGGATTGGAATCGCGGCTTAATGGCATCCTGATTGACCGCTACGGCAAGGGCGAATCCGCCGGTTACCCAACCCTGTGCAAAGGTCGCTTTGAAGTAGAAGGTAGCGTTTACCATGCCATTGAAGAACCGGTCAGCCTGAATACCATAGACCTGCTTCCGCAGTTGCAAGAACTGGGCATCAGCGCGGTGAAAATAGAAGGCCGCCAGCGCAGTCCTGCTTATATCGCCGACGTGGCCCGCACCTGGCGCCAGGCTCTGGACAGGCTTGAAAATAGCGCCGCTGAATTTGCGGTAGACCCGGCCTGGAATGCCACTCTGGCAGGTTTGTCAGAAGGCGGCTTGACCACCATCGGCGCCTATCACCGCAAATGGAAATAAGGTGAAATATCCTATGCTCAAACTCTCATTAGGCCCTGTACTTTGGTTTTGGTCACGGCAAACCGTGTTTGATTTCTACGCCAACGCTGCGGAATGGCCGGTAGACACGGTGTACCTGGGTGAAACCGTATGCGCCCGCCGCCGCGAACTGAAACTCGCCGACTGGCTAGAAATCGCGGACGTACTGAAAGACGCTGGCAAGCAGGTGGTGCTGTCCACCCAAACCCTGATTGAATCCGAAGCTGATCTGCGCCTGCTGCGCCGCATTTGCAGTCAACAGGATTACCTGATTGAAGCCAATGACCAAAGCGCGCTGCAGCTGGCCAGTAGCAATAATTTGCCCTTTGTAACGGGGCCAGGCTTGAACATTTACAACGTTGCGACGTTGAAGGTGCTGGCAAAGCGGGGTTTGAAGGGATGGAACCTGCCCGTGGAGCTGGGCCGTGAAACTCTGGTCGAGCTGATTACAGAGCTAAAAGCCGAAGGCCTGGATTTGCCGGCGGAAGTGTTTGCCTGGGGTTTTTTACCGTTGGCCTGGTCGTCGCGCTGCTTTACCGCACGCCATTACAACCTGCCAAAAGACAACTGTGAATTTCGCTGCCTACAGCATCCAGATGGTTTGGAACTGCGGTCCCGTGAAGCCCAGGAGCTGTTTCGCCTGAACGGTACATCGACCTTGTCTGGCGCCCGTTATGATTTATTGCGGGAGCTTCCGGATATGGTCGCCATGGGTGTTGATACCGTGCGTTTGAGTCCGGAACACCAAGGTATGGCCGAGGTGGTGCAGCGCTTTGATCAGGTGCGACGGGGTGAAATGCCAGATATTGACCCACTGCAATTGGTGGAAGCGCCCCCCTGTAACGGCTACTGGTACGGCAAACCGGGGATGGATCTGGTGGCGGATCGGCTTTGGGCACCGATGGTATAAAGCGTCATTAAATTTCCTTACGCTGCGCCTAAAACATGTATATAATATAAATCTATTTTGTTGTCGGAGCCTCACCATGTTTTTTTGGCAGTACAAACAGCGGGCTAAAGTGCTTGAGCTGGAGTTGTCTGCGGTACATAACAGTGTGGCGCAGCTCAACGAAGACAAACGTCTTCTTGAACTCCGGTTCGAAGCAGAAGCCAGCGCGCTAGAGGAGGTAAAAACGCAGCAGGCGTTGAGCCGACGTTTGATGGCAGGGCTAGGCCAGTTTGGCAATTCACTGAAAGAACTGAAGGGTTCTTTCAGTGAATTGTCGCAGCTTCTGGGGTCCCGCCGCAGTGAGGCGCTGAGGACACGAGATGAATCCGGACAAGTAAGAGACCGGATGGTATCGCTGGTGCAAAGACTAGGAGATGCCCGCAATAGTGCTGCCAGCTCGGCACGGGATATGGACTCTTTGGAATCTGAAACTGGCAGCATTACATCACTGGTGGATGTAATTGACGGTGTTTCTGACCAAACGTCGCTGTTGGCATTGAATGCGAGCATTGAGGCTGCCCGCGCTGGCGAACATGGGCGCGGGTTCAGTGTGGTGGCAACAGAGGTCAGAAATCTTGCCTTCCGTGCAGGCGAGGCTACCCAAGAAATTGAGTCAGCCATCGAGCGTATTCGAACGCAGACAAAAATTGTGGCCGGGGCCAGCCGTTCTAATAGCGAAGAAATGGAAAAGCTTGCCGCAGAGGCTGATGGCGCACGCGAACGGTTGCTGATGTTGATTGATATGGCCGGTACGTCTTCGGATGCATTAGGGCACGCCGCTGTATTGTCTGAAATTGAGTTGGCCAATCTTGAAGAGCTCGACATTAAGCTGACCGTATACCAGATTCTGGCAGGTCTTTCTGACAAGGCAGCCGACAGCTTGCCTGACGCCACGGAGTGCGCATTGGGGCAATGGTATTATCAAGGGGGAGGCCATAAACAGTTCGCGGGCCAGGTGGATTTTAGAGCCATTGAAGAGCCCCATCGGCTGGTACACATTTATGCCAAAGACGCTGTGCGAGCTCATCATGACGGCCGCGCAGAAGATGCTTTAAAGGCCTTGGAGGCGATGGAAAGCAACAACCTGGACGTGATGGCGCGCTTGCGTCGCTTGGTTGCGAGAGGCTAGATAGTTGAAAACGATACTTTGGAACGAGAAGGCCCAGACATGCATCGGAAGTGATTGCTGTTCATTTTCAAACCGTGGCTGCCGCAAATAACTACTGGAAGTAATACATGCTGTGGCGACTGTTGATGTCGCCACTGTAGCCATCGTGATGGGCTCAAAGATAGTTAGAACGGAAACAATTGGCGGATATTGGGTCAAATGATCTGAACCAGCAAATGGACATGGCTGACTATACCTGTTCCCGCAGCAGCATCGTTTTGATATGGCCAATGGCCTTCATGGGGTTGAGCCCTTTCGGACAGTACGCCATGCAATTACCTATCCCACGGCAGCGAAACACACTGAACGGATCGCCCAGTTTTGCCAAACGCTCGCGGGTGGCAGTGTCCCGTGAGTCCACCAAAAACCGGTTAGCTTGAAGCAAGCCCGCTGGTCCGATGTATTTCTCCGGATTCCACCACCAAGACGGACAGGCAGATGAGCAGCAAGCACAGAGAATGCATTCGTACAATCCATCAAGTTTTGCGCGGTCCTCCGGGCTTTGCAGTCTTTCGATCGCTGGATTTGGGGTGTCGGTGATCAACCATGGTTGAATACGTTCGTACTGCTTGAAGAACAGTGCTTGGTCAACCACCAAATCGCGGATCACGGGCATACCTGGTAGTGGGCGAATTTCCAGAACGTTCTTCTTACCCAAGGCGTCCGCGACCGCACTAATGCAACCCAGGCCATTGCGGCCATTCATGCTGAGCCCGTCAGAGCCACAAACACCTTCTCGACAAGAGCGCCGGAACGTGAGCGTGGTATCCCGGGTTTTCAGGTGCTCCAGTACATCCAGCACCATGCGGCTTCGGAACTCGTCGCCCACCTCAACATCCTGGTTGTAAGGTATTTCATCCTGCTCGGGGTTATAGCGGTATAGCCTGACGATAAAACCACTCATGGCGTTGTTCCCCCAAGCATCGGCTTGATGCCCTAGAAAAAAAGAAGTATTCAGTTTGAAGGTTAGCAGATGATCCAAACAAACAAGCGGAATGTGCAAAAAAAGAACCCGATGCCACGCGCCATCAATTAACGATGGTAAATTCATTCTGGCGGATGCTGTTACATATCCAACCTGCCGATTTCTCGCGATTGCAGGCGGGCCTCGGTCTGCTGGTTGGCGGCCAGTTCCCGAAACAGATCCGCTTCCCGAGTGTTTTGGGCCAGGAAAGATCGTCATCGCCTTGGCTGCTGTCCAGGGTTTCATATTGCTTCTCCAGCGTTTCGTGGTAGCAGCCGAGAGTGCAACGGGCCCGAAAGCGTATACGCCAGAACCTGTTCTAATTACCAGCTTGCGGGTGCACAGACAGATCTCGGGTGACGCCGAACAATAAGCCCCCAGTCGTCAATCGTGCAGTTTCGCCGGCTTGAACGATCGCACAAGTCCAACAAAAGTCACTGCCCAGGCCGCGAGGGCAAGATAGAAAAAGCTGATGGGTATGAAATCAAGAAAGTGAAAGCCCAGAGCAGCCGCCATTTCATGGGTACTGGCGGCGTACATACCCAAAGGGAACACCGCACCCCAATACAAAGGGTCATATTCCAGTGGGAAGCGCTTATAAACGTGCCGCCATATACCCAGAATAAAAAGCATGGGTATCCACCAGGTTCCAGTTGCCCAATAAAAAACCGAAAAGCCTTTTAGAAATGGCAGCAGTGAATCCAGAAAAGGCGCATCTTTAACGTTCACGATCAGCAACGAGCCGGCCAGTGTCGAAATGGCCATGGCGCCCATATTTATCCAGTACGGGGGCGCAAGGTCACTAGGGGAAAACTTGAAAAACGTATAGCGATAGAAGATTAACGACATCATCCAGATGTACAGCATACCGCCCCAGAGCCACATGGATAGCGCCAGAAAGTTAATGCCGAGTTTGTAAGGTTGTGGCATATCCACCGCAATCAACGCACTGAGTACCGCAATTGACTGGGTTGCCACCACCGCAAGCAGCCACCCTCCCGTAATGCCTTTATCCAGAGACGGCTTTTCCTCTTTGACCGTGAACGCCGTAAATATGGTGTAGGTCAGCGTCAGCCAAAGCCAAAGCAGTATGGCAACCACCCAGAGAATTCGGCCGGCCAGAGTGTAATCCGTCAACATAATGAACTGGCTGCCAAGAACACTGGAGCCGGCAGGCAGGGTAAAAAACCCGGGACCACGAAGGTGATCTATAACATCGAGCAGGAATTCTCGACGATACCTCAGAAACCTGGCAAATGTAGCCGCCCACAAAACCCCGTAGAAGCCTATGTTTACAGTGAACAGGCTGATGGCTATCAGATCAAAACCCAGCATGTGAGCGGTTAACGATATGATGCCGGTTGCCATCACAATGCCAAAATAGGCCGGTGACAGGCTTTTTAGATCGTGTTTCATACCTTGGTCACCTGCAATGGCCGCATGCTTTAGCTCCGCGTAGCAAAAATTACATCACGACCGATGCCGGACCAAATAACCGTCTCTCCCAGTCTTCGACCTGTTGTGTTTCAAGGCGTTGTTTCGCGAGCTGGCGAAGATTAGGGGAGAGCTCTTTCATCTCCGCCATGTTTGTAAGGGCGTGCTGATTCATGGTGTTTTCATAAAGCACGGACAATACCCGGCTAAGCGGCCAGTCTTCATGGGGACGCTCCTTGAGTATCAGCGTGTCTCCGTTGCTGATCATGCCGAGCTGCAGAACCCGGTAGTACCACCCTGTTCTAAGGCTGTTTTGCAGTCGGCGGGACATATCCGGTATGTCAAAGCGCAGATTCAGCCGCCAGCAGGGTTGGCGCGGCTGGGATACCTGAATGATGGCCTCTCCAAGCTCAAAAATATCTCCGGCGCAAACATCGGATTCGGTAAGTCCGTCAGTCACCAGGTTTTCGCCAAAAGCACCAGGTTGGCAATGTTCTGAGGCTGGAACAGGGAGCTTGCGCCGTAACCAAGCATAGTGGTCTGAGGCAAAATGATGCAACGCTTTTTCAGGACCGCCGTGGTGGCGCTTGTCACCCTGCTGGTCATCGCTTAGGCCGCTGGCATTCAGGTAGGCGGAATCGATCTCCCGTTTGTGTATGCCCGTTAGCGTTTCGGTACCCGCAAGCTTTTCCAGGCTGCCAATCCTGAGCTGCCTGATCACAATGCATTTTGCCATGCAAAACCTCCTAAACTTCGTAAACCGAGGGAGCCATCCCATAGGGCGGCACGGATTTGATATGGCTCCAGCAGTAAAAGATTTCAGAAGAAAAGCAATTGGCGGATATTAAGTTTCCATTCCAGGCTGTCCAGCAGGTTTTTCAGTGCCAGGCCCAGTTCAGTGTCGCCCTCAATCACAATGCGGCGCTGGAAAAACAGCTGGTCTGGGTCCTGATTCTGTTCGGCCAGGGTTTTGAAAGCGCTCAGAGAACCCCGAATGGTCGCCTCACCTGGGCCGTCTACAATGCGCAGCCTGCCCGCCCAGAACCCAAAGGTGACGCCGGGCTGACCGCCATTCAGTTCCAGGCGAATTCTGTGCCCTTCAAAATCATCAAACTCGCCGTCGGCAATGGCCTCGGCAAACAACCCGTTCAACGGCGCTTCGATGATCAGCTGCTTCAACACCAGCGGAATATGATGATCAATAGTGGCCAATAACGGAGAAGGCGAGGGTAGATACTCGTTCAGCAGCGCCAGTGAATCGGTCATTAACGGGTTAGCGATCAGTTTTTGGCTTGTGGCCTGCACACGCGACATGCCTGGCAGGGTATGGAATGCGGTTAGCGAGGGGCGAGGCAAAAAGGTTGGCATGTGCAGGGCCATGAGTGTCTCCGTTGTTGGTCAAACACGCCGCTAAGGGCGCGTCTGGAAACACCTACATTAACCAAGGCTGGCCCGTGCCGCGTTGATATCGCTCAGCTCTTGTGCAGACCCTCTTCAACAGCCCACACTGCGACTTCCACCCGCGACCGCAAATTGAGTTTTTTTAGCAAGTGCTTCACGTGCACTTTGACCGTGCCGTCGCTGATATCCAGCTTGCGGCCGATCATCTTGTTAGACAGACCTTCGGCGATGAGATTCAGAATGTCTTTTTCTCTTGGCGTCAGGCTGTCGAAGTCTGGCCGCGCCGGCTGTTGCGATTTGTTATTGCGCAGTGCGTCTGCCAGCAGGGAGGTAAGGCGTTCGCTGATGACCAGCTTTCCTACGGCGGCCTGGTGCAGCTGTTTAATCATATCCTCCGGTTCCATATCCTTTAGAAGATAGCCGTCGGCACCAGCGCGTAATGCTTCAACCACATCGTCTTGCTGATCTGACACGGTGAACATAATAATGCGCGAGCTGATGTTGTGGGCTCGTAGCTGCCGCAAGGCTTCAATACCGCTCACATCCGGCATATTCAGATCCATCAGGATCAGGTCTGGCTCCAGTTCCAGAGCAATGCGCACGCCGTCCGTCGCATTGCTGGCCTCGCCTGCTACCTCAAGATCTGGTTCCATTTCGATCAGTTGCTTGATGCCCTTGCGCAATAAAGGGTGATCATCTATCAACAATATGCTTGCAGGTGTATCAGACATGGCTCTCTCTTTGTGTGGGTAAACCGTCAATTGGAATCCGCGGTTTGCGGGTTGTTTGCCGGTTTAACCGGGATCAGGTTTCGGGCGTGGGGAATAAAATGCAAACTCACTTCCACCCCTCCTTGCGGATGATTAGCGACCGTTAGCTGGCCGCCCAGTGAGCGGGCGCGGTCTTGCATAATGATCATGCCGTAATGGTTCTCTGGCTGACCTGAATCGGGTAGCCCGCGACCGTTGTCACGGATTTTAGCCTTAACCTGCGGAGATTCGAAACTGACGTCGACCCACACCGCTTCGGCCTTGCTGTGCTTTACCGCGTTGGCCAGCGCCTCGCGCACAACTTGAAGCGTGTGGATTTCTTCATTGGGTGAAAGCGTCTGTGCGGGCAGCTTGTACACCAGATTGACGGGTTTGGCCATGCGCCCGGAAAACTCGTGCACGGTCTGGCGCAGTGCGGCGCCAAGGTCCGGTGTGTCCAGCTTCAAGCGGAAGGTCGCTAACAGTTCCCGTAACTGACGATAGGCGCTGCTTAAACCGGTGCTCAGTTCGTCTAATACCGCGTCATAACCGGTTTTTTGTGGGCCGTCCATGTTCATTCTGCGCAATCGAGTAACCTGGATTTTAAGGTATGACAAAGACTGGGCCAGGGAATCGTGGAGCTCGCGGGCAATAACGGTGCGTTCTTCGGCCAGCGTCCGCTGTTGTTCTTCGGTAATTTGCCGCTCCAGAAATATGGCTGTGGCCAGCTGATCGCTTAGAGTTTCCAACAGCCTTCGTGCGGTTTTAGACAACTCCTGTGAGGCCGGGTACCAGACTTCCAGTGTGCCCAGCAGTTGGCCGGGGGTGCGAATGGGCAGCAGCAAACGGCGCCCGTCATTGCCGGGCATTGGCAGCTCGTCGTGTTCCTCTTCGGTCACCAGGCAGGCGCTGCAGCTGTGATCGCGGCAGTAAAATGGGCGCACCATTGTAGCAGTAGTGACGGCTTGAACCGGCTCTGCGGAGGCTTTGTCGTGCAGATACAGATTGATAGGGCCTATGCCGAGCATCTGCTCCAGCTGCTTCAACATGGGCAATGCACCATCGCACAAGCTGTGATTCGCAAACAGAGTGCGGCTGGACGAATGCAGTAATTCGAGCGCAGCGTGGCTTTTCTCCAGCTCTTCGGTTTTGGCTTTGACCTTGCTTTCCAGTTCGTAGTAGGTGAGCGCCAGCTCGCTGGTCATCTGGTCAAACGCCGACCCGAGCTGCGCCAGCTCATCAGAGCCGCTCAGCTCGGCCTTGCGGGAAAAATCTTGCTTGCTCACGGATTCGGCAATGCTCACCAGTTTTCGTAGCGGCCGCAGAACTCGCTTTTTCAAGTCCAGAAACAATGCCAATACGATCAGGATAGCGAACACCAGACTGATCACCTGTATCAGGTCCAGCAGGCGGATGCGGGCTTCGGTGCGATGTTCAAGCATAGACACCAGCACATCGACATTGTCCACGTAGCTTTGGGTGGTGTTAATCATAGAGCCTGTTAGCGGGTCTCCGGGACGGTGTTGTGCCAGCATGGGGCTAACGCTGGAGTCCCACTGGTTGACTACGTCGCGGTAGCGTTGCGCCAGCGGGTGATCGGTAGCAAGTGGTAATGACTGGATAATATCAGCGTGGACCAGGCGTTGATCGTAGCGGCTTACCATCTGGTCCAGGGCCTGGCGCCCATTGGCGGTATTCTGGTCTTCCAGTCGCGCTACCTGCGCCAACAACTGATACGCGCCCATACGCAGAGTGCCCGCCAGGTTGATGGCGGTGGCGTTACCGGCAATGCTTTGTGACACCCCTAGAGTGGCCCCCATACTGACAATGGCGGTGAGTACAACCGCACTGACGGCAATGGCAATCCGGTTAACGAGTGAGCTTCTGGAGGTCATAGGGTTTTTTAGGTGGCGAGTGGGTATTGATTGAATGCCAACTACCTCTTTACGGATAGACAGCTACCCACGAGGTTGTTAAGCCATCATAGTCTTTGACCGCCAGACAGGTAAAGTAAGACACTCAAAGTCACGTCTGCCAACAGGATAAAGCCGATGAATGTGGGGCCAGGGCCGTCCGAAATCCGAGCTTTACAGCTATCGGTCGACAGCACCGAATCGGATGACGAACGGGGCGAAGAGCGCTATGCATCGCTGTTGTTAGTGTTACCACTAGCGCTGGCCGGTTTCATTATTGCGGCCGCCTGCTGGACCCTGTTTGCGGTGGTCGGCGTAACTCTGCGCAACGATTTTCAGCTGAGCGAGCTTCAGTTTGGCCTGTTATTGGCAATGCCGATGGCGGTGAGCGCATTGCTAGCGGTCCCGGCAGGACTGTTTGCGGGTATGTGGGGTGCCAGA
Organism: Marinobacter sp. ELB17; assembly: GCF_000169375.1. Lineage (GTDB taxonomy): Bacteria > Pseudomonadota > Gammaproteobacteria > Pseudomonadales > Oleiphilaceae > Marinobacter. Next base: position 190,301 of record NZ_AAXY01000004.1, read on the forward strand.
AAAGTCATGTTGTGGTGCCTTACAGGCCTGGCGTTAAGTATGGCGCTAGTGTTCTTTGCCGATAGTTTTGCTGGTTATATTCTCGCCGCTGGTGGTTTAGGCCTGGCCGGTGGTTTTTACAGTGCGGGTCTGCAATTTGTAACCATTCATTGCCGGCCGCAACGGCTCGGGCTGGTGTTGGGTGTGTTTGGTGCGGGTATTACCGGGGCCGATTTCAATTATTACTTGGTGCCACTTCTGCACCAGGCCTACTCCTGGCAAGGCGTTCCTTTGGCTTATGTCATTGTGCTGCTGCTGATATTGGCACTGTTTCTGATGCTCACCGAGCCCGACGACCAAACCACACCTTTTGCGAGCAATGCCACGGCCTGGCGCAAATGTTGTGCGCCAGGAGTTTGGCATTTGTGTGGTTATTTTTCTGTTATTGCCGGCAGTTTTTTCGCATTGGCCCTGTGGCTGCCGGATTACCTGTCAGCACGCTCGGGCCTGCCGGTAGGCCTGGGTGCGCATCAGGCTTTGTGGTTTGTATTGCCGGGCGCTCTGGCACAGATTGCGGGCGGTGCGCTGGCCGATCGTTTAGGTAGCAGCCGGGTCGTTATATGGGCTTTGCTGTTGGCGCTGGCGGCGCTATTTGTGTTGTCTTACCCACCGATGACTCTCTCGGTACAAGGTGTTGGGCGCTCTTATCATCTAGAACTTTTGCTGCCGCGGGTGTGCGAAGGCGGTGTGATGATTATGCTCGGAGCAGCCCTGGGCTCAGCTATTGGTGCTCTGCAGCGGATGATTATTTTAGCCAGCCGTGAAGCGGCTGCGGTAGTGGCGGGCGTTTTGCTGCTGGGTGCGTTCGCTGTGGCATTCATGTTGCCCATTGTATTTGCCGCCATCAACGCCTGGCTGAATGTGCGTTCTGCCGTGTTCATGCTGCTGTTCGTGATGCTGGTAGCCTGTATTTTATTGTTCGCCCGAAACACCCGGCGGCGTGAACGCCGGGAGCTGTCTTTCTCACAGTCTCGGGTGGTCTAGGTGCCGTCTACCCCCCTGGTGGTAGGGGCTGGTTAAGAGGTAGTAACCACGCTGCTTTCGCTATTGGGTTGTCACACAATGGTCTCAAATCGTTAACGCGATCCGGCAAACGGAGAGAGAGACCATGAGTCATTTGATCGACAAGCTGAGCTACTTCAGCAAAAAGCGTGAATCCTTTTCTGGCGACCACGGCGAAACCCATACCGAAAACCGTGACTGGGAAGACAGCTATCGCCAGCGCTGGCAGCACGACAAAGTTGTGCGTTCCACCCACGGCGTAAACTGCACCGGCTCTTGCAGCTGGAAAATCTACGTTAAAAACGGTCTGGTAACCTGGGAAACCCAGCAAACCGATTACCCCCGTACCCGCCCGGATCTGCCGAACCACGAGCCCCGTGGTTGCCCTCGTGGCGCGAGCTATTCCTGGTACATGTACAGCGCTAACCGCCTGAAGTACCCACTGATGCGCAAGCATCTGATGCAGCTCTGGCGCGCCGCTCGCATCCAGTTTAACGACCCGGTCGATGCCTGGGCTTCCATCGTGGAAGATCCGAAGAAAACCGCTGAATACAAGCCACGCCGCGGTATGGGCGGTTTTGTGCGTTCCGACTGGAACGAAGTGAACGAGCTGATTGCAGCGTCTAACGTTTATACCGCGAAAAAGCACGGCCCGGACCGCATCATCGGCTTCTCGCCGATTCCTGCGATGTCCATGGTGTCTTACGCGGCGGGCAGCCGTTACCTGTCGCTGATTGGTGGCACGTGCCTGAGCTTCTACGACTGGTACTGCGACCTGCCGCCGGCTTCCCCACAAACCTGGGGCGAGCAAACCGACGTTCCCGAATCCGCAGACTGGTACAACTCCAGCTACATCATTGCCTGGGGCTCCAACGTTCCACAAACCCGTACTCCGGATGCCCACTTCTTTACCGAAGTGCGCTACAAAGGCACCAAGACCGTTGCCATTACCCCGGATTACGCCGAAGTTGCCAAGTTGTCTGATGAGTGGCTGAACCCCAAGCAAGGCACCGACGCCGCGCTGGGTATGGCCATGGGCCACGTGATTCTGAAAGAGTTTCACGTTGATAACCCCAGCGCTTACTTTACCGATTATGTGCGCCGCTACACCGATATGCCGTACCTGGTGAAACTCGACAAAATGGAAGACGGCCGTTATGTGCCGGGCCGGTTCCTGCGCGCCAGCGATCTGGTGGGCGGACTGGGCGAAGAGAACAACCCCGAGTGGAAAACCATTGCCATTGATGAAACCACCAACCAGCTAACCGCGCCAAACGGCTCCATTGGTTACCGCTGGGGTCAAAAAGGCAAGTGGAACCTGAAGCAAACTGCAAAAACAGAAGACGTGAACCTGCAGTTGTCGATGGTTAAAAAGCACGACGAAATTGTGGACGTTGCCTTCCCGTATTTCGGCGGTATCAAGCACGAGCACTTCAAATCCGTTGAGATCAGCGACACCCTGACCCACAAACTGGGCAGCCGTAAAATTGAACTGGCAGACGGCGAGGAAGCTTTAGTCGTCACCGTGTACGACCTGATGATCGCCAACTACGGCATCAGCCGTGGCCTGGGTGAAGACGACGGTGCTACCGACTACGACCAGATCAAGCCGTACACACCTGCCTGGCAAGAAAAGATCACCGGCGTACCCGCCCACAAAGTGACCCGCATTGCCCGTGAATTCGCCGAGACTGCCCACAAAACCAATGGTCGCTCCATGATCATTGTGGGTGCCGGTATGAATCACTGGTACCACATGGACATGAACTACCGTGCGCTGATCAATATGCTGATCATGTGTGGTTGTGTCGGCCAGAGCGGTGGCGGTTGGGCCCACTATGTAGGTCAGGAAAAACTGCGCCCACAGACCGGCTGGCAGCCTTTGGCCTTCGGCCTGGATTGGCAGCGCCCGCCACGCCAGATGAACGGCACATCCTTCTTCTACGCCCACTCTGGCCAGTGGCGCTACGAGAAACTGGATGTGAGCGAAATCTTGTCGCCGCTGGCAGACAAGTCCAAATTCGGTGGCAGCCTGATCGATTACAACGTACGCGCCGAGCGTATGGGCTGGTTGCCGTCTGCGCCGCAGTTTAACCGTAACCCGCTGGGCATTGCCGCCGAAGCGGAAAGCGCCGGTATGGATGTGCCAGCGTACGTGACTCAGTCCTTGAAGGACGGCTCACTGGCGTTTGCCTCGGAAGATCCGGAAGCCCCGGAAAACCACCCGCGCAATATGTTCATCTGGCGTTCCAACCTGTTGGGTTCTTCCGGCAAGGGCCACGAGTACATGCTTAAGTACCTGCTGGGTACGACGAGTGGTTTGCAGGGCAAAGACCTGGGTCACGATGGCGGCGTTAAGCCGCAGGAAGTGAAATGGCACGACGAAGCGCCCGAAGGCAAACTGGATCTGCTGGTGACTCTGGACTTCCGTATGTCCACCACCTGCCTGTATTCCGACATCGTTCTGCCTACCGCTACCTGGTATGAAAAAGACGACCTGAATACCTCGGATATGCACCCGTTCATTCACCCGCTAACCGCGGCTACGGATCCGGCGTGGGAATCCCGCAGTGACTGGGAAATCTACAAAGGCATTGCCAAGGCATTCTCCAAAGCGTCTGAAGGCCATCTGGGTGTCCAGAAAGACGTGGTTACGGTGCCGTTGTTGCACGACGCGCCCGCTGAGCTGGGTCAGCCGTTTGATGTAAAAGATTGGAAAAAAGGCGAATGTGAACTGATTCCGGGCAAAACCGCGCCTAACTTCATGACGGTTGAGCGGGACTACCCGAACACCTACGCGCGCTTCACGTCCCTTGGCCCTCTGTTGGACAAGCTGGGTAACGGCGGCAAAGGCATCAACTGGAACACCGAAAAAGAAGTGGAGTTCCTGGGTCAGTTGAACCACAAACACCTTGACGGCGCCAATGCGGGTCGACCGAAAATTAACACGGCCATTAATGCATGTGAAGTGATTCTGAGCCTGGCTCCGGAAACCAACGGCCAGGTCGCCGTGAAAGCCTGGGCTGCGCTGTCTGAATTCACCGGGCTGGATCACACGCACCTGGCACTGAACAAAGAAGACGAAAAAATCCGCTTCCGCGACATCGTAGCGCAGCCGCGCAAAATCATCTCCAGCCCGACCTGGTCTGGCCTGGAAGACGAGCATGTGTCCTACAGCGCCGGCTACACCAACGTGCACGAGCTGATTCCCTGGCGCACGCTGACCGGTCGCCAGCAGTTCTATCAAGACCACGAGTGGATGCGCGCCTTTGGCGAAAGCCTGCTGGTGTATCGCCCGCCCATCAACACCAAAGCGGCGGCACCGCTGCTGAACGCCAAGCCCAACGGCAACCCGGAGAAGGCGTTGAACTTCCTTACACCGCACCAGAAGTGGGGTATACACAGTACCTACAGCGACAACCTGCTGATGCTGACCCTGTCTCGTGGCGGCCCCATTGTGTGGCTGAGTGAAGACGACGCCCGCGATATAGGTGTGGAAGACAACGACTGGATAGAAGTGTTCAACGCCAACGGGTCTTTGTCAGCGCGGGCGGTGGTTAGCCAGCGGGTGATGCCGGGCATGGTGATGATGTACCACGCTCAGGAGCGCATTGTGAATATTCCCGGCTCGGAAATTACCGGCAGCCGCGGTGGTATTCACAACTCGGTTACCCGGGTGTGCCCGAAGCCCACTCACATGATTGGTGGCTATGCCCAGTTCTCGTACGGCTTCAACTACTACGGCACCGTGGGTTCCAACCGCGACGAGTTCGTTGTAGTGCGCAAAATGAAGAACGTTGACTGGCTTGATGGCGAGGGCAGCGACACTGTTCAGGAGAGTGTGAAATGAAAATCCGTTCCCAAGTAGGCATGGTGCTGAACCTGGATAAGTGCATTGGTTGCCACACCTGTTCAGTGACCTGTAAAAACGTATGGACCAGCCGTGAAGGCATGGAGTACGCCTGGTTCAACAACGTTGAAACCAAGCCTGGTATTGGTTACCCGAAAGAGTGGGAAAACCAGGACAAGTGGAAAGGCGGTTGGCTGCGCGACCCTAGCGGCAAAATCCGCCCCCGCATCGGTGGCAAGTTCCGGGTGTTGGCGAACATTTTCGCCAACCCCGATCTGCCGGAAATTGACGACTACTACGAACCGTTCGATTTCGACTATCAGCACCTGCACACCGCTGGCGACAGCAAACACCAGCCGGTTGCACGGCCGCGCTCGCTGATTACCGGCAAGCGTATGCAGAAAATTGAATGGGGCCCAAACTGGGAAGAAATCCTGGGCACCGAGTTTGCCAAGCGTCGCAAGGACAAAAACTTCGATCAGATTCAGGCCGACATCTACGGCCAGTTTGAAAGCACATTCATGATGTACCTGCCGCGTCTGTGCGAGCACTGTCTGAACCCCACCTGTGTGGCCAGCTGCCCCAGCGGCGCTATTTACAAGCGGGAAGAAGACGGAATCGTGCTGATTGACCAGGACAAATGTCGCGGCTGGCGCATGTGTGTATCTGGCTGCCCGTACAAGAAAATCTACTTCAACTGGAAAACCGGTAAATCCGAGAAATGCATTTTCTGCTACCCACGGATTGAAGCCGGTATGCCCACCGTGTGTTCGGAAACCTGCGTAGGCCGCATTCGCTACCTGGGCGTGCTGCTGTATGACGCTGACCGGATCGAAGAAGTGGCCAGTACCCCCGGCGAGCACGAGTTGTACGAGAAGCAGCTGGAAATTTTCCTGGACCCGTTTGATCCGAAAGTGATCGAGCAGGCAACGAAAGACGGCGTGCCGATGAACGTGATCGACGCGGCCCAGCGCAGCCCGGTGTACAAGATGGCGGTTGAGTGGAAACTGGCCCTGCCGTTGCACCCGGAATACCGCACTCTGCCCATGGTGTGGTACGTGCCGCCCCTGAGTCCGATTCAGTCAGCTGCCGAAGCTGGCCAGGTCGAATTTAATGGCGTACTGCCAAAAATCGAAAGCCTGCGCATTCCGGTGAAATACTTGGCCAACCTGCTCACCGCCGGTAACGAAAAGCCCATCGTACGTGCGCTAAAACGCATCATGGCCATGCGTCTGTACAAGCGTGCTGAAACCGTAGACGGCGTGGAAGACCTGCGGGCACTGGAAGAAGTCGGGCTGACCAAAGCTCAGGCGGATGAGATGTACCGCTATCTGGCCATTGCCAATTACGAAGACCGTTTCGTGATTCCCACCGGTCATCGCGAAATGGCCAAAGAAGCTTTTCCCGAGCGTGGCGGCTGTGGTTTCAGCTTTGGTGACGGCTGTGGTGGCAGCACCAGTGAATTCAACATGTTCGGCGGCAAAAGCCAGACCACCACCATGGTGCAAAAATTGACCACGGTGAAACAGGTTGACCCGAAACAGCTGCAGGATTGAGGAGCAGATTATGAAAATTCTAAAAGTGATGGCGCTGTTGCTGGAATACCCGAACGCCGATCTGCAGCGTGGCCGCGATGAGCTGACGGCTGCGGTGCTGGAAGACAGCCGCTTGCCGCGCAAAAACAAAGAGCAGCTGCTGCGCTGCATTGACATGCTCTGCGACGGCAATCTGCTGGACCTGCAGGAAAGCTACGTAGCCACCTTTGACCGGGGCCGCGCCACGTCCTTGCTGTTGTTCGAACACGTGCACGGCGAATCCCGCGATCGCGGGCAGGCGATGGTAGACCTGATGGAGCAATACAAAACCAACGGTCTGGAGATTGATGCCCGCGAACTGCCGGATTACCTGCCGCTGTTCATGGAGTATCTGTCTACCCGGCCATGGGAAGAGATCAAAAACTGGCTGGAAGATATTCACCACATTTTGGGCTTGCTGGGTGAGCGTCTGTACCAGCGTGAAAGCGTGTACCACGGAATTATGGATTCGCTGCTTGAACTGTCTGGCCGCAAAACCGACCGCAAGGAACTGGCGAAGATTGTGGCCTCGGAAGAGCGCGACGACACCCCCGAAGCGCTGGACAAAGTGTGGGAAGAGGAAATGGTTAAGTTTGTGGATGATCAGGGCAGCTCCTGCAGCACCGGTGGTGTAGTAGGTCAGCGCCGCCGTGAATTGGAGCAAACCCAGACCATTCACTTGAGCGATCAGCTGATGGCGGATGTCACACCTCGCCCGGCTCAACAACCGGTGAGTAACGCCTGAGCGCGTAGGAGGAGAGAACAATGTCCTATTTAAATACACTGGTGTTCGGAATTTATCCTTACATTGCCATTCTGATTATGTTGGTTGGTACCTGGGCCCGCTACGATAACAGCCAGTTTACCTGGCGCGCCCAGTCCAGCCAGATTTTAAGCAAGAAAAACATGGTGTGGGCCAGCGTGATGTTCCACGTGGGCGTATTGGTGATCTTCTTTGGCCACTTGGTGGGCTTGCTGACGCCGCACTTTGTGTATGAGCCCTTTATGAGCGCCGGCACCAAACAGGTAATGGCGATTGTCGTGGGCGGCATCGCCGGAATCATGGCGTTGATCGGTGGCATCGCGTTGGCGGTTCGCCGCCTGACCAATCCGCGGGTTCAAGCCAGTAGCAGCTTCTCTGACAATATGATCATTGTGATACTGATGGTTCAGGTTGCGTTGGGCATGCTGACTATTTACCCCACATTGGGCCATTTGGATGGCAGCACCATGTTGCTGCTGGCATCTTGGGCCCAGGGCATTCTGACCTTTCAGGGTGATGCCGCATCGCATATTGCCGGTGTGCATTGGATCTACAAGACTCATATTTTCTTGGGTCTGACCATCTTTGTGCTGTTCCCGTTTACCCGCCTGGTGCACATGCTGAGCGTGCCACTGGAGTATTTCGGCCGCAGGTACCAAGTGGTGCGTAAGCGGGTTTAGGTCCATCGTGAAGAGGGTAATACCATGCAATTGATTCCTACTGGCGATGCCGAACAACCCAGAAACCGGTTTCCGCCGGTGACTGTTGGCGATACGCTGATCAACGAAGACGACATAGCGCGGGAAATGCAGTATCACCCCGCCGAAGAAGCCGCGACGGCCTGGCACGACGCGGCCAAAAGCCTGGTAATAAGGCAGTTGCTGCTGGATCAGGCCAGGCTGTTGAAACTGCCTGAAGAGCTGGATGAAGAAGACCGTATCGCCAAAGTGCTTGAATCAGAGCTGGGTGTTCCAGACCCGACAGAGCAGGACTGCGAGCGCTTCTTTAACGCCAACCCCAGGCGGTTTTGCAGCCCGGTGGTAATGGCCGTGAGCCACATATTGTTGGCGGCAGCACCGGATGACGTGGCCGAGCTTATGCGCCAGGAAGAAGTAGGGGATCAGTTGCTGAAAGCACTGTTTGAAGGTCGGTCACGGTTTGATGACCTGGCCAAGCAGTATTCAGCCTGCGAATCCCGCCACCAGAGCGGTAGCCTCGGGCAGATCAGTAAAGGCCAGACTGTAGACGAGTTTGAGCGCCCGGTGCTGAATTTGAAGGAGGGCCTGCATTCCGGGCTGATCGAAACCCGGTACGGCTACCACATTGTGCGCGTAGACCAGCGCATTGATGGCCAGCCATTGCCTTACGAGCATGTAAAACCAAAAATCCGCCAGTACCTGAGCGAAAGTGTGACCCGCCGCGCATGCCGCCAGTACTTGCAGGTGCTGGCGGCCGAAGCCGGTGTTGAAGGGGTTGATCTGGAACTGCCGGATTCACCACTGATGCAATAGATCCGGTTGCGGATTTTAAAAGCAATATGTGCGGCCTGGCTGGAAACAGTGCAGGCCGCACTGCTAATGGGTTACCTCCGAAGAGGGAGCGATTTTTACAGTTAATCCCTCTAGTATTCATACATAGATTATGAATGCATGAACACGCTAAAGAGGATGCCGCCATGGCGCTGATACAGGCTGCCGATACTCGCACGCAGGACACCCCCATGAACTACTCAAAACCGGTTCTGGTTGCGGTTAAGCCTGGTGACCACGAAGACAGCCTGGCGCTTTTGCGTAGCCACGCCATGTTCAGCGCTCTGGCAGAAGACGACCTGCAAGAGCTTCTGCATCATGCCCGCCGCTTGCGGTTGGGCCATCACCAGTTGCTGTATCGCCAGGACATGCCGGCCCACCACTTCTTCTTTGTGTTGTCCGGCCGTTTGCGCTTGTACCGGCTGGATGCATCAGGCATCGACCGCACTCTGGACAGCATCGCGCCAGGCGACTGCATTGCCGAAGTGATGATATACGCCGATCCCGCCCGCTACGCCTGTTACGCCGAAGCCCTGAAAACCAGCGAAGTGCTGATGATTCCCGTGAAAGCGTATCAGGACTTGCTGGACACCAATCACAGCTATACCCAGGCCGCTTTGCGCCATTACGCCATGCGCGCAGTGACTCGTTTTCACGATCTCGAAATCATGACCGTGCAGAGCGCCCGCGATCGGCTGATTCGCTATTTAGTAGATTTGTTGCCAGAAGGCAGCGAGCAGGGTGGTGAAGTGGAATTGCCACTGCCCAAATGCCTGGTGGCATCGCGCCTTGCCATGCAGCCGGAAACTTTTTCGCGCATTCTGGCCGACCTGAAATCCAACGGCCTGGTGCGGGTAAATCGCAGCCGGGTGTTTATTTCCGACCCGAGCAAGCTGATTCAGATCAGCCAATAATTCGCCCTCCACCTTCACAGGAGGATTTTGCCATGAGTGAACAGCCAACACCGCGAAAGCAACGCCCGCTGATCTATTCCTGCTCTGGCTGCTCCGATGTAGCACAGCTGGCAAACAATGCAGCGGTTGCTCTCGACCACGCCGGCGACTTCGAAATGTCGTGCATCTCTGGCGTTGGTGGCCAGGTACCAGCATTGGTGAGAGTGGCCCAATCCGGTCGCTCTATCACCGTGATCGACGGCTGCCCGCTGCAATGCGCCAAGGCCTGCCTGGCGAACGTAGGCGTGGCACCCGACCGACATATATTGTTGTATGAATACGGTTTCAAAAAACACTATGGGCAAAGCTACGGTGAAGAGGCTGTTGCCGAAGTTTGCGCCGAAGTGCGCGAGCTCGGCAAACCACTGATCGCCCGCCAGACGGGACACTAGGCGCTTGTCCGACATCGTTTAACATTTAAAGGTTTATCAAATGATCAGCAACTACCGCGAATTGATTGCCGCTACCAAACAAGAACACGAACCCCAGCGTCTCTTGTTTGTGTTCTGCCGCGTCGAGCTGCCAGACGATGCCAATGCCGACGAACGCGCAGCGTTTGAGCGAGGCGAGGGCGGCGCACTTTCGCCGGTGATCTGCGTTGATAAAACCCCTGCCGAAGTCGCAGATTTCAGTCAGCTGGTGGACGAGTCCCGCAACACGGGTCAGAACTGGGACGTCGTATTCGTGGCGGCTATGTCTGGCCGTGGCGGCGTGCCCCCGTCCAGCGACGAAGCGCAGCAGCCCATGACCATGATGGTCGAAAGCATTCGCATGGGCCACGTTGGCAATTATTTGCCTTTAGACGTCAGCGGCGAAGCGGTTGATTTGGGTTAGCGCCCGCTGATCAGGCTGATTTGATAGGGATAGTTTCCTATCAAGCAGTAACCAATAAGAGGTATTTCATTTACTTTTCAATAATCTAATCTGTGCAGCAACTATCGTCAGCGGGGACATGTTGTGAGTATCCGTTTCAGCAGTATCGTAAATCTGATTGTAATGGCGTTGGTACTGGCACTGCTCGCAGGTGTCACCCATGTAAAAGCGGAACCCGTTGACCAATACCAGCCGGTTGCCGGTCGCCAAGTGATCACGCAAACCCTGCCCCAGGTAACCGAAGTACGCCTCCGCGATAGCAATCGCGCCATTGGCGAGCTCTTCGCCGGCGAAGAGCTGTTGGGCTACACCTACCAAAGCCTCGATTTCGTGCAAACGCCCGCCTATTCGGGCAAACCCCTGAACATTCAGGTATTGATGAATACCGACGGTGAAATCCTTAAAACCCGCGTGATTCATCACTCCGAGCCGATTTTGCTGGTCGGTATCCCCGAGTACAAACTGCACGACTTTACCGACCAGTACACCGGTCTGAAAGCTGATCAGCGGGTTACTGTGGGCGGCAACACGAACGAGCGCAAGGTGGCAGTAGACGGCTTGTCCGGCGCGACCGTTACGGTGATGGTGGTGAACGAAGTCATCATGCGTTCGGCTCACAGAGTCGGCGTAGAACTCGGCTTGGTGGAAGATGCGGGCGTAAAGAGACCACCCATTGCGGAAGTTAATAACGAGCAGTTTCAGCAAGCCAACTGGCAGCAACTGACGGACGATGGCTCCATTCGCCGCCTGCTGCTGACCCGTGGCCAAGTGGATGACTCATTTAAAGGCACCGACGCGGAAGGCGTAGAGGCCGCCACTCCCGATCAGCGTGAAGACGCATTGATAGACCTGTATGCAGCCTATCTGAACGCCCCCACCATTGGTCGCAATCTGCTGGGTGAAAGCCAGTACGAATGGTTGAACTCTCTGCTGAAAGAAGGCGAACACGCCATTGCGGTGATGGCCAGCGGCTCCTATTCGTTCAAGGGCTCCGGCTATGTGCGCGGCGGCATTTTCGACCGCATTCAGATTCGCCAGTTTGGTGACACCTTCAACTTCCGCGATCTCGATTTTTATCGTTTAAGCGATGTATACAGCGAGGGAATGCCCGACTTTTCCGAAATGGCGATCTTCATTATCCGCCAACAGTACAACGTTGACCCGGGCACGCCCTGGACCCTCGAACTGACCGTAAAGCGCCAGACCGGCCCGCTGGACAGCAAATTCCAAGTGTTCCCGCTGGAGTACCAGCTACCCGAGCAGTATTACACCCGTGCGGACGTTGTGGTCAGCCAGGACGAATGGCTGGAAACCCAACTCATGTGGGTGCAGGTGTGGTACCAGAAACAGTTCCAGATTGTTGTGCTGGGCGGGGGCATATTGGTGCTGCTGTTTGTCCTGTTTTTTCAGGACTGGCTGGTAAAGCGGCCCAATTTGACCCGCTGGATTCGCCATGGCTTCCTCACCTACACCCTGTTTTTTATTGGTTGGTACGCCCTGGGTCAGTTATCCATCGTGAACGTGCTGACGTTTGTGCACAGCTTCATGTCTGGCTTTAGCTGGCAGACGTTTCTGATCGACCCGATCATGTTCATATTGTGGGCAGTGGTGGCGGGCATTGTGTTGCTTTGGGGCCGCGCGGTCTATTGCGGTTGGCTGTGCCCGTTTGGTGCGCTGCAAGAGTTGCTGAATGAAATCGCCCGCAAGCTAAAAATACCTCAGTACAACGTGCCGTTTGCCGTGCACGAACGCCTATGGGCCATCAAGTACATCATTCTGCTGGTGCTGTTCGGGGTGTCGCTGGAATCCATGGCGATGGCAGAAAGGCTGGCGGAAATTGAACCTTTCAAAACGTCCATCACTCTGCATTTCGCCCGCTCCTGGCCGTTTGTGCTTTACGCGGTGGTGTTGCTGGTGATCAACCTGTTCACTCGCAAGGTTTACTGCCGCTACCTGTGCCCGCTGGGCGCCGCGCTGGCGCTGCCCACCAAACTGCGGGTATTCGATTGGCTCAAGCGCCGCAAAGAATGTGGCACCCCCTGCCGCCTGTGCGAAAAAGAGTGCGAGGTACAGGCCATTCACCCAGACGGCACCATCAATTTCATGGAATGCCACTACTGCCTTGACTGCCAGGTGACTTATTTCGACGACAACAAGTGCCCGCCGTTGATTGTGAAGCATCGCGGCAAGCGCCGTGGCCAAAATTCGCCGGGGCGCCCGGAACAGATTCCAGTCGTCGAAGTAAAATGAAAGGCAGTGAAGTGACGGACATTGAATAAATCAGAGCCTTAACGGCCAAAAAAAAGCAGTGCCATAACGAAAAAAGAACAACCCCTAAAACTGAAACGGAGCTGAGCATCATGAGCAAAGACCATGAGCAAGATCATAAAGAACGGGCGAAAACGGAACATCTTGGCCTGAGTCGCCGGCGTTTTCTGGGTGCCACCGCGGCGGCTGGTGTCGCTGGTGTAGCTGGCCTTGGCGGCGCAGTCATGAGCCGTGAGGCTTTTGCAGCCGCAGCCAAAGAGGCACGCAACAACATTCACGTGGGCCCGGGCGAGCTGGATGAGTACTACGGTTTCTGGAGTGGTGGTCACCAAGGCGAAGTGCGAGTAATGGGTATACCGTCTATGCGCGAGCTGATGCGTATTCCGGTGTTCAATGTGGATTCGGCGACTGGATGGGGCCTGACCAACGAGAGCAAAGACGTACTCGGCCACGACAACACGTTTTTGAACGGCGACTGTCACCACCCGCACATCTCCATGACCGACGGCCGTTACGATGGCAAGTATCTGTTCATCAACGACAAAGCTAACACCCGTGTGGCCCGTATCCGTCTGGACATCATGAAGTGCGATAAGATTACCCACATTCCTAACGTGCAGGCCATTCACGGTTTGCGCCTGCAGAAAGTGCCTTACACAAAATACGTGTTCTGCAACGCAGAATATGTGATTCCGCACCCGAACGATGGCAGCGATTTCTCGATGGAGAACAGCTACACCATGTTTAATGCCCTGGATGCGGAAACCATGGAAGTGGCCTGGCAGGTGATTGTCGACGGTAACCTGGACAACACTGACGCTGACTACACTGGAAAATACGCGGCCTCTAGCTGCTACAACTCCGAGAAAGCGAAAGATCTGGCCGGTACCATGCGTAACGACCGCGACTGGGTGGTGGTGTTTAACGTTGAACGCATCGAGCAAGCGGTTAAAAACGGCGACTTCAAAACCCTGGGCGATTCCAAAGTGCCCGTGGTGGATGGCCGCAGCAAATCCCCGTTGACCCGTTACATTCCGGTGCCGAAGAATCCGCACGGCGTGAACACGTCACCGGATGGCAAGTACTTCATTGCTGCCGGCAAGCTGTCGCCAACCTGTTCGGTGATTGCCATCGACAAGCTGGACGACGTGTTTGACGACAAAATCGAACTGCGTGACGTGATTGTCGCCGAACCGGAGTTGGGCCTTGGACCCCTTCACACCACGTACGATGGCCGCGGTAACGCCTACACCACGTTGTTTATCGACAGCCAGGTGGTGAAGTGGAACATTGCAGATGCCATCAAGCATTACAACGGTGAAGACGTAAACTACCTGCGCCAGAAGCTGGATGTGCATTATCAGCCAGGCCACAACCACGCGTCGTTGACGGAATCCCGCGATGCCGATGGCAAGTGGCTGGTGGTGTTGTCGAAGTTCTCGAAAGACCGTTTCCTGCCGGTTGGGCCTTTGCACCCGGAGAACGATCAGCTGATCGATATTTCTGGCGATGAAATGAAGCTGGTTCACGATGGCCCGGCCTTCGCCGAACCACACGATTGCATTATGGTGCGTCGTGATCAGATCAAAACCAAGAAAATCTATACCCGTGACGATCCGTACTTCGCCAGTGCCCGCGCCCAGGCCGAGAAAGACGGTGTCACGCTGGAAGGCGATAACAAGATCATCCGCGACGGCAAAAAAGTGCGCGTTTATATGACGTCGGTGGCGCCTATTTACGGTACAACCGAGTTCACGGTGAAGCAGGGTGACGAGGTGACGGTGTATGTGACTAACCTGGACACCATTGAAGACGTTACCCACGGCTTTTCGGTGGTGAACCACGGTGTGAGCATGGAAATCAGCCCGCAGCAGACGTCGTCGGTGACCTTCGTGGCTGATAAGCCAGGTGTGCATTGGTACTACTGCAACTGGTTCTGTCACGCTCTGCATATGGAGATGACGGGGCGGATGTTGGTCGAAAAGGCTTAATTTCGTATTTGGGCTGGAGTCCTTTATACAGGGCTCCGGCTTTTTACGGTATTTCGGAGAAGCGAATCAAAAGAAGAAGGCTTTCCAAAACACGCTCAAGCCCGTCCATGGGACGCTTGAGCTCCGCCATCCATGGCTCCGCACAGTTTTGGAAAGCCTTTTTCTTTTGTTTTGCCAGAGTTTGGCGGCTTTTACCTTACTGAGTAATGATTGATGCACCGACTTTTACGCCTAGTGGTGGCTCTTACCGTCGCTTTGCTACCGCTAACCGCACAAGCGGACATCCAGCAACAGCTGGATGCGCTGGAACCGCGGGCGGTTTTTGAGCTGCCGCCTGAACAGGTTTCACCGATCGTTATCCGGGTGGCGAATGTGACGGTTCGCTGCCATGCCGATACGGTGATTAATGGCGGAGGCGAGGGCAATGCGGTGCATATTTTGGCTGCCGGCGTTACGTTCAGTGGCTGCACGGTGCGTAACTGGGGCTCGGATTTGAATGAGCTGGATGCGGGGATTTTTGTGGCCCGTGAGGCGCGCGGCGTTACGGTTGCGAACAACAACTTGCAGGGTCCGGCGTTTGGGGTGTGGCTGGATGCTACGCCGGATGCGACGGTTCTTAGCAATGTGATTCGTGGCGATGCCAGTATGCGTTCCAATGACCGGGGCAACGGGATTCATTTGTTCAACACTCAGGGCGCGTTGATTGAAGGCAATGACATCCGTCAGACCCGCGATGCGATTTATATTGAAACCTCCAACAACAACCGCATTCGCAATAATGTGATGGTCGATTTGCGCTATGGCATTCATTACATGTATTCGATGGACAACCTGCTGGAAAACAATGTTACCCGTGGCACGCGCACGGGTTATGCGTTGATGCAGAGCAAGCGGCTGACGGTGCTGAATAACCGTTCCGAGAACGATGAGAATTACGGCATTTTGATGAATTTTATTACCCAGTCCGAGCTGCGGGGCAATGTGGTTACCGGTGTGTCGAAGGGGCAGTTTGCCGGGGCAGCGATGTTGGGTGCCGAGGGTAAGGCGGTGTTTATTTACAACTCTCTGTACAACACCTTTACCGATAACGTGTTTGCCAACAGCAATATTGGCATTCACTTAACCGCCGGCTCGGAAGACAATACAATGTTCAACAATGCCTTCGTGAATAACCAGCGCCAGGTGAAGTATGTGGCCACCCGCACCCAGGAGTGGTCGAAAGATGGCGTGGGTAATTACTGGAGTGACTACCTGGGCTGGGATCGTAACCAGGACGGCACCGGTGACGTTCCTTACGAGCCTAATGACAACGTCGATCGTCTTCTATGGACCTATCCGGAAGCCAAGGTGCTGATGTTCAGCCCGGCGGTGGATACCCTGCGCAGGGTGCAGGATGCGTTTCCGGTGATCAAGGCCGCCGGGGTTCAGGATTCCCATCCACTGATGTATCCACCTGAGCCTGAACGTGTTCCATCGGCTGTTTCTAACCCGAATTCTGCGGAGCCGAAATGAGCTGTTTTCGTCTTGAAAATGTCAGTTACCGTTACCACAAAGCCCCCGTGCTGCAGGGTGTGGATTTGCGCCTGGAGCCTGGGGAAATTCTGGGTCTGTTTGGCCATAACGGTGCCGGTAAAACCACCACCATCAAGCTGATTCTGGGTCTGATGCAGCCGGTAGGGGGGTTTTTGTCGGTGCTGGATGGCAGCGCGGGCGACCCCCAGGTAACTCGGCACATCGGCTATTTGCCAGAAAACGTCATGTTCTATCCGCAGCTGACCGGCCGTGAAATTCTGGCGCACTTCGCTCGTTTAAAGGGCGCAGACTTGCGCCAGGTGCCAGAGTTGCTGACTCAGGTTGGGTTAGACGATGCCATGGACGGGCGGGTGAAAACCTACTCGAAAGGCATGCGCCAACGCTTGGGCCTGGCTCAGGCGTTATTGGGAAAGCCCAAACTGTTGATGTTAGACGAGCCCACGGTGGGGCTTGACCCAGTCGCGACCGCCGATCTGTACCGGCTGCTGCGCACCTTGCGCGATAGTGGAACCGGCATTGTGCTTTGTTCCCATGTGTTGCCAGGTGTGGAGCCCTACATCGACCGCGCGGCGATTCTGACCGACGGCGCCTTAAAGGCCAGCGGCAATCTGGAAGCGCTGCGGCGCCAGGCTAATATGCCGGTCACGTTGATGTTGGAGCCAACGGGCTCTTTGGATTCCTTGGAAAACGCCATTCGCCAGTGCAACGGCGTCACCAGACCGGTGATGAAAAACATCAACAACCGATTGCAGGTAGACGTACGCCCCGCCGATAAAATGCCACTGCTGACGGCACTGATGGCCTCCGGCGAAGTAGCGGATGTGGGCATTCATCAGCCCACCCTGGAGGACATATACGTGCATTTTATCGGTTCCGGTGGCTTGGCTCACCGTGGGGAAGTGCAATGAACAGCGTATGGACCATCGCCCGTAAAGAGCTCAGCGACAGCTTGCGTAACCGCTGGCTGCTGGCCATTGCTATTGTGTTTGCTGTTCTGGCCGCGGGCATCGCCTGGTTTGGTGCGGCTGCCTCTGGTCAGGTTGGCTACGCCTCCACCCCAGCGACCATTGCCAGCTTGGCCAGCCTGGGCATATTCCTGATTCCGCTGATTGCCTTGCTGCTGGCCTACGATGCAATCGTTGGCGAAGACGAGGGCGGTACTTTATTGCTTCTGATGACCTATCCCCTTAGCCGCGGTCAGTTGTTGTTCGGCAAATTTCTGGGCCACGGCCTGACATTGGCGTTTGCTACGATTCTGGGTTTTGGCGTAGCGGGTATTGCCATTGCGGTGCTGGTAGAAGACGTAGGCATCACAGACCTTGCACTGGCGATGCTACGATTTATTGGCTCTACCATTTTGTTGGGATGGAGCTTTATTGCCCTGGCTTATGTGGTGAGCGTGCGCGCGAGCGAGAAGCCGGTTGCCGCGGGCCTGGCCTTGGCGATCTGGTTCTTCTTTGTGCTGGTGTTTGATTTGCTGCTACTGGGCTCTTTGGTGGCCAGCGAAGGCAAGCTGAATCCGGAGCTGCTGCCCTGGTTGCTGATGCTGAACCCGACAGATATCTACCGTTTGTTGAATATTCTGGCCTTCGGTGAGGGGCGCCAGCTCAGTGGCGTGCTGAGTCTGGGTAGTGATTTACCCATCGGCCAGGGCGGGCTTTGGTTGGCTTTGCTGCTTTGGTGTGTGCTGCCGTTAACGGCGGCTTGGGCGCTATTTCGCAATCGTCGCATTTAGCCGCGAGCGTCTTTGCCGGAGCTCTCGGTGTGGCCCGAACTTTTTTCTACAACGGAGTGGTCGTTAATGAGCATGGATAGTGGAAATCGTTGGTGTATTAGGAAGTCGATTCTGGGGCTGGGCCTTTTGTTGATAAGCCTGCTGGCGTTGGCAGGCTGTTCCGAGCCTCAGAAAAGTGCCGCGACGGAAAAGCCGGCAGCCGTGCACATCGAAGATGGCGAAGAGTGCCACGTTTGCGGCATGGCCATTACCGGCTTCCCCGGCCCGAAGGGTGAAGTTATTACGGAGAAACGACAGCAGGTACATAAGTTCTGTTCAACCAGGGATATGTTTTCGTGGGTGTTGCAGCCGGAAAATATCAAACGCGATCACACCTTATACGTTCACGACATGGCGCAATCGGAGTGGGACAGCCCGCTGGATACGGCGCTCATTGATGCCCGCGAGGCGTTTTACGTGATTGGTTCCGAACGGATGGGCGCCATGGGGCCCACGTTGGCGTCGTTTGCAGACAGCACCGCTGCCGATGGATTTGCCGCTCAATTTGGTGGCCAGGTAAAGGCGTTTGCTGACATCACAATGTCTGACCTGAATGCTGCCAGCCCGGCAGCTATGGATCACGGTTCGATGGAGCACTGATCGCACCGCAACCAAGCGGTCATCGACTTTGGTGCGCTGGCCGGCTTACGACCGCACTCTTCTCCATAGCGCTCTTCCCACAATTCGTACTTTGTCACGAGTGGCCATTCTGGCCAGATTTGTTTTTACCACGCCTTGGGTGAAGCGGGTGGGTTTGCTGTAGTCGATGCGCACATCCACCAGCACCGGATGCCCAGCTGCTGCGCGCGCCAGAGCGTTGTCCAGCGCATCACCAACGTCCTCGTTACCAGCCATGGAAACGTACTCTGCCCCGCAGGCCTGGGCGAACGCCTGGTAATTCACCAGGCCCAGTACGGTGCAAGTTTTCTGGTTGTAGGGGATTTGTTGGGCCTGTGCGATTTGTGACAGTTCGCCATCGTTGAACACGAAGATCATCACTCCGATTTGCTGGCGCACCGCCGTCACCAGCTCCATGCCTGTCATCAATAACGCGCCGTCGCCTACAATTCCCACTACCTGACGCTGCGGGTTGGCCAGTTTGGCGCCGATAGCGCCGGGCACGCAGTAGCCCATGGCGTTGAAGTCGCTGGGGGACATGTAGTTTCTTGGCCCCAGTATGGGCATCAGTTCGGCCACAAGAAACGTATGGTTGCCGTCGTCTGCTACCACAATGGCGTTGTCGTCCAGGCGTTGGTTCAGCTGGCTGAAAAATAGTTCCGGGTTTACCCGGTCACCGCTGTCGTGATCCGTCCATTCTTTGCGGTAGGCGGCTTTGTCTGCGGCAATCTGTTTCGCCAATTCAGTGCTGTCTGCCGCTTCTGATTTTTGGGCCTTTACGGCTGCGAGCAACGCCGGAAGCAGGCTTTTGGCGTCGCCTTCCAGGGTTATGCTGGCAGGGTAGTTGGCGCTGAATACTCGCGGGTTTATGTCCAGGTGAATCAGGTTTTTCGGTGGTTTTATACCGTAGCTGCCGGTGGGTATTTCCGCGAAACGGGTGCCGATGGCCAGTAGGCAGTCGATGTGGGCAAAGGCATTGGTGGCGGCCGGCACGGCGTAATTGCCCATGCCCATGCCGGTATGCAGAGCGTGGTCGCCGGGGAAGGCGCTCAGGCCTTGCAATGTGGTGGCGACCGGCGCGCCAAGGTGCTCGGCCAGTTCGATCAGCGCAGGTTGTGCGTCTACTGCGCCCCAGCCGGCGAAAATTCCAGGCTGGCGCGCGGCGATCAGGGCTTTCGCTGCGACGTCTATTTGAGTCTGGTCGGGCAGGGGGTGGGCGTCTGGCTTCTGATAGGCGGGCATGTCGTCTACATCGCCCAGGAAGTTGCTTAGGTTGTAGGGTATTTCCACAAATACCGGGCCGGGTTCGCCGCTGATGGCGGTGTTATAAGCCTGGTAAAGCGTGGAGATAATGTCGCGGTGGCTGGTTACGCGCCAGGTTTTTTTGGTGATGGGTTTCAGTAACGCGTGCTGGTCCATTTCGTGCAGTTGGTAGCGGTGGCCGCTGGCGGAGTGTATGCCACCGGAGATGATCAGCATGGGTATGCCGTCTATACCAGCTTCGCCGATGCCGCTGGCGGCGTGGGTTACGCCGGCAGCCGGTACGATCAGCAGGGTGCCAATATCGGCGCCGCTGCGGCTGACGGCGTCGGCCATGAACGCCGCGCCGCATTCATGGGTAACGAGTATGGGTGTGATGGTTTCGGAGCGATTCAGTTCGTCGTAGATTTCAGTGGTGTGAACGCCCGGTATGCCGAAAGTGTGGCGGATGCCCAGTTGTTCCAGTGCGTGTCTTACTAAGGTGGCGCCTGTTTTTTTCATGTCGTGGCCTTTTCCCTATGGGGTAAATATCTCGGTCTATTCGGTTTGCAGAGCTCGGTAATAGCACCAAACTAAGTCGGTGGCTGGAGCAGCTCGTCTTCCGTTAAGTACGCAGTTTGATAAAAACGTACCTTCCAGCGAGCGTATGCCGCTGATGCCCCCGCCACCAAATCCTGCCGCTTCGACCGCTGCGTATAGGCCGGGTATGGGGCTGCCGTTTTTTGACAGCACTCTTGAACAGGTGTCGGTTTGTATGCCTCCAGTTCGCGTACGGCAATTCGGTAGTTCATTACTTACCAGGAGTATTGGCCAGGCCGGCACCGATTACGGCAACATCGGTTTGATAGTGTTTCATGGCGTTTTATGATTGGTTTTATTGAAGATCACATCAAAACAGCATAGCTGCCTTGCAAATATTTGTGTGAAAAATAAGCGACGTTGGCGGGGCGCCAGGCAATAAAAAACCCCGCGATTGCGGGGTTCCTCGGTTCTGACGGTGCTTTGGTTTACAGGCAGCGTGCCTGAAGCGTGTTTGACGTGCGGCTTGGGCCGCCCTAGCCGCCGGTCATGTTCATAAAGCGCAGCACCTGCACCTCACCGTTGATGGAAAAGTGGTGTTTTTCCGGTTTCAGATCCATCGCCTGGGCGATGGCATCTTGCAGGCGTTGGTCAGAAATGGGGTTGGCGCGCAGCACTCGTCGCAGGTCCACGGAGTGTTCGTTGCCCAAACACAGCAGAAGGCGGCCTTCCACAGTGACCCGCACCCGGTTGCACGTGGAGCAGAAGTTGTGGGAATGGGGTGAAATAAAACCGACCTGAATCGGGCTGTCTGCCATGCGGTAATAGCGCGCCGGGCCACCGGAGTCTGCGGCGGAAGGAATCAGGTCGTGATGGCGGGTAATGATCTCGCGCACTTCGTCGCTGGTGCAAAGAGCTTCGCCGCGATCATGTTCTGAAATCTCGCCCAGGGGCATTTCTTCAATAAAGGTGATGTCTACCTGCTTGCGGCGGGCGTACTCAACCAGTTCGGGCACATCCTGATCGTTACGGCCTTTCATCACCACTGTGTTCAGTTTAATACCACGGAAACCGGCCTCGCGGGCGGCGTCTATGCCCTCAAGCACCTGCGACAGTTTGCCTGTGCGGGTAATGCTTCGAAATTTTTCGGCGTCCAGCGAATCCAGACTGATGTTCAAGCGATGAAGCCCTGCTTTGCGCAGCGGTTCTGCCATAGAGGACAGCTGGCTGCCGTTGGTGGTCATGGCGAAATCACGCAGGCCATAACCGCCGATTTCTGTCACCAGATCAACGATGCCCCTTCGCACCAGTGGTTCACCGCCGGTCAGGCGTATTTTTTCGGTGCCCAGTTCCACAAAGTTATGGGCCAACCTTGCGATTTCTTCCAGGGTGAGCACTTGTTGGCGGGGCAGGAAGGTCATGTCTTCCGCCATGCAATAAACGCAGCGGAAGTCGCAGCGGTCGGTCACTGATAAACGGACATAATTGATGGTGCGCCCGAAGCGATCCGTTAGCTTGTTGTTAGACATTGGCACAGTTCCCGTGGCAGCCAGTTCGAATCTTTTAAAAGTTATAGCACAGATTATCGCAGACCGGAGCGTGAAATCCGATACCCCCAGCGGGGTAGCTTTGCCTGACTTTCGAGTGCACATCATTTAGATCATTCGCAGGGCAGAAAAAAGTGTGCTTCTCTCAAAGATATCTATAAAATAGATGTTTAAAAGTAGCCGAGGGTAAAAAGGTGGAAAAGATGCTGTTTCGTGCCAATAGCGCAATTGTCTGGTCGGTGCTGGGTCTGCTGGTGACCGTTGTGTTGGCGTACCCGTTGGCGGCCCGGTTGCCAATGATGCTGCAGGTTCTAGCTCACATTGGTACCTTGTTGTTCGCGGTGGGTATCAAAATTTCCTACATTGTGCGGCTGGTTTTTCTGAGCCGTTTGGGCAGACCGATCCACTGATCAACGTTATACTGAAGCCACAGTTTAATGGTTGTGAAATCAGCACTATGAGTAACCATTATCGTAAAACCGGATTCGGTATATCTCGACGTTTTTCGGTTAGATAATCATCCTACGTTTGGCCCCGCTATTTTGCAGTGGCGCACCCGCCAAGCCGTTCCGGCCAGCGCCAAAGTGCTGGCCTGCTCGATGATGACGCTAAGCTGGGGTTTTTTGTTCAGGGGCGGCGCGAAGCCGCTGGTTTTGATGATAGTGGGGATTACGCTGGTGGCTGTTGCATGCTATTTGCTGACCCGTCCGACTTATTAGTGTCAGATGCACGCTAGCTGGAGTTGTTTATGCACATCACCCGTTACACCGATTATTCGCTGCGAGTGCTGGTTTACCTGGCTGCTTGTGGTGACCGCCTGGTTACCATTCAGGACGTAGCCGATGCCTATGATATTTCCAAAAACCACCTGATGAAGGTGGTGCACCAGCTCAACCTTAAGGGCTACATAGAAACAGTGAGAGGCAAAAACGGCGGCATGCGGCTGCGACGTCAGCCCAGCTCCATCAATATTGGTGCTCTAGTTCGCGATACCGAGCCGGATCTCAATCTGGTTGAGTGCTTTTCCGCGAACAATCAGTGTTGTATTACCCCGGTTTGCAGTTTGCAATCGATGTTACGGGAAGCCTTGCAGGCTTTTTTAGCGACCCTGGATACTTACACCCTCGCCGACGTGGTGCGCCAGCCACAGCAATCGCAGTTGCTGCAGCTGCTGCAGATCAGCTAGCGTTGCTGTTCACCGCGGGCTTCTTTTTCGCGGCCGTTCTAGGTTTGCGTGGGCTGGGTTTTTTCTTTGGCGGTAACAGCAGGGTTCTGAGTTCTTCCAATGCTTCCCCGGTATACACGGCCAGCTTCTGCATGCTGGGTAAGGTGTCGCGGCAACCAGTGAAACCAAAGTTCAATGATCCGGCATAGCTCAGGCAAGTAATGTTCAACGCTCCGCCGTGGGTGATCAGCGACACCGGATACATGGCTTCGAGTTTGGCGCCTTCGTAATAAAGATCTTCGGTGGGCCCCGGAACGTTGGAGATGGTTACGTTAAATACCGGTCGCATGCGCCCGCCCAAGCCAGACATCAGCTGCAATATGTAGGGCGACATCAGCATCATGGTGTATTGGGTCAACGCTTTCTTGGGCAATTTTTGCAAGTGCTCTTTGGCTTTGCACGAAGATTCCTTGATGCATTTCAGGCGCGTTAGCGGATCAGGTTGGTTGGTGGCCAGGGCGGCAATCATGAAGCTGATCTGGGTTCCTGTGCCTTCGTCATCCGCCGGGCGAATGTTGACCGGTATGCCTGCTGTTAATGATATTTCAGGCAAATCGTCCTGTTCCAGCAGAAAACGCCGCAACGCAGTACCGCACAAATACAGCACAATGTCGTTCATCGAGCTGCCCGAGGCGCGGGCCATGGCTTTCATATCTTCTAACTGATACTGCTGGGTGGCGAAGCGGCGCTGGCCAGTAACCCGATGATTGATCTTGGAAACCGGGCCGGTGAAGGGCGCGGTCAGACCGTCTTCCGGATGGCGTACCGAGTGAATCAGGCGATTGCTGGCTTGCCACAGCCGTGGTGCCAAGCCCAACTGCAGTTTGAGAGCTTCCATAGCTTGGGATATAGCACCCGGCACGCTGGCCTCGCTGTCGGTCTTTTTGCCGCGCGTGCTTTCCGGGCGTACTGACCAGGGTGGCAGCATGTCGCGCTCGTCGGGGGATTTGCTCAGCACCCTTTGCATCAGGCGTACACCACTGATGCCATCAATCATGCAGTGATGCATCTTCGTGTACAGGGCAAAACGGTTGTGTTCCAGCCCTTCGATCATGTGGCACTCCCACAGCGGCCGCGACAGATCCAGCGGGTTGGAGTGCAGGCGCGATACCAGTTCCCCCAGTTCGCGTTCACCACCGGGTTTTGGTAGGGCCGAGTGGCGCACGTGATAATCCAGATCAATATGCTTGTCGTGCTTCCAGGTGGGCGCCAGAACGCGGCCCAGAAAGCCTGGCCATACCAGCTTGCAGCCCCAGGGAAGCTCAACATTACCGGCTTGCTTCATGCTTTTGACCAAGTCGCCCGCGAATGTAGATGGGGCGTTGTCGGGCAGGCTGAAAATCTGCAAGTTGCCCACGTGCATGGGTGTATCGTCAGACTCGACCGCTAGCCAAGACGCGTCCAATGTTGCCAGGCGTTTCATTCCGTGCGCACCCCTACTGTATCTGGAACATGAAAAAGGGCAGAGAACCCTGACCTTTCAGTATATGAGGTACTGTCACGATAAACGAATGCTGACACAAGAGAATTTTGCAGAAACGGCAAGACAGCCACCAGAGCCTAAGCGCCGATAGCAGGGGTTTTTTGCTTAGCTGCGGTCATCCAGCTTCAATTTGCGGCATGCCTTCGTTTACGGTGGCATGGATGTAACGAACCGCTGCCGGTAATCTGGCCCACGTGTTGAAAACACCTGTTGCCGTGTTGATCACCCTGGCGGAACGCCTGCCTAAAACCTGCCAGTACGGATGGACGCCCAGGATTTGCAGGAAATCGTCGGCAATCTTCTGGAAAACGCCGTTAAGTCTTTGGCGCTGCCGAAGGGCACTGATATTTTGTCACCACTTTGCCGTCACTGACACTTTGCAGGTGCACATCGAAGCCCCACAGCCGGTGTATGTGGCGCAGCACTTCTTCGCTATCGTCCGCTAACGGCCTACGTTCATTCACAATGTGGCGTAGAGTCAGCGAGCGGTCGCCACGCAAGTCCACATTCCACACCTGAATATCCGGCTCGCGACTGCTCAGGTTGTATTGCCGCGCCAGCTTCTCACGCAGTGTGCGGTACCCGGTTTCATCGTGAATGGCGGTCACCAGGTAGGCGTCTTCTTTATCGTCGTTTTCAATGGCAAACAGTTTTAAATCGCGCATCACTTTGGGCGACAGAAACTGCTGGATGAAACTCTCGTCTTTGAAGTTTTTCATGGCGAAATGCAGGGTTTCCCGCCAATCGGAGCCGGCAATGTCGGGGAACCATTCGTGATCTTCGTCTGTGGGCTGCTCACAAAGTCGGCGTAAGTCGGTGAAGATCGCAAACCCCAGGGTGTAAGGGTTTATGCCGGAATAATAACGGCTGTTGAACGGTGGTTGGTAAACCACCGCGGTATGGCTAGCCAGCAGTTCCAGCATGAAACCGTCGGTTACCAGCCCTTTGTCGTACAGCGCGTGAATCAGGGTGTAGTGCCAGAAAGTTGCCCAGCCTTCGTTCATCACCTGGGTTTGCCGCTGTGGATAAAAATACTGCCCCAGTTTGCGCACAATGCGAATAATTTCCCGCTGCCAGGTTTCCAGCAAAGGCGCGTTCTTTTCAATGAAGTACAGAATGTTTTCTTGGGGCTCCTCCGGGAAACGCTTTTTCTTACTTTCGGGGTCGCTGTCATCGGTGGGCAGGGGAATGGTGCGCCACAAATCGTTGATGCGGCGTTGCTGGTATTCTTCGCGTTCGGTCTGGCGCAGCTTCTCCTCGCCGGCGGAAATGGGCGATGGCCGCTTGTAGCGATCAACCCCGTAGTTCATCAGCGCGTGGCAGGAGTCCAGCACTTCCTCCACCGCGTCTACACCGTGGCGCTCCTCACATTCAGCGATGTAATGGCGGGCAAATACCAGGTAATCAATAATCGCGCTGGCGTCGGTCCAGGTGCGAAAAAGATAGTTGCCTTTAAAGAAAGAATTGTGGCCATAGCAGGCGTGGGCAATCACCAGCGCTTGCATGGGCAGGGTGTTCTCTTCCATCAGGTAGGCGATACACGGGTCTGAGTTGATGACGATTTCATAGGCCAGCCCCATTTGCCCGCGCTGGTAACCTTTCGATGTGTTGAGGAACTGCTTGCCGAACGACCAGTGATTGTAGCCTACCGGCATGCCCACAGAGCTGTAAGCGTCCATCATCTGTTCGGCGCTGATCACCTCTACTTGATTGGGGTAGGTGTCCAGGCCGAGTTCAGCTGCACATTTTGCGATTTCTTCGTCGTAGCGCTGGATCAGGTCAAAGGTCCATTCTGACCCGGTCGAAATCGGCTCCCGCGCCTTTACCGCCTTAGACGGCTCGGGCGGGCTGTCAACGCGCGGTGTGCGGTCGTCGTGTTCATTCATGCGGCTTTCCTCTCGAACAGCCGGCGGAAGACCGGGTAAATATCGCTGGCATCGGCAATTTGCTGCATCGCGAATGCGTGCGGAAAGCGCGCCAGAATTTTCTCGTATTCGTACCAGAGCATCTGGTGGTTCTGGGGCGTAATCTCTATGTAGGCGTAATACTGCACCAGCGGAAGCAGCCGCTCTGTTAACAGTTTGCTGCACACCGGGGAGTCGTCATTCCAGTTGTCGCCGTCGGATGCCTGGGCGGCGTAAATGTTCCACTCGGCCGGTGAATAGCGGCTGTCGATGATTTTCTGCATCAGATTCAGGGCGCTGGACACAATGGTTCCGCCGGTTTCCCGCGAATAGAAAAACTCTTCTTCGTTCACCTCTTTGGCGCTGGTGTGGTGGCGAATAAACACCACGTCGATTTTTTTGTAGTTCTTCTGCAAGAACAGGTACAGCAAAATAAAGAAGCGTTTAGCGATGTCTTTGTGGGTTTGCGTCATAGAGCCTGACACGTCCATCAGACAGAACATCACCGCGCTGGTGGCTGGTTGCGGCTGCTTCAGGTGCTGGCGGTAGCGCAAGTCGATTTCGTCAATAAACGGAATGTGCTTCACGTTGGTTTTCAGCCGTGCGATTTCTTCTTCCAGAACCTGAATCTGATCGGCGTGGCTGAACGCAGCGTCCAGATCATCTGGCGCGATTCTCAGTGCTGCGAGCTGCTCTTCCAGTTCGCGGATTTTATGTCGGCGGGCTCCACTTAAGCCCAGGCGGCGGGCGTGGGCCCCGCGTAGAGAACGAATAACGTCCAGCTTGGCGGGCACCCCTTGGGTGCTGAAGCCAGAACGCACGTATTTGAACGATTCGGTGTCTTTCAGACGTTTTCGCACCAGATTGGGCAGCGCCAAATCGTCAAAAAGGAAGTTCAGGAATTCTTCCTGAGTAATCTGAAAGGCGAAGTCGTCCATTCCCTCGCCATCTTGGCTGGCCTGGCCATTGCCTTGACCCTGTCCGCCACCGTCGGGCGGTTTGGGAAGGGTGTCGCCTGCCAGAAACTCCTGATTGCCGGGGTGCACCACTTCCTGGCGCCCGCCCTGGCCGTGGTGAAAGATCGGTTCCTGAATGTCGCGGTTGGGAATGCTCACGCTTTCCCCGTGCTCCACATCGGTAATGGAACGCTTTTTCACCGCTTCAGCCACGGCCTTTTTTATGTGATGGCGATAACGGCGCAGGAATCGTTCCCGATTCACTGCGCTTTTGTTTTTACCGTTCAGACGTCGGTCAATAATGTGGGTGCTTCCCATAACGCTTCCCTCTATGCAGTGCGCTATACAGTGCGCCCATTACCGGTTAATGGGATTTGCGAACCCGCAGGTACCACTCGGCGAGCAACCGCACCTGTTTTTCGGTATAACCGCGGTCTACCATCCGGTCGACGAACTGCTTGTGCTTTTTCTGGTCTTCGTTGCTGGCTTTGGGATTGAATGAAATCACCGGCAGCAAGTCTTCGGTGTTCGAGAACATTTTCTTCTCGATCACACTGCGCAGTTTTTCATAGCTCAGCCAGGAAGGGTTGTCGCCCTGGTTATTGGCACGGGCGCGCAGCACAAAGTTGACGACCTCGTTGCGGAAATCTTTGGGGTTGCTGATACCCGCCGGCTTCTCGATTTTCTCCAGTTCTTCGTTAATAGAGACTCTGTCCAGAATTTCCCCGGTGTCCGGGTCGCGGAATTCCTGATCTTGAATCCACAAGTCGGCATAGGTGACGTAGCGATCGAACAGGTTCTGGCCGTATTCGCTGTAGCTTTCCAGGTACGCAGTCTGAATTTCTTTACCAATAAACTGCACGTAGTGGGGCGCCAGGAATTCCTTGATGTAGCGCAGGTAGCGCTCCTGAATTTCGGGCTGGAACTGTTCCTGCTCAATCTGTTTTTCAATCACATACAGCAGGTGCACCGGGTTGGCGGCAACTTCGTTAGTGTCGAAGTTGAACACTTTCGACAGGATCTTGAAGGCGAAACGGGTAGACAGGCCATCCATGCCTTCATTCACACCGGCCGCATCGCGGTATTCCTGAATCGATTTGGCCTTGGGGTCGGTGTCTTTGATGTTCTGGCCATCGTAGACCCGCATTTTCGAGAAAATACTGGAATTGTCCGGGTCTTTTATGCGTGACAGCACAGAGAACTGGGCCAGCATGTCCAGGGTGTCCGGCGCGCAGGGCGCACCGGACAGGGAACTGTGTTCCAGCAGCTTGCGATAGATATCAACCTCTTCAGTTACCCGCACGCAGTAGGGCACTTTCACAATGTACACACGGTCCAGGAAGGCTTCGTTGTGTTTGTTGTTGCGAAAGGTTTGCCACTCGGATTCGTTAGAATGAGCCAGGATAACGCCATCAAAGGGCACAGAGCCCATGCCTTCGGTTGTGTTGTAGTTGCCTTCTTGGGTGGCGGTCAGCAGGGGGTGCAGAACTTTGATGGGCGCCTTGAACATCTCTACAAATTCAAGCAAGCCCTGGTTGGCTTTGCACAGGCCGCCGCTGAAACTGTATGCGTCTGGGTCATCCTGGGAATAGTCTTCTAGCATGCGGATATTCACTTTGCCCACTAGGGCGGAAATATCCTGGTTGTTGTCGTCGCCCGGTTCGGTTTTGGATACGCCTATCTGGTCCAGAATGGACGGATAACGTTTCACCACTCGGAACTGGCTGACGTCGCCGCCAAATTCGTGCAGGCGCTTCACGGCCCAAGGCGACATGATGTTTTTTAGATAACGCGGGGGGATGCCGTATTCTTCGTGCAGAATTTCGGTGTCTTCGGCTGGATCAAACAAGCCCAGTGGTGACTCGTTAACCGGGGAGCCCTTGATGGCGTAAAATGGCACCTTTTGCACCAGGGATTTGAGCTTTTCTGCCAGTGACGATTTACCACCGCCTACCGGGCCCAGCAGGTATAAAATCTGTTTCTTTTCCTCTAGCCCTTGGGCCGCATGGCGGAAGAAAGACACGATGTTTTCCACCGCTTCTTCCATACCGTAGAACTCGGAAAATTCCGGGTAGCGTTTGATGACTTTGTTGGAAAAGATACGCGACAATCTGGTATCACGTGAGGTGTCTATCAGTTCGGGTTCGCCAATAGCCAGTAGTAGGCGCTCGGAAGCGCTAGCATAAGCTCCGGGGTCGTTTTTGCAGATCTCCAAGTATTCCTCTAGAGAAAATTCTTCTTCTTGAGTCCTTTCATAACGGTTTTTGTACTGTTGCAGAATGCTCATGGATGCCCCTCGCTTGCAATGGTTTAGCCGTTCGTAACGCGTATTCCTCATCAGTATATTGTCGCCGCACGTCTGGGCGGGACTGCCCGCAGCTAGGCGTGCGTGATGTGACTAGTTATAGGGTTCTTTTTTGTTTTTGGCCTACTTATCGGAAGCTTAGTTTAACTTTGCCGGTTTGGACAGTGGCTTAGCGGTAGCAGTTCCGCGGCCAAAACGATAAATTCGCCCAATCAGCGTTTGTGTAGCCGGAACACACTTTCTGTGGCGCCACCCAGGCCTTTGCGTTTGGCGAAGGGGTCGTCTTTTGCCATCTTATCTTGGCGCAGGCGCTCAACAGTAAAGTCATCGCTGAACAATTCGTACACCTCGGTGTCAGTAACGTTGAACGGCGGCCCGGTCATTTCACTGCCATCGTAATCCAAGGTAATGAGTAGTATGCCACAGCTCTCAGGCAAGATGGCGCTCAGGTGGCTGGCATAGCGCTGGCGCATGGACGGTGGCAGGGCGATTAGTGCGGCGCGGTCGTACACCCAACGTACGTTGTTTACGTCCGCCGGGGATAGCTGGTAAAAGTCACCGCACCACAATTCCAGGGTGTCGTCATGGCGGAAGCGGGTAAACGGCGAACCGGGTGTCACCATTGCTTTTTCGCCGGCTTCTTCAAAAAAATCTTTGCAGGCAATGCTGCTAAGTTCCACGCCCAGAACGGGATGGCCGCGATCATGAAGCCACCAGAGATCATGGGATTTACCGCACAGTGGTACCAGAACCTGGCTTTTTTCTGGCCCTGTCAGGTCTGGCCAGTGCTCATGTAAATAGTGATTGACCGACTTTTGGTGGAATCCGATCTCTTTGCGTTCCCAGCGGGCATGCCAGAATTCATGATCCATAATGTTGCCTTTTGCAATTGGTTTTTGACGTGTGGAGCAGAATTTCGCCGTATGATGAGAGTAGGAATAATATCAGTATAGACAAAATCGGGCGGCCCCGGCCGCACTTGTAAGCTCAGGGAGTGTTTGAGTGGAGGTTGTGTTTCGTTTTTTGGTGGCAACTTTTCTGGCAACGCTGTTGGTGGGATGTTCTTCATTCCAGCAAAAAAATCAAATGAGCGCTTTTAATGATGCTTATGCGGTAGGCAATTATGACCTTGCGTTGCAAGTGGTGAGCTTTAAAACCGCCAAGGGTAAGGCTGTAGATACCGATGAGCATTTGCTGGATTTGTTGCATCAGGCGGAGCTGTACCGTTTGTTGGGCCGCTATCAAGAGGCCACCAAAACCTATGATTTGGCTGAAGAGGGTATGAAGAACCTGGACCTGGCCAATATCCTGGAAAAATCATCAACGGCTTTCGTGGCGTTGATGGTGAACGACTCCGAACGCAATTATCAAGCGCTGATGTCGGAGGCGATTCTTGTCAACACCTATAAAAGTCTGGCGTTTCTGGCTGAGGGCAATAACGAATTTGCACGTGTCGAGCTTAACCGCGCGGATGACCGCACACGGCGTGCGGTGGAATACTTCAGTAAGGAAATCGCCGAACAGCGGGAGGCGTTGAACCAGCAGGCGCAGAGCGGGCAAAACACGGCCGCCATGGTTCGCAACAGCCTGAATAACCAAAGCCTGCGCAATGCTGTGTCGCAGCGCTATGAGGTAGAGTCTGAGTGGTCGGTGCTGCCCGAGTTTATTGTGCCGGCCAGCACCTATTTGCATGGCATTTACTTCCTGGCCAACGCCAGTAGCCGTGCCGATTACGAGAAGGCCGCCACGTCCCTCACACGTGTTGCCGCGATGAACAGGGCAAGCGATGTTCTGCAGCGTGACGCCAAACTTGCCGAGGCGTTGGCCGCTGGCAGGCAGTCGATGGCTGAACTGGCCCCGCAGGTGTGGGTTGTTTATGAAAACGGCCTGGGCCCGGTATTGGAAGAGGCCCGGATTGATGTGCCTTTGCTTATATTTCATGGTAACCAGCAGGCACCTGCTTACTTTGGCATTGCACTGCCCAGATACAGAGATCGTGCGGCTGTTCCGGGGAGCCTGGGCGTAATTGCCGGCGCTGACATCGCTGTGCAAACAGAGCGTATATCGGACATGGGGTCGGTGATTCGCACTGAAATGAAAGAGCGGTTCCCCAGTGTTCTGGCGCGAGCAGTGTCGTCTGCCGTGATAAAAGCGGTCATCCAGAACGAAGCCGCAGAAAATTTTGGCGTGTGGGGTCAGCTAGGTGCTGCCGCGCTGACCATTGCCACAACCCAGGCTGATTTGCGCAGCTGGCAGGCCTTGCCCAACCACTGGCAGGCCGCTCGGATCGATCGCCCCGAGAGTGGTAAACTAACGCTAACAAGCACAAATGGTCATTCCTTGGGTACTATTGTGATACCTGACCAGCCGTTTACTCTGCTTTACGTTAAACGGCCCACTTTGGCTGGCCCGGCCAGTGTCGTCGCGCTTGATTTGCAAGGGCGTAACCCGGCATCAACGGTGCAATTGTCGGGAAAGGATTTGCTGACAGCCACTCACTGAACTCAATCAGGGCCAAGCCATGAGAGTCCAAGCCATGAAAACCCAAGCCATGAGATTTCAAAAACAGATCATCGCCTTTAGTTGTGCACTGGCATTGGTCGGTTGCGCTATTCAGCCACCCGCCGAAACAGCGGCTGCAATCGACCGCGAGCAACTTCAGATCGACCCGGAAGTAAACTATTTTGTGGCCGTAACAGAGCTGCTAAGCCAGCGCATTGCTCAGCCTGGCGGAGAGGCCCTGTTGCAAATCCAGTACGCTGTTGAGGCACGCTCTAACGGCGATCTGGCTTGGAAAGTGACCTGGTTTGATCCCAACGGCATGGTCGTAAAAGGCGTTGGCGAGGGCTATCGAAAAGTCTCGCTATTAACCGGTCAAACCCGTTATTTCACCGCAACGGCGCCCCACGCCCGCGTTACCGATTATCAGCTCCATCTTCGTGAGCCTCAGCAATAAGGATTCTGTATGTTCAAACTTCCCATTGTGTTTTGTGTCAGCATGCTCATGCTTGCCGGCTGTGCGACTCCTACCCGATATATCGACCCGGCTGCTGACGATGGCCCTGTGACCATGACCATGGATTACCGGGATTTCGAAAAAGCGGCCACCGAGGCCGTTGATGACATGCTTGCCAGCGGCGCCGTTAGTAAACCCAATGGCGAGCGTTACATCATGGTGGTCAGTCGCGTTACCAATGACACGATGCAGCGTATCGACACAGATCAGCTCACCAAGAAGATCCGTGTGGCGCTGCTGCGCTCCGGCAAAGTCGTGACCACCACAGCGGTAGGTCTTGATGGTGCTGAAGATGAAATGAGCGCGCGTGCGCGCGAGTTGCGTGATTCTGAAGAGTTTGACCAGTCGAATGTGCAACGCAAAGGCACCTTGAAGGCGCCAGACCTGAGCCTGTCCGGTAAGATTCTGCAGCGCAATCACAAAGCAGGTAAAGAGCAGCAAGTTGAATATTACATTCAACTGTCACTGACCGACCTGGTGACAGGCCTGGCAACCTGGGAGGTAGAAACGCCCATTATCAAGCGTGGGCCCAATGAATCCGTTTCCTGGTAAACGGCTGCGGCTGAAGGTGCCGTTTCTTGCGCACCAGCGGCCGGTTTTCCACCCGGCACTTATTTGAGCCATACTTGAATTTGTATGCCCCTGCTTGAAACAGGGGCACTTTCATAGTCTGGCAACGGGACAAAAAGTGGCTTCTCTTCAGATACAAGAACGTCTTGCTGCTGCTGAAAAATGGATACTGGCAAATCCTAATCCGCCGCAAAACTGGCCCTGGACCTGGCTCTATAAAACCGGGCGTTCGCTGTACGCGCTGATTCGTGACTTTATCAGCGGCCAGCTTACTCTTCACGCCATGAGCTTGGTTTACACCACGTTATTGAGCATTGTGCCGTTGCTGGCGCTAAGCTTTTCGGTGTTGAAGGCTCTGGGCGTGCATCAGAAAATGGAGCCGTTCCTGTACCAGTTTTTCCAGCCGCTGGGCCCCCAGGGTATTGAAATAGCAGAGCGCATTTTGGGCTTTGTGGACAATATGAAAGTGGGTGTGTTGGGCTCGGTGGGCCTTGCGGTGCTGGTGTACACGGTGGTGTCGCTGGTGCAGAAAATAGAGCGCTCGTTTAATATGATTTGGCGGGTGCCAGAGATGCGCTCTTTGGCACAGCGCTTCAGTAACTATTTAAGCGTTATCATGGTGGGGCCGCTGCTGATGGTGTCCGCTATTGGTATTAGCGCCACCATTTTTTCCTCATCGTTTGTGCAAACCCTGATTGAGATAGAACCTTTCGGTTCGGTGATTTTACTGGTCAGCCGCTTTACACCGTTCTTTCTGGTAGTGGGAGCCTTCACGTTTGTTTATGTGTTCATTCCCAACACACGAGTAAAGTTACGTTACGCGTTTCTGGCAGGCCTGATTGCTGGCGTGTCCTGGCAGGGGGCTGGGATGCTGTTTGCGTCGTTCGTGGCCGGGTCTGCCAAATACGCCGCCATTTACTCCAGCTTTGCCATCGGCATTATCATGCTGATCTGGATCTACCTGAACTGGATGATACTGCTGCTGGGCGCCAGTTTGAGCTTTTACTTGCAGAATCCGGGCTCTGTGGCCAAGCGCCATCAGGTGCAGCTGGCGCCGGAGTTGCAGGAACATGTCGCCTTGGCGTTGATGTGGATGGTGGCCAAGCCGTTTCACGAGGGCCGGCCCGCGCCGCGGCAGGAAGCGGTTGAGCACGAGCTCAGAGTTCCGGGGGAGGTCACCCGTAATGTCAGTGACAAACTCATCCGCGCCAAACTGCTGACGCTGGCAGGCAGCCAGGGCGACTGCTTGCACCCGGCCCGGTCGCTGGAGCGAATTTCGGTGGGTGACGTACTGAAGGCCGTGCGTAATGATGAAGATAACGTGGTGGCCCGTTTGCCAGCGCTGCTACCAAAAAGCCTGTTTGGCCGATCCACGAAGGGCGACGAGATCACCTTTGCTGAACTGCTGGCCGGTGAAGACAGACAGAGCCCGTTAGCGCCTTAGTCATGAGCTGCCGGCGTATTTTTGGTATCTTCGAGCATGGGCTTCAGGGCAGCCTGAACCCGCGTGACGTCTTGCTTGCTCAAGTGCACCAATGCTGGAAGGTCTTCTTCTGCCAAATTGCGCTGACGCGCTTGGCGTAGCACTTCGCGAGTGGCAATAATAATGCCGTCGATTAACGCGGAGTTTTCGTGGCTGCGTGGGTTCTCGGGCCCGTGCAGAAGGCCCTGATAGTTGTCAGAAAGTCCCCAAGTGCGGGCGATAAGCCGGGCCACCGGCCATTGATAGCGCACTAGAATCTGGTGCAAAGTGGCCGGCTTGAGTTTGACTAAAGTGCCATCTGCGCCGGCGGGCACCAGGCGATGAGCCTCGCGGTAAAGCGTTATATAGGCTAGAGCAGGCAGCAAGCCCGCCATAAAATAAATGCTGGCGTCCTTACCCTGAAGGCGGGCAACGGTTTCTGCTGCGCGTGCGCTAGCCATGCCCCAGCGCCAGGCACGATCGGTGAAGGTGGTTTCTTCACTGTCACGTGATGACATCATTGGTCGCATTAATGCGGCGGATACAACACTGCGGATTCCGTTCATGCCTAGCATTAAAATTGCTTGATCTACGGTTTCAATGTCATTTTTGTCCGGACGAAAAAACGGACTGTTGGCGATTTTTAGCAGCTGATCCGTCAGCGCTGGATCACGCAGGATAATATTACCCAGATCCTGGCGCGTGGTGGTGTCATCAGACAGCGCACTCATCAGCATGGGCAGGCTCATGGGTTGGCGCGGTAGTTCGCTGAGCTCACCGGCGCGCAAGCGCTTTGCCATCGCTTCGATCGTCGCCTCTGCGTTTTCCAGGTTGGCTCCCAACGTTTGCGGCCGCGTATCCAGCAACCAGCAAAAAAGGTGCTGGCGCAGTGCCTCAGCGAGCGGACTATGGGCTTCCGCCTTGCTACTGGAACCACCTTTGCTGAAGAAACCATTGCCGAGGGCTGACGTCGGCGTGGTTGTGTCGGCGCGGTTGAAGTAACCGCTGATCCAGGAAAGCAGTCCTGGCATTAAAACCTCCGGAGCAGAATGCAGGCGAGTGGTTGAGTGTGCAGACAGATCCATGCCGCGAATCCGACACGTTATACTATAGATCTAAAATGGCACGTTTCCATGTTTACTGCATGCTGAATGACCTACGCCAAGGCCTGCCCAAACACCAGAATCAGCTGGCCAATACCGGCCAACATACCCAGCACTGCACCCACCAGAATCAGTTTGATTTCATCTTCCTGAAAGCACGGCCGCAGCAAGTCCTGAAACTCGCCGGAAGACAACGCCAGCATGCGCTCGACCATAATGGATTCAATGGCTCGTGCACGATCTTTTTGAAAAGCCGGTTGGCTTAAGGATCTGCGGGACAGCTCAACGGCCTTGCTTTCCAGCTGGTTGCGTAAGCTGGCTGCGGCAGCGGGACCCAGCGCCATGTGTGCCAGAGTTTGATTGACGCCTGCGTCTGCGTTAAGCAGCGGCCGTAAATGTGCTTTGATGATATCCAGCGCCTGCCCGCCCCGGGGGCCATCCAGTATGGCATCTATAATATTACCCACCGTGAGTATGTCGTGGGCCACAATGTGGCAGAAGGATTCGGCCACCTCTGGTTGACGTTTCAGAAACAACCCCTGAATGCGCCAACGGCCAATGCGCACTGGGTACAGCGGGCGGAAAATAACGTTTAGGGCAATCCAGTTGGTGGCAAAGCCCACCAGTAAACCGCCCAGCGGCAGTACCCACCACACTGGAAATACGTACCACAGCAGCATCTGTAACAGGCCAAAGCCAAAACCCAGATACAGGCCTGATTTTACAATAAAATGGAATTCACGGTAGCCGCAGGTCAGAAATATGCGGTTCAGCAGGGTTTTGTCGGCGGTGAGCCGGTCTACTACCATGGTTTTGATGTCTAACAGCTGTTCCGCGTTTTGCGCTATGTCGTCCATTACTTGCATCACCAGCGCGGGCAAGGCTTTGCGCGCTCGCTCGTACACCAGCCGTTTGGCCGGGCCTGGCAAGCTCTGCCACAACGCCGGCGATTCGCGCATCATTAGCTCGTTTACGTAGCCTTCAAGCCGCGGGTTTATGGTGTGGATGAGCTGGGTTGCGAGTACGTTGGGGTCTAGCTGCTGGAAGATTTGCGGCACGGTGCCAATCTTGGCGATGGTGGCGTCGACGCTGATGAACGCCATTTTTCGGGCTTTTGAGGGAATAATGCCTTGCCAGCCCAGGTACGGTGGCCAGCCAAAAAATTCGATGGGGTAAAAAGTCATCTTGATGGCCAGCCAGTTGGTGCCCCAGCCGATACAGGCTGCGATTACCGGGATGCTGAGGTACTGCAAGAGTTCGATGGAAGTGGCCAGGCTTGTCATCCGCACGTCTTAACGATTGGGTGTGTGGGTGATTTAGCCAGCTCGGGAAAGCACATACGGGGATCAGGCACCAAAATCACCCCACAGCCACTGGCAGAGTGCCATGGCGGCAACCGGTGCGGTTTCCGTGCGGAGCACTCTCGGGCCGAGAGCAATCGGGAGGAAGCCGGATTTTTCGGCTTGGGCAATTTCGTCGGCGCTCAGGCCGCCTTCGGGACCGATCATCAGGGCAACGCTGTTGGGCTTGGCCAGAGAATCCAGTGACTGTTCGGTGCGGTGGTGGAGCACCAGGCGCACGTCGCAGCGCTGGCTGTATTCCAGCCATTCGGTGATGTTCATCACCGGTAGAATGTCCGGCACCCGTGCGCGGCCGCATTGTTCGGCGGCGCTGATGGCTACCGAGCGCCAGTGGCTCAGGCGCTTGTCTTCGCGGTCGCCTTTCAGGCGTACATCGCAGCGTTCGGTGGAAAGAGGCACGATTCGGGTAACGCCCATTTCCGTCGCTTTCTGCACTGCGTAGTCCATGCGGTCACCCTTTGACAGGGTCTGCCCGAGCACGATCTCCAACGCCGATTCACTGCTGTTTGCAGTGGGTTGTTCCACCTGAACCGTCACGTTTTTCTTGCTGGCGCTGGCAATCAGCGCCCGGTAGTCCTGGCCATCGCCGTTGAACAGGCTTAATGCCTGGCCAGGTTGCATGCGCAATACCCGGCCCACATGTTGTGCGGCGTTGTCGTCCAGCTGCGCGTCTGCGCCGGCCTGTAACGGAGTGTCGGTGTAGATTCGTGGTATTCGCAACGCAGTTTTCCTTAAAGGCGCGAATCAGTCGCGCACAGCGATATTAATGCCCTCCGTGGCTACCCGGGCCAGATGCTGAATCTGGTCTTCGGTGATCACATAGGGCGGCATAAAATACACCACATTGCCCAGCGGGCGTAACAAGGCCTGGCGGGTGAGCGAGTGCTGGTACACTTTCAAACCGCGCCTTTCCTTCCAGTGGAAGGGCGTTTTGTCGGCTTTGTTTTTAACCATTTCAATGGCCAGCGTCATGCCGTGTTGGCGAATATCACCCACGTTGGGGTGATCAGCCAGATGAGCGACCGACTCAGCCATACAGGCCGACAGGCGCCGGTTATTCTCAATGACTCGATCATCACGGAAAATGTCGAGAGTTGCCAGTGCTACGGCGCAGCCAATGGGGTTGCCGGTGTAACTGTGGCTGTGCAAAAACGCCCGCATGGTTTCGTAATCGTCGTAAAACCCGTTGTAGACGGTATCAGTGGTCAGCACCACAGACAATGGCAGGTAGCCTGCGGTCAGGCCTTTTGACAAGCACATGAAATCCGGTGTGATGCCCGCCTGCTCGCAGGCGAATAGGGTACCAGTGCGGCCAAAGCCCACGGCAATTTCGTCAGCAATCAGATGTACGCCGTACCGGTCACACGCTTCGCGCAGTTTGGTGTGGTAAATCGGGTGGTGCATGCGCATGCCGCCGGCGCATTGAATGAGCGGCTCCACCACCACCGCGGAGATTTCGTGGTGCCTTTCTGCCAGCAGCGCTTCCATCGCTTCAAACTGACGCAGGGCGAAGGCTTCGTCGGTTTCACCGGGCTCTTTCAGGTAGGCGTCCGGTGAGGGCGCAGTAATCACTTCCATCAACAATGGCTGGTAGGTGTCTTTGTAAATCGCCACATCACCGAGTGCCAGCGCGCCCAAGGTTTCACCGTGGTAGCTGTTGGCGAGATTCACGAAGTACTTTTTGTTCGGCTGGCCCTGGTTCTTCCAGTAGTGAAAACTCATCTTCAGTGCCGCTTCGATAGCCGACGAACCATTGTCGGCGTAAAAGCACTTGTTCAGTCCTTCCGGCGTTACCTCAATCAATCGCTCTGACAGGTTCACCACGGGCTCGTGGCTGAAACCAGCCAGAATAACGTGTTCCAGCTGGCCGATCTGTTCGATGATCGCGTTGTTGATGCGGTCGTTGGAGTGGCCAAACAGATTCACCCACCAAGAGCTTACCGCGTCGATATAGCGGTTATTTTCGAAGTCTTCCAGCCACACCCCTTTGCCTTTTTTAATCGGGATCAGCGGCAAGGTTTCGTGGTCTTTCATCTGGGTACAGGGGTGCCACACGGACTTAAGGTCACGGGCTACGAGGTCGGCATTGCGCATGTTAGCTCTCCGATAAGGCGATGGTTCTGACGTAATAACTTGGCGGCTGTTAACCTTTGGCGATAATACAGTTAACAGCGCTGACTGACCACAGTGCCTTAGCCCCCCGGGGATTTATTAGTCACCGCATTCAGGTCTGCTAAGCTATTAAAAGCCCGACCCGAAACCGGCGCTTTCCACATGACGTAAACTGATCCGAAGCGCGGCGGTGGCATATGAGGCAGCGAATTAGTTTCTGCACGACATCGGATGGTGTACGCATTGCGTACGCTGTTGCAGGCAGTGGCCCTCCGCTCATTCGCGTCGGGGGTTGGCTAACGCATGTGGAACGCGATTGGGATAGCCCTGTGTGGCAACATTGGATGCGCGAGCTTACCCATGAGCACACTCTCGCTCGCTTCGACATCCGTGGTAGCGGATTGTCTGATCAAGAGGTCTGCGAACAGGGCATGGAAGCGTGGGTTAGAGACCTTGAGGCAGTTGCCGACAGCCTGGGCTGGAAACGCTTCTCGCTGATCGGTCTATGCCAGGGCGGCCCCATCGCTTTGCTGTACGCCTTTCGTCATCCCGAACGGGTAGACCGGGTGGTGCTCTACAACGCCTATACCAACGGGGCGTTCACTAGCGGAGCCAGTGAACGCAGTAGCGAAGAGGCCGAGGCGTTGGCGACCATGATAAAAATCGGTTGGGGACGCAAATCCGGTGCTTTCCGCGAGCTATTTGCCCGTCGTTTGTCTCCTGGTCACAGTGCGGAGCAGATTGACTGGTGGGACGAACTGCAAAAGATCACGGCCTCACCGGAGAATGCCGTCCGGTTGTGGCGCGGCTTCCACGAGATTGACGTCCGCGACGTGCTTCAGGATATCCATGTTCCGACACTGGTCGCTCATGTTGAGGGTGATGCCATGGTGCCCTTCGAGCTGGGGCGCAGCCTTGCATCGCAACTACCCGATTCACGATTTTTACCGCTTAAGGGCGCAAACCACATACTGCAGCTCGAA
This sequence comes from Marinobacter sp. ELB17, assembly GCF_000169375.1. Classification (GTDB taxonomy): domain Bacteria; phylum Pseudomonadota; class Gammaproteobacteria; order Pseudomonadales; family Oleiphilaceae; genus Marinobacter. Next base: position 230,874 of record NZ_AAXY01000004.1, read on the forward strand.
GACAGTTCCTGGCCGGTGTTCGTTGGTGAATTGCGCCGCTTTCTCTCCGATGGGCCTGCGACACCCTGGAGTTCGGCTGCCGAGGTTGGCGAGCTGACGCCCCGCCAGCGAATGATTCTCGACCGGGTAGCACGGGGGCAGTCGAATATCGAAATCGCCCAGGCCCTGTCGATTGCTAGCAAGACCGTCCGCAATCATGTCAGTGCCATTTGCAGCAAGCTCGATATTTCGAGCCGCGCACAATTGATCGTGCAGGCACGAGAAAAGGGGTTCGGCACAGATTGATCTCCATCCGGGACGTTTGTCCCCTATAACCGCAATACTTTCCGTCGAACCGGGACAGCTGCCTCATGCCCCGGCCTCCCGTTGTGACGTAGTTTGGAGTCTCATTCTTCGAACAGAAGGCGCTAAATCATGAACACCAATGCTACGAACACCGAATCGAAGCTGGTTGCAGCTCGCCAGACCCCATTGCGGCAACGCTATCTTAAAGAACCCGAAGCCGCCTGGATTCGCGATGAAGCCCGGGCGGTCATAGGAAGCAGTGCTGACCCCTTCCACAGTGAGATCGAACCGGCAAACAACGCCGGAAAGCGCTGGTCTTTAGGTATCCATCAAGCGGTTGGGGGTTATCACGATGCCCCGAACCCGGGTGATCTGCTCGCGGCCTCACTCGCCGCATGTCTGCATTCAACCACTCGCATGATCGCACAGTGGCTAGAGATCGAACTCGCTGACGTCGAGGTTATGGTTGGGGCAGAGTGCGACGCGCGGGGCACCCTAATGGTGGACTCATCCGTGCCGGTAGGTTTCCAGCGCATGGATTGCAATGTGTGGCTTCAGATTGCTACGCGTACCGATGAAAAAAGACTAAAAGCCTTGATGGCGCGTTCGGAGGCCTGCTGTGTCGTCATGCAGACCCTTCGGGGAGGAGTAGACGTCAAGACACTCTGGCACATTGAGCAGGAGACATCTCATGCATGACCAATTGAAGCTTAAGTATTTGAAAGTCGCCCTTGTGGTGATCGGTATTTTCTTCATTGCAGGCATCTATTTAATGATGATGTGGGTATGGCCGTCTGGTTGGGCCTGGACGCCCAAGCAACCCGAATACGAACAAATGATTATGGGGATGTACGCCACTCTGGGTGTGTTCCTCATTCGGGCTGCAAAAGCCCCGCTAGCCAATGCAAGCCTGATATGGTTCACGATCTGGTCGAGCATTGTTCACGCTGGAATTATGCTGGTGCAAGCGCTCGTCGATGAAACAGAGCGAGCGAACCTGTTAGGAGATATTCCTGCTCTGTTTCTTGTAGCGATTATCCTTTGGTATCTTATGCCAAAAGGAACCCCGGCTAGCTGAGAACTGCGGGCCGCTCGACCGCATCACATTGTGAGCTCAGGTGATTTGGCCAGCGAGAGCAGGCGGTATAAGATAGGCCCTTCATCGCCGGGGCGAGAATTGCCCGATCACAGGCGATGATTCAACAAGGACGAACTCAACGCAAAGGATGCGACATGAGCAAAGCAGTGGTGCTTCTCGGAGACCTGGGTTCCGATCATAGTGGATTCCCGCCAACGCCGGTGATTGCCGGTTCAACCAATGTTTTAATTGACGGCAAACCCGTTGCCCGCCTGGGCGACCCCTTAGCACCCCATTCAAAGCCCAAACACCCACCCCATCCGCGGGCCATTGCCGCTGGCTCTTCCACCGTTGTTATTAACGGGATACCTGCCGGCGTAACGGGCAGTGCGATTTCCTGTGGCGGTGTGGTTATTGGCTCGGGTTCGGTGGTGATTGGGGATGCTCATACGCCGGCGGCGTTTTCGGGAGTGTCACCGATGGTAGCGTTAGCCAGAAGCTCTGCTGCAGTGGCCAAAACTGCGCCGATACGAGAGAAAGCTGTTACGCCTCAAAAAACAGAGGCTACCTCTAACCCATCAGTGTCAAATGAAGCTCTGGGCTTTAGTGGGCGTTCGCGACCAAAAAATACGTCGTCTCCCGGCTCGAACGAGAAGTCTGATAAGGATTTGAGCGAGCCAGGCTTTCACGTAGTGCGTCGCCCTATGAGTAAAAATGAACTGCTGACACTGCTGTATGGAGATGCATCCGCCAAACCGGATAATTTCGAGCGCCTTAATCCTGGTATAGGAAATCGCGCATTACCTGGCGAAATGATTGTCGTCGCCGACCCGAAAAGCCTTGAATGCACGACTGAAGAAAACGACCTGATGCAGGTTGCCCAACAATTCAACTCAGAGGTCCGTCAACTTGGTGATCAAGAGGCCCAGTTTGTTATCGATCACTACGACTTGCTGGAAGTAATGACGTCTAACTCTGCCACAGGCCTTGGTGTAGGCGCGACAATGATTGGCCAGCAAATCAAGAGTATCAACTCGACTCTGAAAGAGCTGGAAGTTCTGCATCAGGATACGTTTCGCAAGTATGGCTCACTCAATTATTCGGAGTTTTTTGAGCAGCGACAACGGCTGTTTACCAAGCTGGATTTCGCGCTTGGCAAAGTGGCCAGAAAAGGGATGTCTCTCGGCGATGATCCAAAACTAAAACGAGCGTTGGGTTTGTCGTCTAAGAGTATAGTTCATGAGTGGAAGGCTTCCGGTATTGGAAGTATTCCGGGTTATAGAGCGAATTACACGAAAGCTTCTAATGCTGCTGATTTTATCAAAAAAGGGGGGCGTCTAGCGATTGCGCTGGATGTTGGGCTCACCGGCTATAAAATCTACGAGGCGTGCTCGATTGGTCGAGCTGAGCAGTGTGAGCAAGTGAGCCATACTGAATCTGGGCGTCTGGTTGGCTCAATCCTCGGTGGTTCTGTTGGAGCGTATGTTGCACCGTTACTATGTACCGTGGTCGGGGCGGGCACTATGGGCCTTGGAGGGGTTGCATGTGGGATTATTGCTGCTGGTATTGGCGGTGCTTTGGGCGGCCAGATCTCTGGAGATGCAGGTGAGGACATGGGGCAGTTGATTTACGAGGTTCGAAATCGTGACTGAAGAAACCATTGCCATCTTGGCATATATCGGCTTTTACAGTCTTTTTTTGGGGCTTCTACCACTTCTTGTTATTATTACCATAGGATTCAGATATGTAGTGCTAATTGAAGATCGCGTTGCTGACGATGCTGGAGGCATTGCAACCGCCCGAATGCTCTGGCGGGGGGGGGTGATCAGCCGGTTTATAAGAAGTAGTAACGTGTTTGCATATATTTTGTTGCGAAGCTTCCCCGGCCCTTTCTTCAAGCAAAGAGCGGCGCTACTCGGGGATCCGGATGTCAATTTACCGAAAATCTGGCAAGCCTGGGTGCTAGTGCCGGCTCTGTTTCTCTTCGGCATGCTTGCCATTGCGCTAATTGCGAATGCAATTCTCAAAACATTAGTATGAGTGATGTCAAAGTGAGCATTTTGGAATATTCAATATTGTTTTCACTCATTCTGTGTTTGCTTTCTGTGTTAACCGTTGCCTTTGGTGGGGTTCGGCAAATAGAGACTTTAATCGCAACCCCAGGTAATCATGCTCCGCAGATCCGTCGTTTGCTGGCACAGCTGAGAGCTATTGCTTGAGCCCTGAATAATGGATATCGAAACGCTCCGCCAATCTTTCCAGTCGCTTGTCGAAGGTCCATAGTTGGGCACTCGGTGTAATCAATGTGGACGCCAGGAGAACAATATCCACTAGTCCACAACCTAAACCGTAGAGCTTTTCCTGTTCAATCAGAGTCCGCACTTCGGCAAGACTTGCCTGCTTCGCGGGCTCCAGCAGGCCGATATCGGAGAGTGTTTGTGCGCGCGGTGAGGGCGGCGTACCACAAGCCAGTTCGGCAACCACCATGGGGTGTGTCAGAACTCGATCTGAGAACAACAGCTTGGTAAGCGTTGTATTGCGATGACGAAAGTGGTCTGCCCAGACGGATGTATCAACCAGTACATTCATGACGCCGGAGCGTCTTCATGGTGGCGGGGGATGTCTTGCATTTCGGGTGCGGTACCACCCAGCGCCGCCAAGCGTTTGGCTGCGCGAGTTCTTACAAACACTTTTATGGCTTCCCGAAACAGTTCTGCCTTGTCCATGCCGGGATCAGCCATGCTGAGCGCCTGCTGATATAACTCGTCGTCGATGGTTACGGTTGTCCGCATGACGCCTCCTGATCTTTAATTTGATGACTATATGCATCAAAATTAGCATCAACAGATGGCACGTTCAAGTAAGGTTTGCCCGAAGTTCCTGCTGGCTACGTCGACCCGGCCAGTGAGCGAGGCTTAAAACAACAAAGCCCCCGAATACGGGGGCTTTGTCGCTGTTCTGTAACTTTTTAACTCAACTTCAATAACCGATCAATTCCCCAGTACCCGCGACAGAAACGCTTGGGTAAGCTTTTTTTTCGGTTTGCCGAACATCCCGTTCCATTTAGCCCTTCATTAAAACAGGGAAGAGTGACATGGAAATTTTTGATAAGCGAGTTGCTAGGCGCCATAAGTATTAAAAGCACTCATGACTGTTCGTATTACTGCAGCTATATAAACCCGTCTGTTACAAACCAATAACCGTGAATGTTGCCAGTCATGACCTGATTTAGGACATGTGACTAAGGAATCTACGGGATGTCGTTTTATCGTTACTATCCGTCGATTTTTATGAATTCAGCGGATGGATAGGTGGGTGACACTAGCGGCCTTGCTGGGAAGGATCGATGTTGTGAGGGTTATTCCAGAGGTACCTACCGGAATAAATGGTGAAGTAGAGCAAAAACAATATTTTAAAGCCGGAGTGATCTTATCCATGTTATCTGCACGTTTCCTGCACCCTAAATCCATTGCCGTATTTGGTGGACGAGAGGCCAAAAAAGTTATTGAGCAATGTGAAACTGTTGGTTTTACCGGAGAAATTTGGCCAGTTCATCCAAAGCATGACGAAGTTTCTGGGCGTAAAGCTTATCGGTCAGTGGCTGAGTTACCTGATAGTCCTGATGCGGCTTATATTGCCGTCAACCGCGATCTAAGTATTCAGATTGTGGCCGAACTGGCTGCTCGGGGCGCAGGTGGTGCCGTGTGTTATGCCACCGGATTTTCTGAGTCCGGTGAGGCGGGCAAAGCCCTCGAGAAAAGTCTGTTACGGGCCGCCGGTGATATGTCGTTGCTGGGGCCGAATTGCTACGGTTTTCTGAACTACATTCAGGGCGCCATGATGTGGCCGGACCAGCAGGGTGGTCGCCGGGTAGACCGCGGTGTTGCCTTTATCACCATGTCTAGCAACATCGCCTTTAACCTCACCATGCAGCGTCGTGGCTTGCCAGTGTCCTACTTGGTGTCTTTGGGCAATCGCTTGAAATTTGATCTTCACGATGCAATCACTACCTTTGCGCAACAAGACGAAGTGTCGGCGATCGGCTTGTATGTCGAGGGGGTTTCCGACCCGCGGGCGTTTCAACAGGCCGCAGAGATTGCTCGTAAATTTGGCAAGCCGATTGTTGCTTTGAAATCCGGCTATTCTGAGGTCGCCAGTCAGGTGGTGATATCCCACACAGCCGCTTTGAGTGGTTCAGATTCACTGATCGATGCATTGTTTGAACGCTGTGGGGTCGCGCGGGTGAGCTCGCTGGAAACCCTGATTGAAACTTTGAAGTTGTTGCATGTGCACGGTCCCCTAAGCGGCGTTCGCGTCGGTGCGATGAGCACTTCTGGAGGCGATATGTCAATTTTGGCTGATGCTATCAGCGAGACAATGCTGGTGCTTCCGCCACTTTCAGACAGCGGTGCTATGGCTCTGAAACGCGTTGTGCATGAACGAATGGTGGTAGCTAACCCGCTGGATTACCAGCTGTTTGATTGGGGTAATCGGGAAGGTTTGCGGCGCACCTACGAAGCTTTTATGAACGAAGGGTTTGACCTGATTATCAGCATGTTGGACTTGCCAAGAGAAGATCGCTGTGATGCCTCGGATTGGGAAAGTGCCGAGCTGGCCATTATTGACGCGTCCAAAAATCTGAAGTATCCGACGGCCGTGATGTCAACCCTTTCGGACAATCTACCTGAAGCGCTGGCGCTGCGTTTGCTTGATTACGGAATCGTACCTTTGAATGGAGTTCAGGCGGCAATCCCTGCTATTGAGGCTGCGGCCCGCATAGGCCAACTCTGGGGCCGTATGGAGCCAACGCAACTGCTTCTGTCTGGAGCTCACGTTGACATTGTTGGCGAGCACGTCATTGACGAAGCGAGTGCTAAAGAAGCGTTGGCGGCGTGCGGCTTGAGTATACCCCGGTTCCGGATAGTGTCGTCGACAGCCGATGGTGTTGCTGCTGCAGAAGAGTTGGGCTATCCGGTGGTTGTCAAAGCACTGGGTGTAGCCCACAAAACCGATGTAGGGGGCGTGCGCTTGAACTTAGTTCAACCCGGCGAAGTTGCAGCGGCCGTGAGCCACATGTTGACGATGGGCCGCGACGTTCTGATCGAGAAAATGGTTTCTGGCAGCGTTGCTGAACTCATTGTCGGTGTCAGTCGCGATGACCAGTTCGGTCTGCATTTGGTGGTCGGTGCTGGCGGTATCTTAGTGGAACTGCTCAAAGACAGTCATCCGTTGCTGCTGCCGACTAACCGCACCGAGGTTGAGAAGGCGTTGCGTTCGCTACAGACGTCACGTCTGTTGTTCGGTTTTCGCGGCCGGTCCGAGGGAGATCTTGAGGCAGTTATTGATGCTGTTCTAGCAATTGCGGCTTATGCCGAAAATCACACTGACTCTTTGATCGAACTCGACGTTAACCCACTCATGGTAATGCCCGAAGGACACGGTGCGATGGCTGCGGATGCGTTGATACGGTTTGTTCCCGGCCATTACCAGAGCCGTCAGCCCGCGAGATTGGTTGGCGTTCAGGAGATTGTGTAATGAGTGAATTTCTATTGTTGGAGCGTCGCGGGGCGGTGCTTGAGATTACTCTCAACCGCCCTAAAGCAAACACCATTGACATCCCTCTGAGTCTGGAACTGGGTCGTGTCTTTGCAGAATTTCGCGATGATCGACAATTACGGGTTGCCATCATGACCGGTGCTGGCGATCGTTTTTATTCTGCAGGCTGGGATCTGAATGCGGTAGCCCAGGGCGAGGAATATATTGGCGATTTTGGGGAAGGTGGCTTTGCCGGTTTCCCCGAAATGAAAGATCTCAATAAACCGGTAATTTGTGCCGTCAATGGTATGGCTGTGGGTGCTGGGTTCGAAATGCTGATGCGGGCTGATTTTGTGGTGGCCGCTGAACACGCTGAGTTTTTGCTGCCGGAGGTGCGTATCGGCATTGCGCCGGATGTTGGCACTTTTATGTTGCCCAAGCTACTGACACGTCAACGTGCAATGGAAGTGCTGATGACTGGGCGCCGTTTTTCGGCCCAACGCATGGCGGATTGGGGTCTGGTGAATCAGGTAGTTCCGCAATCAGAACTGATGCCCACGGCCCGGTCGTGGGCAGACACTCTGCTTAAGGCTGCGCCTTTATCTTTGGCAGCGATAAAAGAAGTGGTTAACAGTACCGAAACCAGCACCTTTGCCGAATGCTACGGGCGCTTACGCAAAGACACCTGGCCGGCGTTCAAAACCATGCTGGAAAGCGACGATTCGATGGAAGGTGCCAAAGCATTTGGTGAAGGCCGCGAACCCCGCTGGGTTGGCGAATAGATAACGATTTTCTATTCAGAACAAAAAAGGAATATACCAATGTCGGAATATTTACACGCTGTTCGTAACGGTGAAATTTTTGAGATAACCCTGGATAAACCCAAAGGCAATGCGGTCAGCGCAGCGCTGAGTCGTGAGATGGGCAAATTATTTGCGCAATTTCGTGACGACCCATCGCTACGGGTGGCCATTCTTACCGGCGCCGGGGAGAAGTTTTTCTGTGGTGGCTGGGACTTGAGTTCGGTCGCAGACGGTGAAGATTACATCGGTGACTTTGGCGAAGGCGGTTTTGGTGGCTTTATTGAATTGCCGAATCTAAACAAACCGGTGATCTGCGCGATCAATGGTTATGCCATCGGTGCCGGTTTTGAAATGCTGCTGCGTTCAGACTTTGTGATTGCCGATGAAAGTGCGAAGTTCTGGTTACCAGAGGCGCAACTAGGCGTGGCTCCTGATGTGGCTACCTTCTTGCTGCCGAAATTGCTGCCACGGCAAAAAGCCTTTGCCATTCTGATGACCGCACAACGTTTGTCTGCCCAGGAGCTTATGGACCTTGGTTTGGTGAATACCGTCGTGCCCAAGGGCGAAGCCATGACCGCCGCCCGTGAGTTGGCACACGAACTGATCAAGGCTGCGCCACTTTCGTTGGCGGCTATTAAAGAAGCGGTCGAACTGACTGAAGGCCTGACCTTCGCTGAAAGCTACGCGGCCCTGCGGGCAAAAGAGTGGCCGGCGTTTATGGCCATGCTTGAAAGTAGTGATGCCCAAGAGGGCGCCAATGCATTCCTTGAAGGCCGTGCCCCTGAGTGGACTGGACAATAACGAATTCCTAATTGGGAGAAGGCCATGAATTTTCAGTTGACCGACGAACAAAACATGCTGGTGCGTACCACCGTCGCCTTTGTCGAAAAAGAGCTGCTGCCGCATGAAAATGCCGTTGAAGCCAGCGGCGAGGTTACCCCGGAGCTTGCTGTCACTATCAAACAGAAAGCACTAGAAGCCGGTATATATGCGTTTAATATGCCCGAGTCTGTGGGTGGGCTAGGGATTGATCACGTTTCCCAAGCGTTGATTGAGCGAGAGTTGGCAAAGGTGTCCTGGGCGCTGCAAGTGTATGTCGCGCGTCCCAGCAATATCTTGATGGTATGCCGTGATGAGCAGATTAATGACTACCTGATGCCGTGTGTGCGCGGCGAAAAGACGGACTGTTTTGCCCTGACCGAACCCGGAGCGGGTTCGGATGCTGCAGGCATCACCACGCGTGCACGTAAAGATGGCGACAGTTTCGTGATCAACGGCAGTAAACACTTTATCAGTCATGCCGGTGAGGCCGATTTTGCCATTGTGTTTGCGGTTACCGGTACCGATAGCTCTTCAGGACGTCCCCGTAATCAGGTCACCTCTTTTCTGGTGGATAAAGGTACCCCGGGTTTTACCGTCCGTCGTGGCCCCATCTGTGTCAGTAACCGTGGTTATCACCAGTATGAAATATTTTTTGATGATTGTCGGGTGCATGAGTCCAAAGTACTTGGTGAAGTGGGTAAGGGCTGGGATGTCGCCAATTCCTGGCTGACTGCGGGGCGGGTCATGGTAGCTGCTCACTGTGTTGGTCAGGCACAGCGCGCGCAGGTGCTGGCAACGCAATGGGCCGCCGACAGAAAGCAATTTGGCAAAGCGATCGGTGCCAACCAGGGTGTTTCCTTCAAGCTGGCGGACATGGTCACTGAGATCCGGGCGGCTGAGCTGATGACGTTGCACGCCGCCTGGAAAATGGATGAGGGCACGATGACCGATGGCGATGCCGGTATGGCAAAACTGTATGCCAGTGAAATGCTGGGGCGTGTGACCGATGAGGCGGTACAGATCTACGGTGGTATGGGGCTAATGAATGAAACGGTCGTGGAGCGGTTGTGGCGGAATGCCCGAATCGAGCGGATTTGGGAAGGCACGTCGGAAATTCAGCGCCACATTATTTCGAAGGAACTGATGAGGGCTCAGGCGCAGTAACTGTTTTTGCCCAAAGAAAGCTTTAGATCGTCCAATAATAAATAGATCACATAGAGGTACTGCAGAATGAACTCAACAACAAAAAAGGTTGTGAAAAAGCAGGAGGCCCAGATAGATAGCCATATTTTCTGGCCCGCTTGCATTATCGTTACCGCCGTAATCATCGTAATGGTCATGTTCGAAAGCCAGACGCAAGCAGCTATCAAAGTTGCGTTTGACTTTGTCACCAATCAATTAGGTTTTGCCTATATCTGGGCTGGAGCGTTTTTCTTCGGTGCGGTGTTATGGCTATCGCTAGGGCGCTACAACCAGGTTCGGCTCGGTGGGCCGGATGCCAAGCCGGAATTCTCAAGGCTTAGTTGGATCGTGATGTTTTTTTGCTCCGGCATTGGCACGGCGCTGATTTTTTGGTCGTCCATTGAGTGGACCTACTACTTCACAGCGCCACCCTTTTATCTGGAACCGAAAAGTGATTTGGCGGCAGACTACGCGGCGATGTACGGCATGTTCCACTGGGGGCCGTTAGCCTGGGCGTTTTATTGTTTGACGGCGTTCCCTATCGGTTATGCGTTCTATAACCGCAAGCAATCAGGGTTGCGCTTGAGTTTGGGCTGCGCGGGGCTCATTGGTGACAAACATGCCAATGGTCTTGTTGGCAAGGGGATTGATATCTTGATGGTGTTCGGCCTGGTGGGAGGAATTGGTACCGTTCTGGCTTCGGGCACGCCAATGCTGGCAGAAGCCATCAGTCGTTTACTGGGCATTGAACACACCTTCAAGGTTGATATTGGGGTGGTGTTGATCTGGGGTGTCATTTTTATCACCTCGGTGGTGCTGGGCTTAAAGCGGGGTATTCAGCGCTTAAGCCAGATCAATCTGTATGCTCTGAGTATCCTCTGCGTCATCATTTTCATTGTTGGTCCGACTTTCTTCATGCTGAACAGCTTTACCAACAGTATGGGCCTGCTGATCACTGACTTCGCCCGCATGGCGTTCTACACCGACCCAGTGGGCAAAAGTATGTTCCCACAATGGTGGACCATTTTTTACTGGGCTTGGTGGGCTGCGATGGGGCCGTATATGGGTATTTTCATCGCCCGTATATCCCGTGGCCGCACCTTCCGTGATATGGGGTTGACAGTAATAGGCGCAGGCAGTGCCGGGTGCATTTTGTTCTTCGTCCTGTTTGGCAGCCTCTCCATGCATGCCGAGCTGAGCGGAACGTTCCCTGTGCTCGATACCATCGCCAATGAAAGTCCCTCAGCTGCCATTTTGGGCACCTTGGAGCAGTTGCCACTCTATAACGTTATTTTGGTGCTATTTATCTTCGTGGGCTTTGTCTACTCCGGCACTACCGTGGATTCGTCCGCGTATGTATTGGCGTCGGTGACGTCGCGCAACCTTAGTGAAGGTATTGAACCTCACGTTGCCAACCGGTTTTTCTGGGCAGTAGCGTTGGGGGCATCCGGGCTAGTATTGATGAACATCGGCGGGCTGGAGCCACTAAAAACCGCGAGTCTGATCGTTGGCGTACCCTTGATGGTGGTGATGTTCATGTCGTTCTTCTCGTTACTGCGGTGGTTACGAGTAGATCACCCGGAGCTGCAGCCATCATCAACGGTGGAAGTAGGCAGGGGCATGGCTGGCAAAGCATCACAAATCAGGGTCAGAGAACCTGTAACAGGAGCGAAATAATATGTTTAAGACGCGGATTACCGAACTGTTCGGAGTTGAGCACCCGGTCCTTCAGGGTGGCATGCAGAGAGTATCAACGGCAGAGCTGGTTTCGGCAGTTGCCAACGCAGGAGCAATGGGGTTTCTTACCGCGTTGACACAGCCAACGCCCGAGGCCTTGGCGCAGGAGATCGCTCGTACCCAATCAATGACTAATAAACCGTTTGGCGTAAACTTAACAATTTTGCCCACCCTTACACCGCCCCCTTACGCGGAATATGCGCAGGTTATCATCGATTCTGGCGTTAAATTTGTCGAAACCGCGGGGCGCAGCCCTGAGCCGTTTATGGCCGCGTTCAAGGCTGCCGGCATCAAGGTCGTCCATAAGTGCACCTCGGTGCGTCATGCACTAAAGGCACAAGAGGTTGGTTGCGACGCTGTGACCATTGATGGTTTTGAGGCCGCAGGTCATCCTGGCGAAGACGATATTCCGTCACTGGTGTTGGTGCCGCGCACGGTGGATGCGCTGGATATCCCAGTCATTGCTTGTGGTGGCTTTAGTGATGGCCGTGGTTTGGTCGCAGCCTTAGCCATGGGCGCTGAGGGTATCAGCATGGGCACCCGCTTTTTGTGCACGGTAGAGGCGCCGGTGCATCAAAATCTGAAAAACAAGCTGGTAGCCAGTAGCGAGCTGGATACCCAGCTTATTTTCCGTAAGTTCCGCAATACCGCACGAGTGCATCGTAATTCTGTTGCAAAAGAAGTGGCAAATATTGAGCAGCGCGAAGGCAGCGAGTTTGCGGATGTGGCGGAACTGGTGTCAGGCAAGCGTGGTGCAATAGTGCTGGAAACCGGTGATATGGAACAGGGTATCTGGTGGGCGGGAATGTCGCAGGGGCTGATCCATGATATTCCAACCGTCGACGAGTTAGTTCAGCGGATTGTGAAGGATGCCACCGAGATTGTTCGCGGGCGCCTGCCTAGACTGATGGTTGACTGATCTGAGTTGAATTGCATTGTTGTGTTGTTGTGACCTTTGCCCCTTCGGGGGCTTTTTTATGGCTGGTCGGCGGGCATCGTGCGTAATTTATGTAACTTACGATCGGTTGACGGGGTGCAATTATAAATAGTCCGGTAATTTCGGATGAGTGCCGCAGAAGAGTTAAAGCCGCTTCGCATAGCGATCTGGGTAATATTGAAGTTGGTTTCCTGTAATAATCGTCGGGCAGCCGCAGCACGAAGAAAAGTATAGTAGCTGGCCGGCGTTGTTTTTAAAACGTCGCGAAATTCCCGTTCCAGTTGTCGTTGAGACGTACCCACTGTTTGAGCTACGTCCGAGATGGCGAGTGGCGTTTCGATATTGGCTTCCATAACCTTAACGGCTTTGGCCAGGCGGGGTGCGCGTAAACTGAGCCGTGCGGGGGCAAATTCCCGTTGCTGATTGCTGCCGGGACGTTCGATATCAAAAATAAGGAACTCGGCAACCGCAATGGCCAATTGCTCGCCGTGGTGCTGGCGAATGACTTCCAGTATCAGATCCATCGAGGTGCTGGCGCCGCCCGTTGTAATCCGGTCTCGATCTATAACATAGCGGTCGGCACACACGTTAATTTCAGGGAAGGTTTCCTGAAACACTTCAAGTTCTGCCCAATGAATGGTGGCTCGATAACCATTCAGCAAACCTGCCTTGGCTAGGGCAAACGGGCCAGCATCCAAACCGGCAATTTGTTTTGCGTAAGGTTTCAGCTTGCGAAGCTGCCGAACCAGCGCCAGCGTGATGTAAGACTCGTAGTTGTAACTGGCAAGAATAAAAAGAATATCCAGCGGTGCGGTGTCTGGAATATCAGCGATGCTTTTGTTAATCGGAAACGTCAGGCCGCTGGTGCTGTAAACACTGCGGCCATCCAGCGAAAACAAATGCCACTTGGCGACCGGCTGACTGGATAGGTCATTGGCGGCCCTGAGTGGTTCAATCAGGTTGGAAAAGCATAAATTACTGAATTCTGGTAATAGCAGGATGCCGTAGTTTTTGATCATAACGCTGTTGACTCTAGCCATATTGTTATTCAGGCGCTTAGTGACACTTACTTGAGTGTACGCTGTTCCGCGCTTTTACCTAGCGCTGGCTGGTGTTTGTAGCGTTGATATTGCAGAACGCTCTGGGCATTCCCAATCAAGAATATGCCAGAGCGAATGACAATATCACTCAGTGCGCCAGCACCCGTGACAGAAACGCCTGGGTACGTTCGTTCTGGGGATTGTCGAACACATCGTCGGGTTTGCCTTCTTCCACAATCTGGCCTTCGTGGATGTAAATCACCCGGTCGGCTACTTCGCGGGCGAAGCCCATTTCGTGGGTCACCACCATCATGGTCATGCCTTCTTTGGCAAGTTCGCGCATGACGTCCAGCACTTCGCCCACCATTTCCGGGTCTAGCGCCGAGGTGGGTTCGTCAAACAGCATTACCCGCGGTTCCATCGCCAGGGCACGGGCGATGGCTACCCGTTGCTGCTGGCCGCCAGACAGCTGGCTGGGATATTTGTCGGCCTGATCGCTGATGCCAACGCGCTCAAGCAAGCGATCTGCAGTGGCATTAGCAACGGTTTTATCGGCACTTTTAACCTTCATAGGCGCCAGCATGATGTTCTTTTTCACCGACAGGTGAGGGAACAGATTGAACTGCTGGAACACCATGCCCACTTCTTTGCGGATTTCAGCCAGAGATTCCTGGTTGCCGCCTTTGGGCGCCAGTTTATGGCCGTCGACTTCCAGGTGGCCGGATTCGTATTCTTCCAGACCGTTCACGCAGCGGATCAAGGTGGATTTACCGGAGCCGCTGGCGCCGATAATCACCACCACTTCGCCGGCCTCTACGGCCAGATCAATATCTTTCAGCACGTGAAGCTTGCCGAAGTACTTGTTCATGCGTTTGAGCTGCACAATATGAGTCATCAGTCAGTTTCCTTCACACAGAGGCCCGGCCGCGCTTTTCCATGTAGCGCAGAACCATAGACAGTGACAGGGTTATAGCAAGGTACATAAGGGCCACTACAAAATACACCTCAAAGGCGGTGAAGGTATTGGCGATGTACACCTGGCCCTGGCGAACCAGTTCACCCACGCCGATAACAGAAAACAGCGAGGTATCTTTAATGCTGACGATGGCTTGGTTACCGAGGGGTGGAATCATCCGGCGAAACGCCTGGGGCCACACAATCGACCAGAAACTCTGGGTACGGGACAAGCCTAACGACAGGCCAGCTTCGGTTTGGCCGCGGTCAATAGACTGCACACCACCACGAACCACTTCAGAAATATAGGCACCCGAGTTCAGGGCGATGGCCGCAATACCGGCGACAAGCGGATCAATCGGGCCGCCAACAAGGTCGGGTAAACCGTAAAATATGAACAGCACCTGCACCAGAATGGGCGTGCCGCGGAATATTTCAATATAAGTTGTTGCGGGCCAGCGGAAATACCAGTGTTTGTTAATGCTCAGCAAGCCAAACAGAATGCCCAGCAGAAAACCGATAACGAGGCCGCCGAACGAAATCATCAAGGTGTAAGGAATACCCTTCGCCAGGAAGGGTATGGAATCTATGGCGGCTTGCCAGTCAAATTGGAACTGTGATTCCACAGTAAATGTCTCCGCAGGAGTTAGCGAGATAAAACACCGGGGCTCGTGGCCCCGGTGCAGTAGAACAGATCGTTAAACCCCGAGCTTACTTAGCGTCGGGCAGAGGGCCAAACCATTTTTCATAAATGGTTTTGTAGGTGCCGTCTTCGCGGATTTCTGCCAGAGCAGTGTTCACTTCGTCGACCCATTCGCTACCGGCCTTCAGGGCAATACCATACTGCTGACCTTCATACAGGGCACCAACGGTTTTTACTTTGCCTTCGCCTTTGGTACGGGCGAAATAGGCCACGTTGGGGGCGTCGTAGAACACGGCATCAACAGCGCCGGACATCAGCGCCAGGTACATATCTGCGCTGCCCGGGTAGGGCGTTACGCCGGCGCTATCTTCCAGATTGCCGGTCAGGTAGTCGTAGCTGGTGCTGCCGATTTTGGAGCCGATCTTTTTGCCTTCAAGATCTTTGAATTCTAGAATTTCGTTGTTATCAACGCGCACCAGCAGGCGCAGGCCCGAATCGTAGTACGGGTCAGAGAAGTCGACGATTTTCCCGCGAGCTTCAGTGATGGTGATGCCCGCAATAGCAATATCGATACTGCCCGTCTGCAGGGCTGGAATAATGCCGTTGAAATCCATGGTGTTCATGTCGTATTCAAAGCCAGCCCGTTTGGCGACTTCGGCGATCATTTCCATGTCAAAACCGATCATTTCACCGGTTTCTATGTCCAGCATTTCGAAGGGTACAAAGCTGGGGTCGGTCGCAATTTTCAGTTTTTCTGCGCTCACAGTGCCAGCTGCTACGGTCAGAACCAGACCCGCAGTCAGTGTTTTCAGCCATTTTTTGCTCATGTTTTCTCCTTGGTTTTTATAGAACCCCGGCTGTCGCAATATGAACGGCTTTCCGAGCCGATAGGGGCAGGGAATAACCGGAGCGAATTGTCGGGGCTGTGTTATGAATTGCGCTAAGAGCTACGTATAAGAGCTGTGTTGAAAACCATGCTCAGAATCGCATTAAGTACACTTTAGACTATTACTCAGACTACGGTGCAAAATCAAATGCGTGACACTCGGAAAGGCTTTTTCGAAGCAAAAAATACCCGTATTAGCAGATGGTTATAAGCTCTTACGGGTGTTTTGTCGGTTAAAACGGTATTTTTTCGCGCTCGCCCAAGCCAAGGTTTTTCCAGATGCCGAGGCTGGGTTCAACCTGGTTCAACGTGTAAAAGTGCAAACCGGGCGCGCCAGCTTTCAACAGTTTTTCACACATGCGGGTAACCACTTCCTCGCCGAACTGGCGAATGCTTTCGCTGTCGTCGCCGTAGGCTTCCAACTGCTTACGTATCCAGCGTGGAATTTCGGCGCCGCACATGTCGGAAAAACGCACCAGGCTGGAAAAATTAACGATGGGCATAATGCCGGGAACCACCGGGATGGTAATGCCTGATTTTTCAAGCCGGTCAATAAAATACAAATAGCTGTCGGCGTTGAAGAAATATTGGGTAATAGCGCTGTTGGCGCCGGCTTCTACCTTGCGTGCGAAGTTCTTCAGGTCTTCCTCGGCGCTGCGGGCCTGAGGATGAAACTCCGGGTAGGCGGCCACTTCCAGATTGAAATAATCGCCGCTGTGCTCGCGAATAAAGCTCACCAACTCGTTGGCGTAGCGCAATTCACCGGCTGCACCCATTCCTGAGGGCAGGTCGCCGCGAAGCGCCACAATGCGGTTAATACCGTTTGCTTTATAGGTGTCGAGCAGTTCACTGATTTCTGCCCGAGTGCCACCGACGCAAGACAGGTGCGGGGCGGTTGAGATGCCCTGTTGGTGCAGGCTAAAAACGGTTTCCAGTGTGCGGTCCCGAGTCGAGCCACCGGCACCAAAAGTCACTGAAAAGAAATCCGGGTTTACGGCTGCTAGTTCGTCGCGAACGCCTTGCAGTTTTATTTTGCCCTGTTCGGTCTTGGGCGGGAAGAACTCGAAACTGAACCGCCGCTTGAATTGTTTTTGGGATTCCATGTTGATGTCCAGAATGTAGGGTTGGAACCGGGCCAGCCGAAGCTGGCCCGTGATCGCATCCGCCGTGGCGGCTAAGTGCTTATACAAGTGCGTGTAGATAGCCTTTATAACTAGTACTTGTAGCTTTCTGGCTTGTACGGGCCTTCCACCGGAACACCGATGTAATCGGCCTGCTTTTGGGTCATCTTGGTGATCACGCCACCAAAGCCTTCGACCATGGCACGAGCCACTTCTTCATCCAGGTGCTTGGGCAGAACCTGCACATATACGCCCTTAGCGCGGGCTTCTTCTGGCAGGTCAGCAAACTTGCGCTCAAACAGGTACATCTGAGCCAGCACCTGGTTGGCGAAAGAACCGTCCATGATGCGCGATGGGTGACCGGTTGCGTTACCCAGGTTCACCAGGCGGCCTTCAGACAGCAGAAGCAAGTGGTCGTTGGCCGCTTTGTTGCGGTACACAATGTGAACCTGCGGCTTAACTTCGTCCCATTCCCAGTTCTTACGCATGAACGCGGTGTCAATTTCGTTATCGAAGTGACCGATGTTGCACACAACCGCGCCAGAGCGCAGGGCTTTCAGCATGTTGGCGTCGCACACGCCGTAGTTACCGGTAGTGGTCACCAGAATGTCGATTTTAGACAGCAGGGCTTTGTCGATGCTGGCTTCGGTGCCGTCGTTTTCGCCGTTGATGTACGGTGAAACCACTTCAAAACCGTCCATGCACGCCTGCATGGCGCAAATGGGGTCGGCTTCGGTGACTTTTACAATCATGCCTTCCTGGTTCAAGGAAGCAGCAGAACCCTTGCCCACATCGCCGTAACCGATAACCAGTGCTTTCTTACCAGACAGCAGGTGGTCAGTGGCGCGCTTGATGGCGTCGTTCAGGCTGTGACGGCAACCGTATTTGTTGTCGTTCTTGGCCTTGGTGACGGAATCATTCACGTTGATGGCCGGAATCTTCAGGGTGCCGTCGCGCAGCATTTCCTGCAGGCGGTGTACACCGGTGGTGGTTTCTTCGGTCACGCCGTGGCAGTTGGCCAGAATTGCCGGGTATTCTTTGTGCAGCAGTTCGGTCAAATCACCGCCGTCGTCCAGAATCATGTTGGGCGACCAGCCTTCCACGTTTGCGCCGACGGTTTGATGCAGGCACCACTCGTATTCGTCGTCGGTCTCGCCTTTCCAGGCAAACACCGGAACGCCTATTGCAGCAACGGCCGCAGCGGCCTGATCCTGGGTAGAGAAGATGTTGCACGACGACCAGCGCACGTTGGCACCCAGTGCAATCAGGGTTTCAATCAGCACGGCTGTTTGAATGGTCATGTGGATGCAACCAAGCACATTAGCGCCAGCCAAAGGCTGTTCAGCTTTGTATTTGTTGCGCAGCGCCATCAGCGCCGGCATTTCGCCTTCGGCGATGTTGATTTCCTTACGGCCCCATGCGGCCAGCGAGATGTCACGTACTTTAAAGTCTTCAACGGTGTTCATTTTTTCTGCGGGAGTGCTCATTCAGGTATTCTCCAGTTCATTGTCGATTAAATGCCGGCTGCGTCTTTTAGGATTGCCGCGCGATCGGTTTTTTCCCATGGGAATGTGGTGAATGTTTCGCCATTTACGGTGACTTGTTGCGGCTCGCGGCCGAAATGACCGTAAGCTGCTGTGGCCCGGTACATAGGGTGCAGCAGGTCCAGCATGTTGGTAATGGCATAAGGACGCAGGTCGAAGTTCTGGCGTATCAGTTCAATGATCTTGTCATCGCTGATTTTGCCGGTACCGAAAGTGTTTACGGAGATAGACGTGGGTTGTGCCACACCAATCGCGTAAGAAACCTGAATTTCGCATTTCTCGGCCAAACCGGCAGCCACCAGATTCTTCGCCACATAGCGGCCAGCGTAAGCGGCGGAACGGTCAACTTTTGACGGATCTTTGCCGGAAAAGGCACCGCCACCGTGGCGTGCCATGCCGCCGTAGGTGTCTACGATGATTTTACGGCCAGTCAGGCCACAGTCGCCGACCGGGCCACCGATCACGAATTTGCCGGTGGGATTGATGTGGAACTGGGTGCCTTTGTGCAGCAATTCTGCCGGCAACGCGTGCTTCACAATCATTTCCATCGCGGCTTCTTTCAGATCGGCCTGGCTGACGTCTGGATCGTGCTGGGTAGACAGCACCACCGCATCGATGCCCACAACCTTGCCATTTTCATAGCGGCAGGTTACCTGGCTCTTGGCGTCCGGGCGCAGCCACGGCAGTACGCCGTTTTTGCGGGCTTCAGCCTGGCGCTCTACCAAACGGTGAGCAAAGGTGATGGGGGCAGGCATCAGCACGTCAGTTTCATTGCTGGCGTAGCCGAACATCAGGCCCTGATCGCCGGCGCCCTGGTCTTCTGGTTTCTGGCGGTCTACACCTTGGGCAATGTCCACCGACTGTTTGCCAATGATGTTGATAATTCCGCAGGTGCCGCCGTCAAAACCAACGTCAGACGATGTATAGCCGATGTCTCTAATCACGCCGCGCACCAGATCTTCCAGGTCTACCCAGGCGCTGGTGGTTACTTCACCACCAATAATAGCCACACCGGTTTTCACCATGGTTTCACAGGCAACACGGGCGTGCCGGTCTTCAGTGAGGATGGCGTCTAGCACGGCATCTGAAATCTGGTCTGCCAGTTTGTCCGGATGGCCTTCCGAAACGGATTCGGAGGTGAAAACACTGTAGTCAGACATTAGCGGTGGCTCCTTTTTGAGCGGTCTAAAACATGAGCGGACTAAAATTATGTGAGCAGCCCAAAATGGTACGATTGACTAGCTATACGTAATAACACTTACATCTATATCAAACTTTTTTGATATTCATGTTCAGTCCCCTGCAAGGCCAGTGTTTACCGCTTTGCAGTGGTTTTCCAAAACTCCCGAACCTGCACTTGAAAGCCGTTGCGCAGGCCAATAAATATGCATTCACGGGATTGCAGGCCCGCAGCGGCGGCCCAGGCGGTTAATTCTTCAGGCTCAAAACCCAGCCACAGGTCGCCGCAATTTTCCCGCGCCCAGATCTGATTGTGGCGGCACAGCTCGCTGATAATCAGGCAGGCGCCGTTGTTCATCAAGGCTGCGGCGTCCAGAAAAATATCCGCAGGGCTGGGCACGTGGTGCAACACCATATTGGCCACTATCAGGTCAAAACCATCGCCGCGTGCCAGTAAGGTGTCGGTTACGCCTTCAATCAAATCCACGTTATTCAGGTTTTCATCAATACAGGTCTGCTGGGCTTTAGCCAGCATGTCGCGGCTGTTATCCAGAGCCACCAAGTGATGGCACAGTGGCGACAACACCGGCAAGAAGCTGCCATCCCCGGGGCCGATTTCCAGCACGGTTGGCCAGCTTTTTTTAGGCGCACGTTGGCGTATCAGCCTTGCCGCGGGCTTGGCGTAAAGCTCGAACGGTGCAATCAGCTCCTGCTGCTCGCGGAACTGCGCCGCGTGGCGGGAGAAAAACATTTGCGACTGATCGGCCCGCTGGCCGCGAATTACGTCAATTTTCTCCTGCAAATGTGAGTGCAGCGGCACCTGATCAACGGTGGAAAAAACCTGGCGAATGGTCTGTCCGGTCAGGGTGTTCACGGTCAGATTTAACGGGCGGCGGTAAAAAATAGAATTGCCTTCGCGCTGTGGCTCCACCAGGCCGGCCTTGTGCATCACCTTCAAGTGATGGCTCATGCCCGACTGGCGCATATCAAACAGTTGGCTCAACTCCAGCACGCCAAACGTGTCCCGCCGTAATACCCGCATAATTTCCAGGCGCAAAGAATCACCGCTGGCTTTATAGATCGTGGCCAGGGCGTCCGCTGGAGCGGTGTCGGGAATAGCAGTGCTGGTGTCTTTCATAGGGAAGCAGTGTAAGGAGCTTTTCTAAGTCAGGCAAGTGCTATATCAAAGTTTTTTGATATAGCTTGTTAATGCAAAGTCGATTTGCCCCCACCCACCGTAATCGGCGAAAATATGCGCCTTATTTTTAAGCGCTCTGTGGCCGCTTTGTTGTAGTGCGGTCAGCAGTACGGAATTTATCCCTACTTCCTTGAAAAACCTTGGAGAAATGTTGATGCCCTCTCGTAAAGATCTCGCCAACGCCATTCGCGCGCTGAGCATGGATGCGGTTCAGAAAGCCAAATCCGGCCATCCGGGTGCGCCCATGGGCATGGCTGATATCGCCGAGTTGCTGTGGAATGATTACCTGAGCCACAATCCTGCCAACCCGCAGTGGGCCAATCGCGACCGTTTTATACTGTCTAACGGCCACGGTTCCATGTTGCAGTACTCCTTACTGCACCTGAGCGGTTACGACGTTTCCATTGATGACATCAAAAACTTCCGCCAACTGCACTCCAAAACCCCGGGCCACCCGGAATACGGCTATACCCCGGGTGTTGAAACCACCACCGGGCCTTTGGGGCAGGGTTTGGCAAACGCCGTGGGTTTTGCCCTGGCTGAGAAAACCCTGGCGGCGCAGTTCAACCGCCCGGGCCACGACATTGTTGACCACTACACCTATACCTTTGTAGGCGATGGCTGCCTGATGGAAGGCCTCTCCCACGAAGTGTCGTCGCTGGCCGGCACGCTGGGGCTGGGCAAGCTGATCTGCTTCTACGACGACAACGGCATCTCTATTGACGGCAAAGTAGACGGCTGGTTCACCGACAACACCCCGCAGCGCTTTGAAGCTTACGGCTGGCAGGTAATTGCCGACGTAGACGGCCACAACGCCGACGCCCTGAGTGCGGCCATTGAAGTGGCCCGCGCCAACACCGAGCAGCCCACGCTGATTTGCTGCAAAACCGTGATTGGCTTTGGCTCGCCCAACAAGCAGGGCAGCGAATCGGCCCACGGCGCACCGCTGGGCGAAGACGAAATCGTTCTGACCCGCGAAGCACTGGGCTGGAAACACGGCGCCTTTGAAGTGCCGGACGACATTTACGCCCAGTGGAACGGAAAAGAAAAAGGCCAGACCGCCGAAAGCGCCTGGAACGACACCTTCGCCGCGTATCAGAAAGCCGAGCCGGAACTGGCCGCAGAGTTCAAACGCCGCATGGCCGGTGATCTGCCCGCCGACTTCTCTGGAAAAGCCCAGGCTTACATTCAGAGCGTTCAGGACAAAGGTGAAACCATCGCCAGCCGCAAGGCGTCCCAGAACAGCTTGAACACCTATGGCCCGATGCTGCCGGAACTGTTGGGCGGCTCTGCCGACCTGGCCGGTTCCAACCTGACCATCTGGAGTGGCTGTAACACCGTCACCAAAGAAGATGCCAGCGGCAACTACATCAATTACGGCGTGCGCGAGTTCGGCATGGCCGCCATCATGAATGGCCTGGCCCTGCACGGCGGATTCGTACCCTACGGCGCCACCTTCCTGATCTTTATGGAATACTGCCGCAACGCGGTACGCATGGCCGCACTGATGAAGCAGCGCGCCATCTACGTGTTCACCCACGATTCCATCGGCCTGGGTGAAGACGGCCCCACGCACCAGCCCGTTGAACAGCTCGCCAGCCTGCGCACCACGCCCAACATGAGCACTTGGCGCCCGGCCGACGCCGTAGAATCCGCCGTTGCCTGGAAAGCCGCGCTTGAGCGCACCGACGGCCCCACTGCGTTGGTATTCAGCCGCCAGAACCTGCCCCACCAAAACCGTTCGGCGCAGCAACTTGCCGACGTTGCCCGCGGTGCCTATGTGTTGTCAGACAGCGAAGGCACGCCAGAGCTGATTCTGATTGCAACAGGTTCCGAAGTTGGCTTGGCGCAAGACGTAGCCGCCAAGCTACGCGAGCAGGGCAAGGCCGTTCGCGTGGTGTCTATGCCGTCGACCGACACCTTCGATGCGCAAAGTGCCGACTACAAACAGCAGGTATTGCCGCTGGACGTCACCAACCGCATCGCGGTGGAAGCCTCCATTGCCGATTACTGGTTCAAGTACGTCGGCCTGGACGGTCGCATTGTGGGCATGACCACCTTTGGCGAATCGGCACCCGCGGGCGAACTGTTCAAGGAATTCGGCTTTACCGTCGATAACGTCCTGGACGTAGCCGCCGAGCTATTGGAAGCCTGATGACCCAGCCCGCATTTTATCGCGTCGCCATCAATGGTTACGGCCGCATCGGCCAGTGCGTGCTGCGGGCGCTGTATGAAAACGGTTATCGCGACCACTTTCAGGTGGTCGCGATTAACGAGTTGTCAGACATCGACACCATCGCGCATTTAACCCGCTACGACTCCACCCACGGCCGCTTTCAAGGCACGGTGGCGGTAGAAGGTGACAGCCTGTGGGTGAATGGCGACGTCATCCGCGTTTTAAACAGCACCAACCCGGCCGAACTGCCCTGGAAAGAAATGGGCATCGACCTGGTATTGGAATGCTCCGGTGCCTTTTCTGACCGCGCGACGGCGGAACAGCACCTGGCCGCTGGCGCCAAGCGTTTGCTGTTCTCGCAGCCGGCCGAAGCCGATGTTGACCGCACCGTGGTGTACGGCATCAATCATCTTGAAATGGTAGACAGTGATCGCATTGTGGCTGCCGGTTCGTGCACCACCAACTGCCTGGTGCCGATGATCAAAGTGCTGGACGATGCGCTGGGCATAGAGCAGGGCACCACCACCACCATTCACGCGGCGATGAACGACCAGCCGGTGATTGACGCTTACCACCATCAGGATTTGCGCCGCACCCGCAGTGCGTTGCACAACATCGTACCGGTAGACACCGCGCTGGCCCTTGGCATTGAACGCCTGCTGCCCCACCTGCACGGCCGCTTCAGTTCCGTTGCCATGCGCGTACCCACGTTAAATGTGTCTGCCATTGATATGGTGCTCAACGTACGCACGCCGGTGACCGTAGCCGACGTTAACGGCATCCTGCAGCGGGCGGCCACCACCTTACCGTTGATGGGCATATTGGGTTACACCAACGAACTGCTGGCAAGCTCCGACTTTAACCACGACTCCCGTTCCGGCGTGGTCGATGGCGGCCAAACCCGGGTTACCGGGGAAACCATGGTGAAAGTGCTGTGCTGGTTTGATAACGAATGGGGCTTTGCCAACCGCATGCTGGACGTCAGCCGGCACTGGCTGGCGGTGAGCTGACGCATCATCCGATTCCCGATCTGACGAACAACCTGATTCACATTTGACGCTGACGAACCGTTCAAGGGAAAAAGAGTATGGCCATCAAAAAAATGACCAACCTGAATCTGGCAGGAAAGCGCGTACTGATTCGCGAAGACCTGAACGTACCGCTGAAAAACGGCCGCATTACCAGCGACGCCCGCATCCGCGCCGCGTTGCCCACCATTAAAGCGGCCGCAAGCGCCGGCGCCAAAGTCATGCTGATGTCGCACCTGGGCCGTCCGGAAGAAGGCGTGTACGACCAAGCCGCTTCCCTTAAGCCTGTGGCTGAGCACCTGAGTGACGCCCTGGGCCAGAACGTACGCCTGATCAAAGACTACCTGAACGGCGAAGACCTACACCTGGCCGACGGCGACGTGGTGCTGTTCGAGAACGTGCGCTTCAACAAAGGCGAAAAGAAAGACGACGAAGCCCTGGCCAAACAATACGCCGCGCTTTGCGATATTTACGTGATGGACGCCTTCGGCACCGCCCACCGCGCCCAGGCGTCTACCCACGGCGTCGGCAAGTTTGCCCCCGAAGCCTGCGCCGGCCCGCTGCTGGCGGGTGAGCTGGAAGCTTTGGGTAAAGCCCTGGATAACCCGGCCCGGCCGGTGGTTGCCATTGTTGGCGGTTCCAAAGTCTCCACCAAACTGGACGTACTCAACGCCCTGGAAAAAGTCTGTGACCAGATTATCGTCGGTGGTGGCATAGCCAACACCTTCCTGGCCGCTGCAGGTTATCCAGTCGGCAAGTCCCTGTGCGAGCACGACCTGCTGGATGTTGCAAAAAACATAGCCTCCCGCGTTGAAATCCCGCTGCCGGTTGACGTAGTGGTTGCCAGCGAGTTCTCTGAAACCGCGACTGCCACCATCCGCAACATTTCAGACGTGACCGAAGATGACATGATTCTGGACGTAGGCCCCGAAACCGCCGGCCAGTTTGCCGAGCTGCTGAAAAACGCCAAAACCATTTTATGGAACGGCCCGGTGGGTGTGTTTGAATTCGGCCCGTTTGAAAACGGCACCAAAGTGCTGGCCCACGCCATTGCCGACAGCGCAGCATTTTCACTCGCCGGCGGTGGTGATACCGTGGCGGCCATTGACAAGTACGGTGTAAATGAGAAGATTTCTTATATCTCAACCGGTGGGGGTGCTTTTCTTGAATTCGTAGAAGGCAAAACCCTGCCCGCAGTCGCCATGCTGGAAGAGCGTGGCGCGTAAAACGCCTTTAACCAATCGTACAAATTTTAAGGAGACAACCTAATGGCCCTGATTTCGATGCGGCAAATGCTGGACCACGCCGCCGAGCATGGTTACGGTGTGCCAGCCTTTAACGTGAACAACCTGGAACAAATGCGCGCCATTATGGAAGCGGCGGACAAAACCGACTCACCGGTGATTGTTCAAGCCTCGGCCGGCGCCCGCAAATACGCCGGAGCCCCCTTCCTGCGCCGCATGATTCTGGCGGCCATTGAAGAGTTTCCGCACATCCCGGTGGTTATGCACCAAGACCACGGCACCAGCCCCGCCGTGTGCCAGCGCTCCATTCAGCTGGGCTTCAGCTCGGTGATGATGGACGGCTCCCTGGGTGAAGACGGTAAAACACCGACCGACTACGACTACAACGTAGACGTTACCCGCCGCGTAGTAGAAATGGCCCACGCCTGTGGCGTATCGGTAGAAGGCGAATTGGGTTGCCTGGGCTCTTTGGAAACCGGCCAGGCCGGCGAAGAAGATGGCATAGGCGCCGAAGGCACCCTGGACATGAGCCAGATGCTGACCGACCCTGAAGAAGCCGCCGACTTCGTGCAAAAGACCCAGGTAGACGCACTGGCCATCGCAATTGGCACCAGCCACGGCGCTTACAAGTTCAGCCGCCCGCCCACCGGCGACACCCTGGACATAGGGCGAATCAAAGCCATTCACAAACGCATTCCAGACACCCACCTGGTAATGCACGGCTCTAGCTCTGTACCCCAGGAATGGTTGAAAATCATCAACCAATACGGCGGCCAAATCCCCGAAACCTACGGCGTACCGGTCGAAGAAATCGTGGAAGGCATCAAACACGGTGTGCGCAAAATCAACATAGACACCGACCTGCGCCTGGCAAGCACCGGCGCCGTGCGCCGTTTCCTGGCCGAAAACCCGGCCGAATTCGACCCACGCAAATTCCTGAAAGCCACCATGGTGGCCATGTCAGATATTTGTATTGCGCGTTATGAAGCGTTTGGTTGTGCGGGTAATGCGAGCAAGATCAAGCCGATTAATCTTGAGCGGATGTATGAGGCTTATGAGCGTGGGGAGTTGGATCCTAAGGTGAAGTGATTTGTTGTTGAATTAGGTAACGAATTGATGAAAAGCCTTCGGTGTGAGCCGGGGGCTTTTTTTTTGCGGGTTTTGGTCAATTTGGGGAAGTCATAAGACCGAAAAGGGTTTAGTGTGTACGTATTAGTACAATATACGCACTTACTTGTTAAGGAGGACAGCCGATGATCTCTTCTGTATTGACCCTGTTTTTTCTTGGCTTTCGGAATCCTGTAGTGCCTGCATCTTTGGCCGCTGATTTGTATTTTGTGATTCGGGGTGAGTTTGCTTGGAATCTTGCCCGAATGGGGCGCGTGCTTGAGGTGCGGAGGGCAGAGCATTCTTCATTATTGCAATAACGAAGCGGTCAAACGATTACAGAGAGCTGTTTAGCTTTAATTTTTAAGCAATTGTTATTTATGGGGAAAAGTAAAAATTTCCAGTTGCAGGATTGCGTGTTATGCGGCGGTCAGTTTTTCACAATAATGAAGAGCGCTATCTAACACGCTGTTAGCTGGATTGATGTGGTTCCTTTTTGGTGGTTCGGTGCCAGTGGCCTTGGCCCAGAGTTGGTAGCAAAACCGGTAATTTTCAGTTACGCCAAGGCCGTCGGAATCCGTGGTCAGTTTGGCGGTTCAATCGGCCAGCAGTGTTGGCATAAAGGTTGGTGCTCGCCGTGCGGGGCCATCCGCGCAAACTTGGGCCTGCGCCTGGTAATCTGGCGTTCAGGTTCATTCGCCGCATCGGCTGCGGTGCTTTTTGACACTGTGCATCGGCGGATTTTGGTGCAAGAGCAGCAGCGGAGTAGGCTATCATTTTGAGTGCCAAGAGCTGGGCCTGTCAGTTATACCCAGCTAACCAATCGCTCAAGTTCGTTCCCGGCCTGAAGGCCGTCCACCGGATGCCCTAGTCGGGCACCGCTTAGCTTGGCGTTAGGGCTGGTCGTAGTGCCCTCCAATGGCGAAAACATAAATGGATTTGTCGTCGAATCGGTATATGAGCCTGTCTTTCTGTGAGATGCGCCGTGACCACAAGCCTGATAAGTTGTGTTTAAGCGGTTCAGGTTTGCCGATGCCAGTTGATGGGTCGTCAGAGCGGAGCATTTCTTTCAGCAATTTGCAGAGAGCTTTGTGCAGCTTCTTGTCTTTCTCTCGCATCTTTTCATAGGCTTCCCAGGTGCTGCCCTCAAATACCAGTGATCTCATTCATCTGCTCATCATTAGGTGTATATC
Organism: Marinobacter sp. ELB17; assembly: GCF_000169375.1. Classification (GTDB taxonomy): domain Bacteria; phylum Pseudomonadota; class Gammaproteobacteria; order Pseudomonadales; family Oleiphilaceae; genus Marinobacter. The sequence goes on from NZ_AAXY01000004.1 coordinate 258,566, forward strand.
CTTGGCCACGGCTGTGAGTATCGAAGGAGGCCGCAATCTGCTGCATCAGGTCTTGGTTCTGAAGAACATGCAGGGTTTCTTGTTCTCTTTCCCAGTCTTCGGCACTCATAATCACGAAAGCCTCTCCGGCGCGGCGTGTCACCTTGAGGGGTTCGTGCGTGCTAATAACCTGTTCTACAAGGCTTTTCAGGTTTTCTCTGAATTTATTTACACTGATGATATTCATAATTCCACCATTACGTACGGTAACTCCGTACAATTATATCGCAATAGCCCTAACAAGGCCAGTCACGGCGACGTCTGCTGCATTGCGGCTTCGCCTCCATTCCGCAGCCGCGCATGCTGGCAGCGTTGAGGCTGTAGAAAAAGGTCAAAGGCTTTTTTCGGCCTTGAATCGATCAATAATTAAGCTAAAAATAGCGCCTATTCTTAAAATCTGGAGCACTTATCGTTGAAGGCAGACCTAGATTTTACGTAGGAACGTTATCACAAAAGGGCTCGAGGGTTTTACTACAGCCTCGTTAGGTGCTCAATTTGCCCGGCACCTGGCAAGTCACCGAAAAAGGGCATAAAGGAAAAGAGAGATGAAAAAAACATTAATGCTAGGCGCTGTTCTTGCAGTCACATCGTTGGCAGGGTGTTCAATAATGCCAGAAACTATTTCTCGTGACCCAGAAAAAGGTACGGTGTCGACAGCCGGTGTAGGGGAGGCAATCTACACATACGATAAAAAAGGCAAGGTCTTTGTTGATTACATGAATGGAAAGTCTACGAATCAAACAGATTCTGTAAAGCAGGAAATAATCTATTCAGGTCTTTCAAAGGGTGAGCTTAAAATTACATATCGTGAATACATGAATGATTATGCAAGAGCATCATTCTTTCAAGATGCAACGTACGATTATTCTCCTCAAGCCAGCACTATGATTTCATTCAAGGGTGCGCAGGTTGAAATTCTCGATGCAAACAATACCCAGGTGAAATATAAGGTTTTAAAAGGTTTCAGCGACGAGCAGCTTAAGCCAATGGAATAATACACCTAATCAGTCAATCCAGCCGACCGTTGCCGCGCCATTCATATCGTCGCTATGTGGCGCGGCAACGTTCGGCTGAGTTCTGTCGTTATAGGGAGGAACACAAAAATGCCACAGGACATCAGGCTTGATGGAACCTTCGTTGCTATAGATTCGGATGGCAGAGAATATCTTATTGATATTCATGCGGATATAAACGACGCCGGAACATTCGATAATCCCAACGCAACAAGCGAGGGCCTCAAGCACCTTAAAACAAGAGATGGTTATAGTGTCAACCATCTGGGCAAGGGCAAGTATGAAATCGTACAGACCGGCATCGTCATTGAATCAAATGATCCCGGTGCGCCGTAGCCCCTAACCAGACGGTCAACCGGACACCAAAAGCACACCGCTTTTGGTTCCCTCCGCTTGCGCTCCGGTGCCGGTTACCTAAGCGTTACAACGTCACTCTTTCCGCTTGATATCGCGGTAGAAGTTTTCGTGTAAGCCCAGGGCCATCAGTTCAAGGGCAAGGGCGCCATCATCAAAACTATAGCCCAACAGTGTCAGTTGCTTGTTCATTTTGAACTTATGCACTCGCAGAAAGGCCAGATCCCCTTTCTTCTGCTCGCCAATGTTGGGGTTGGCCATTAGGTCCTTAACGGCCAAATCAAGGTCTTTCTTCTGGTTGGGCTTGAGCTTCTTTACCGCTTTTTTGAATGTAGGGGTCTGTAATACACTGGTGGCTTTAACCAAAATCGTAGGCCTCCAGCTTTCCGGCGTCCCGCTCTGCCTGCGCGATGATGGCCTGTCTTACAAACTCGTAAGGTAAATCGGGGTTATCTTCCATCATCTCGCCGATTTTTGCCCAATGTTCTATTTGTTTGGGTGGTGTTCGATTAAGCGCTTTGGCCATAATAGTGGCCTTTTCAATTAGGTTTTGGTCTAAGCGAATACTGTTTGTAGCCATTTGTACCTCCTGCACTGAGTTGCCTCAATTGTAGCAATGCGCCACAATTGAGGCAAGTTGCAACAACAAGGCGCTGTTGTCGGACTGTTTGTCCGCTGATGCTACAAAGCAGCCGCAAATCAAAGGGTTATGATTCAGTCGTTCCGGGGTCAGGTCTTGCGTTTTGCCCGTGCTTTGGCCTTTTTTGGTAATCGTCTCATCCCATAACTTCTCAATTAGAGTCACGGAAGGAGCCAGGGATTGGCCAGACCGCCGCGCCTTTTGTCAGTTTTCGACAGACCACTATGGACAGGCACAACATAGTCTGACCTGATCTAAAAAGCCCGGAGGTTCTGCATTCGGGGCTTTGCTTTTTCTGACGCGGGTATTCCGGGTTTATTCCCAAGCGTGTGTGTGAAAAATGAACAATCTTGTCCGGTAGCGCTGTGTACCAGACACGCCAAAACTCCGGCAAATCTGCCAGATTAGAAAGTGTTACTCAGAGGGGAGGGAAGCGCTCAGGCTGCCTGTCGTCGGCGGCTCTGTCGGTAATCCTGATAGGTATCCTCAAACCTAGTGGCCCTTTCGCACCATCGGTCAGGATCAAGGTTCAACCGCTCCAGAATCGGCAAGGCCTTCTCATCAATGGTCCCACGCTTGTTGTCCCGGCTAATCCGGCCGGTGCAGTCGACCAATTCCAGGTAATCTTCAAAACTGAACAGGATGCCGCGCTGGAAGCCGTTGCGGATGACGCCTTCAAAGCCCAACAGTGGTTTCAGGGGCACTGCAAATTCGTTCAGCGCCTGTTGCTGGGTCTGGCGGCGAATGGCTTCGGCCAGATCGAACTGCGGAGCAATGCGCTCTTTGATGCTGGTGTGGTTTGACTGCTCTGGAGTCTCTGCCATCGCAGCACGAACCGGATTCAGATCCACATAGGCCATGCAGGAGAGCAGGGCTTCTTCGGTATCCAGGGGCTGGGACTTGAAACGACTTTCCCAGAAATGTCCGGTGCACTGGTCTTCCCGGTTCGCTTGCCACGCAATCGGTTGATTCAGACACTTCATAAACCAGCTCAAGTCCCCGAGCCGAGCCCGAAAGCGGTCCGCATATTCGTCCACCCGCCGCAACTCTGCCGGGCAGAGATTGTCGCCCCGGAGGTAACGTTGAACGAGAGGCGGCCCCTTATGCAGGCTGCACCACCGCGCTAGCACCTCATCATTGCTCCAACAGTCTACTTCTGCCGGGCTGAGTTTCACCACCAGGTGATAATGGTTCGACATAACCGCATAGGCCGCTACATCCAGCGAAAACACAGAGGCCAGTAGGCGAATCCGCTCTTCAATCCAGCCGCGCCGGTGTTCGTAACAGCGCCCGGTAGCCCGATCTTTGCCGCACAGGAATGTGCGCCGTACGCAGCGTGAAATGACATGGTAGAAGGGGGTGTCGGCAATGCTGATCTGCTCGCTGCGTGGCCTGGGCATAATGACTCCTTGTCGTTTTCTGTCCCTGTAAGGTTTATCACAAAAGGCTGTATAAATGTCCAGCTTTTTATCACAATGTGTAGAGTGCCTGTCCCTGGTGTTCGGCGTAAATGTCCAGCTTTTTATCACAATGTGTAGAGTGCCTGTCCCGGTGTTCGGCGTCAACTATCCTGTCCGGTCCGCGACAACTATGATGGCCGGTTGGGTGGTCTTACTTCTTACTCTTTGCAGCCTGCTTGAGATGCTGCTGTCTTCGGTAACTTTCCCCCTCTAATTCGATAATAGTTGCGTGGTGTATCAGCCGGTCTATGGCCGCTACAGTCATCATGCTGTCTGGGAAGATTTGATCCCACTCACTAAATGGTTGGTTGGCTGTGACGATTAGACTGCCACTCTCATAGCGATGGGCGATGAACTCGAACAGTACCTGGGTTTCTGCATCCGTCTTTTTTACATAACCGATGTCATCGATGATGACGACCCTGTATTTATCCAGCCGTGTCATGGCTGTCATCAAGTCGAGATCGCGCTTGGCCTGTTGTAAGTGCTGAACCAGCGCTATGGCAGGGAACAGTTTGCAGCGTACCCCCTGTTCGGTGAGTTGATGACCCAGTGCATTAGCGATATGGGTTTTGCCAGTGCCGCTGGGGCCAATCAACAGCACATTGTCGGCATGGTGTGCCCAGTCACTGTCTTGTTGCAGCCTTGCCAGTGCGGTGTTGCAGGGGCGGCTGAACGCGCTTTGATCAAGCGCTGAGAAGGTCTTGTTGGCGGCAAGTTTTGCCTCGCGTACCCACTTCTGGGTCCGGCGCTGGTAGCGGTCTGAGAGCTCGTACTCACACAATGCCGCTAGGTAATCGGTGTGTGACCAGTTCTTCTCAATGGCGGTTTCCCAGAGCGATTGGTAATGACGGTGGAAGGCCGGCAGACGGAGTTCTTTTAACAGTAAAGCGACAGAGCCTGTCATATCTGTGCCTCCTGACTGTTGATCGAGGACAGTAGCTCGTCGTAGCTCACTAAGGTGTGTTGGCTTGATGCAGAGCACTTGAGGTCTGGGTTGCCGCGAAGGTAGCGTGACTGAATCTCGGTAATGGACGCGAACCGGCCTGCTTGGGCCTCAATCAGCAGATCCTCCCCCAGCGACTGTTCATCATCGTACTCGAAGGCCAGTCGCAATGTTGTCACGATCCATTTGCAGGCTTCTCGGGCTTCAAGGTGCGTATCCGCAAGCTGCCAGAGTTGACGGTAGTTGTCGTCCGGGAGTAAGTCATCACGCAACTGAGAGTAACGGAAGGCCTGCGGCTTCGAGGCCAGCGAGCGGATAACGTGCCGGTAATTGACGCTGCGGGCGCGATTCTCGCCAGGTTTGGGGTAAATGCGCGGTAATGTCAGTGCCGGCTGCTGTCCGACGAACAGCACCAGCTTGTCGTGGTGCAACCGGATTTGTACCGACTCTCCAATCAGCCGCGATGGCACGGTGTAAACAACGCGCCGGACTTCGATCGTTGAGCTGCGCGTCACCTTAAGGTGGAGGGTCTGATACTCGGCCGCCGTAAACTCCGGCAGAGGCTGCAAGGCCGCCTGCTCTTCAAGCGCGCGCGATCGGTTGCGCTGATTGAGCTTGTCGACAACGCGATCAATAAAAGCCTGATAGTGCGCAACACCGTCGAAGTCACTGTGACCGCGCAATAACAACTGTTGTGCCAAGCGTTTCTTGAGCGAGCCATTGGCGCACTCCACCACGCCGTTTTCATGGGACTGCCCCAGATTATTGCGAGTGGGTGTCATGCGGTAATGCTGGCACAGCTCGCTGTAAGCCTCAGTCCACACGTTTTGACGGTTATTGCGTGCCGCGCTTAAGCTGTCGGTGCGGTGCTCAATGGGACTGCCACCCACCTGTTGTAAGGCTCGCTGCAAGCCCGCCGCCAGAGCCGCATAACTCTCACCACCTTGAACGACGGTAACCGAGCGCCAACCGCTGTAGGCCAATCGAAATTGATAGAGCAGGTGTGGAAAGGTCTTGGATTGAATCGTAACCGGGTTGTCGGGGTGGGTAAAATCAGAAAACCCCTGTTGCGCCACAACCGCCTGCTGGCGAAAAATGACCTCGCGTTCCGGCCCGTGTAGCGCCCGCCAGAGCTTCACACGGCGTTGCAGGGTGCGCAGAATGGTCTGATCGTAGTGCTCAGGGTAATGCTCTTGCAGATAATCAAGCAGAGTTGTACCGGTCAGCTTAGGCTCATTTTCTAACAGATGGAGCAACTCTGTTTCCCAAACCGCTTCCAGTGGATCTTCTCGGGTACGCCATTGCCGCTCGGTGTCAAGGCAGGGTTTTTGTGCTGATGTCTCGATGCGTCGCCCAGATCGGACAGAAACGCCTGCCTTGGCGGCAGCTACTTCTTGGCTTGCGCCATTTTGTCGGTGCTGCATGTACAGCTCCTCTTGTCGGTTGGTTATGTGTTGACCAGGCACCTTGTGCTCCACAGTGGAAAACAAAGTACCGATTGTTACACCCAACCGGCCAAGATAATTGTCGTTAACCGGTCATCCTAATTGTCGCCGAACACCCTGGTGCTTTCCTGGTGCTTTCCTTCTTGTTGTCGGATTCCAGGCGCTCAAATCAGATCCTAAAACGGTATATAGGCTAATAGACAGAGTGTTGGACTACCGAATCCGCTTGATAAGGGCATCTGCATCGACAAAGGGCATTTTCACGGACGCTGGGGCCAGTATTCCTAAACGGGTGAGTTTTCCAAACACAGTGAAAAACGGCGCAAAAAGTGTACAATGTGTTTAGTAAAAAAGCGTTATAGGTTCTGCTAACACTGAGATTAGAGCAATGAACATTGGTGAGCGAGTTGAGGAATACGTGAAGCACAGATCGTTCGGGAGTGTATTCACGCACCAACAGTTGGTCGTTCGCTTTGGGGGGCATGGTAGCCGTATCTCCCAGAGCTTGGCTGAGCTGCAAAAAACCCAGGTGGTCATGCCGATTGAGCGTGGGTTGTGGCAGCGCCCCAAGAAAACACGCTTTGGCATTGTCCAGGCGTCACCGCAGACCGTGGTCTCGGTTCTGGAAAAGATCCGTGAGGCGTTCATTGTCTCTGCTGGCGCCACCGCTCTTAACGAGATTGGGGCCTCCACTCAAATGGCCATGAAGCCATCCTATATCTCAACCAAGCGAATCAAGCCGATCCAGCTGGGTAAAACGATAATCAAGTTCGAATACAGCCGTTCACTGGGATCAGTAGAGTCCAAGCTGGCTGGGTTGCCTGCCGCAGAGAAGAAACAGGCCGCAAAACTATGGGTTGCCCTTCATTACGCCGGGGAAGAGCACGCTCGTAGAGAATTGAAGGCATTTTCGAGCGCATTTGAGCACCTGTCAGAGAAAGCACAGTCCAAGTTACTGGGTGTTTTTGAAGGAAGAATGAAATGGGCCAAGTCCGTTGTGGAGGGTTCCAGTGAGCGTGCCGTATCTGTTTAGTCTTAACAACAAAGATCGGGTAGACCTTTTTCGAGCAGCTGAAGCCAGATTGTCTGGGGAAGACCGCTACTCCCTTCATGTTTAAAGGGGGAACCACGCTGAGTAAAGTGTTCGGTTGCATCGATCGCATGTCCGAGGATATCGATCTGTCTCTCGATATGAAGTTACTGGGCCACCCTGCCCCAGACATGCGGGAGTCTGGCAGCCAGTTGAAGGCCCGGTTGAAGAGACTGGATGCGGCAACCAAAGAGACAGTAGCGGACGTTTTGAAGCCTTTTCTGGATAAATGCTTCAAAGAATACGACGAAGAATTCACCGTTAAGGTGTTGGAAACCGGGACTGACCTTGAGATTCAATACCCTCGGATTTTCAGAGGCGGTGGCTACATCCAACAAAGGGTGCTGCTCGAATGCGGCGGAAAGGCGGGTCTGGAGCCCTCTGCGACCCACATGATCAGTCCCATTGCCTTGTCTCGTCTCGATATTACCGTCGATGATTGCCTGGTAGATGTCCTCGGCTGCGATCGTACCTTTTTTGAGAAAATTACAGCCCTTCATGAGATAAACCATCGGGGCGTGGAGGCTCTAGGGGAGCGGCAATCCCGACATATCTATGATGTGGTGTCGATCAACAGATCCAATCCCGAATTTATTGGGGACACAGGACTGCTAGCGCAAGTCGTCGAACATAAACAGAAGTATTTCAAGCGAGGGGCGTCCAAGTGGAGTGAAGCGGTGCCGGGCAGCCTCTTTCTGATTCCAGAGGGAGCTGTTGCAGAAAGCCTAGAGAAGGACTGGGATAAGATGGGTGACATGTTTCCCGGTGACCTGCCATGGACGTTCAATGAGATGATCCAGGAGTTGAAGAAAATGGACGAAGCTTTAAATGCTACGGATCAGTGATTTGGTGGAGAGCATAGAACGCCGCTACGAGAGCAAGCCGTTCAACTAAAGTTAGCCTGATGAAGATAGCCTGATGGACAGGCACAACATAGCCTCCGTCGCTATTGGCGGATTCGTCATCCCATGCTCTGGTTATTTCCCAGTGATTTACTGCCAGACAGACACCTTCATATCACCACGCCCCAGAAGGTCTACCACACCGCCAAGACCACCAGTGGCATTGAAAAATGCGGTGGCATTCACGCCTTGCGCCATGCCTACGCCACGCACCAGCTGGAGCGGGGGTTGCCCATTCATGAGCTGCAACGGCTCTTGGGGCATAGCGATGTGCGCAGCACTCAACGGTATCTGCACTGGTTGCCGGGCGTCACACCCCAAAACGGGGGTCCTGCAGACCTGATCGCAAGTTTCGGAGGTGCGTTGTGATCATTGCCAGGCCCGCTCCATCTGCTACTACGGATGCCGGGATCGCCATTGTCCGCAATGCCAGGGCCATGCAACTGAACAATGGAGCGCACGTCAGCGCTCCCTGTTACTGCAAGTGCCTTACTTCCATTTGGTGTTTACGCTACCTTGAAGACCCAATGGCTGGATGGCCAGGAGTTCGTACGGCGATTCCTGATGCATATCCTGCCGAAGGGCTTTATGCGAATTCGTCATTTTGGCTACCTGAGCAACTGCACTCGACGCCGCAAACTGGCGGTTATCCTGCACTGTTTATCGCAGCCGCCCAAATCAGAAGCGACACTGGAGAACCCGGCGTCTCAACGATGCTGGCCGTGTCTTCTCTGTGACAGCGGTGTGGTTCGCATGGTTCGCCAGGTTCCACGATTTAGACCAGCAGTGATCCTAACGGGGTAACCCATCTCCGCCTGGTTCGGTGCTTGAAAAACAGCCATTCTAAAGGAGCTGGGCGTTTCTGCGGGCGAACGCTGGAAAAAGGGGTATACAGAGTCCCGGGGTCAGGTCTTGCGTTTTGCCCCTGCCTTGCTCTTTCGTTGCAACCGTCTCACTCTGTCCCGTCTCAATTAGAGCCGTGGAAGGAGCCAGGGAATGGCCAGACCGCCGCACCTACCCTCATTCCAAAGTCGTGGATGCGGCGGGTGTTATGTGTTTTTGACACCCGATACGTTACAGGGTACATTCAAGGAATGATTCGAAGTTTCAAACATAAGGGCCTGGCTAAATTCTTCAAGTCCGGCAGCACTGCAGGGATTCAGGCCGCTCATGCAAAGAGGCTTCGGCTTATTCTCGGTAGGCTAAACGCAGCGTCAGACGTTAATGATATGGACTTACCAGGCCTTCGACTGCACGAGCTCTCGGGGAATCGCACCGGAATTTGGTCAGTGACGGTCAGTGGTAACTGGCGAGTGACGTTCTGGTTTGAGGACGGAGATGCCGAGATAGTGAATTACGAAGATTACCACTGAGGTACCGCCGATGTTGATGCACAACCCTCCCCACCCGGGTGAAGTCTTGCGAGAGCTTTGTCTGGAACCCCTTGGCTTGTCTGTAACGGCTGCCGCAGAAGCATTGGGGGTAAGCCGCAAAACTCTGAGCGCCGTGCTGAACGGCAAGGCTGGTATTAGTCCCGAAATGGCTATTCGGCTTTCTATCGCGTTTGATACCTCGGCAGAGAGTTGGCTGAACCAGCAGTCTCAATATGAACTCTGGCATGCTGAGCAACATCGCAATGAGCTCAAGGTTAAGAAGCTTGTCGCTGCCTGAAGCAACACATGACCAAGAATAGTTCCGGGGGCTCAGGTCTTGCGTTTTGCCCCTGCCTTGCCCTTTCGTCGTAATCTTTCACTCTATCCGGCATCAATTAGAACCACGGAGGAGCCAAGGAATGGCCAGACCGCTGCGACTGGAAATTGCCGGTGCGTTTTTCTCTTTGAGGTTTCGCCGAAATCAGCGTGAGATGTTTTTTGAATCTGACGATGACCGCCGCGTCTTTTTGTCAGTTTTCGACGAAGTGTGTGAGACTTTCAACTGGGAATGTCACGCCTACTGCCTAATGGGCAATCACTACCCTCCTTTGATTGAAACACCTGACGGCAATCTTTCGAGAGGTGTGCGCCAACTTAACGGGGTGTATACCCAACACTTCAATCGAACTCATGGTCGGGTGGGGGATGGCAGCCATGGCTCGCATATAGTAACGCTTGACGTTATTAATGTGTTGCGTCATTATTGGCCCATGATCATATCGTTCAAGTGTAAGGACACCGAGAAGCTGGCAAGCGGTCGCCGCGTCAGGCGTTTTGTCAATTTCGAACGCGTTGCCTTGAGGAAAATTCGGCAACTTCAGGCTGCAAGCCAGCTGGGTGATCTTAAAGTACCGCCCGGCAATATGTTGGAGCCGTTGCATGGCGACAGGCAGGGTCAGCACAGCACTCGAATCAACAGGCAGTTCCGAGTTTGCTTTCGCTGGACCCGAGCCGGTGCGGAAGAGGTCGAAATTGTTGATTATCATTAGGAGGTAATTCATGCGCAACATTGATCCCGTAACGCCAGGCGAGTTACTGAAAGAAGAGTTTCTTGAGCCGATGGGCATTTCTCAATATCGCCTTGCTAAAGAAATTGGCGTGCCTGCTCAGAGAATAGGCCAGATTATTGCGGGTAAGCGTTCAATAACCGCAGACACTGACCTGCGCCTGTGCCGCTTCTTTGGTTTGTCCAACGGGTATTGGCTGCGGGCCCAGGCAGCCTACGATACAGAGATTGCGGAAGAGGCTCTTGAGGGTCAGTTGAAAAATATTCGTCCGTGGAACTCCGTGTCGGAAATTGGGCACAGGGCATAACCAACGGCTGCACAACGACCGATTTTCCGTCGTTTCGCGGCTTCAAACCGGCGCGTGAGCCGGGCGTTGAGGTTGTAGAAAAGCCCAAAGCGGATCGATTTTGATAGGACTGAGCAAAAATATAAGTACCGGGGTCAGGTCTAGCGTTTTGCCTCTACCTTGCCGTTTCGTTGTAATCGTCTCATTCTATCCCGCCTCAACCAGAACCACGGAAGTAGCCAAGGAATGGCCAGACCGCTGCGCCTTTTTGTCGCTTTTCGGTAAGCGTCCAGTAATCCCACAGTGAGTCTGTTCTTTACAGTTTACCTCGATTTTTCTACCTTAAACTGTCGCTTTTGCATGTTCAGGCAATGACCCACCCGGGCCATGCGAAACCGCGGATTCAGGTAAGGAAATCTCGGCGCCATATGCCTGTGACGACTATGCTGAAGAGAAACTGAATGCTGCCGGACGAGGAGGCGCGACATGCGTATTGAGAGTATTGCGGTGTATACGGCAGATTTAACCTACACGGGTAAGGCTTATGCCTTTGCGGGGGGAAGATCGCATCAGGTGTTTACCAGTACAGTGGTGGTGGTGACCACGGATACGGGGCTGCATGGCTACGGTGAAGTCTGCCCCTGCGGCCCTAACTATATGGCGGCCTTTTCCGAGGGGGTTCCCTCTTGCCTGTCGCTGCTGGCGCCCAGTGTGATCGGCCAAGATCCCACGCACATCACGCGTATTCACGAGTGCATGAACCAGGCGCTGACCGGGCACGCGGTTGCCAAGGCGGCCATTGATATTGCCTGCTGGGATGTGTTGGGCAAGCATGCCGGGCTGCCAGTTTACGCTTTGCTCGGCGGGCTGCTGTCGCCGTCTATGCCGCTGCACCGAAATGTTCCGTTGGCGGACTCGGATCAGATGGAAGAATCTTTGCGCCAGTTTCGGTCAGAAGGGTTCCGCCGGTTTCAGATCAAGCTTGGGCGCAGTGTTGAGGAAGATATCGATCTGGTTCGCACTCTGAGCAAGGTTAAACATGCAGATGAGTTTTGGATGTGCGACATCAATCGGGCCTGGCGGCAGGATGAAGCCGTGCGATTCTCGCGGGCGCTTGAAGATCTGGAGATCTATCTTGAACAGCCCTGTTACAGCTACGAGGAGTGCCTGTCGGTTCGCCGTCGAATTCGCCACCCGGTTAAACTGGACGAAAGCCTGAACTGCCTGGCCGATGTGCAACGGGCCTTGCGCGACGATGCGATGGACGCCATGGCCCTGAAGGTCAGTCGGGTTGGCGGTCTGACGCCATCACGGGTCATTCGGGACGTGTGCGTAGATGCCGGCATAGCGATGACCATTGAAGATGCCTGGGGCAGTGGCATAGCCACAGCAGCCTATGCGCATCTGGCGGCCAGCACCCCGGCAAAAGCGTTGCTGACGACAACCGATCTCCACAATTACAACACCTCCCAGTTGGCAACCGGAGTGCCTGAGGTGTGTTCCGGCCGGATGATCCTCAGTGATCGCCCCGGGTTGGGTGTGGTTCCGGATTTTGAGAAGCTGACGCTGCTTGATGTGTATGAGTAAGTTGGTCGATTTCCGTTGGTTTTACGACACGGCTGGGGGCGCTTGAGTAATCTGGTGCCCAGCTGTGCGTTCGTGTCGGCCACCCGCCGTGACACTGGAACGGTAAGTCGGAGACGGTGCAGCCACCTTCTTATCATTGGCTTTGCATTCACTTCGCTCGACCATTGCGAGTCAACTAATTTCTGCCGAACTGCGCTTTGCTTACTCTTTAGCGTGTTGTCAGTAAGCTTCTTGAGCGAAAGCCGCGCATTATCTACAATGGCGCACTTTTCACAGACTTCAGGCCATGAACATGAGCGACACAAACTCAAAACCAACCTTGCCAGACCGTCTTGCGGGCAATCCTCGTAGCCCACACCATTTGGAAGAATTTTTCGAGCACCAAATCGGCATTAGGCTGAATGGTAAAGAGCGTAAAGATGTCGATGAATACTGCATCAGCGAGGGTTGGGTAAAAATTGCATCGCCTAGAGCACTGGATCGGCGTGGCCAGCCTATGCTGATCACGCTAAAAGGTACGGTTGAAGCTTACTACACCTAGCCGGTTCCTATAGGTGTGCCCCCGCGGATCCATTCGCTGATGTTCAATCATAAAGCTGGAATATAACGCTAGAGAAAACGGCAAAACCGGGGACAGATTTGAAATCTGTCCCCGGTTTTGCCAGTTCCATGACCTGCGTTCTACGCATACACTGAAAGGCCCGATAACAAAGAGAACGCTATGGAACCCGGATCTGCAACACTGACCATGACCGTTTTGATGACGCCGGATGTGGCCAACTTTTCCGGCAATGTGCACGGTGGTACCTTGCTTAAGCATCTTGATGAAGTGGCTTATGCCTGCGCCAGCCGGTATGCAGGTGCTTATGTTGTTACCCTGTCTGTCGACCAGGTTATGTTTCTTCAACCCGTTCATGTGGGCGAACTGGTGACCTTTCTGGCCAGCGTTAACTACACCGGGCGCACGTCAATGGAGGTGGGCATTAAGGTGATCACGGAGAACATCCGTGAAAAACTGGTCAGGCACACCAACAGCTGCTTTTTCACGATGGTGGCGGTTGATGAAAATGGAAAATCCGTCGAAGTGCCCAAAATGGAACCCGTCACTGATGATCAAATCAGGCGATTTGCGAACGGCCAGGAACGCCGTGCGATTCGTGTTGAGTTAGAGGAGCGCTACAGGGCACTTCATCGTCCGGGGGCATAGCAGGCACTGCAAAACTCGAAAGCCGGGCAGGCCTGATTCTGAAGACCAGACCTGCCCCGGTTTTTGTTCTTTCAATAATGCGAGCGGGTGTCGCCTTCTGGGCTTTCGGTAGGCACCAGAGCCTTGAACAGGTCTTGGACTTCCAGAACCCCGACCTGCTTACCTTTGCGAACCACGCGATAGGTGAGGCTGGTGTCGCCTCCAGACCGCGCAATCACAGATTCCAGGTTGTCTCTTTCACCGATATCGCCGGCCACGTTGTCAGGCGCTTCCGTGGTTTTCTTCATGATGGACCGAACCCGCAGTACCCGAGCGCGATTGATGTCGCTGATAAAGTTGACGATGTAAGGATCGTTCGGGTGCATCAGTATTTCTTGCGGCTCACCCTGTTGAACAATATAACCTTCCTTGAGTATGACCAGGTGGTCTGCCAGTTTCAGTGACTCATCCAGATCGTGGGTGATGAAAACGATGGTCTTGTGCAACTCGTCCTGAAGCTCCAGCAGCAGGTCTTGCATGTCGGACCGTATCAGCGGATCCAGCGCCGAGAAGGCCTCGTCCATCAGCATGATCGGTGAGTTAGAGGCCAGTGCCCGGGCGATACCAACGCGCTGTTGCATGCCACCAGACAATTGGTGCGGGTACTGGTATTCGTTGCCTTCCAGACCCACGCGGGCGATCCATTTTTTGGCTTCCGCTTCGAATTCCTCAATTTTATGGCCGCGCACGGAAAGCGCCATCCCGGCGTTTTCAAGAACGGTTTTGTGCGGCAGCAGCGCGAATTTCTGGAACACCATCGACATGCGTTCCCTGCGCAGGTTACGCAACTGGTCTTCGTCAAACGCCAGCACGTTTTCGCCATCGACTGCAATTTCACCGCCGGTGGGCTCAATCAACCGGTTGAGATGCCGAATGAGCGTGGACTTGCCAGATCCTGACAGCCCCATGATGACGGTTACATGGCCCTCGCGCATATCCACGTTGATATCCTGAAGGCCCAGCACGTGCTGGTGCTTTTCGAGCAGTTCGGCCTTTCCCATGCCTTGTTTTACGTACTCAAGGGCAACGTCGGGAGTAGGGCCGAAAATCTTGTACAGGTTCCGGATTGAAATTTTGATGTCCCGATCCACAATGCGCTTCCTTACTGTTTTTGCGAGGCGTTAATACGCGCCAGCGATGCTTTGGTTACCCGGTCCAGAATGACCGCCAGAATAACAATGCCAAGACCCGCTACCAGGCCAACACCGAGTTCCAGATTGCGTATGCCCTGAAGTACCAGCACGCCAAGGCCGGGCGCCGACACCAAGGAGGCAATAACAACCATGGCCAGGCTCATCATAATGGTCTGGTTTACCCCTGCCATGATGTTAGGGAGCGCCAGTGGAATCTGTACCTTGTACAGCTTTTGCCGACTGGTCATGCCGAAGGCATTCGCCGCTTCAATCACGTCTGGGTCTACCAGCCGGATACCCAGGTTGGTCATGCGTATAACGGGCACAATGGCGTAAAGAATAATGGCGATGCCGTACAGTTTGGACTCGGTCACGCTGAACAGAAAAATCAGCGGGATCAGATACACAAAAGGCGGCAGGGTCTGCAGCATGTCGAGTACCGGGATCGTCAGCCTCTGCATCATGTTATTTCGCGACATGGCGATACCAATGGGCACGCCCAGCAGCACACAGATGAACGCGCAGACAAATATAATCGCCAGTGTTTGCATGGCGTATACGTAGTAGTCGATGAAGGCAAGCAGGCACAGGCTGCCAGCCACGAAGCCGACCAGCTTCCAGGATTTGGTGACAAGCAGAACAACCGCCAGCAGAATCGGAATAACGATCCACCAGGGCGTCGTGATCATGCCGTAAAGAGTGCCATCAAGGGCCCAGCTCAAGGGCTGGGTGATGGGGTCCAGCACAACGCTGAGGTTGTCTTTGACGGCAAGAAAACCTTGCTCCAGCCCCTGGGTTAATTCCCGGGACTGAGGGAAGGCTGCGCAGGAGTCATTGAGTGCATCCATGGATGGAAACGGCACGTCCCATAGGGATTGCTCGGCTTCCGTACCTTTGGATTTGTTGAGTAATGCGGCCATCGACATGGGCGCGTCGCTCTTGCCTTCAGCGCACCACTCCGTGAGTCCAAGCGATGAAAATAGGAAGTCATAGGTTGCCATGAGCGTTCAATATTCCTTGCGCATTCAGAATGGGGTATTCGGTGTGATTTTTATTGGATCAATAAAAGAAGAGCCGGCGAACCGGCTCTTCTTAATAACATCTACTGGCCAAGCACGTTGGCGAGTTTCTCGGTGGCTGAAGCATTCAGCCAGCTAGACCACTCGTCGGTATTGTTACTCAGGAAGTAAACGGCAGCCTCTTCGGCGGAGGCGTTGTTCTCATCCATCCAGGCCAGCAAGGCACTCATGGTGCTGGTTTTGAAGGTCATGTTGCCCAGCATCTCAACCACTTCTGGTTCGCGCTCACCGAAACTGGTGGTGACTGCGGTCAGAATGGTGGCAGCAGGGAACTCGGAAACACCGGGATTGTCTGCCATTTGGGTCTGGTTACGGGTATGAACTTCTGGCTTGTAATCGCCAATTTTAACCCGAGTCATGTCGTACTTGCCGAGTGGTACAGTCGGGCCCCAGTAGTAACCGAACCAGGGCTCTTCGCTCTGAACCGCGGATGCCATAGACGTCGCCAGGGTTTCACCGGAACCGTGATCGAATACCGTGATGCCTGACGCTTCGAGATCAAGAGCGCGGACCAGGTTGTCACTGACAACACGGCAGCCCCAACCACTCGGGCAGTTGTTAAAGCGGCTGTCTACCAGTTCCGGATTTGCCATGATGCCTTCGATGGTTTTCAGTTCCGGGTGTTTCTCGGCCAGATACGTGGGAATCCACCAGCCCTCAATACCACCCGGGTCCAGTACTTCGGCCACGCGCTTGATTTTGCCTTGCTCTTCCAGTCGCAGGTAGGCCTCGCCAGCAGAGTTCAGCCACAGCTCGGTCACGATGTCTGGTTCGCCGTTTTCAGCGACCGATGTGACGGCAGGAACGGTGTCAGAAGGAATCACGGTTACGTCACAGCCGTAGCCTTGTTCCATAATAAAGGTGGCGACGCCTGTTACGACGGCGTTGGAGGCCCAGCTCATCTGGGTGATGGATACTTCACCGCATTCGGCGGCAGCGAGCGAGGGTGCAGACAGGGCGCACAAAAGCGCCACGGGCGTTAGTTTACGCATGATGGGTACTCCATTTTGGGTTTAAACGTACACGGCACAGGGGCCGATGAGGGAGTCCTGAAGACTTCTCGGGAGATGGTTTCGCACTTTGAAAGCGTATTTGAAAGGCAGTGCAAATGTTGAGACCTCGGTTAATACGTAGCCACCAGAGTAATGATTTGGGTAGGAGTTACAAGTGATTAATTTTGAAGGTCGCTAAAAATGCCACATTGCGGTCGTATTTTTCAGAAACCAGAAGAGATTTATTTTCTGTGATAGTTTAAGAGACGACGACAAACCCCTTCCTTTTCATTGCTCTGAAAAACCGTCAATGGGGTATATTGATCACCACGTTTATCATCTGTATGAGGAGCAACCCAGCATGCTGGCAAAGAAAGAACCCACCAACGTTATTGGTGAACCATTGGAAGTCTGCGGCAAAGATCCGGTGACCGGCTTTTTTCGGGACGGTTGCTGCAATACGGGGCCCGAGGACATGGGCAACCATACGGTATGTGCGGTGGTGACTGACGATTTCCTGGCGTTTTCCCGCAGCCGGGGTAACGATCTGACCGAAGCCCGGCCGGAGTTCGGCTTCCCGGGTTTAAAAGCTGGAGACGGCTGGTGCCTGTGCGCGGGCCGTTGGCGTGAAGCGCTGGATGCGGGCTGTGCACCCCGGGTTCGGCTGAAGGCGACGCATCGAGCCGCGCTGGAGGTTTGTGACCTGGCAGACCTGAAGAAGCATTCGGTGGATCTGAGCTAGTGGCACAAAGCGGGGAGGGCGGCAGAGCTCTCTCCACCGTCTACTCAGGCAAAATCGTATTCCCCGCCTTTTTCAAGGGCGATTTGGTAAGCCGGTCTGGCGTGCACGCGTTTCACCCAGGCTGTGATACCAGGCCGGTTCTTGCCGGTGATGCCCCTGGCCACTGAGGCTTCCAGCGGAAAGCTCATCTGAATATCCGCAGCGCTCAGGTTATCGCCAAGAAACCAGGTGTTTTTTGCCAGGTGAGATTCAACAAAATCCAGGTGCGTTTTGATCATCGGGCCGATGAAAACCTCATTGGTTTTGTTCGCAATGCCTCTTGCCACCGGCTTGACAAAAAACGGCATCGGGCTGGTTTTTACCTTTTCAAATACTAGGCGCATCAGCAGCGGTGGCATCAAAGAGCCTTCGGCGTAATGCAGCCAGTATGTGTAATCAAGCCAAGCCTGGCCGCCGCTCTTCGGCAGCATGGTGTCTTTGCCATAGGTGTGGGCAAGGTATTCGATAATGGCGCCAGACTCCGCGATAACCAAGTCGCCGTCGGTGATCACCGGTGATTTACCCAGCGGGTGTATTTTTTTGAGGCTGTCAGGCGCCAGCATGGTTTTGGGATCACGCTCGTAGCGCTGGATCTCGTAGGGCACTCCCAGCTCTTCCAGCATCCAGAGAATACGTTGTGAGCGGGAGTTATTGAGGTGGTGAACTGTAATCATGCTGAAATCCTGTTCGCGTCAAAAAAAGTGTACCTCAGTAAAGTAGGCTGGAAATGACTTTTTGGTTCACCACCATCGCGCTTTGAGTCGCTTTCGCGAAAGCCGCAGGGCAGGGCAATACATAGGCTGATTTGCCTGGGAAAATATGACTGCGATTAAGCTTGGTGGAAATCATCACCGTCAGGTTCTGCTGCGCCATGCCTGCCAATATTGCCTCTTAGCACTAGCAAATTAACCTGCATGCCCACATTGACCGAGCCGTGGGTGTGCTGGGTGAGTCCCATGCCATAAACGCCGATGACGCGTTCCGCCTTTATATACACGTCGGCGGCTTTTTGCAGTGCTCATGTGCTTCCCCGGTCAAGTTTGTTCGTTTTCAGTCGCAAATAGGCTTGTAGCACCTTGCTCCCAATCCTAACCCCAGTCCTAGCCCCAATCACTACCCTCGGGGGCCGAACAGTAACCAGATGATTAAGCCGATCAAGGGAAACGCAAGTAGTACGATAATCCAGATCACTTTGGCGACAGTGCTTGCCCGGCTCTTCGCTACTTTAACGATGGCCAAGATAACGATGACCAGCCAAACCAGGCTCAGCAGACCACCGAAGGCATTACCTACACTACTAAATAGGCTATCCACGTCCTTCTCCTTGGTTATTGATTGGCATGTCCACGAACAGCATAGCTCGGATAATGGCGCATAGCCGAGTGAAAAACAGGACAGATTTATTTTCTGTGAGAGTTTTGGGCTAGACTCAAAGGCCAACAGAAGAATCTACTTATTTTGCAGGACAGCGACGATTGACCGACTTACGCGAATGTCGGATCTGTTTATCAGGAAGGACGGGCTCGTATGAAATACATCTTCGAAGTGCATATCAGGGAGGGCTATACCGCCGAGGATTACGCGGATGCCTGGATGCGTGCAAGCGAGTTGATTCAGCGCGCACCGGGCGCGCGGGGAACGGAATTGCACCGCAAGACCGGTGAGCCGGATACGCTTATAGCCATTGCCCACTGGGACAGCAAAGCCAGCCGGGATGCGATGGAGTCACAACACAATCCCGACGTGGCTGACATTATCCGCAGTGCGGCGCCTTTCTGTGAAATCCGGCCCCTTGGTGAGTTTGAAGATCCGGAGTGGGTGGTTAACCCGACCGGCTAGTTACCAGTCGGTGACAGATTTCACTTCCAAAAACTCTTCAAGCCCCCACACGCCGCCTTCCCGGCTGCCGTTGCCCGACTGTTTCATGCCGCCGAACGGGAAACCTGACGATCCGGATTTGCCGTTAATTTCGATCATGCCCGACCGCAATTGCCGCGCCAGTCGGTGGGCTTTTTCTTTATCGGAGGTCTGGATGTAGTTGGTCAGCCCGTAGTGGGTATCGTTCGCCAGCTTTACCGCTTCTTCTTCTGTTTCAAACGGTGTGATGGCCAGAACCGGGCCGAAAATCTCTTCGCTCCAGATGGTCATTTCGCGCGTGACGTCTGCGAAAACGGTTGGCCTTACAAAATAGCCCTTGTTCAGCCCTTCTGGCCGGCCTTCGCCACCGGATACCAGCGTCGCGCCTTCTGCAATACCCTTTTTGATCAGTGCCTGAATTTTCTGGAACTGTTGTTCAGAGACCACGGGGCCGATTTGGCGGCCGTCTACGTCGGCGGGGCCAACATCTGTCTGACTGGCAACCAATGCGGCGGTTTCAACAGCCTGTTTGTAAAGTGACTTCTCGACAAGCATCCGTGTGGGCGCGTTGCAGGACTGGCCTGAGTTCGCGAAGCAATGGCGCACGCCACGCGTTATGGCTTTTTCATCGGAGTCTGCAAAGATGATGTTAGCGCCTTTGCCGCCCAGTTCCAGGCCAACTCGCTTCACGGTGTCTGCTGCGGCAATGGTGATGGCTTTGCCGGCACGGGTTGAACCGGTAAAGCTGACCAGATCGATATCCGGGTGCTTTGAAAGTTGCGAGCCAACGCCTTCGCCATCGCCGTTAACCAGGTTGAACACGCCGTCTGGAAAGCCCGTACTGTCGATCATTTCTGCCAGCAGCATCGCCGACAAGGGTGAAATCTCTGACGGCTTGAGAACCACTGTGCAGCCAGCCGCAATTGCAGCCGGCACTTTCAGCATTATTTGGTTCATCGGCCAGTTCCAGGGAGTTATCAGAGCGCAAACGCCCACCGGTTCGTGCATGATTCTGTTCTCTGGCGCGTGGTCACCCAGGGCGTGCTCAAAGTTGAAGGTTTTTAGAGCACGAATGGTGTTTTTTAGATGCGTAGCGCCGGCGCCTACCTGGGCCGTTCTTGCCAAATTGATGGGCGCTCCCATTTCTTTACTGATGGTTTGTGCCATCTCTTCAGCACGCGCGCTGTAGGTTTCCAGCAAGCGCTCTAGCAGGTCAATACGTTGTTCTCTGGTCGACATCGACCAGGCCGGGAACGCACTTTTTGCGGCGCTGACGGCCATATTCGTATCAGCCTCAGAACCCAAAGTAATCTTGGCAAATCTGGTTTCATCAGAAGGGTTGATAACGTCTATGGTTTGGGTGCCCTCAGGCGTTACCCATTTTCCGTTAATGTAGAACTTGGTTGTATCCATTATGCGTCTGCTCTTGTGTGGAAGTTGGCTCATGGTAGCAGACTCGTGAACTTTGACTTTCCTATTACCTCTTTTGGCACTTTTTTTTGCTAGCACCCGCGGCATGCGCTAGTTTGACGACTTCAGAGTTATTGTCGCGGGAGTACGGGATGTTGGAGTCGATCGAGGCCGGTCTAACCGCGTGGCTATTGCCGGGCGCATCTGCGTTACTGGCGCTGGTAGCAACCTACGCCACCTTTCGCGTTGCGTTGGGAGTGACACGTCGGGTTACCCGCTCCAAGGCCGTTCCCCGTATCTTTCTGGACGCTGCCGCCCGCGCCCTGGGCGTCTTTTTATGTTTGCTGGTGCTGAATGGGGTTCTGGAAACCGCACCTGATGGTCTTCCCCTGTTGGCGGAGCTGCAGCATTTCGCCACGCTGCTGCTGATCTTGTCGATGACCTGGGCGGCGGTGCGCTGCACCTCGGCCATCGGGGATGTGGTTGTTATACTCAACCCGGCACTTGAGCACCAATGGAAACGTGCCCGAAAAGTTGAAACACAGACCCGTTTTTTGGTTCGCGGCCTCAATGTCCTGATTGTGATTATAGGGTTGGGGGGCGCCCTGATGACCTTTGACGGCGTGCGCCACGTTGGTGGCAGCCTGCTGGCTTCCGCAGGCATTGGCGGTATTGTTTTGGGTTTCGCGGCTCGCCCGGTGCTGGGCAATCTGCTGGCGGGCGTGCAGATTGCGCTGACCCAACCGTTCCGTATAGACGATGTACTCCATGTTCAGGATGAGTGGTGCTGGGTCGAGGAAGTGACAGCGACTTACGTGGTGTTGCGGGTCTGGGATCTGCGCCGGATGATCGTACCGTTGCAATGGTTTATCGAGAACCCGTTTGAGAACTGGTCGCGTAATACGGCCGACATGATGGGCACGGTTTTTCTCTCACTCGATTACGCCATGCCGGTGCAGCCGTTGCGCGAGGAATTCGCGCGGCTGCTCAGACACTCTTCCCTGTGGGACGGAAAAACGGAGACGGTGCAGGTGACCGACTCGAACGAGCGGGCGTTACAGGTACGTTTCCTGATGAGTGCCTCGAATTCCAGCAAGGCCTGGGATTTACGTTGCGCGGTGCGGGAGGGGTTGGTGACCTTTGTTCAGGGCAGCTATCCGGAATATTTACCAAGGGTTCGGGCGCGGCTGGTGGATGATCCAGATGCTGCCCTTGATCAGTAAATTGTATGATTGCGGTTTTTCGCGAGTTTCAGGGTCATTGGTTCATTGTAACGCAATGATTTCAAAGCCACACAACGATTTTAAAAACCACACGACAAGGTGCTTTCTCTATGACGGAATTCAAACAGGTTGCCGGCCTTTCAGCAGACCAGCTTCGCAACATTGAACGTCATCTTGATCGTCGCTACATCCAGCCAGGAAAGTTGCCTGGCGCGCTGACACTGGTAGCCCGGCGAGGGGAAATTGCCTACGTGAAAGCCCAGGGACTGATGGATGTGGAACGCAACAAACCTGTCTGCCGGGATACGCTTTTCCGCATTTACTCGATGACCAAACCGATCACATCTATCGCCATGATGCAGCTTTACGAGCAGGGGCGGTTTTTGCTGGATGACCCGGTACACAAGTACATTCCGGGGTGGAAAAACCTGCTGGTTTATAAAAGCGGTGTTTATCCCAATTTTCTGACCACGCCGGCCACCAGCGCCATGACCATCCGCGACCTGTTCACCCATATGTCGGGCCTGACTTACGGATTCATGAACCGCACCAACGTTGACGCGGCCTACCGCGAGTTAGGGCTTGATGGCAGCCGGAACCTGACGCTGGAAGCACTGGTGAACCAGCTTGGGGAACTGCCGCTCGAGTTTTCACCGGGTACGGCCTGGAACTATTCCGTCAGCACGGATGTGCTGGGGTATTTGGTGCAGTTGCTGGCAGACCAGCCTTTAGACGAGTATCTGCGCGACAATATCTTTGGCCCTCTGGACATGCCAGACACCGGCTTCCAGGTTCGTGACGATCAGCTTGACCGCTTCGCCGCCTGCTATCAGTACCAGTCGGGTGATCAGCTTAAGCTGCAGGACGATCCGGAAACGTCACATTTCCGGCAAAAAAATAAGTTTGTGTCAGGCGGCGGCGGGCTGGTTTCCACCATTGACGATTATTTCCATTTTGCCCAGGCACTTTGCCAGGGCGGAGAGTTTAGGGGGCGGCGGATTATTGGTCGAAAAACTCTGGAGTTCATGCGTTGCAACCACCTGCCGGATAATCAGGACCTGCCGGGCCTTGCGGTTGGAGCCTTCAGTGAAACGCCTTATGCCGGAACCGGCTTTGGCCTGGGTTTCTCGGTTAAGACAGACGTTGCCAAATCCCAGACCAACGGATCGGCCGGCGAGTACGGTTGGGGCGGCCTGGCGAGCACCAACTTTTTTATCGATCCGGTGGAGGAGCTGGTCATGATCTTCATGACGCAACTGATTCCCTCGTCGTCTTACCCGATCCGGCAGGAGTTGCGGGCCATTGTGAATGGTGCTTTGGTGTGACCCACAGGGCTCTGTAACTTCAGGGAGTCCGGGATTGGAAAATAAATCTGTCCCGGCTTTTTTGATGTTACTGGTTGAGAATATCGATGATTTCGCGGGTATCCTTGATAATCGTATAGACGCGACCCTCGATCTCTACCCGCTGACGGTTGCCATCGACGTCGCGGATAGTGCCGAAGCGCAGCAACTCCCGGTCGAAATGATCACCTTTCCGATAGTTCAGCTTTTTCTGCCAGCCCGGCGGCAGTGGCTGGCCACGCTCGACTTTCTTCTGCAGGCCCGGCGGTAGCTGATCGCTATGAGATGACTTCGCCATTGCCGGTGCTGCGCCAATCATTACGCCCAACAGGGCAAACATCAGAATAGACTTCATAATCTATTAACTCCTAAAATCACGATACTCCGCTAAGCTAACACGAGGTTGAACGCGGTGACGTTAACGCTGGTTCATGCCCAAGAAAGCCAGGCCCTCAAAACCGTCCGGTAATCCCATCTTGAGCCCAGTGCCGCAGCCGTCATGCCGGTGGTTCCCAGAACAGACTTGGCACTCGCCATAGAGCTGGGCTGCGCCAGCTGTACTGCAAGTTATGAGAAAGGAGCGGGGTGTGCGAAGTAGTATCCCTGCTGGAAAAACACGCCTGCTTCGTGCAGCCAGGCCCGGTCCTCTTCCGTCTCAACGCATTCCGCAATCAGCGTCATTCCAAGGGTATCTATTAGTGGCACAAGACCGGTTACCAGCTCCTGGGCACGCGGATCCAGCACCGCCGCGCGGACAAAAGAACCATCGAGCTTGAGCTTATCCAGCGGATACTGCCAAAGGTAAGACAACGACGAATAGCCCACACCGAAGTCGTCGGCAGCAATCTGAACCCCGCGCTCGTGTGCTGCCTTTAAAGGCTCCAGCACCAGTTCCGGTGAACTGAATACCCGCTCTGTGAGTTCCAGGGTCAACCAGCTTGGTGGCAGCTTGCTCTGGGCCAGGGCGGCGTCCAGTCTTGTCAAAAAGTCTGGGGCCGTAATGGTATTGGCTGTAATGTTGACCGCTACCGGCTTGCCCATGGACATCGCTTCATGACACGCACGCTCAAGGACCCAAAGATCGAGATTAACGATAAGCTGCATTTCTTCAATCACTGGAATAAAGTGCCCGGGCAGGATCATCCCCCGCCACGGGTGTTGCCAGCGGATCAGGGCCTCCATAGAAACCGTTTCCCCGGTACGTGTGTCAACCACAGGCTGGTAATAGAGTTGAAACTCAGATTCACGAAGGGCGCGTTGGGCTTCAGCCGGTACCCAGCTGTGGGCTAATACGTGGTCTTCCAGGGCCAGGCTGAAAAATGAGTGGTTGAGGCCGGAACGCCGGGTCCGCTCAAGGGCGATGGTGGCCCGCCGTTCCAGATCCTTTGCAGTTGAGCCGTCCTGAGGAGAGCGGGCGATGCCCACATTTATGCGAAGCATGAACTGAAGCAGACCAACCTTCAGTGGTTCATCAAACAACAGGTCCATGGCCTGAATGCGCTCAACGGTATGGTCGTCACTTTTATGCTGGATGAGCAGAATAAACTCGTTGCCGGCTACCCGGCCAACGCACTCACCCTTGGCTAGCGATCGCACGATACGTCCGACAGCCTGATGGAACGCGTGATCACCCGAATCCTGGCCCAAGGCCTGGTTAACGCGCCTCAGGCCTTCGATTTTAAGCCGAAGGACGGCCCATTGAGTGTTGGGGTGGCGGTTGAATGCTTCTTCAGCTTGCGCCATAACCACGTGCCGGGTTGGAATACCCGTGGTCGGATCCATATCCGGGAGTTGGTGCGGGTTATTCTCCAGGGGTTGGTCGTCGGTCAGTACAATGGCCAACGCGAGCACTTCCCGGCCTCTTTTTGTATTCACAGGAATGAGTTCCCAGGCTACATCCATGCCACCAACTCGCTGGCGACAGTTCTGTAGGTCGCCCTCCGTAGCCTTGGCGTGGGCCTCTCGTAGTCCCCGGTTTCCCGCCGTTTCGGGGAATAAAGTGTCGATGCATTGCCCGAGCGAATGTTGATCTGAATCAAGAATCTTGTCGATACTTTCGCCACTGCCGGCCACAAGCACGCCAGTACTGTTAAGCAAAAGCTTTATGCCGGGGGTATCTTCGACTGGAAAATCATCGAGGAAACTGTGCGGATCCCAGTTCCATGTGCCATTTGCCATATATCCGATTCCCTGTCTGCGGAACTATTGCGTACGTGCAGTATGGCACTCATCCCCGCGATTGTGTAAGCGTCGCTAAATCGACAGTTTTGGGTTTCGTTTTGCTTCTTTCCGACTCCCCGGTTTATCGGTTAACTAAGCCCCAGCACTCTCTTACGCTGCTCTGCCCAGGTATTAATTAAGTGGTCGACCGCCAGGCCAATAAAGGCAACGCATAAGCCGAGCACGATGCCTTGGCCCATGCCGTTGGCTTCAGACAAAGACTGCATGATCAGCTGACCTAAGTCGTCGGTACCGATAAAGGCGCCGATGATGATCATAAACAGTGAAAATACAACGGTTTGGTTGATGCCCAGCATAATGTGCGGAAACGCCAGAGGCAGCTCAATTTTCAATAAACGCTGCGTGCGGTTAACCCCTGACATGGAGCCGGCTTCCTGCAAGCTTTTCGGCACGTTACTCAGCCCTTCCACGGTGTAACGTGTGGCAGGAATAGTGGCGTACACGATCACCGCAATAAGCACTGATAAATCGCTGACACCAAACAGCATGATGACCGGGATTAAGTAGACGAACGACGGAAACGTCTGAAACGTGTCACACACCAGCAACATAAACTTGGTTGCTTTGGGGCTTCGCGAACACAAAATGCCGACGCTACAGCCAATCGTTACGGAAATGATCACTGCAAAGGTGGTCATGTAGGCCGTAATCAGAGCGCGGTCCCACCAGGGTGTCAGGGCAATAAAGGCAATAAAAGCCGTCGCAACAATCGCAGAGCGAAGGCCGCCAACGATGTAACCGGTACCTGCAACCAGGAACAGAGTGGCTGCGACGGGCATCGATAAATAGGCTTCTTTCATGGGCATCAAAATCGAGGTAATCATGAAGAAGTTGAAGCTTTGCACACTGTCGTAAGTGTTGGTGATGATCCAGTCTACAATAGAATCCCAGAACTTTTCGGTAGTAAGCCCTTGTGATTCATGAATAAAATAAAAGTAGTTGGCCTTGTCTGGAAAAGCCATGGACGCGATATAGGCAACAATGGAGGTGAATATCAAAATCCCCACGAAGGCGAGTGAGTACTTGTGACGCAAATGAAACGGTACGTCAGCAAAGTAATCAACCTGTTTTTTTGCCCAGGCCAGGGATAACCTATCCAGAACCACCGCAATCAGGACAATGGATATACCAAGTTCGAGGGCCTGGCCTATCTTGAGCATATTCAAAGACACAAGTAAGTCGTAGCCTAAGCCCTTTGCGCCAATAAACGATGCGATAACGGCCATGGCCAAACACTGCATGATGACCTGGTTAACGCCGATTAAAATGTCATGGCGTGCGGTAGGGATGAGTACTTTAAACATAAGCTGGCGCGAGTTGCAGCCACTCATCATGCCGGCTTCCACCACTTCTGGAGAGACCTTTTTAAGGCCGAGAATGGTGAGGCGAATCATTGGGGGGGTGGCAAAAATAACCGTTGAAATAGCACCCGCATGGTCACCAATGCCGAAGAACACCACCACCGGAATCAGGTACGAGAAGTGGGGCATAGTTTGAGCCACGTTCAGCAGTGGTGCGAGGACAGCCTCGAAGGTTTTGTTCCTGAAGGCGATGATGCCCAGGGTTAACCCCAGCAAAACCGATAAAGGTACGGCCACCAACACAAACGATAGGGTTTGCATGGCGGGTGTCCACTGACCAAACACGGCAATGTAAATGGTGCTGATGCCGGCTAAAAGTGACAGGTTGCGGCCACCAAGATACTGTCCTGCTAAAAAGGCACCCGCAGCAACAGCGGGCCACGGCAGTGCCGGGATTCGAGCCCACTCGTTTTCGCTGATAAAGTCCCAGCTGGTGAACGCCACAACGGTTTTGACGCCCCCTAACAGGAGCTCACGAATCAAATTGATGCTGAACAGAACCACGCCAGACAGGTATCGAGTAAACTCTTTCATCATGGTCGACTGTTCGATGATGTCTAACTCGGCATCGTAAGTCTCGACCACCCAAAAATCATCGATGAGGAACTTAAGGCCATCGTTGACAACGTCAGGCAGCAACCAGAATCGGGTTTCTTGCAGGCGCCACAGGTTGCCACCTGTGGCTGGATCTATGGCCATTACAAGCGCAAAGAACACCACCAATAGGGCGACAAACTGCATCCATTTATGTTCGGTAAAATATTGCATTAGGCGTTGCTCATAACTTAGTTATTAACTGGCATGCTGTTAGTTTCACCAAACAAGACGTCTATCATAATGTTGCGATTTAAAGCGCCAACAATATTGCCCTCGGCATCAATGACAGCCACTGGGTTTTGCTCGGTTAGCACGGATCCAGCTACGGTTTCGATAATGGCATTGGCAGAGACAGTGACGTCGCTCATCGTGGCGGTTGCGTCGTATTCTTCCATGATGGCTTTGCAAGAAAGTACGCGCTCACGCGGCACGCCACGGGTAAACTTGGCGACGTACTCCGTGGCTGGCTTGAGTACGATGTTGGCTGGGGTATCAATTTGTTCGATGACGCCGTCTTTCATAATGGCGATGCGGTCGGCAAGGCGTAGCGCCTCATCGAAGTCGTGGGTAACGAATAAGATGGTTTTGTGCAATACACTTTGTAAGCGCTGGAATTCGTCTTGCATTTCCCTGCGAATCAGTGGGTCCAGGGCTGAGAAGGGCTCATCGAGAAACCAGATTTCAGGTTCTACGGCCAATGAGCGGGCAATGCCGACACGCTGTTGTTGACCACCGGAGAGCTGGCGGGGAAAATCGTTTTCGCAATTTGTGAGCTCTACCAGGTTCACCATGTCCATCGCACGGGCCATGCTGTCGCGAGTGCTTATGCCTTTTGCCTGTAATGGCAAGGCAATGTTTTCTAGAACGGTTTTGTGAGGCAGAAGGGCAAAACTTTGGAATACCATGCCCATTTTATTACGGCGAATGTTGATGAGTTCCTTTGCATTCATAGCAAGCAGGTCTTCACCATCAATAAAAATATCGCCTGCAGTTGTGTCGATTAGCCGTGAAATACAGCGCAGAAGTGTGGATTTGCCAGAGCCTGACAGGCCCATGATGACGAGCATTTCACCTTTGTGCACTTCAAAAGAAGCGTTGCTGACACCAATAACACATCCTGCTTCAAGTAACGATGCTGTATCTACTTTTCCGCCTGATTGTTCCAGAATTTTTACAGCGTTAGCGCCAAAAATTTTATAGACAGACTCGCACTTGATGACCCGCTGAGCTGACGTTGACATAATCAAATTCCTGTAAAAAAAGAGGTGCTAAGAGATAGGGTTGATGGCAATAATTCAGTGAATATATCGGACTAACAAGCGCAATAGATTATTGTTGCACCGCGTCAAAAGCACTGCTGTTACTGAAAAAACAGAATAAATAAATAGAGATTCTGAATACAAGAGCTAACCTGAGCGCAGCGCGCTCAGGTTAGCGTGTTTTTCTTACAACCAGGCTTTCCAGGTTGCTTCGTTATCAGCCAGCCATTTAGTAGCGGCTGCTTCGTGGGTCATACCATCGATGTCTACTAATGCTGCCATATTGCCGATATCACTTTTGGTAAAGGATACGTTGTTAAAGATTTTATAAGCAGTTGGCCATTTTGCGGGCATTTGATAATACGCCGCCTTCTTCAACCAACCTGCTGGGGGCGAGCCACACTTGCCATCACCGCCGTCTGCTTTCTTGCAGCCATCTGTATACGCGGGGAATTTAACGAAGCTGCCACCGTCACCGGCATCGGTGAAGTTAGGTGACCAGTTAAATACCACCACGGCACGGTTGTCTTTAGCCGCAGACTCCAGTTCAGCCCAAAGTGCACCGGATGACCCGGCAAACTTGGCTGTAAAGTTCATGTCCAGTGCTTCAATGCGATCCAGGGTTTCCTGGCCATGCCAGTCCATAGGGCCGTCCAGATAACGCCCTTTACCGCCACTGCCTGGCGTTGCAAACAGTTCGGCACAATCGTTCAGTGCTTCCCAAGAGGGTAGGCCCGGGCACAAATCGCCTACATAAGCAGGGTACCACCACTCTTCTTGAGTAGCAGAGGCGTGCGTGCCTACATCAATAATACCGCCGGCGTCTAAAGCATTGTTAAAAGACTTGCCAAAGGTAGATTGCCATACTTCGTGAGCAATAGTGACGTCACCGTTACGAACAGATTCGTAAACTGCTTGGCTATCAGCAGGTACGTAAGAAACGTTATCGCCAATGCTTTCAAAAATACCGCCAATAACGTAAGCCATAGTAATTTGGCTGGTCCAGTTATGGGTGGCAATTACAATAGGCTCTTTTGAATCTGCTTGGGCTACAGTCGCGCCAAGCACCAGTGAGCTAACGGCAGCGGCAGTAGCAAGTTTATTTAAAAATCTCATACACATCTCCGAAAAGTATTATTATCCGTAATGGATGATTACGTACTTTCTTTGATTACAGGCAAAGTCCTGTCTCGTTTTCAACGCAAAATTATATCTGGGCAAAAAAATAGACGACAATGATGGCGTCGTGAGCTTTTTTAAAAGCACGTCATTAATCCGGCGCCCAAAATGACACTTCTAAAAGTCACAATGACTTCGGTTTTTAGGCAGTGCGCGCCAGGGTCGAATGTATCAATGGCGCAATTCTATGAAGGCTGTATCTGTCTTTGAACAGGCTGTATCTGTCGGTGAAACAGAGGGCCGAGGGCGGGCAGGCCGCCGATGAAACGCGAGATCTCGAGAATACGCCGGAAGAGAGCGCTCGAACTGGTCAAGCAGGAAAACTACTTGATAACTCGTATACCAGAGCCCTAAGGCTAACACATCTTGGCTGTCAGCGTTTTTTCACTTGAGGAAAACCGGTTAGAGCCAATTCTGAAAAATAAATGTACCCCTGTCTATCGTGTTGCCGGGGTTGATACAGCACGGGCTGCTGTGCGTATAATTTCCGGGTGATCCTTAAAACTCGGATCAGTTTCGTAATACAAAAGGAAATGTATGAATCATTCCAAAGAATTACTGCAATCCCCACTTTTTCAGTCTGTTGCGGGTCTGGCTTTCGAGTCGGTGATGGTGACGGACGTGACCGATAACCATAAGAATTCAGTGATCATTTATGTCAACCAGGCCTTCACCGACCTGACGGGTTACTCGGCAGACGATGTGCTGGGTAAAACGCCTGGTCTGCTGCAGGGGCCGGAGACCGACAAAGCGGAGACAGATCGTTTGTCTGATGATCTGAAGAACAATCGGACCTTCCACGGCAGCACCATTAATTATCGCAAGGACGGTACTCCTTTCAACATTGAATGGAAGGTATCACCGGTGATGGATGGGGCTAAGGTCACGCATTATGTGGCGGTACAGAGAGCGGTTGGTTAAGGCCTGGAAATGCATCCCTGAGTAGACCGCGTCAGGCCAGCACGCTGGTTTGACGCGGCCGTTGCATTAGCCAGCTGTGCATGATTCGAGTGTTTGGCCTGCAACTCGAAGCAAAATATTCAAAGCCGTTGGTAACAAAATTTATTCAATGGTGTCTAGTCATTACCCCCCTCCATTCGAAGGAAAAATGACATGACTGGGCTCTTCTCTCTTGCGACGATAATTCTGCTCTTCACCAGCAGCGCGCTGGCGTCTGAACCGCCCGTTTACACCGGCTTGCTAAGTCATACCGCTGTGGGTGGCTACGACACCGTAAGCTACTTTGAGTCAGGGCAGCCAGCCAAGGGCTCTGCCAGGCACGCAACAGAGTATAGCGGCGCCACCTGGCGATTCACGAACGCCGAAAATCTTGCCAGATTCAAAAACGATCCACAACGCTACGCGCCTTCCTACGGAGGTTATTGCGCCTGGGCTGTAAGCCAAGGCTATCTGGCCAAGGGCGACCCGCAGCATTGGGCTATCAGAAACGGGCGGTTGTATCTGAACTTCAACGAATCAGTGCACGACCAATGGCTTGCAGACCCGGAAGGCTTTATTCTCAAGGCCAACGCAAATTGGCCCGGGGTGCTGGAATAAGAGTTACCACAAACCGGACCAGATCTATCTCAGGTTCAATTTGTAACCTGACACGGAGGGTTCGCCTATGATTCCTAATACTATGAAAGCGATGGTTCTAACCGGTCACGGTGGGATCGACAAGCTCGAATACCAGAGCGTATCGACACCGCATCCGGCGCCTGGGCAGGTGCTGGTGCAGGTGACGGCAACCGCCAAGAACAATACCGACCGTAAAGCTCGCGAAGGGCTTTATCCCACCAAAAAGGGAGAGATGACGTCTTTCCAGATGGGTGGCAAGCCAACGTTGATTTTTCCCCGCATCCAGGGCGCCGACATAGCGGGTCGCGTGGTGGCGGTGGGTGAGGGCGTGAGTGAAAGCTGCCTGGGCGCGCGTGGGTTACTGGATTTTAACATCTACGCCAATGCCCGCAGGGACATCAACCTGACCCCTGATTACTACGGCCACGGTGCAGACGGTGGCTATGCAGAGTATGTCGCACTGCCTTCGGACCAATTTCATCACATTCCCAACCCGGAACTGTCTGATGCTGAACTGGCCTCCATGGGTATGTGCTCGTACCAGACCGCCTACCACATGGTTACCTCAGCCAATATTCAGGCAGGCGAGCGGGTACTTGTAAGCGGTGCCAGTGGCGGCGTGGGTACCGCGCTGATCCAGTTGTGCCGCATTGTGGGCGCTATCCCCTATGCACTGAGTAAAGACGACAAGGCCGATGCGTTGCTTAAGCTTGGGGCCGAGGCCGTATTGGACCGCTCTGATATGAGCAGCTTTGTTGACCGGGTAAAGGCGGTAACGGGCGGCAAACCGTTTGACGCGGTGATGGATCTGGTGGGTGGAGAGATGACTGACACGTTCATCGACACCATGATCTTTGATATGAATGCCCGCAGTACCTACCCGCGGTTGAGCATCGCCGGTGCCAGTGGTGGCAACATCAGCGAGATTCTCTGGACCCGCATTTACCTTTATCAGGTACAGATTTTTGGGGTGTCTCACGGTACCCGTGAGGAAGCCGATCAGCTCATGGCCTGGATTCGCGGCGGGCAATTGAAGCCGGTGCTTCACGGCGCGTTCAAACTGTCGGATCTGCATCATGCCGAGGTCTATTTTGAGAATCGGGGCAGCAATTACCTCGGCAAGATCGTGATTGTTCCAGACGCGCAGTGGAACGAGCATGGCAAGCCTTTCACCCTGGGGAATGTGTGATGAAACCGGAACTGACCATTCAGTTGATGGATACCCATGCCGGTGGCGATGTCAGCCGGATTGTCACCGGCGGTATTGCTCCGCTGCCGGGGGACACCGTGCGAGCCCAGATGGAATACCTGCGGGACCATGCCGATGGCTTGCGCCGATTGTTGCTGGAAGAGCCCCACGGTATTCCCGAGATGTCTGTAGACCTGCTGGTGCCGCCGACAGATCCGCGAGCAGCGGCCGGATACATCATCATGGAAGTGATGGGCTATCCGATTTACTCCGGCTCCAACACCATCTGCACCGCCACCGCAGTTCTGGAAGCGGGCATTGTGCCGAAGCAGGAAGGCCGGCAACAGTTTCTATTGGAATCGCCGGCCGGGCTGGTGCAAATAGACGCAACGGTGCGTGACGGGGTGGTGGAATCCATCACCTGTGAAGGTCTGCCCAGCTACATTCACACCTACAGGGCTACCGTTGAGGTGCCGCGTTTGGGGATGGTGACCTACAGCGTTGCTTACAGTGGCGGTTTCTATGCTCTGGTAGATGCGAAAGAGCTGGGGTTTGACCTTACGCTGGACGAAGAGCGCAGGCTTACCGAAGCGGCTCATGCCATTGTGGAGGCGGTGCAGGCGGAACGACGTTTTTCCCATCACACGTTAGGCGATGTGGGGCCCTTGCCGTTCCTCCACTTCATGGGGCCGGTGGAGCCTGTGGGCGAAGGCTATTACCGTTCCCGTTCAGCTACTTATGTGCATCCCGGCGTCATCTGCCGCAGCACCACCGGTACCGGGACGTCGGCGCGGCTGGCATTGATGAATTATGAAGGCAGCATCAAACCCGGCGATCGGCTGGAAACTGTTTCTCTGCGGGAAACCAGCTTCATCGGCGAGTTCAGTGCCGTGGAGCAGAGCGGCGAGATCCAGATGGTGAAGAACCAGATTACCGGCAAGAGTTATGTGATTGCCCGTTCCGATATTGTCGTCAACTGTGACGATCCTATGGTGGAGTGCCGCAGCTTGCACCACATTTTGTCCGGCCAACAATCAGGCGCTAAAGGCCCACTGTGAACAAGATTGTCATGGCCAACTAACGTTGGGGCATTGTTCCGCAGACTACGCGGAGCAGTAGTCGATGTGCTGGCGATGAAGAGGAAGAACATTGAAAAAAATCATCACTATTGCTCTTGCCGCTTTTCTCGGCGGTTGTTCATCGCAACAAGGTGTCATTAACGTAAATGACGTGGACTCCGCTGTCATTGGCGAAAAGCCGGAGGGGTATCCAAAAACGGTTATCAAGTCTCTTCCTGACCGCCCCGGCTTTTGTATAGAAGTGACAGAAAACTGGAAAGCGCATGATTATAAAGGGCAGACGGTTTGGCTTAAAGAAAAAAAGGTAGAGAGCCTGAACTGCCCTCGGGATCAGATGCAATGGCAAGACCGATCATTCATCCGGCGAGACCATTAGCTGGTGAGGCTGTATTCCTACTTCGTAAGTGACATGCTCGCCCTGGTGGTAGTGGGTATCTTTTTGATCCTCGTTCACCGCCTTACCAGGCTTTGATCGGCTATTTCTTGCATTTCTGCAGGTTGCAGCTCCCTCTTGGTTTCTGTAGCCTTAAAATTAATTGAACGATCAATTAATAATTTCAGGACGATCAAACAGCGGATAATCATGGCAAAAGTTGGAGTAAAAGACACTCGAAAACAGCAGCTTATTGAAGCAACGATGGAGTCGATTGCCGAACTGGGGATGCAGAAGACCACCATTATCAGCATCAGCAAACGTGCGGGAATGTCGTCGGGCATCATCAGCCACTATTTCGGTGGTAAGCAGGGCCTGATTGAAGCAGCGCTACGATATTTACTGGACCAGCTCGGAAAAGAGCTGCTTGAACGTATGGCGAAGACCGACGGGTCGCCGGAACAGCGTCTCAATTGCATCGTTGATGCCAACTTTTCCAATTTCCAGCGCTCGGCACTGGCGGCAAAAACCTGGTTGAGTTTCTGGGCGCGGTCCACGCATGAGCCCGGGCTGCAGCGTTTGCAACAGATCAACAATGCGCGTCTCTATAGCAACCTGCGCTACGCCTTCGCTCAAGTGATGGAGCCTACGGCAGCGACCGAGGCAGCGAGGCAAACGGCTGCGATGATAGACGGCTTCTGGTTGCGCAGTGCCTTGAGTCTGGACCCACAGGAAAGTTTCGAA
Source organism: Marinobacter sp. ELB17 (assembly GCF_000169375.1). Taxonomy (GTDB): domain Bacteria; phylum Pseudomonadota; class Gammaproteobacteria; order Pseudomonadales; family Oleiphilaceae; genus Marinobacter. The sequence continues at coordinate 293,432 of NZ_AAXY01000004.1, forward strand.
GCGGGTGAGCGGCTGTGCAAGCGCTTTGTACAGGACACGCTGGCCCGGCCCCAGACAACATCCGTTAGCGTCACTCAGAGAGAACAACCGTTAGAGAGAACAATCCATTATTCACGTTAAGGTTGTAAGTTTTTATGTCCCATTCAATACCTCGTTTACAGAACTTCATTCACGGTCACTTCTTTGCCAACCATACCGGTGAGGTGTTTCCGGTTGTCAATCCGGCCACGGGCAAAGTGATCTACGAAGTAGAAATAGCGGATGAATCTGTGCAGCAGGCCGCCATTGAGAGCGCGCGGGCTGGATTTATAGAGTGGGCTGCCATGCCCGCCGTGCAGCGCAGCCGTATTCTGCTGAAAGCCGTCGCATTACTGCGTGAACGTAACGACGAGCTGGCCGCTATTGAGGTTCTGGATACCGGAAAACCCTTGCAGGAAGCGCAAGCGGTGGACATCGTAACCGGTGCAGACTCTATTGAATTTTTTGCTGGCCTGGCGCCGTCGATTGAGGGTAACCAGCAGGATCTTGGGGGTGATTTCTATTACACCCGCCGAGAGCCGCTGGGCATCTGCGCCGGTATCGGCGCCTGGAACTACCCACTACAGATCGCCTGTTGGAAGTCTGCTCCGGCACTGGCGTGTGGCAACGCGATGATCTTCAAACCGTCTGAAGAAACCCCAATGGGCGCCACCAAACTGGCCCAAATTTATATTGAAGCAGGTGTTCCCGCCGGTGTGTTTAACGTCGTGCAGGGCGCGGCGGAAGTCGGCTCCTGGCTGACTCACCACTCTGAAATTGCCAAAGTGTCGTTTACCGGCGAAGTAGGCACCGGCAAGAAAGTCATGGCCGCGGCGGCGACCACTGTGAAAAGTGTCACCATGGAACTGGGTGGCAAATCCCCGCTCATTATTTTTGACGATGCTGATCTGGAGAATGCCATCTCGGCCGCCATGGTGGGTAATTTTTACACCCAGGGCGAAATCTGTACCAACGGCACCCGAGTGTTCGTGCATGAGGATATCTATCCGAAATTCATGGAGCGTTTGCTGGAGCGTACCCGCAACAACATCCTGCCGGGCGATCCGATGAACCCAAAAACCAACTTTGGTGCGCTTATTTCTGACAAGCACCGCAAGCTGGTATTGAGCTATATCGCTAAAGGTGTGGCAGAAGGCGCAACACTCCGTCATGGAGGTCATGCGTTTGAGCCGGAAGATTCCAAGGGCGGCTACTTTGTGGAGCCGACCATCTTCACTGACTGCACTGACGATATGGCCATCGTGCGGGAAGAGATTTTTGGGCCGGTGATGTCGGTGCTCACGTTCACCACCGAAAATGAAGTGATTGATCGCGCTAATGCGACTGAAACCGGACTGGCGGCGGGCGTGTTTACCAATGATATTCGCCGTGCCCACCGGGTTGTTCATCAGATGCAGGCTGGTATTTGCTGGATTAACAGCTACGGAGCTTCGCCGGCAGAAATGCCCGTGGGCGGCTACAAACTCTCTGGTATTGGCCGCGAAAATGGCCGCGAGACGATCTCTCACTACACCCAGCTCAAGGCTGTGTATGTAGGTATGGAAGACATCGACGCACCATTTTAATTTCGGAGATACAAAGGAGAACGTGTGTGAAAGAAAACCAATACGACTTCATCATTGTGGGCGCGGGCTCTGCTGGCTGTGTGCTGGCTAACCGCCTGACCGAAGATACCCAGCGTAAGGTTCTGCTACTGGAGACCGGTGGTAGCGACAAAAGCATCTTTATTCAGATGCCGACCGCCTTATCCATTCCGATGAACACCAAAAAGTTCGCCTGGCAGTTCGAAACCGAACCGGAGCCTTATCTGGACAACCGGCGCATGCATTGCCCACGCGGCAAAGTGCTGGGCGGATCGTCGTCCATCAATGGCATGGTGTACGTGCGTGGTCACGCTCGCGACTTTGATGAATGGGAATCGGAAGGCGCAGAAGGCTGGAATTACCAACAGGTACTGCCATATTTCAAAAAAGCGGAGACCTGGGCATTCGGCGGTGATCGCTACCGTGGCGGTGACGGTCCGTTGGGCGTAAACAACGGCAACAACATGCAAAACCCACTGTATAAGGCCTTTATTAACGCAGGTCAGGACGCCGGTTATTTGCCCACAAAGGACTATAACGGCGCCCAGCAAGAAGGGTTTGGCAGCATGCACATGACGGTTAAAAATGGTCGTCGCTGGTCTACTGCGAATGCGTATCTGCGGCCGGCTATGGATCGCCCTAATCTGACCGTGGTTACCCATGCTCTGGTGCACAAAGTGCTTCTCGACGGCAATACCGCTACGGGTGTGCGTTACGAACAGAGCGGTAAGATCCATGAGGTGAAAGCCACTGAAGAGGTGATTTTGTCGGCAGGGTCCATTGGTTCTCCGCACCTGTTGCAGCTTTCCGGCATTGGTAACCGCGAGGTTCTGGAAAAGGCCGGCATTGAGGTGAAGCACGAGCTGCCGGGAGTGGGTGAAAACCTGCAGGATCATCTGGAGTTTTATTTTCAGTTCCGCTGTGAACAGCCGGTGTCGTTAAACCGCAAGCTCGACTGGTGGAACAAACTGAAAATAGGCGTGCGCTGGATTCTGAAAAAAGATGGCCTTGGCGCCACCAACCACTTCGAATCTTGCGGTTTTATCCGTTCCAAAGCGGGCGTGGAATGGCCAGATATGCAATACCATTTCCTGCCTGCGGCAATGCGTTATGACGGCAAAGAAGCATTTGACGGCGACGGATTTCAGTTGCACGTTGGCCACAACAAACCCAAAAGCCGCGGCACCGTAAACGTAAAGTCTGCTGATCCAAAAGAAGCACCACGGATACAGTTCAACTATTTACAGCACGACGCCGACCGGGAAGGTTTTCGGGCGTGCGTTCGCCTGACCCGGGAGATTATTAACCAGCCAGCAATGGATGAGTACCGCGGGGAGGAAATTCAGCCAGGTACCGCGGTTGACAGCGACGAGCAAATTGACGCTTTCGTTCGGCAGACGGTAGAGAGCGCTTATCACCCATCCTGCACTTGCAAGATGGGCATCGATGAGCGCGCAGTGGTAGACCCGCAAACCCGGGTTCATGGCATCAAAAATCTGCGTGTTGTGGATTCATCGATTTTCCCAACCATACCCAATGGCAACCTGAACGCGCCTACCATCATGGTTGCTGAGCGAGCCGCCGATCTGATCCGGGGCAAGGAGCCCCTCCAATCTTTAGATGCACCTGTTGTCATGGATGAACAATGGCAGGTACGTCAGCGTCCAGGAGAGGCAAAGCGGCAACAGAGCTAGCGCTGCTTCACCATCCCGGCCCGCGGCACAACGCTCGCGGGCTTCGCAAACCATCAGTGCCCTATCTTTCCGCAGGATTGAAGCTGCCAGCTAGCGTTTAGGCGTGTTTAATCGAGCGATAAGGTACTTAAGTACCGTTCACCTTGCCCGCCGGTGCTGCTAACGTGAATTGATCAAACAAACTTCACGCCACCCGTAAAGGACGCTCTTATGCAACCCACCAGGCACGCACTCAAGGCGATGGCGCTTGTGGTCCTGATCGCCTTGGTGCCGTACACAACACAGGCACAGGCACAGGCACAGCCGGCAGACGACCAGACGCGTGTTGCCCGGGATATGATCCGGGTCCTGGAAGCCTACGCAGTGTACAAAATGGGCCAGTATGATCTGGCGTTTGAACGCTATATGACCCTAGCTAAAGATGGCAACCGCCAGGGCATGCTGAACGTCGCCAACATGTACGCGGAAGGCAAAGGGGTTGAGCAAAGTGACGCAAATGCCTTTCAATGGTTCCTCAGACTGGCAGAATCAGGCGACCGTTTCGGTATAGATGAAACCGCGAAGGGTTACCGTACAGGCAAGGGCGTGCAAGAAAATGCGGAGCAGGCCATACATTGGGAAGAGCAAGCCGGGGTTGGGGACTGACCGATAAACAGCCGGGGCCCTGGAACCGGCTACAGGGTCTTCAATGGTGAGCTTTTGCAATCCCTGATAGCTGACTGATCTGTTTTAACGGCCTTCTCTGACTGTAGTGGTTCAATGATTTGGGAAAGTTATTTAGAGGTTCCCTGGGCTTATATTAAGACACCCCTTCGTTACAAATACTGACAATTAAAAACATATTTATTGCAGATATTTCTGTGATCAAGGCCTACTATTTAAGAGTTAATATTTAGAAATCCAAATAGGAAGGCTCGGCTCCCATAATCTACTGTCAGCGCTTAATTTTAGAGGGTTAATGCGGTTACGGCTGAGGCCAATGATGCCTCATCATATAGTGGCTGGAGGCGCTAGCTAACCACATTGTCTATTTAATATCAGTTTGATATTATTTATATAAGTTAAAGTCTGCATTGGAATGCTCATTGCAATATTGTCAGGTAAATGACAATAAACAATATTCACCTTTAATAATTTAATTATCACACACTAAAACAAGGAAAAAATAACTATGAATATTTCAAAAAAAATACTGTTACCGCTAATTATAGGTGGTTTGTTTTCAGGAAGTACAATAGCAGCGTCTGGCCCGTCTCCCATAAATTTGAGAAGTGCAGGAAGTTTTGCCGTTCTTAGTCAGAGCGGTATTACCGATGTTTACCGCTCGGCAATTGTTGGCGATGTGGGTACAAGTCCTATTACTGGTGCAGCGTTACTCCTTGAGTGCGACGAAGTAACCGGAAATATATATACCGTCGATGCGGCTGGTCCGCTTCCCTGTTACGCCATTGCTCCTAGCTCGCTGTCTGTAGCAATAAACGATATGGGATTTGCATACGAAAACGCAGCAGGACGAACATCGCCCGATTTCACAGAACTTGGTGCGGGTGAAATTGGCGGATTAACCCTTGCTCCCGGACTTTACAAATGGTCTTCAGATCTTAACATTAGCACTGACGTCACTTTTTCTGGCGGTCCGAATGATGTCTGGATCATGCAGGTGTCAGGCGAACTGACCGAGGCCAGTGCAGTAAAAGTAACCTTAGCGGGTGGCGCCTTAGCTAAGAATATTATCTGGCAGGTTGCAGGTTCAGTAACGATTGGAACCCATGCACATTTTGAAGGTGTGATACTGGGTAAAACATTGATCGCAGTGAACACGGGTGCGTCAGTTAATGGCAGATTGCTGGCACAAAAGGCCGTGACACTTCAAAAAAGCAACATTACAGCGCCTGACAATTTAGGGCTCATAGAACTAAACCCCTAAAACCAGACAGATCGCTAAGTGGTCTTCCACGACGAAGCTATGGCGATTATCGAAAATCTTAAAGGGCCCTATCGCCTTTTCGGAAAACCGGGACCGACGGAAAACCGGGACAGATTTATTTTTGGATTTATTTTTGAAGGCGTTTATCGGGGAGGCCCCGCAGGCCTCCCCGATCCGTTATCGACAGTCTACTTGCCCGACGCTGCTTATTATCCGAACAGGTTGTAGATAAACACAGCGCCCACAGCCACTGGCGTAATGTAACGCACGGTGATGTACCAAAGGCGGAACATAGGCTTTGACAGCGCCAGCTCCTTCTCCATCGCCTCCCGCGACATCACCCAGCCGGCAAACACGGCAACCAGAAGTCCGCCCAGGGGCAGCAGAATGTTGGCGGTGAAAAAGTCGAGAAGATCAAAGATCGTTTTGCCCTCAAGCATGCCGATCCAGCCCAGTGGCGCAAAATCGGACCACAGGTTCAGGGAAAGAATCGATGCAATGCCCAGTAACCAGCACACGAAGCCTGCGGCCAGCGTGCTAGTCATCCGGTTCATGCTTTTCTGTTCTTCCAGCCACTCAACGATGGGCTCCAGCAGGGAAATACCCGACGTCCAGGCGGCGAATATCAGCAATACAAAGAACAGGGTTCCGAACAAGCTGCCCATGGGCATCTGGCCGAATGCCAGCGGCAGGGTCTGAAAGATCAGCCCAGGGCCGGCACCGGGCTCAAGGCCGTTCGCAAACACAATCGGGAAGATGGCCAGGCCGGCAAGCAGCGCCACCCCGGTATCGATGACGCAGACGGCAATGGAGGTTTTGGCGATGGATATGCCTTTCGGCAGATAAGAGCCATAAGCCATCATCACCGCCATGCCAAGGCTCAGAGTGAAGAACGCGTGGCCCAGCGCCACCAGAATGCCCGAGGTGGTGAGCTTGGAGAAGTCCGGTTGGAACAGGAATGTCACGGCTCGGCCGAACTCACCGGTGGTCATGGCGTAGCCTACAACCGTGAGCAGCAGCAGGAACAAGGCCGGCATCAGAAAGGTGACCGCGCGCTCAAGCCCCGCACGAACGCCCTTTGCGACCACAAACATAACCAGAGCCATAAACAGGGTGTGCCACATCAGCAGCGTTACCGGATCGGCCAGAAGGTCAGAGAAGATGGCGCCAATGGCATCCGCAGATTGGCCTGTGAGTTGCCCGCTGGCCGCTGTGCCCACATAGGATACCGCCCAGCCACCAATCACCGAGTAGAACGACAAAATCAGGAAACCGGCGATCACTCCGATGGCACCGACCATGCGCCAGGCCGGGTTCAGCCTGTCGCGCCCGGCGATCGCCTTCAGGCTGTTAACCGGGCTGCGGCCACCGCGGCGACCAATCAACACTTCGGCCATCATGATCGGCAGGCCGATCGCGGCGATACACAGAAGATAAACCAGTACAAAGGCGCCACCACCATTTTCACCGGTGATGTAGGGGAATTTCCAGACATTACCCAAGCCCACGGCAGAACCCGTGGCCGCAAGAATAAAAGCAAAGCGTGAGGACCATAGCCCCCGTTTGGCGTTGGAGCCTTCTATTGCTTCCGCAGTGGGCGCATGTGATTCAGACATAATTGTTTCCTGCTAGATCGTTGTTTTTGTTTGGGAGAGCAAATGGCGTTCATCATCCGGCGGCAACAAGCCGCTCGGGCGATGCCGCAGCTACGCCGGAGTGTTTTCGGAAACGTTCTTCGGCGAGCGTGTTGGCCACCGCACCGGTTGGCACGCCACTGCGATCCGAGCGTGTAAAGATCTCGGTAAGCGTGCGGCCTATGCCTTCCACATGGGCGCTTACCTTCTCTGGTGGAGCGCCGGTGCGTTCGTAGAACACGTCGATGATGCCGCCGGCGTTAATGGCGAAGTCCGGTGCATAAAGGATGCCGTGGTCCTTTAATGCCTGATCGTGATCCGGGCGTTGCAACAGATTGTTGGCGGCGCCCGCAATGATCGTGGCTTTCAGGCTGGGAATGCTGTCGTCGTTCAGCACGGCGCCCATGGCGCAGGGGGCAATCACGTCCACCGGCAGGAACAGAATGTCCTCGGCTGAAGCCGCGTGGGCACCCAGTTCATCCACCGCACGTTGCATGTTCGCGTGATGAATGTCGTATACCCAGAGTTCTGCGCCGGCTTCCCTCAGATGACGGGCCAGGCGGTAACCCACGTTGCCCACACCCTGAATAGCCACCTTCAACCCGGTTAGATCCTCGCGGCCGAGCTTGTGCTTTACTGCTGCTTTCAAACCCACAAAGGTGCCGTAGGCTGTGGTGGGGGAGGGGTCTCCATTACTGGGCTGGCCGTCAAAACCGATGCGCTCGACAAGGCCGGCGACGTGCTTCGTATGCCGCCCCATGATTTTTAGATCTGCCACGCTGGTGCCGGAATCTTCGGCGGCAATGTACTGGCCGCCAAGCCCTTCGAGGTGTTTACCTATGGCTTCCAGCAAGGATTCGCTTTTTTGCTTGCGCGGGTCGCCGATGATCACCGATTTGCCGCCGCCAAGGTCAAGATTGGCCAGTGCGGATTTGTAAGTCATGCCTTTCGAAAGACGCAGTACATCGCGCAGGGCTTCTTCATCGCTGGCATACGGGAACATTCTGCAACCGCCCAGAGCGGGACCACGGGAGGTGTTGTGCACGGCTACAATAGCTTTGAGCCCGGTTTCCGGGTCACAGACGAACGACAGGTGTTCGTGGTTATCAAATTCGGGATGGCTGAATACGGTCATGGGGGATCACCTCTCTTCCTTGGCCCAAGTGGATGCTGACTCGCGGAAATAAAAGGTGATTATCTGAACAGGTAGACGCGATTGTGCACGGCACAATACGCCTTGGGGACGTGTTGATATAGACATTTTGAAATCCTCTCCACCTGGCCGGATCTCGGCGGCAGTGGCGGTATTGTTTTTGTCGTCCGGCTTATGGCCGGCGTTTGATTTCATGCGCCCGGATCTCCCGAAGGGGATTGCCCTTGTGGGGTCGGGTTGACTGTAAGCTAATCGCTGTGAGCTCAGGGGTCAATCGTTAACCGGAAAATCTCCTCCAAACTCAAGTTCATTTTGGAACCTTTTGCTTTACCAGCTCTATGGCTGGAAAATAGGTGCGTTCCGGATTTCCGTCACTACTCCACGTTTATAAGGCTATTTGCATGCGTTCTGCGTTCCAGATTTATGTTGTGCCTGCCGTGTTTGTATGGCTCTGGAGCACCGGGTTTATTGGTGCCAAGTACGGCTTACCCTACGCTGAACCTTTCACGTTGTTGCTTTACCGGATGCTGTTCACGCTGGTGCTGTTGGGCGTGCTGGCCTTGGTGCTAAAGGTTACCTGGCCGTCTTGGCGCGGGGCGGGACACACTGCGGTTACCGGTTTGCTGGTGCATGGCTGTTACCTGGGCGGTGTCTATTACGCCATTCAGGGTGGCATGCCGTCCGGGATTATTTCCCTGATTGTTGGGTTGCAGCCGCTGGTCACGGCGTTGGCGGCGGTCGTGATATTACGTGAGTCGGTTACTCTGCGGCAGTGGGTGGGTTTGTCGCTGGGATTGCTGGGCGTAAGCTTGGTACTGATGGAAAAGCTGGGTGGCGGGCCTGGCATAGAGGGCTTTCCCCTTTGGACTCTGGGGTGGGCGATGCTGTCATTGCTTGGTATCTCGGTAGGCACGGTTTACCAGAAGCGCCATGGCGAGAGCGTTAACCTGGTGGCGGGGACCTTTATTCAGTACAGCGCCGCCTCGGTGTTTTTCGCGATTGGTGCATTCGCGCTTGAAACCCGCGAGGTGGTCTGGAACATCCAATTACAGTTGTCTATGGCGTGGCTGGTGTTCGGGGTATCGATCGGTGCCATTCTATTGCTCATGCTGCTGATTCGTCGGGGTGCGGCGTCGCAGGTGGCCAGTCTGTTTTATTTGGTGCCGCCGGTCACCGCGCTGCAAGCTTTTTGGTTGTTCGATGAGCACCTGGGTGTCTTGGCCATAGCCGGTGGTGTGGTGTCTATCACCGGTGTGGCATTTGCGGTTACGGGGCGCAAGCAAACGGAACAGTGATTCTGTTATGCGCCAGCTTCTTTCAGTTGGCGGGCAAGACACACTTAAACGCAATGTTTAACCTGACACGGAGCACACGGGCTTCTACAGTAGGCCAATATTGAAAGTTTCGAGGGCAATTCCAATGACATGGCGATCGCTGCTACCGCTGTTTACTATCGCGATACTGTTTGGCCTTGGCGGCTGCGCCAGCACTCAGGATCTTCGTACATCAGACAATAATCGCTGGCAGCCGTCAGAGCGGCCCGCTACCGGTAATGAAATGGCTGCAGCTCAGCAATTCTGGCAGGTGTTCGAGCGCTATGAAGGTACGCCTTACCGCTACGGAGGTACGTCTGCCAGCGGTTTTGACTGCTCCGGCTTCATCACCACTGCATACCACGAAGCCATAGAGCGCCGTTTACCCCGCACCACTCATCAGATGCTGGCCGCCGGAGAAAGGGTTCCCCTGGACAACCTGCGCACCGGCGATCTGGTGTTTTTTAATATAAAGGGAAAGGATCAGCACGCCGGCATCTACATGGGCGATGACAGTTTTATTCACGCATCGACATCGTCCGGCGTTATGCGCTCATCCCTTAATGGCTACTATTGGCGCGGCCGGATCAGTCAGGCTCGAAGGTTTTATTAGTCTTCGGTCTGGATGCCATCGGTTACCCCTTCAATAAATAACGGTGTATTAAAAGCATGAGTGAAGAACAACCGAATAGCCCATTGCACGGAGTGACGCTTGAGAAGATTGTTACCAGGCTGGAACAACATTACGGCTGGGAGGGGTTGGCTCAAAGAATCAACATAAATTGTTTTAAGAGCGATCCGTCCATCAAATCGTCGTTGAAGTTTTTACGCAGAACTCAGTGGGCCAGAGATAAGGTTGAAGACCTGTATATATCAACGTTTGAAGGAAATCATACGGGGAAGGTGTGACCACAATGGGTGCTGGCGCGCCCGAAAGGGCGGCCAGCGTTTGCGTTTAAAGCTTGGTTACAAAGGTGCGTGCCTGGTACAGGGCCAGGCCACTGAGCACAATAATAACGGCAACGGCGAGCATGTCAGCCCCCGGATAACCCCAGAAATCAGACATAGTGTCTCCTTGGTCAAAATTTTAGGTGGCACCGGCTATCAGGCCAGTGCGGTGTCGCGCATCCGTTGACGACCGAAGTCGTTGAGCCTGAATTTGAACAACACGCGGCCAGCGCCAAAATAGGCTTGATGGTCGAGCTCTTCCTCAACGCTTTCGATGATGCCGCTGGAGAACAGGTCAGTCAGTGTGACACGGGTATTGCCACGCCAGTAGGCACCGCTGAGGCCGTATTCACTCATCACCGCATCGGTGATTTGCCAGTCCCATATGCCGCTATTCTGCCGGTCATGGATCAGCTGTAGAATGCGGCCTTTCATGTGCAATTTATTCATGGGTTGCTCCAATGATCATGAGTTGGCCGCACTCGCCGTAGCGGTGGACGTTTTGGTGTCGCTCGACACGGCACGGACTACCTCAAGCACTTCGTCGCTTTCCGTGAACATGACAAACCCGCCTATTACGAACAGGGCCAAGCCTGCAAGGAAGTTCCAATCCGGAAATTCGAGGGTGAACGCGGCGAGGAAGATGACGGCAAAAAGCCCGTACAACGCCGCAATCGCTTGCCCTCGCCCAACGCCTATCAGTGGGAAAGACTTGTACCAGGAGACATAGCAGAAGGCGAAGCTCACGCCCGCCAGCATCAGCCAGCCGATGACCGCCCAGTTGAACGTGGCGATGACCAGTTCCACAACCGGTTGGTCGGTAAAGAGGTAGATCGCTGGTAAAATCAGCACAACCCAATACAGGACTTCGGCCGTGAACCTGACCGTAATACCCACATCCGGATCGGCCACATCCAGCCCTCGGCCTGCGATTGCGCCCTCTACACCCCAGCCAATGGCTGCCATTGCGCCGCCCAGATAGCCAAGCCAGCCGGCGTCGCCGGTGCCTGTGATTTCAGCAATAATGCCGGGTGCATAGACTGTCACGCCACCTGCCAGGATGATAAAAATGCCCACCGCTGCGCGTTTGGTGATCTTCTCCTGATACCAGAGCCTGGCCAGGGTGGCGCCGATGATGGGGTACATCAGCGCTGAAATGGCCGCGAAGGCTCCGCCGATGTAGCCTATCGCCAGATACGAACCAAAGATGGCCATCGGGCCACCAAATATAGCGCCGATGAAGAACCACTTGGATATAAAACGCATCTGCCTGATGGTGCGAACGTATTCCCCCAGTTTGCCCAATACCCCGTTCCAGACAAACAGAAAGAACAACACGGCAATGGCGTTGAAGGTTGTCAGCACCGCTGCAGCCAGCAGAAACTGGGCGTTGGTATCGAAACTCAAATTAATATAGGGCGCTTCAAACCACACAGCGGACCCTGGTACATACCAGGCACCCCAGAGCACGGCGGCCCACATAGCCCACATAAAGCCCCAGCGTATGCTGCTGGAGGTGAAACGCGACCGAGCCTGGCTCAGGCTTGGTTGATTCATACAGTCTCCTTTGCTGGCTGGGTTTGCTTCACTTTGAGAAAGGCATCCAGAGAATCGTCCATCGCATCCATCCAGGGCGTATGGTGCACAGGCGCCAGGGTGCCCGTCAGCGTGGAGCGGTAGCTCTTGTTGCGGTACCCAAGAATGTCCTCTTCCTTATCGTGTTCCCACTGCTTGAAAATATCGGCAACGGCGGTTACATCGAACGCCGGGTAGTCGGTCGGTTCAAGCAGATCCTGTATGTAGGCGGCCTGAAAATCGATCTCGTCGACGGGATCGGCGAGCTTCAGCTCGCGGGCGACCCATTCACGGCTATCGGCCGCCATGGCGTCGCTTGCCGGCAGTGTGATGCGGCCGAGCATCACATCACGGGCATACCAGGCCTGGGCGTCGAACATGTTGAAGGTGTAGTACTGATCCTGCATGCCAAGGAATATCAGTTTGGGATTGGGCAGGGAAACGATGCCCTTGTACAGGCCTTCCGGGTACATCCGGTTGTGCGTGGTCAGCGTCAATTCGTTGGGCAGGAACGGGAAGTGGTGCTGGTACCCGGTACACAGAATGATCGCGTCGACTTTTTTGCTGGAGCCATCCTTGAAATGGGCCGTCTTGCCGATCACTTCCGTTAGCAACGGCACTTCGGTGAAGGACTCCGGCCACTCGAAGCCCATGGGCTGTGAACGATAGCTGAAGGTGACCGATTTGGCGCCGTACTTGTGGCACTGTGTGCCTATGTCTTCTGCGGAATAGCTGCTGCCGATCAGCAAAAGATCCTTACCTTTGAACTCGCAAGCGTCGCGGAAATCGTGGGCGTGCAGCACACGGCCGGGAAACTGCTCCAGACCTTCAAAATAGGGCACGTTGGGGGTCGAAAAGTGCCCGGTAGCAACGATGACATGGTCGAACTCTTCGGTGCTCAATTCGTCCTGTTTTAGGTCCCGCACCGTAACCGCGAACTTGTCGGTGGCTTCGTTGTGGTCAACCCAGTGCACCGCGGTGTTAAAGTGGATGTACTGTCGTACATTGCTCTTGGCCACACGGCCCATAATGTAGTCGCGCAGCACCGCGCGGGGCGGGTAAGATGGGATAGGGCGACCAAAATGTTCTTCGAAGCTGTAATCCGCGAACTCCAGACATTCCTTGGGGCCGTTTGACCATAAATAGCGGTACATGCTGCTGTGCACGGGCTCGCCATAGGCGTCCAGGCCCGTTCGCCAGGTGTAGTTCCAAAGACCGCCCCAGTCGCTCTGTTTTTCGTAGCATACGATTTCGGGGATATCTGCACCGGCGTCGCGGGCTGCTTCAAAAGCACGTAATTGGGCCAAGCCGCTGGGGCCTGCACCTAAAATGGCAATTTTAAAACTCATAATGATTCCTGTTTAAGGCGTTGTATCGAGCACCGGGCAAGAGCGGCCAGGGCGACAACTGGAAGCGAAAAAGGGCTCAGCTTTGACCGGTAACGATCAACCCATGAGGTTTCGCAGTGAGACACACCAAATTCGGATTGACCGATGGCGGAATAGGATGCAGACAGCAACTGTCGGAAGAGACAGAGAGTCAGGAGTGGGAAGACCACAGATCTGAATGCGAGATGTCGAGAAAACGCCTGAGGGAAGCGCTCGGATGGCTAAAGCATAAGAAAAATGCTTGGTGACTCGCACGTCAGGGGCGGCACCTTAGCACATCTTGGGCTGCGGCGTTTTTGCTGGGTGGCCGTTTAAGCCTGAGAAGCTCAAGTTATCTTCCACGATGCCGATACGTCGATAACAGGATTGGGGTTTTTGTGTTGACCCGAGCCGGGTCTCTAGATTAGATGTCTTGCTTGTAAACGCCACAATCATAACAACAATGGAGATTCTACCGTGAAGTTCAACTTGTCCTGGCGCCAGAAGTTCCGGATGCTCATCGTCGTAACATTGACAGGCTTGACCATTATCGCCGGGGCTATTTTCTGGGGATTAGAGGCCGTTTCATCGTCCTATGAGTCCGTTTATCAGATATCACGCTACGAAACGAGCGCGAGTAAGCTTGTCACCAAATTGAACACGGTTGAAAAACAACTCAGCACGCTCTCCGGGGGCGACCAGGATGAGCTGCTGGCGAAGCTGGATGAGCTAACATCAGACGCCGAGGCACTGCAACGCCAAGCAAACCAGCTGAACGATCCAGGCAGTATCCGCTTTGCGGAGTCCATTTATACGGAAGCCGAACGTTATGTGACGCTGCGTCGGGAAGGGCTGCGGCAGACGACGGTGCTCGGTTTGTCTGACTCGGCCGGGATTCGCCAGGAGCTCGCTGTCGTTATGGCACAACTCCAGGAGGAGTCATTCGGCCTGATTGATGAGGCTATTCTTGAAATCGAGAGAACATCCTATAATTACATGAACACTCGCGATCCCGCGCTGGCGGAAGCCTCAAGCCAAGCCATTAAGGTGCTGGAAGATTTTGTTAAAGAGTACGAGTGGGAAAACATCGTGATTGGCGAAAAAACCCGCGAGTACCGTGACGCGTTTGACCGAGCTGATGCCGTTCTGCAACAAATTGCCACCGCTTCCAACAATGCGGAACAAGCCGGCGGAAACCTTCAGCAGCAAGTTATAGCTCAAAGTGAGGCTCTACAATCCGGTCTTATTGCGAGCACTCTTTTGAACGCCGAAAACGCCAAAGTGTCGGCCAAAATGGTCAGCATTGGCTCTATTTTACTGTTTGCACCTTTGTTGGTTCTGGTGCTGTTCCTTACCTCGCGGGCTCTGGTTAGCCAGCTCAACCGGGTGGTTGAGCTCTTGTCGCGGGTGTCAGAGGGCGACCTCACAAAGAAACTGACACTCGGCGACAATGCCAACGATGAATTCAACATTCTGGGCAGGGCCACCAACCAGATGATCGATAAAATCGGCGCGCTGATGCGAGAGTCTATTGCCGGCACCCGGGATTTGATCGAGGTTCATCGCGAGCTTGAAAAAACCATGGTTCGACTGGCACACAACAACGAGATAGTTGAATCCCAAACTATCCTGGTGGCCACTGCCAGTCAGCAAATATCCGTCACCCTGAACGATGTTGCCGAACGCGCATCGCAGGTGGGTGTTGCTACTCAAGCCGCCAACGAGTCGGCGCAGTCTGGGGCTCACGTGGTTGAAGCCAGCGTGACCTCCATGCGCCTGCTGTCGGGGGTCATTCAAGATACCCATGGCCATGTCAAACTGCTCAACCAGGCCAGCGCCAAGGTCACCGGCATTATTGGCGTCATCAACAGTCTGGCGGACCAAACCAATCTGCTGGCGCTTAACGCTGCGATTGAAGCTGCTCGGGCGGGTGACGCAGGGCGCGGTTTTTCAGTGGTGGCTGACGAAGTTCGCACCCTGGCACAAAAAACCGTTGCCGCCACCACCAACATTGTTGGCATTATTGACGAGCTCAACTTGCAGACCACCAGCATGGACACCCTGGCTAACAACGGGCTCAAAATTGCGAAAGAAGGTGAACACCATGCGTCGCAGATTGCAGGCGCTATGGGTGGGGTGGCTCAATCGATTGTCACCTTGAACTCAGAAATGGATCAGGTTGTGGTTGCCGTGGAGGAAATTTCCGTCACCACTGAGGACATTGCGCAAAAAATGGAAGAAATCCGCGGGCAGAGTGTCGAAACGCAAGCCATTGGCGCTGAGCTTGGCAGGCAGAATCAGCGTTTGTCCGAGCAGGCTAATGTGATTTCCGAAAGCACACGGCGCTTTAGTGTTTAGCTAGCACAGAACTCTCCGCCTGAGTGGTCGCTATGCCTCGGAAATAAAAGGCAAACAGCACAACAGGCGGGCGCGATTGCGCACCGTGTTCGGTGCCTGAAGGCACGCTGAGATAAGTTGAGCGTATAACGAAGCAGATTTATGGTTTTAAACCGGGTTTTTGCCTTTCGCAACACAGCAATTCCTGAGCAATGTCCTGAAGTTGCACTAGGCTATAGATAGCCATTCATTCGATTCATCGGTTCAGCTGAAGGGTATCTGCACATGAAGATCGGTATTCCAAAGGAAATTTACTTAGACGAGCGACGAGTTGCGGCAACGCCACCCTCGGTGCACAAACTGATTGGGCTGGGCTATCAGGTTACGGTAGAGGCGGGTGCAGGCGAGGCGGCGCACTATCACGATTCGGCCTATGAGGCCGTTGGCGCGACCATTGCAGCGGATGCCGGCGCTTTGTGGAGTGACTCGGACTTTATTCTAAAAGTTCGCGCACCCATGGAAAATCCGGCGCTGGGTAAGCACGAAGCCGATCTGATGAAGGAAGGTGGTTTTCTGGTCAGTTATATCTGGCCGGGGCAAAACCCTGAGCTTCTGCAAAATCTCGCCGCCCGTAAAATCACCACCTTCGCTATCGACAGCCTGCCGCGAATCAGCCGGGCCCAGAAAATGGATGCGCTAAGCGCCATGGCGAATATTGCCGGATACCGCGCGGTGGTGGAGGCGGCCAGTCATTTTGGGCGTTTTTTTACTGGCCAGATGACGGCCGCAGGAAAGGTGCCGCCGGCCAAGGTGATGGTCATAGGTGCCGGTGTGGCCGGACTTGCGGCTGTGGGCGCTGCCAACAGCTTGGGTGCGATTGTGCGGGCGTTCGACACCCGGCTGGAAGTGAAAGAACAGATTGAAAGTATGGGCGCCGAATTCCTGCAACTGGATTTTGGTGAGGAAGAGGGCAGCGGCACCGGCGGTTATGCCAAGCAGATGAGCGATGAGTTCATCAAGGCGGAGATGGCGCTGTTCGCGGAACAGGCCAAAGAGGTGGATATCATCATCACCACCGCTCTTATTCCCGGCAGACCCGCACCTAAGTTAATTACCGCGGACATGGTGAAATCCATGAAGCCCGGCAGCGTGATTGTCGACCTGGCGTCCGAACGCGGCGGCAACTGCGAGCTCACCGAGCCTGGCAAAATCGTCGAGAAGCATGACGTTACGCTGATCGGCTACACAGATCTGCCAAGCCGCATGGCCAAAGTGGCCAGTGACCTTTACGCCACCAACCTGTTTCACCTTGTCACCGAACTGACGCCAGAGAAAAACGGCCAGCCACAGGTGAACATGGAAGACGATGTTATCCGTGGCCTGACCGTAGTGCTGGATTCAGAAATAACCTGGCCACCGCCGCAACCGCACACGCCGGTCAGTCCCAAGGCTGCGCCCGGAACGGAAGAACCCTCAGCGGAACAGAAAGCGGCGGCGCGCAAAGATTCCGAGCGCCGCAGTTTAATAGGCAAGGGCGTACTGTTGATTGTCACCGTTGCCGCGCTTTATGGCATCGGCGCTCACGCACCGGATAGCTTTCTGAGGCACTTCACCGTGTTCGTGCTGGCCTGCTTTATTGGCTGGCAGGTTGTCTGGAATGTAACGCCTTCTTTGCACACACCCTTGATGAGTGTGACCAACGCCATCAGCGGCATTATCGTGATTGGCGCCATATTGCACCTGGCGCAGGCGGAAAATCTTGCGGTTGGAATTATGGCGTTTGTGGCGGTGCTGATTGCCAGCATCAACGTAGGGGGCGGCTTTCGGGTTACCCATCGCATGCTCAAAATGTTCCGCCGCTAGGAGGCACCCGCTATGAGTTCAGGACTTGTCAGTGTGGCCTATGTGGTCGCTAGCGTGCTGTTTATTCTCAGCCTTGGAGGCTTGAGCCATCAGGAATCGTCGCGCCGCGGCAATCTTTACGGGGTTGCCGGCATTCTCATTGCGCTGGTGGCTACTGTGGCCAGCGTTAGCGACAGCGGGCTTGTTGCTATTGTGATTGCGGTGCTGGCGGGGGCCAGCATTGGCATTGTTATCGCCAATAAGGTGGAAATGACCCAAATGCCACAGTTGGTGGCGCTGCTGCACAGCTTTGTCGGCTTGGCTGCGGTGCTGGTGGGCTTTTCTGGTTACATCGAGCCGCTGATACAAACAACCGGTGCCGAGCACACCATCAAGTTGGTGGAAGTGTTTCTAGGTGTGTTTATTGGCGCCGTTACCTTCACCGGCTCACTGATTGCCTGCGGCAAACTGGATGGCCGTATCGACAGTAAAGCCCTGACGTTGCCAGGCAGGCACCTGATGAACCTGGTGGCGCTGCTGGCGTCGGTGCTTCTGGGTGCCTGGTTCCTGGGCACCGACAGCATTGCCCTGGGCGTGATTGCACTGGTACTGATGACGGTGATTGCCGCCGCTTTGGGTGTGCATTTAATCATGGCCATTGGCGGTGCCGACATGCCAGTGGTGGTTTCGATGCTCAACAGCTACTCCGGCTGGGCCGCAGCGTCTATCGGTTTCATGCTGGGCAATGACTTGCTGATCGTAACCGGTGCGCTGGTTGGCAGCAGCGGCGCGATCCTCAGTTATATTATGTGTAAGGCCATGAACCGGTCGTTTGTCAGCGTTATTTTGGGTGGCTTCGGTCAAACCAGCAGCAGCTCTGCCGCTGCCGGATCTGATCAAACGGCTTTGGAAACCAATATCGATGAGGTATGCGAGGAGCTGCGTAACGCCGATTCGGTGATTATCGTACCGGGTTACGGCATGGCCGTAGCTCAGGCCCAGAATGGGGTTAGCGAGATGACCAAACTGCTGAAGGCGCGCGGAACAACGGTGCGCTTTGGCATCCATCCGGTTGCAGGCCGGCTGCCCGGGCACATGAACGTACTGTTGGCGGAAGCGAATGTGTCTTACGACATAGTGCTGGAGATGGACGAAATCAACGGCGATTTTCCGCAGACCGACGTGGTGCTGGTTATCGGTGCCAACGACACGGTGAACCCGGCCGCAGCAGAAGATCCTGGCAGCCCGATCGCCGGCATGCCGGTGCTTGAGGTTTGGAAGGCACGGCAGGTGGTGATTCTTAAACGCGGAATGGCCACGGGTTATGCCGGGGTGGAAAACCCGCTGTTTTTCAAAGACAACTCTCGCATGCTCTTTGGCGATGCCAAAGACAGCATCGACAAACTGGTGGGTGCGTTGCGGGGCTGAGGGGTGTTAGTGAGCGGCTACGTACCGGCAAATTCAGCGGGCCGCTTGCTGACAAAAGCGGACACGCCTTCCTTGAAATCGCTGGTCTCCGCTGCTTGCAAAAATGCCAGCCGCTCAGCTTCAAGCTGCGCGGCCAATGGCCTTCCGCTGGCTTGATCAACAAGCCGGCGAAAAGCACCAAAGGCCCGGGTTGGCCCGGTGGCCACACGCCTCACGATAGCCACCAGTGTTTCGTCAAAGGAATCCGAAGGGGCGACCTCGGTCAGCAGGCCCCAGTCTTTGGCTTCAGTGGCTGTGAGCTGGCGGCCCAACAGCATCATCGCCGTAGCACGTGCTGCGCCGATCTTATGCGGCAACGACCAGCTGCCGCCGCAGTCCGGTACGGCGCCTATACCGTTGTAGGCGATCAGGAATTTCGCGTTTTCTTCAGCTACGATTATGTCTGCTATCAGCGCGAGACTCAGCCCGGCACCCGCGGCGGCACCTCTCACAGCGGCAATTATCGGAGCATCCATGCTCCGTAGCAGCAGAATCGCTTCATGGAGCGGCACCAGTAAACCATTGATCAAGTCTCGGGTCTGTTCCGGGGTGCCGGCCATGCTGGCGACATCGCCACCGGCCATAAATGCTTTCCCTGCGCCGGTTAACACGATGCAGCGTAATCCCGGTTTTTCATCAAATAACGGGACTAATGGGTTGGCTGTCATCGTTGTGAGTTCCTTCGCAGAGAGTAATCAAGTAACTATAGGTCAGATTTTCTTGTGTTTTTTGATGGTAATAGACTATGTTTTGTTTGAATTAGGGGATTCACCTAACGTTTACGTAAACAACAATAAACATAAACCAGGAAGTGCGAGGAATCATGTCTAGTATCCTCGAAATTAATAATATTTCGCTCTCGTTCGGCGGTTTAAAGGCGTTACAGGATGTTAGTTTCCGGGTGCCGGAAAATACTGTGACCACATTGATCGGTCCGAATGGCGCTGGTAAGACATCGCTTTTTAACTGCATCTCTGGCTTCTACAAGCCTCAGCAAGGCACCATTAGTTATCAGGGTAAAGTGCTCACGGGTGTAAAACCGCCGGCCCGCGCTGCCTTGGGTCTTGCGCGAACCTTCCAGAATATAGCCCTGTTTCGGGGCATGACAGTGCTCGATAACATCAAGCTTGGCGCTCACGTGCACATGAAAAGCGGCCTGCTAGGCTCACTGGCTTATTTCGGTGCGGCCCGTCGCGAGGAAATGGCGGTGCGTCACGATGTTGAGCGCCATATTATTGATTTTCTAGAGATAGACCATATCCGACGCCAGCCGGTAGCCAGCTTGTCCTATGGCCTGCAGAAACGGGTGGAACTGGCCCGTGCTCTGGCTATGCGGCCGAAGGTACTGATGCTGGACGAGCCGGTCGCAGGCATGAATCGGGAAGAAAAAGAAGATATGGCCCGGTTTATTCTCGATATTCGCGAAGAGTGGGGTATTACGGTGCTGATGGTGGAGCATGATATGGGCATGGTCATGGATATTTCCGACCACATTGCCGTGCTCAATTTTGGTCAGGTGATTGCCGAAGGCCTGCCTGCGGAAGTGCAGAAGAACCCCGAAGTCATTGAGGCGTATCTGGGCACCAGTGATATGGACAGCCTGCGCAAGAAACTAAACTCCGAACGGGAGGTGGCTTGAGTGGATTGGCTATTTTTTGGAGAAATCAGCCTTGCGGGCCTTGCGATGGGCGGGCTTTATGCTCTGATCGGGTTGGGTTTTGTGATCATTTACAAAGCCACCCGGGTTATCAACTTTGCCATCGGCGAGATCATGATGTTCGCTGCCTACCTGTTTCTGACCTTTGCCGGGGGTATGGAAATGTCGCCTTGGATTGCGCTTCCGCTGGCGGTGCTCGGGGGTAGTATTCTGGGTGGTGTGATTGAAAAAACGATGATCCGCCCGATGCTGGGAGAGTCATCCATTTCAGTTGTGATGGTCACTATCGGTATTGCCAGTATTTTGGTGGGGCTGGTAGAGCTTTTATGGGGCGCAGACCCGCAGCTTCTGCCAGGTTTTCTACCTCGTAAACCGGTGTTCATTGGCGAGATGTATCTGGCACCTAAAATTGCCTACGGCTTCCTCATTGGCGCCGCCCTGCTGATCGTTTACCTGCTGTATTTCCGTTTCTCCCGAGGCGGCGTGGCGCTACGCGCTACCGCGTCAGATCAGGCTGCAGCCTATTCCATGGGTATTAATGTGCGGCGGGTGTTCAATCTTTCGTGGGTTTTTGGCTCTCTCGCAGCCTCACTTGCGGGTGTACTAGTGGCTGCAACCGGTGGGCTTAGCCCGCAGTTTGGTGCTATTGGCCTGAGCGTGCTGGTGGTGGTTATTGTTGGGGGTCTCGACAGCATCGTCGGTGCGCTTGTTGCCGGGATATTTATTGGCTGGCTGGAAACCGTGGCTGGCGCTTACCTGGGTGGCGAGTATCGCATGCCGGCTACATTCGCCGTGCTGGCCGTCATTCTGATTTTTCGCCCTTACGGCCTTTTCGGCACCCATGAAATAGAGCGAGTGTAAGATGCGCATCGGTGACGCCAAACAGAACTATGAGGCCGATGAGGCCATTTTGAGCAGTTCCACGCAGAAAATCTGGTTCGCGCTTTTCCTGCTTGCGCTGCTGATTTTTCCGTTTATGGCGGACTCCTACCTGATGTATCTGGGTTGTCTGGTCGGCATTGCGGTTATAAGTACCACGGGGCTGAACATACTGACCGGATTTACTGGCCTGATCTCCCTTGGCCAGGCCGGCTTCATGGGTGTGGGCGGTTATACCGTAGCCTGGTTATCCATGAACACCGGGTTACCTTTCCCGGTAACGCTCTTGCTTGCCGGGCTGCTGGCGGCCGCCGTCGGTATTCTGGTGGGGCTCCCTTCTCTCCGGGTAAAAGGGCTTTATTTGGCGATTGCTACGCTGGCAGCCAGTGTTTTCCTGCATTTTATTTTCGCCGAGTGGGAGTCCGTAACCGGAGGCATGGGTGGCTTGAGCCTGGAGCCGGCGCATCTGTTCGGGCTGACGTTCCAGACCGATTTTGCGATGTACTTCATCATTGTTCCGCTGGCGGTACTGATGGTGCTTGCCGCCAAAAATGTGTTCCGCACCCGCATCGGCCGGGCGTTTATCGCCATCCGGGACCGGGATATTTCGGCCGAAATTCTGGGTATTAACCTGCTGCATTACAAATTGATGTCGTTCGCGCTCAGCTCATTTTATGCCGGTGTTGCCGGTGGCCTGTTTGCTTATTTCTTCCGGGTTGTGACACCGGAAAGCTTCCCGCTCTCCATGTCTATTTTCTATCTGGCGGCCGTCATTGTTGGCGGCATGGGCAACCTGCTGGGCGGAATCCTGGGTGCTGCTTTCATGACGCTGATTCCAGAGGTTCTCCAACTGCTCACCGCAGCCCTGACACCGTTTTACCCGAACGCACCGATATTCATGTCGCCGATGCTTGAAATCATTTTCGGCGCGCTGATTGTCGGTTTCCTTATTTTTGAACCGCACGGGCTGGCGGAGATCTGGCATCGAATTCGGCGCTTTTTCAGCTTATGGCCTTTCAGAAATTAGTGGATTTAACAACAAAAAGCCGCAAGGAGAATAAACATGTTCAAGAGCATCCTTAACAAAGGCCGCAGGCTCGCAGGGATCGGTAGTATTGCCGCTGTTCTGGTGGCATCCGCGCCAGCCATGGCACAGGATAAGGAGCCCATTGTATTCGGCGGCTCCATTCCGCTGTCTGGTGTGTTCGCCTTTGCCGGCGTGCACCTCCACGCAGGCCTGACCGACTATACAAGTTGGATCAATAGCCAGGGCGGGATCAACGGCCATCCGGTGAAATATGTAATGGAAGATACGGGTTATGAAGTAGACCGTTCCGTGGCCGCCTTCAAGAAAATCACCGGCAGCAACAAAGTGCCGGTTTACTACGGCGACAGCACCGGGTTCATGAAAACAATCGCCTCGGAACTGAACAGCAGAGGCACCACGCTGATGAGCGGCGCATCGTTTGCGACCGCGCTGACCGACAATGAACAGTACCCGTATCAGTTCATTCCCGGCCCGAACTACACCCAGATGTTTGGCATTATTCTTGAGTACATTGCGACTCAGGGCAAAGATGGCGATATGCCTACCGTTGCCTTTGTATACAGCGATACCGAGTTTGGCAAAGACCCTATTGAAAACGGCAAGGCCAAAGCCGCCGAGATGGGCATCGAAGTCGTAGAAGAGATTGTTACCAAGCCCGGCAGTGTGGATGTGTCCGCAGAGATTCTAAAGCTGCGCCGGGTACGCCCCGACTTTGTGGTATTCCACGGCTATGTGCTGTCGCCTATAAACGAGTTCATGGTGCAGATGCGGCAGATGGGCCTTGATACCCAATTTATGGGCACTTTTTGGTCTTCTGACAAACTCATCATCAACAAGATGGGTGCAGATGCTGATGGTTATATGGGTGTTATGCCTTACAACTATTATGACAGCGCTGAAGGCGGACCTATGCTCGACGCGCTGCGTGCCGAGGCAGAAAAGAGCGATCCGGATGCCGGCTACCGCCCCACTGGCTATATACAGGGCTGGTTCAACGCCATGGTCTGGACTGAGGTGATCAAGCGCACCATGGATGCCGGCAAGGAGCTGACCGCCGAGAACATGGCCGATTCTCTGGCTTCTATCAAAGACTGGGACACCGGCGGCATTATCGGTATTCCGGTTTCGGTGCAGGACATGTCGTTCCCGGTTGGTCGTATCTGGCGCGTGAACGCTAAAGAGGCCCGCTATGAGCCGGTATCTGACTGGATTCACCTCGACTGAGACGCTGTATGGAAGCCTTGCTGGAAATCGATAATATCGAAGTGGTTTACAACAAGGCGGTGCAGGTTCTCCGGGGCCTGTCACTGCGTGTTCCCCATGGCGCCATTGTGGCGCTACTGGGGTCCAACGGTGCTGGGAAATCCACGACACTGAAGAGTGTGTCAGGGTTGCTAGCTCTTGAGAACGGCGAGGTGACGGCCGGAGAGATCCGCTTCAAGGGCCGGTCCTTGAAAGGAGTAGCACCGGAAAAGCTGGTTCGCGGTGGCCTTTTTCACGTGATGGAAGGGCGTCGGGTATTCGAGGATCTGACCGTTGAGGAAAACCTTGTTGCGGCAACCTATGCGCTGAGTGGGCGCAAGAATTCGCTGCACGATTCCTACGAGTTGGTCTACGATTATTTCCCCCGCCTCAGGGACCGCCGTAAGCAATTGGCGGGTTACCTGTCTGGCGGGGAGCAACAGATGCTGGCGCTTGGCCGTGCACTGATTGCGCAGCCGGAACTGATCATGCTGGATGAGCCGTCCCTGGGCCTGGCCCCGCAGCTTGTGGAGGAAATATTCACCATAATTGCCCGCATAAACCGGGAGCAGGGCACAGCAATATTGCTGGTGGAACAGAATGCGGCCGTGTCTCTGGCGATTGCGTCTTATGGCTACATCATGGAAAACGGAAAAATCGTGATTGACGGCCCAGCGGATAGGCTTGCAACCAACGAGGACGTACAGGAATTCTACCTTGGGGTTGGAGGCAAGGAAGGGGAGGTCCGCAGTTACCGGGACATCAAGCATTACAAACGCCGAAAGCGGTGGCTATCATGACAACACCGCAGGTTCGTGATCTCACGCTTGTCCAAATGCTCCGTGCTCACGCAAGCGAGCGCCCGGACATGCTGGCGCTTCGGCAGAAAGATTTCGGCATTTGGCAGGCTTATTCCTGGCAGGATTATTATCAGCGCGCGCGGCACTTTGGCCTGGGCTTGCATGCGCTCGGTCTTTCCGAAGGTGGCCACGTTGCCATTATTGCGGAAAACCGGGTGGAGTGGGTCATCGCGCAGATGGGTATTGGTTTGGTAAAAGGCATTTGTGTTGGCGTTTATCCCACCAGCCCCTGGAATGAAGTGGCCTATGTGCTCGAGCACAGCGATGCAGAAATGGTGCTGTGTGAAGATCAGGAGCAGACCGATAAGGTTCTGCAAGCCTGGCCCGAACTGCCTCAGCTAAAACACAATATTGTTATTGACCCTAAAGGGCTGCGTTCCTATGCGTCGCCGCCGTCCGCGTTTGAAGAAATCGAGACCATTGGGCGCCAGTTCGAGAAAAGCCATCCCGAGTTAATTGACGAGTTGCTCGACAACCAGCAGATGGATGATATCGCTCTGATGATTTACACCTCCGGCTCTACCGGCCGGCCCAAAGGGGCAATGATCAGCTGGGGCAACCTGCAGGCGGGCGCGCCGGGACTGATCGAATTGTTGGGTGTGGATCAGCACAGTACCAGCCTGTCCTATCTGCCGCTGTGCCATGTGGCAGAGCAGGCTTTGACCAATATTGCGCCTGTCTATGTGGGCAGCGCAGTGAGTTTTGGTGAAAGTCTGCGCACAATTCAGGAAGATCTTCGGGAGATTGCACCCACTTTTTTTCTGGGCGTTCCGCGAATCTGGGAAAAGCTCCATTCCGCCATTTATATCAAGATGCAGGAGACAGGGCGTTTGCGGCAGGGGCTTTTCAATCGCGCAATGAGCGCCTGTGAGCCTCTGGCGACCAAGCCAAAGGCTCAGTGGAGCATGGGGGAACGGTTTACCTACAGCCTTTATTATTGGCTGGTGTTCCGTGCTTTGCAGAATTTTATCGGGTTGCGCCGTTGTTCCATTGCGCTAACCGGCGCGGCCCCGATTTCAACGGGCATTCTCCAGTTCTTCCGAACCCTGGGTGTGCCCCTGGTTGAGGTTTACGGCCAGACTGAAAGCACGGGTGTAGCGACGGCCCAGCGCCCTGACAATGTTTGCCTTGGCACTGTCGGCATAGCGCTTGCCGGGTTGGAGGTAGCATTGGGGGAGCAAAACGAGATCCTCATGCGCGGCGGCACAGTATTCAAAGGCTACTACAAGAGCGATGAGGCGACGAAAGCCACCCTCAGAGACGGCTGGCTGCATACCGGCGATGTCGGTGAGTGGCAGGACGGGCAGCTGCGAATCGTCGACCGGCTCAAGGACATTATGATTACTGCCGGGGGTAAGAATCTGTCGCCCACGGAAATTGAAAACACCATCAAGGCGAGCCCTTACATCAAGGAGTGTATTGTTGTGGGCGAGGCCCGAAAGTATGTTTCGGCGCTGATCCAGGTCGATTTTGATTCAGCAGCAAAATGGGCGGAGCAAGAACGGATTGTCTACACCACGTTCCGCAGCCTGACGGAGCACGAGAAGGTGCGGGAGCTGATTCAGGCGGAGGTTACCAAAGGCAATGACAGGCTGCCACAGGTGGCGCAGATCAAGCGTTTTCATCTGCTAAACAAAGAGCTGGATCACGATGACGGCGAGGTGACCGCCACCATGAAAGTACGCCGGGGCAAAATTTATGAAAAATACGCGGAGGTAATTGAGTCGTTATATAGTCAACAGATTCAGTAAAGCTTGGTGAGGGATTTACGGGCGAAATCGTCCACCTCGCCAAGCCGCCCTTCCTTCACTTTGGTGAGCCATTCCGGGTCTTGAAGAAGTGCTCTGCCGACAGCAATAAGCTCGAATTCGTGGCTGTTCATGCGCTTTACCAGCTCGTCGATACCAGACTGTTCAACCGACTCCTGCTTGCTGGCCATAGTGCCGCTAATGAAATCTTCTGTCAGGCCAACGCTGCCAACAGACATGGTGGGCTTGCCCGACAGCGCATCAATACCGTGAAACGTGGGTACATCGGGATAGCCACTGGCCGCGGGATGATTCACCGTGGTGCCCTCCGTAATGATAAGGCCCACACCGGCTTCGGCACGGCGCCGGTAATAGGCAACCACGTTCTCGCCGGGAACGCCGTTGGGCGAAAAATTCCGGGTCATGGGTGCCATGGCAACGCGGTTGCGAAGTGTCAGGTTATGAACGTTGAAAGGTTCAAACATTGGGCCCAGGTTCATGGTCATTCGTTACGACTCCTTGAAGCATTTCGATGCTGAATAAGATGGCGGGGAAAACCGGTAGTTACCTCACTAATTTAGTCTCTTAACGCAACTCTATTTAATCTGGTTTCAATATGCAACCAAATTCTGTAAACTCCAGCTTATGACTAAAAAACGTTTTGATGATTCTAACTGCTCCGTCGCCCGCGCCCTGAATCAAGTGGGAGACTGGTGGTCTCTGCTTGTTGTGCTGCACGCCATGTATGGCACCCGGCGTTTCGTGGACTTTCAGCAGGAACTGGGTATCGCCAAAAATATCCTGTGCGACCGCTTGGCTCGCCTGGTGGACAACGACGTGCTGAAAAAAGTAGATGTTGGCGAACACGGCTCCCGCTTTGAGTACCGGCTTACCGAGAAAGGCCGGGATCTGTTTCCGGTGGTTATTGCCTTGCGCCAGTGGGGAAACAAGTGGAACCCTGCGCCCGACGACGCCTCGCTGGATTTGCGCGACCGGACAACAGGGCAACCGATTCAAATGGTTCAGGTACAGAACGCCGAAGGTGAGCCCATTACTGTGCGGGATGTTTTCGTATCTGCGGTGCCGGTGCCCGGCACCAAAAAAGACTCTGCCTGATAACCCGCAAGTCTTAGTCCCGCTGCCTGGCTCGCCCGTCAGCCTTTTTAGCACTCTCTGCGAGATTCCCAGGTTTTGTGCAAATGGCGTAACTCAAGCATGATGAACGCCTGCGGATGCCAGTTACAGGCGTTGGGCGCCACGCTGGCGACATAATGAACACAAGGTGATTTTATGGCATTGCGATACTGGGTAGTTCTGACGATTCTGATTGGCGGTTTCGTCGCGTTGTTGCCCGGCATATACGTGCGTTTGGCTGCGGGTGATCCACACATGACAGGCGCGCTGCTGGGCGGTTTGTTTGCCGCTGGGGCGACGGCGCTGGGTACGATTCCTGCTATTTTAACGCGCCAGCTTTCGCAGCGTCTTATCGATACGCTAATGGGCTTTGGCGCCGGGGTTATGCTGGCAGCAACGTCGTTTTCATTGATTATACCGGCACTGGATACTGCCGCTGATCAGGGCGCAGGTTCCTGGCTGGCCGGGGGTATTGTTGGCGGAGGCATCATACTGGGCGCTCTGGGTTTGCTGATGATTGAGCGGGTTGTGCCCCATGAGCATTTTGTCAAAGGCCTTGAAGGCGGCGCCCGATCTGAAGTCAATATCGAGCAGGCAACAAGGCTTAAGCGGGTCTGGCTTTTTGTCACGGCAATCGTGTTGCACAACTTTCCTGAAGGCATGGCGATTGGTGTTTCATTTGCCGGGCCGGATCTGGTGGGTGCAAAGGCTCTGGCGGTGGGTATTGCGATACAGGATATTCCCGAAGGCTTTGTGGTTGCTTTGGCCTTGATGAGCGTTGGTTACAGCAAAGGGTTAGCCCTTGGCGTTGGTGCTCTTTCTGGTCTGGTGGAGCCTGTCGCGGCCCTGTTGGGCGTGGCATTGATCGGCCTTTCGGTTCATCTTCTGCCCTGGGGGTTGGCGATTGCGGCAGGTGCAATGCTGTTTGTGATCAGTCATGAAATTATTCCCGAGTCCCATCGCGCCGGGCATGAAAGCTGGGCAACGGGTGGGCTTATAATCGGGTTTGTTTTAATGATGCTTCTCGATACAGCACTTTGAGTACCAAGCTCCCGAATCATTAGTGCCGCACTTATTCCTTGAATTCCGGCTCAGAACAACCTAAGCTCCTGTAAATTAATAAAAAATAAGGTTAATATCAATGCTCGACAGAGCCGCCCGGCCTATGGTCAGTCTGGTCGATAAATATCTGCCAGATCCGTACATCTTTGTCATTATTCTGACCTTGGTCTCTTTCGGTGCGGCTATGGCGTTTGAAGGTCACGGCCCAATGGCCGTGATTGAAATGTGGGGCGACGGTTTCTGGAGCCTGCTCACCTTCTCGATGCAGATGCTGCTTGTTCTGGTTACAGGGTTCATGTTGGCGAGCACGCCGTTTGTTCGGGGAATACTGAACCGCTTTGCCGCACTGGCCAGTACGCCGGGCCAAGCTATTATTCTGGTTACCTTTGTAGCGCTTATTGCAAGCTGGATTAACTGGGGATTCGGCCTGGTTGTGGGCGCTCTTTTTGCCAAGGCTCTAGCCCGGCAAGTCAGGGTTCACTATCCGCTTTTGATCGCAAGCGCCTACTCTGGTTTTATTGTTTGGCACGGGGGCCTTGCCGGCTCAATTCCGCTGGTTATAGCGACCGAGGGGCACTTTAGCCAGGATATTATTGGCGTTATTGGTTCGGGCGAAACAATCTTTGCAT
Source organism: Marinobacter sp. ELB17 (assembly GCF_000169375.1). Taxonomy (GTDB): domain Bacteria; phylum Pseudomonadota; class Gammaproteobacteria; order Pseudomonadales; family Oleiphilaceae; genus Marinobacter. The sequence continues at coordinate 322,570 of NZ_AAXY01000004.1, forward strand.
TCTTCAATCTTGCCATCATCGGGGCGCTGTTTATTGTTGTTCCGCTGGTGAATCGCCTGATGTTGCCAAAAGAAGAAGACAGCGTTTACGTAGACCCAGCGGTGTTGAATGACGAACCAGACACCAGCATTTCTATAAAACGCCCGGCAGATCATTTGGAAAACAGCCGGGTATTGGCCTGGCTGATTGGCTTTAGTGGGCTGGCGTTTATTTTTCAGTATTTTATGGATGGCGGCGGTTTGAACTTGAACATCGTCAATTTCATGTTTCTGTTCATGGCCGTTATTCTGCACCAGACGCCGAAGAGGCTACTTGATAGCCTGCACGAAGCGGTTAAAGGTGGCTCAGGTATCGTTTTCAGTTTCCGTTCTACGCCGGTATTATGGGCGTAATGACGGCTTCGGGCCTTACCTGGCTCTAAAGGCTTGCTGATGACAACCAGGGGCATACTGGCTCCAGGTTGTAGATCGGCTTGTAGAAAAACGACTGACACACGCGCCCTTAAAACCTACTTAGCCTGCGCCTATGAAAAGCACGTTGTATTCATACCGGTTTCAACCCGCCAGGATTCGCTCCGAGCTCATGCGGATGCTCCCCATTTCCCTATTTGTGGTGGCGTTTGGTGCTGCGTTTGGTTTGGCTGCAGTGCAGAAGGGGTTGGCTCCTTTAGACACCATTCTGATGAGCGCCCTGGTGTTCGCCGGGGCAGCTCAGTTTGCCGCGATCGACATGTGGGGAGCGGAAGTGTCTGTTATCCCGGTTATGGTCGTGGTATTTGCCATCAACTCCCGGCATTTGCTGATGGGCGCGTCGCTTTACCCCATGTTGAAAGACGTAGCGCCCGCCAAACGTTATGGCGTGCTTTTGGTTCTTACCGACGCCAACTGGGCCGTAGCCGCTCAGGATTACCAAAGAGGTAATCGCAACCTGGAGGTCATTCTGGGCGGTGGTCTGGTGCTTTGGCTGGCGTGGATTGTGGGCACCTGGTTAGGCGTTTACTTTGGCGGGCTGTTGCAGAACCCGAAGAACCTGGGGTTAGACATGGTTTTGGGCTGCTTTCTGCTGGCCATGGCTTTAGGCGGGAAGAAGAGCCCGCGTATTCTTGTTGCCTGGGCGTCGGCAGCGCTGGCGTCGTTAGCCGCGTGGAAATGGCTGCCCGCCAACACGCACGTCGTCGCAGGCGCCCTTGCTGGCGGTGTGGTCGGTTTCTTCTGGCTTGAGAAAAAACCGGGTAAAGAGACTGCCGGGAAGACACCCACGTGACCATTGAAACCACCACAACGGGCGTTCTGATACTGATACTGATCATGACGCTGGTGACCTTGGTGACCCGTTTTGGCGGCGTGTTTATCATGTCCTTCGTGCGGATAAACCCTCGTATAGAGAGCTTTATCAACACCATGGCCAGCTCTGTGCTTATCGCTATCATCGTGCCCATGGCATTTGAGGGCGATGCAGGGGCGCTTGCTGCTTTGTCAGTGACCGCTGTTACTATGCTTGTCCTTCAAAAACCCTTGCCAGCGATTGGTGCCGGTGTCTTCGCCGCGGCTGCTTTGCGGTATCTGTTTTGACGAGCCGCAATGTATGGCGTTCAGTCCGATAAAAAGTCATCGGAACTGCGCGCAGCTTCTTCATTTTGCACACTGCTTTATCAGGAATAGCTCCGATTGATTTCATAATGAAATTCACCTATTTCATTATGAAATAATTTTTTATGTTTCGAGTTATGCCTATTCGGTTTCTACGTACTATAAAATAACTGTTTTTCAGTTGGTTGCGAATTTTTTCGTCTTTTTTTATGAGTTGGCACCGCCTTTGCTCTAAATGATTTAAAAGCCCCGTTGCGAAGGGCAACAATAATTCATTCGACAACAGTGTGCTGACTGAACATGACCAAACCTCTGGAAGGCGTCCGGATCCTCGATCTGACGCATATGCTATCTGGTCCCTACGCGGGAATGCTCCTTGCTGACATGGGGGCAGACACCATAAAGGTAGAGCCTCTTAATGGAGAGGGCACTCGCGCGCTTCTCGCTAAAGACCCCCGAAACTCCCACAACGGTCAGGGCGCCTACTTTATAACGCTCAACCGGAACAAGAAAAGCGTTTGTATTGATCTGAAAAGCGAGAGCGGTCTTAACACCTTCTACGATCTTGTTCGGGAAGCAGACATCGTTCTGGATAACTTTTCCGCAGGTGTCCCGACCAAACTTAAAATCGATCACACACACCTCTCAGAAATAAACCCTCGCATTATTACCTGCTCTATTACCGGATTCGGTCAGGATGGCCCCAACTTCAGCCGGCCGGCGTTTGATCTGGTGGTGCAGGGTATTGGCGGTGGCATGTCCATTACAGGCCATGATTCAGAACATCCAGCGCGTTCAGGTGTGCCCATTGGTGACCTTGGAGGTGGCATGTTCGCAGCCATGGGTATTCTTGCGGCGCTGCAGTCACGAAGCGCCAAGGGCTTCGGCCAGCATGTGGATATATCAATGCTGGATTGCCAGATCAGCATGCTGAATTACATGGCGACCATGCACTTCCTCAGCGGTGATAACCCGACGCCCATTGGTAATGGTCATTTTGTTCATGTGCCATACGACTCATTCAGAACCAACGATGGTTTTGTGATCATCGCGGTTATTTTCGACAGTTTCTGGGACAGCCTGGTCGAGTTGCTCGGCATTGATGAGCTTAGGGACCCGAAATACAAAACTCAGCCTGGTCGTTTTGCCGACAAGCACAAAATCAACGGAATTCTCTCTGAACTGCTGCAAACCAACACCACAGAGTACTGGGTTGAACAGCTCTCCAGTGCTCGCATTCCCTGCGGGCCGGTTAACAAGTTCTCTGATGCCCTGACGGACCCTCAAGTACTGTTCCGCAAAATGGTTGTAGATATACCCCAGTCCGATGGCGGTGTGGTCAAAGCGCCCGGCAACCCGATCAAACTCAGCGTTGACTCCTCGGATTCCTTCACCGCGCCACCCTTGTTGGGGCAGCACACGGAGGAGGTGCTCAGAGCACTCGGTTACAGCGATCAGCGCATAAGCGAGTTAAAGGCCAGTAAGGCCGTCGGGTAACGGAGGGCGCAGCATGAAAATTCGTATCAATGAAGTAGGCCCCCGCGACGGGCTGCAAAGCCAGGGCAAAACGTTGTCGGTTGAGGACCGGCTGTCGCTGATCCAGGCGCTGGTGAAGGTCGGACTGAAAAACGTCGAGGCAGGCAGCTTTGTATCACCAAAAGCAGTGCCGCAAATGGCGGGTACGGATGATCTGTTTGCGCTGCTTCCAGAGCGAAGCGCGGTCCGTTACGCCGGGCTTGTGCCGAATATGAAAGGTTATGAGCTTGCAGTCGCTGCCGGCGCAAATGTGGTAAATGTCGTTCTTTCTGTGACTGAAACCATGAATCAGAAAAACATCCGCATGTCTCTGCCGCAGACCGTTGAGGTTTGTACGGCGATTATTGAGCGCGGCCGGTGCGAGGGAGTCGAGGTTCAGGCTTATCTGGCGGTGGCATTCGAGTGTCCGTTTGAGGGGTTGGTGGAGCCAGCGGTTGTTGCGCGGTTGGCCAAACGTTTGGAACAGGCCGGGGCAAGCAAGATCATCATTGCCGACACCATTGGTGCCGCCAATCCGGAACATGTTCGTCGTCTGCTCAATGGGGTCATCAGCGAAGTGGGTTCGGACATTCTGTCCTGTCATTTCCACGATACTCGGGGTATAGCTTTAGCCAATATAACGGCGGCCCTGGATCACGGCATACGGGAATTCGACACCTCTATTGGTGGTCTTGGCGGGTGCCCTTTCTCGCCGGGCGCCACCGGTAACGTGGCCACCGAAGATGTGGTGCTGTTACTCAACAGTATGGGCCATGACACGGGCATTAATCCCTTCGATCTCGTTCCCGTTGTATGTCTGGCCGAACAGCTAACCGGCGTGCCCCTGGGTGGGAAGAGTTTTCGCTGGCTCAGTCAGCAGTTGTCAAAAGCTTCTACCGCGGGGACTTCTCATGGTGGGTAAGGTCCTGGGTTTTGCAGCGCAAATAGCGCCTTGGGCGATCGTGGGTGGGCTGGCTTACGCAGCGGCGTTCATCAAGCCCGGTGTCGAGGCTTTGCCGTTGCCGCAACCGCTTAACGAGCCTCGCGACCTGTTCTATGACGTGAGTGAATCTGCACCTGGCAAGTTCTGGTTCGCGGGTAATAGCGGCCTGATTCTCGAAGGTGGACAGACGATAGAGCAATGGCAACGCCACATCATGTCGGAGCCCGTGAATCTTCAGGGCATTGCTGCTTCCACCGATGGAACGGTGCTGGCGGTTGGCAATTCCGGCTGGACATTCCGGCACCACGGTAACGGAGAGTGGGCATCGCATCACCTGCCGGTTTCCGACATTGCAGGAAAATTGATCGAAGTTACGTGGCAGGACGGTTACTTCTGGGTGATCGGCGAGATGGGTGCCATTTTCCGCACGGACGCCGCAGCCACTGAGTGGGAAGATCTCAGTATTGAGGGCGATGTAGCGCTTAATGATATTGCCCGAACAGAAAATGGTGATCTGTGGATCACCGCTGAGTTTGGCACGCTTTATCACTCTGTTGACCAAGGCGATAGCTGGGAAAGTCAGGAGCTCGGTTACGAAAGCCTGCGCTCCCTGGCATTTTACGGAACCAAAGGCGTCATAGTCGGCAACGGTGGGGTGATTTTCCGCACAGACGATTCCGGCCTGAACTGGGCGGAGGTGTCGTCACCCACAACAGAGCATCTTTACGATGTGATCAAAGACGATGGGCGCTGGCTGGCGACCGGTAACGGCGGCGCTCTGTTGAGCTCACAAGATGGTGAAAGCTGGAACCTGCTCTCTCCCGAAGGTTTCGCAGACGGCTACCACACGCGCTTATTAGCGACAGAAAACGGTGTTCTTATTGCTGGCCAGTCCATCGGTTTGCTGTCTGGCGAGCGTTGGATGAGCTTACCTGATTCGCTGGCAGGAGGACGCTGATCATGATTAGTGAGATTGCGCGTTCTCTATCTGAATTCTCTATCCGCCATCGGGGCTGGGTTGCGATTGTTATTTTCGTCAGCACCGCGCTGATGGCTCTGAACCTGCTCAAAATCGATGTGCGCACTGTGTTCAGCGACATGATCCCGAGCGACCACGAATACGTGGACGTGCATGAGGCCTACAAAGAAACCTTCGGCGGCAGTAACAAGGTTTCTATTCTGGTTCAGGCCCGGGAAGGGGACATTATGACCCTCCCGATATTGCAGGAAGTCCAGCGGGTAACCCGAGAACTGGCGAAAGTGAGTGGCGTAAACTCGTTCCAGATTGTTTCCCTTGCCTCTCGAAAACTGAAGTCTGTCCGCGCTTCCTCCATGGGAATTGAAAGCGTTCCACTGATGTGGCCGGATGTGCCGGAGACTGGGGCAGGAATTGATGAACTGAGGGAAGCCATCGTCAACAACCCGCTGGTTTACGGGATCTACGTTGAACAAGACCTTTCATCAACCCTCATCCAGATGGATTTCTATGACCATTTGGTGGATTACAGCCGTATTTTCCCGCAGGTTCAGGCCATTCTGGATGCCTCACCGGTAGCCGATCAGGTTACATATCATGTTGTTGGTGAACCGATTCTTTATGGCTGGGTGGATCATTTCCTCGACGAAACCGTCACGATCGCACTGGTCTCCCTTGGAGCCATGCTGTTTGCGCTCTTTCTGCTCAACCGCACCTGGCGTGGAACACTGCTTCCCTTGCTCAGTGGCGTTGTGTCGGCAATCTGGGCACTGAGCATCGGCGTGCTGCTTGGGTTCAACTTCGACCCACTGGTTATTGTTGTGGCGTTCATCATCACCGCGCGCTGTTTCAGTCATGCAGTACAACTGATCACCCGATTTGATGATATTTGCGAGGGTGAGGGCATCTCTCCCCGCAAGTCTGCCGAACAGACCATGAAGGAGCTGTTTCGTCCCGGATTGCTTGGGTTGGTTTCCGATGCGGGTGCAATCCTTTGCGTGCTGCTCACGCCCATCCCGCTGATCCAGAAAGTAGCTATTATCGGTGCAATCTGGGTTGTCACCATCGGTTTCTCGGCGGTTATCCTTACGCCCGTCATGCTGAGCTGGGTAAAGACCCCTCTGCGTAATGCACACCCGCTCAATCTGCGCTTTTTGCAGACAGCGGTTCTCTCACTTGCGGTTCGGGTTGTGGAAACCCGGGCGCGCTTTTTCGTGATACCGGTGACCCTGCTGGTTGTCGGCCTGCTTGTATTCAAGGCGACGGATCTGACGATCGGTGACGCCACCACCGGCTCACCGGTGCTCTGGGAGGAGTCGGCCTTTAATCGTGATAGCGCACGGATCAACGCGAGTTATCCGGGCACAGAACAGATGTTCATTGTGATTGAGTCGGACGATATTGATGCTTTGAAACGCCCGGACGTGCTCTCCTGGATGCAGGGGTTTCAGCGACGGATGGAGCGCTTGCCGCAAGTGGGTGGCAGTGTTTCTCTGGCCGACATCGTGCTGGGTGTGCGCAGAAACCTTTACGAAGGCAATCCCCGTTACAGCGAGTTAGGCGCAACACAACTCGAGAATGGCGAACTGATCAGTTTTTACATGCAGGGTGCTGCACCTGATGACCTGGCACAGTTTGCAGACCCCTTGTTCCGCAATGGCTCTGTCATTCTGTTTTTCCGTGATCGCCAGGGTGAAACCCTGCGCCAGGCGACCTATCAGATTCGGAGATACATAGACGAGCACCCTCTGGAAGGCGTGAACGTTCGCCTGGCGGGTGGCTCTCTCGGCATTATTGCTGCGGTCAATGAAATCCTTCTGTCCGACCAGATTGAAGCGATTGCGCTTGCTCTGCTGGTGGTCATTCTCTCTTGTCTGTTGGTCTACCGTTCTTCAGCCAGCGGTGTTTTCTTCATCGTCCCGGTACTTATCTCCAACGTGGTGACCTTTGCCTTTATGGCGTGGCAGGGCATTGGCATGAGCATCAGCACCCTGCCGGTGGTCGCGCTTGGTATTGGTCTGGGCGTCGATTATGCATTTTATATCGTTGATTCTGTTAAAGAATATATTGAGAGATATCCTGAGTCGGAGCTCATGGAGGCTGTTCGGCAATCTCTGTTTTCTGCTGGCCGCGGCGTGCTCCTCACCTCTGTGACCCTCGCGGCTGGCGTTTTGTTCTGGTCTCTTTCTTCGCTGCGGTTCCAGGCGGAGATGGGGACATTGATTGGGCTCTGGTTGCTCGTGGCAGCGTTTACATCGCTGTTCGTTATGCCATCCCTGATCCGAGTGCTGAAACCGAAGTTTATCTTCGGTGACAGCATCAAAAATGCTGAATCCGGTCAATAGACGGAGCGGCTGGCGCAATCCACTCAGTGAAATGGGTACCAACATGAAAAGTGATAACAAAAATAGATATTTGGGCGGCGGGCCTTTGAAGCGAGGGCTGTTGGCTGCTGGTGTTATGGCAGCGACAGTTTGCACGCCCCAGGCGGTGTTTGCCGATGAGGGCGACTGGCTGACCCGGGATTGGGAAGTAAACGGGTATCTTCGCCAGCACCTGTCCTGGAATCTTGAGAATCCAACGTTGATAGGCCCCGATGGGCAGCAAAGGGATGACTATCGATACGATTTGTCGATGGCTCGCTCAGTGGCGAAACTCGATCTTTACCGCGACTTTGGTAATTGGCGGACGAAAATAACCGGGCGAATTAGCCGGGAATCGCCAACGGATTATGGCAACGACTTGCAGGATGTAATGGATGAGTGGGCGGTTACCGGCGGTGCCTCCGGCTCTGCGGTGAATCTACGAGACGATGTATACGATACTGAAGAGCTGCGCGAGTTCTGGGTACAGGGCAACCTGACCGAAACAACCAATATAAAGATTGGGCGGCAGCAGGTTGTCTGGGGCGAAACTGACTTCTTCCAGCTGCTGGACGTTGTTCATGGTTATGACTTCCGCTGGCGTTCGTTCCTTGAACCTGAGAACGAGGAACTGCGCAAACCGTTGAACATGATCAACCTGACTCAGCAGATCTATGATCTGGATGGAACCCTTCAGGTGCTCTACATCCCGGGCAAACTGAATGACGGTAAAGACCGGGGCAATAATTACGATGTTGAAGGCGGTCGCTGGGCGAACAATCCGAACAAGGGTATCACCTTTGCCTCGGCACCTTTTGGCGCCAACGTACGCTACAACTACGACCATCCCGATGCCGATATGGACGATGACTCTTTTGGTTTGCGCTGGAGTGGTCTGGCGGGTGACTGGGGTTATTCTCTGGGCTATTTTCATGGGCCTAACCCCAATCCGGTTGCGAACGCCAACCCGGCGACAAACCCCGGCCAGCCACAACTTCAGACGGGCGCTTATGAAGGAGTCTATGAAGGCGGTGCCACGGAAGCGGGCGAGTTTATATTCCCCTACATTGATGTTTTTGGCGTAACCGCCAACAACTACTTTGCCGGCCCCGACCTGGTCTTCAGTGCCGAACTGGCCTATATCCCCAATGCACCCTACAACGTGGGTATCCAGAGCATCGCAGAAGGCGCGGGTTGCGGATTTTTCCCGGGTTTTTGTGGCATCGAGGAAAAGAGCCTTTTCCGCTCAATGCTTCGCGTAGACAAGCAGCTTGATCTCCAGAGTGCGCTGGGTACCAGTCGCCCGTCTTTCTTCACTGTTCAGCTGTTCAATAACTGGATAACGGATTTTGAAAAAGACGAGCAGATTGTAAACCTTGCCGGCTTTGGCGGTGAAACCAAAGAGTTCAGCAGTATTCTCACGGCCGTTCTTGCAGCCAACTATGCTAACGATCAGATCAATCCATCTTTGGCACTGGGTTCAGACCTTACCTACGGCGGCGGCTTCATCATTCCTGCGGTGGAGTTTGCTTACGGTAACCATGTGCGAGTACGTCTGGAAGCGGATATCTTCTTCCATGAAAAAGATCAGGATCGCCCGCTTCAGGGCTTCAACGATACCAATCTGTTCGGATATTTCTCTGGCAACGATCAACTCGTCGCCCGTTTGACTTATCAGTTCTGAGGATTCAAGGAGAATAATAATGAAAACAATTACTTCTGTTAAAAGCCTCGCCCTTGCTGTGGGTTTGATAACGAGCTCGGGTTTTCTGTCGGCGGCGGACCTGTCTGCCGGTGATGTCATCAATGCGAGCAATCTTGACCAGCGTCTTTCTGATACCTTTTTGGGCGACGGAATAGACACCTTGTTAACGGATGTTCAGCAGCAACTGATCCGCGACGAAGGCCTGGTGATAACTCTGAAAGATCCTGAACCTATTCGTTTGGGCGACGATTACCTGGCGGCCACCCGGAAGTATTCCGGTGGTGTCAGCTTCAACACCGATACCCGGATGATGGAGGGTTGGAAGGCAGGCATACCGTTTCCAAATATCACTGAAGACACACCGAATGCCGCTGAAAAGCTGATCTGGAATCATAACGTTGCTCAGCCGATCAAGAACTATCAGGACTACTCGCAGTTTACTTATTTGTTTATAGATGACGAACGCGGCCTGGAACGAACTCAGGAGTGGGCTTTGCTTCGCTATTACATGAAAGGGCGCCTGGGCGAAGAGGACACTGTTGAGGGCAATGACGACGTGCTCTGGAAGCAATTGTTGTACGCCACCTATCCAGCGGATATTCGCGGGCTGGGTCTTTACACGGTTCGTTATGACAGCCCAAAGCTCGATGACAGCTGGGCGTACATTAAATCGGTACGCCGTACCCGCCGTTTATCCGGGGGAACCTGGATGGACCCGATCGGTGGAACCGATCAGCTCAACGACGATATTGAAATTTTTAATGCTCACCCAACCTGGTATCCGGAATACAAACTGCTGGGTAAGCGCAAGATCCTGGTGGTCGCAAATAGCACTATCAATCCGTGGGACTTTGATGCCAGTGGCAACGCCAGATTCCCCATTGTTGATCTGGATAACGCACCCTACTGGAACCCGAAGGAACAGTGGGAGCCCCGTGAAGTATGGGTAGTTGAAGCCATTGCGCCGCCGGAGCATCCGTACAGCAAAAAAGTGATGTATATGGATACCGAGTTTCCGCGGTTTTATATGGCGGATGTCTATGATCGCAAGGGTGAGTTCTGGAAATGGATGAACTACAGCCTTCGCACCATAGATACAGAAGATGGCGATCGCGGCATCGTTTCAATGGCTGGCTTTACCATCGATTACCAACGTCGCCATGCCACTGTCTTTTTGAACCCTATACCAAAATTTAACACGCCGGGTGTTGATGGTAACTCCATAAGTCTGCGCCAGCTTGAACAGGCAGCCGTTCGCTGAACCGGCACAAACCCTATTACAGAGTCAGGAGAGAAGTATGAGCTTTCGACTTGGGGCTGATGTCGGTGGAACCTTCACGGACCTGCTCCTCATCAACGACGACACGGGTGCTACCTACACGGCTAAAGTACCCTCTACCCCTGCGGATTCGTCCGTGGGGGTCTTGAACGGCATTGAAAAAATTTGCCGGACATCCGGAATTGACCCAAAGCAGATTCGCTCGGTCATGCACGGAACCACGGTGGCAACCAATGCCATTCTTACGCAAAGAGGTGCAAAGGTCGGCCTTGTCACGACTCGCGGTTACAGGCAGGTGTTGCACATTGCCCGCTCGTTTGTGCCGGGTGGCCTGGGCGGCTGGGTGACGTTCAAAAAGCAGCCCCTGCTTGCACCACTGGAGCATACCGTAGAAGCAATAGAGCGGCTGAGCGCGGGCGGTGAAGTTGTAACGCCCCTGGACGAGGCTGATATCCGCAAACAGCTCGAGTTTCTGAAGGATGCAGGCATTGAGGCGTTAACTGTATCGCTCATCAATGCTTATGTCAGTGGGGTTCACGAAGAGCGGATTGGCGAGATCGCGGCGGAGGTAATGCCGGGAATACCCGTCTCTCTGTCGTCTCGCGTCGTGCCCGAGATGCAAGAGTATGAGCGTACAGAAACCACCGTGGTAAACAGCTTTGTTCGCCCGGAAGTTTCCAACTACCTGAACCACCTTGAAACCGAGATTCGAGCGCGGCTGGCCGATGATGTTGAGCTTTCAATCTTGCGTTCAGACGGTGGCCTTGCCAACGGTGAGTCGGCATCTTATACGCCGGTGAACCTTCTGCTTTCTGGCCCTGCCGGCGGTGTGGCTGGCGCAATCTGGTTTTGCTCTCGCGGCGGTTTCGACAAGGTTCTGACATTTGACGTGGGCGGCACATCCACCGACGTGGCTCTCATAGAGAACAACAGCGCGCGCTTAAGACGTGAAACCAGAGTGGGTGATGTAGCCGTTCGTGCGCCTTCGGTGGACGTTCGAACGGTGGGTGCGGGTGGCGGATCCATTGCTTTCGTACCGGAACTGACTCGAGCCCTGCGTGTCGGGCCAGACAGCGCCGGAGCAGAGCCAGGACCTGCTGCCTATAACAAAGGCGGTGAGAAGGCGACGGTAACAGATGCCAACGTTGTGCTGGGTTACTTGCCTGCAAGCCAGAAGCTCGGTGGTGAAATGGCGCTTTGCGTGGACCTCGCCGAAGCCGCCGTTCAAAGAGTTGCGGATGCCATGGGGGTCTCACTAAAAGAGGCTGCCGAAGGCATTGTACGCATTGCCAACGAACACATATTTGGTGCTTTGCGCCTTATTTCTGTTGAACAGGGCTACGATCCGCGAGAGTTTGCTCTGTGTGGTTTCGGCGGCGCGGGACCTCTCCACGCCAATGCGCTCGGCATTCTTATGGGCGCATGGCCGGTTATTGTGCCGCCATCGCCCGGTGTGCTTTGCGCCTATGGCGATGCGACAACACGGGTTAAGGATGAAGCATCTCGCTCGCTGGTGAAGAACTTCTCTGAACTCAGTCTGGACGAGGTGGTGGGCCTTCTTGATGGCCTGACCAGGCAGGTCAGCGCTTCACTGGAAAAACAGGGAATACCCGCCAATGAACAGACTGTTATTTGGCAGGCGGATTTGCGTTATCAAGGGCAGGCGCTGTTGTTGACTCAGGATGTATCGCCTGACGATTTGCGTAAAGACGGCCTTGAGTTACTGCAAAAAGCATTCGATGCAGAGCACGAAAAGTTGTTCAGCTTCTCTCTTGAGGAGGACCGAGAGCTTGTCAACGTGCGCGCTATTGCCCGTGCGCCGCGGCCGAATATCGCCGATCGTGTTTGGGAAGCAGAGGCCGGAGCACTTGCGGATGCCGTCACAGGGCACAGCCCGATCTATCTTCGCGGCACGGACTATCAGGCGACGCTGTACGACCGTGACAAGCTCTGCCCGGGTCACGTTGTGCCTGGCCCCGCCATTGTGACGGAAATGGACTCCACTACCGTTATCTTCCCGGACCATCAGGCAACCGTGGACAAAGTCGGCAACCTGCTGATAGAGCCCGTTGGCTACCAAGGTAAGGAGTAATCGTATGCCTGCGAATATTATTCAACCAAATACCACTCCGCTCAAGCGGATTGATGTCGATACCGTTACCCTCGATATTATCGAGAATGCTATGGCTAACGCCCGTAATGAGATGGATGCGGTACTGATACGAACGGCCATGTCTCCGGGCATCCGGGAACAGGGTGATGCCTTTCCCATGATCGCTAACCACGAAGGCAAAATGGTGGTCGGTCAGTTTGGCTCGTTCATTACCGGGTTTACGCAGTCCTACGGCGGAGATATTGAAGAAGGCGATGTCTTCCTGACGAACGACCCGTACATGTGCGACGGAGCGGTGAGCCACCTTCCTGACTGGTTGGTTCTTGTGCCGGTGTTCAAGGATGGCCGCCTGATCAACTGGGCCGCCATGTTTGGCCACATGTCCGACGTTGGCGGTAAAGTGCCCGGCAGTCTGCCAACCGATGCCCAGACGATTTTCGAAGAGGGCATTCGGATTCCGCCGGTCAAGATCTACAAAAAAGGCGTGCTGAATCACGACGTTCTGGAGCTCATCCTGCACAACGTGCGGATGCCCAGCTGGAACCGTTCTGACTTCAACGCCATTGTTGCATCCTGCCGCATCGCGGGGCGCCGCTGTGTGGAACTGGCCGACCGTTTTGGTGACGACATTTTTGCCAGCGCCCTGGGCATGATGTTGCAGCGTAACTACGTGGCGATGCGCGAGATCATTCGCAGTGTTGTGCCTGAAGAAAAACGGTCTTTTGAAGACTACATCTGTGATGACGGTGCGGGCCTGGGGCCTTACACCATTCGCTGCACCATGTGGCGCGAGGGTGATATAGCCATTTTTGATTTTGAGGGGACCGACCCTCAGGCGCCTTCATCCGTGAACTACTTCCTCAACGAGGAAATGTTCAAGATGTTCTTCGGCGCGTTCACCATTAATCTGTTTGACCCCTCGATTCTGTTCAATGACGGGTTTTACGATCTGGTGGATGTGCGCATTCCGCAAGGCTCTATCTTGAAACCGAATTTCCCTGCGGCACTTTCCTGCCGTACGCACCTGCTTGGTCGCATCTTTGACGTGATGGGCGGTTTGTTGGGGCAAGGAACACCGGATGCCATGAATGCGGCCGGCTTTTCGGATTCGCCGCACTTTATGTATTCCGGGTATGACTCGAAAGGCGAGTGGTTCCAATTGTTCCAGATTGGCTTTGGCGGAATTCCCGGTCGTCCGATTGGAGATGGCCCTGATGGCCACAGCCTCTGGCCTAACTTCACCAACGTGCCCAACGAGTTTGTAGAAGCCTACTTCCCGCTTCGGATCGAGACTTACGAAACGATTACCGATTCGGGTGGCGCAGGTAAGCACCGTGGTGGTAACGGCATTCGGATGGCTTATCGCCTTCTGGCTGACGGTGAGATATCCATCCATGATGACCGCTGGCTGACGTATCCCTGGGGCGTCATCGGTGGTGATCCTGGAATGCGCAGTCGCAAGGAGCTGATAAAAGCCAACGGTGAGAGCCGGATTCTTCCGTCTAAATGCGACCATATCAAGGTTGAAGCCGGAGATCTGGTGATCTTTGATACCTGGGGCGGTGGCGGTTGGGGTAACCCGCTGGAACGTGACCCTGCGACGGTCGCAACGGACGTCCTAAAGGGTCTGGTCAGTGTTGAAGGCGCCCGTCGTTACGGCGTTGTTCTGGACAGAATGGGCAAGTTCGATGCGGGAGATACCGCGGAGCTGCGCGCCGAAATGGCACTCTCTCGCAATAGCGACGATCTGTTCTCAAGAGGGGGAACCATTGAAGAGATCAAAGCCAGGTGCGAGGCGGAGACCGGATTACCGGCACCTGCAACACCTGTCTGGAAAACCTCCGGGGTGCACTGATGCAACTCACATCCAACGTATTGAGGCGTGGTAATCGCTACGCCTTGATCCTGGTGGACATGTGCGTCGGGTTTACCAACCCGGCGCTCAGCCCGCTGGCTTCGGACGCGGACAGTGTGGTGGCAGCCAATCAACAGCTGCTCGCGTTTTTTCGGGAACGGAGCTGGCCGGTGTTTTTCACCACAGTTGCCTATTCCGATGAATCGCAAGCCACGGTGTTCCGGGAAAAACTGCCGGCGCTGAATGTGCTCCAGATTGGCTCCGGCCTCGAAGACATCGATGCAAGGCTTACGCCTCAGCAGAATGAGCCGGTGCTGGTCAAGCATTGGGCCAGCGGCTTTTTTGCAACCGATTTGCATGACAGGCTTCAGGCCGCCGGTGTGGACGGCACGGTCGTGACCGGGCTCACAACCAGCGGTTGCGTGCGCGCAACGGCCCTGGACAGTCTGCAATACAACTACCGTACGTTAGTTCCGCGGGAAGCCGTGGGTGATCGTGATGCTGCGGCGCATGAGGCCAATCTGCGAGACTTGGGAATCAAATATGTCGATGTACTTTCCCTTGAAGAAACTCTTCGGTTCCTGGCTTAACAGAACGGCGGCTCTGGCGGCGCTGGCGATGCTGCTGGGCCTATCCGGATGCGCCGCGCAGCCTGGAATGAAAGCGGGTGGCGACAATCGGGTGCAGTTTATTGAGGAGCTTGCTCGCACACCTGCGGCGTGCCAGACCTACAGGCAGGCCTACGTTAGTGGCTTTGGTGAAAATGTGGCAGCTCTGGCGGCCGAAAATGCGGAGGCTCAGGGTCAGGCGCAAATGCGACTGTCAGACAGCCAACAGAAGCTTGAGGCCGAGGGTTTGACGAAAACGGGTTG
Organism: Marinobacter sp. ELB17; assembly: GCF_000169375.1. Lineage (GTDB taxonomy): Bacteria > Pseudomonadota > Gammaproteobacteria > Pseudomonadales > Oleiphilaceae > Marinobacter. The sequence continues at coordinate 337,780 of NZ_AAXY01000004.1, forward strand.
CTTGCGCCCCTACTGCATTATTGAGCCGTTGCAAAATGGCCGGCTGGACACCTGGTGCGGTTATCGGCTTGATGCCGACGAGGGCGATGACCTTTATCAGTGGCTTGACTGGGAGACGGTTCAGACGGCACTGAAGCGTTCACAACGAGGATAGCGGTATGGCTTCACAGACGCTTTACGACAAACTTTGGGATAGGCACCTGGTAGCTGAGCTGGCAGACGGTTCCGCTTTGCTTTACGTTGACAGACACCTGCTCCACGAAGTGACGTCTCCCCAGGCGTTTTCAGGTTTGCGTTCAGCTGGCCGTAAACCGTGGCGCATAAGCCCTAACGTAGCGGTTCCGGACCACGCGGTACCGACCATGCGGCGGGAGCTTGGCGTTGCGGGAATCGCCGATCGGGTGGCGCGGATTCAGGTTGAAACGCTGACCCATAACTGTCGTGAGTTTGGTATTCCGCTTATTGAGCTTGAAGACGAACGCCAGGGCATTGTGCATGTGGTGGGCCCCGAACAGGGCCTGACTCTGCCCGGTATGACCATCGTTTGTGGTGATTCCCACACCGCGACCCATGGTGCGTTTGCAACGTTGGCCATGGGTATTGGCACCAGCGACGTTGAACATGTGCTGGCATCCCAGACACTGCGTACTCATCGCCAGAAAAATATGCGAGTGGTGTTTGATGGAACCCTGGGATTTGGCGTGACACCCAAGGACCTGATTCTGGCATTGATCGGTCGCATTGGTACCGCTGGCGGAACCGGCTACGCCATAGAATATGCGGGAGAAACCATACGAAATATGTCCATGGAAGGGCGTATGACCATTTGTAATATGAGTATTGAGGCTGGCGCCCGGGCAGGCATGATCGCTTACGATGCGGCCACCGAGGCTTACGTGCGTGGCCGGCCCTATACGCCTAAGGGCACTGAATATGCGGATGCCTGTCGCTACTGGCAAAAGCTGCACTCAGACGATGATGCGGTTTTTGACCGTGAGGAGTACTTTCCGGTCTCCGCGCTGATACCGCAGATAACCTGGGGCACGTCCCCTGAGATGGTGGTGGGCATTGACGGATGTGTGCCTGAATCGGCCGGATCTGACGAGGCCGCAAGGGCTTCGTTCAAGCGCACACTGGACTACATGGGGCTTGAGCCCGGGCAGGCGTTGAAAGATTTGCCTGTAGACAAGGTGTTTATCGGCTCCTGTACTAATGCCCGGATGGAAGATCTCAGGGCAGTTGCGAATCTTGTGAAGGGCCAGAAGGTAAGCCGCTCAATTACCCAGGCGCTGATTGTTCCGGGCTCCGGTCAGATTCGGCTTCAGGCTGAGAGAGAGGGCCTGGATGCGATATTTCAGAAAGCCGGTTTTGAATGGCGCTCGGCAGGTTGTTCGATGTGCCTTGGGATGAACGATGACCGCTTACAGCCCGGCGAGCGCTGTGCATCCACCTCTAATCGAAATTTTGAAGGGCGGCAAGGTAAGGGCGGCCGAACTCATCTAATGAGTCCTCTGATGGCAGCTGCAGCAGCGCTGACCGGTAAACTCACCGATGTTCGGGAGCTATGATATGGAGCCCTTCAAAGCACATTCGGGCCTGGTTATTCCCTTCAACCGAACCAACGTAGACACAGATGCCATCCTTCCCAAACAGTATCTGAAGATGCTGGGGAAAACCGGTTACGGTGATTTTCTGTTTGATGACGAACGCTACCTGGACCCCGGCGATGTGGATATTCCCGTCACTGAACGACGACCGAATCCTGATTTTATTCTGAATCAGTCCCCATATGATCACGGGACTGTTCTGCTTGCGGGTGCAAACTTCGGGTGTGGATCTTCTCGCGAGCATGCTGTGTGGGCGCTGCATGATTATGGCATTCGCGTGGTGCTGGCTCCCAGCTTCGGTGATATCTTCTTTAACAACTGTTTCAACAATGGCCTGCTACCGGTGATTCTTGCGCAGTCTGTAATAGACAGGTTGTTCGAACTTGCGAACCAGCCGGGCGAATGTGTCCTGAATGTTGATCTTGAGCAGTGCGAGCTTGGTCACGGTAAAGATGTGTGGCCGTTTGTGGTGGAGCCAGGTCGCCGGGATAATCTGTTGAGTGGCCTGGACGATATTGGCCGCACTTTGGCTTTTGGCGAAACCATTCGTGAATACGAGGTTCGGCGACTTCCCCTTGAGCCCTGGATATTTCGTTAAGTAGCTTACACGAAGGAGAGCCGCCTTGGATTTCAATAATGCCGCAACCAGCCGGGTAAGAGTGTGCCTTATTGGCAACTCCAAGCTCAGCAAATTGGTTCATTCGTTGATACCGGAATATGCATCCATTGCAGACGTCATCATTATCGACAGTATTTTCAACGATGCACTGATGTCTGCACGAAGGCTGGTGGAGCATGATGCCGTTGATGTGTTTGTCAGTGCCGGTGCCAACGCGTTCTACCTTCAGGATACGCTGCCGGTTCCGGTGGTGGCGTTAGAAGTGCTGCAGTCAGATCTTGTGAATGCTGTGCTCAAGGCCCGGCAGGTCAGCCGCACAATGCTGATACTGACCCATGAACACCAGGGCGCGTGGACGGAGTTTCTGGATTATGTTGAGGGGGTCGAGATTGTCCATCGCACGTATCAGACGGCGGAAGAGGCAAAAGACATTTTCAACGGGATCGACAAAGACGGCTTCGGGGTGGTGATCGGGACGAGCTATGTTTGTGATCTTGCTGAGCAGGCCGGTATTCCGTACATCCTGATTTATTCTCGTAACGCCTGTCGTCAAATGATTCGAAAGGCTATTACTGTCGCGGGTGAGTTTAAGCGCGAGGGAGAACAGCGGGCATTTGGCCAGTTCCTGCTGGATCAGTCGCCAGTGGCAGCAATCATCACCAACCGTGATGAACAGGTTATTGGTTTCAACCGCCAGGCTTTGCAGTTGGTGAACGGGCTGGTTCGTAACAAGCGGGTTGACCGTTTCCTCGACGGTCGCTTTTTGCAGACACCGAATACGGTGGCGGAAGCCATACTGCTCGATGACCGTTTATGTCGGGTCGACAAAGCGGCGTTTGATATCGATGGCAAACGTGTAGGCCATCTCTATTCCATCAAGGCCGCTCCTCAAAAAAGTGTGGACAGACATTCGTCGGCAGAGCGGCTTGTTTCTCAATCGTTGTCCATGGCCGAAGTGAAGCATTTCTGCGGATTTACGGAGCTACGCCCGGAGCGGTTCTGGTTAGGGGCGAAACCGGAACCGGCAAGGAGCTTGCTGCCCGCATTGTTCATGAGTCGAGTGCCAACCATGACGGTCCTTTCGTCGCCATCAATTGCGCCGCCATTCCCGGAGAGTTGTTTGAATCCGAGTTGTTTGGGTACGCTGACGGAGCCTTCACCAACTCCCGTAGTGGTGGTAAGTCCGGTCTGCTGGAGTCAGCAAACAACGGCACCTTCTTCATGGATGAAATCAATTCGCTGCCAATGCCCCAGCAGGCAAAACTGCTGAGGGTTCTCCAGGAAAGGGAAGTCCGGCCGGTTGGGTCACGCCGATTGATTGCATTGAACATCAAATTTGTAGCAGCCACGACTCACGATCTTATTGAAGAGGTCCGGACGGGCCGTTTCCGGGAAGACCTCTACTATCGGCTTAATGTATTCATCGTTAACCTTCCTCCTTTAAAAGAGCGCCCGGAAGATATTGAACCGCTTACCCGGCACTTTATTTCGTTGCTTGGCCAACGCTATCAGATTGACGCAGATGAGGATTCTCTGGTCGCCATTCTGGTTCCACACTTTTTCAGATATCACTGGCCCGGCAACGTTCGTCAACTTGAAAATCTGCTTGAGCGTCTGTTGGTGTCTTCGACACTGTACGACTCCATCAGTCAGTTTTCAGCGCACTTGCCCAGCCTGATTCCCGAGCTATTTGAAACGGTCGCGAAGCAGGTGCCAGGCCAGGCGGAAAGCGGCCACCTTCAGGCTCTGGAACAGGAGGAAATTCTGAAAGTACTGAATCAGTTTGAAGGCAACAAAACCCGCGCTGCGGAGTATTTGGGCATTAGCCAGACCACGTTGTGGCGCCGATTAAAACAGCTCAAGTCGGAAGCTGGCCGGAGTTGACCTACGGGTTTGAACAGGACAAACACATGACAGTTGGAACAGACCCTATTTGGGTAGAGTTAGACGTTATCGCTACGCGGGCGGTATAAAACGTGAAACAAAAGCCAGAGCAAATCCATTTTTGAGAGATTGAATGCGAGTGCACCATAAAATTGCAATTTATAGCCGCTACTAATACGCAATGTTACAAATTAACAACCTTTTAACAACAGTGGCCGACCGGTGTATTGGCTATTTTTTAGTGCTGATATTCGATTAAGCGAACTAAATAAAAAACAACAATTTCTGGCGACAGGAATAAGATAACACCGGTTGCTTTAGGGGAAATTATGCCAGTATCTGCTACCCAGCTTGAGGAACGAACTCAGGATTCATCGGAGTTGCTTGAAGGCATTATGCCCTCAGCGATCACCTTTGCCATGATGCTGCGACACAAGAATATGTCGGCCTGGTTAAGGACTGAATTTGACGGCTATGAGAATGCGGATGCCGCACCGCCGTATCGCCGCGGTTTGCCCGGCCACATTGTTGCGAACTCTCCCCAATATGGCTGGATTCCAGCGCCGGTGAACCCGCAGCAAACAACGGACTTTGGCCGGCTTGACCTGACCGAAGGCGTCAACGATCTGGAGAAATTCTGCCTGACCAGCAAAAAAGGCAACGGCAAACGGATACAGTTGAGTAAAGAGATAACCGCCGTTCTTCAGAAGCAAATCAACCTGAGCGCGGAGCTTGCGATTAATGTAAGTCGCGAGGAATACAGCACAATTCTCAAAATCGTTCGCGGCGCCCTTTATCTGTGGGCAAAAGCACTGGTTGCACAGGGTTTGACCGGCGAACATAACCATTACACGGCAGAGCAGCGGGCGTTGGTGGCAGAACTGGACGACCCGCAGAAGTTCTGGCGCAAGGCAACGGCCGAAGTAGACAGCTTGCCCATACCAGAGGTAAAAACCGCCGGTTTCTTCGAAAGAGTGTTTGGGCGTGCCAACTGAGGAAAAACAACCTGAATGACCATGCTTTCCCCCTATGCGGCCTACCAGCAGGCACTGGCCGCGGGTTTTAAAGACGACCCCGCTCAGCACCGGACTGCCTTGAGTTTGCAGCGCTGCTATGAAAAGTTGCAATCAGGCGACGCGGATGTTCAAGGTGTGTATCTATGGGGGCCTGTGGGGCGTGGAAAAACCTGGTTAGATGGATCGTTTTCATCAGGCTTTAACCGTGCCTGCCCGGCGACAGC